>NZ_JAPEOX010000002.1:610936-1221873 GCF_026340675.1 Streptomyces sp. NBC_01264
CGGCAGCTGTCCGGCGGGCAGCAGCAGCGGGTGGCCATCGCCCGGGCCCTGGCCCTGCGGCCGGGGGTCATCCTCTTCGACGAACCCACGTCGGCGCTCGACCCCGAGCTGGTCGGGGAGGTGCTCTCGGTGATCAAGGACCTGGCCACCGGGGGCACCACCCTGGTGATCGTGACCCACGAGATCGGCTTCGCCCGCGAGGTGGCCGACGAGGTCGTCTTCCTGCACGAGGGCCGGATCGTCGAACAGGGCCCGCCCTCGCAGGTGCTGGACCATCCCGCGCACCCGCGCACCCGGGAGTTCCTCAGCAAGGTGCTCTGAGCACCCCGCCCCACCCGTCCCACACCCTCGCCAACTCCCCTTCTTCGCATCACCGAACCTCCGAACCTCCGAAAGGCAACACCATGCAGCGCCCGTCCCTCCTGCGCAACAGACTCGTCCGCGGCCTCGGCGCCACGACCGCCGCCGTCGCCCTCGCCGCCGGACTCACCGCGTGCGGCGGTGACGCGAAGGCCTCCGGCACCGCCTCGGGCCCGGGCTCGGACAAGGTGATCGTCGGCGCCGTCTCCAACGGAGCCGCCCAGCAGGCGAAACTGTCCGTCCCGGTCGTCGAGTCCCTGCGCGCGAAGCTCCCGAAGGAGGTGCGCGACCGCGGTGAGCTGGTCATCGGCGTCGGCGCCCTGCCCGCCGGCTTCCCGCCGCTCGCCTACGTCGGCACCGACCAGAAGACCCTCACCGGCGCGGAGCCCGACCTCGGCCGCCTCGTCGCCGCGACCCTGGGTCTGAAGCCCGTGGTGAAGAACTCCACGTGGGAGAACCTCTTCGTCGGCATCGACAGCGGCAAGGTCGACGTGGCCTTCTCCAACGTCACGGTCACCGAGGAGCGCAAGAAGAAGTACGACTTCGCCTCCTACCGGCAGGACAACCTGGCCTTCGAAGCGCTGAAGGAGAACACCTGGGAGTTCGGCGGCGACTACCGCAAGCTGGCGGGCCTGACGGTGTCGGTCAGCAAGGGCACCAACCAGGAGAAGATCCTCCTGGAGTGGCAGAAGAAACTCCAGTCCGAGGGCAAGGACATCACGGTCAAGTACTTCCCCGACGCCAACAGCGTCTACCTCGCGCTGAGCGGCAAGAAGATCGACCTCAACTTCGGTCCGAACCCGTCGATCTCCTACCACATCACCCAGACCGCGAGCGGCAACGCCCCGACGCGGAACGCCGGTTCGTTCTCCGGTGCCGGTGAGACCCTCCAGGGGCTGATCGCCGCGACCGCGAAGAAGGACAGCGGGCTGGCCGCGCCGGTGGCCGAGGCCATCAACCACCTCGCCAAGAGCGGCCAGTACCCGAAGCTCCTGACCGCCTGGAACCTCTCCAACGAGGCCGTGCCCACCTCCCTGGTGAACCCGCCCGGCCTGCCCACGACCAACTCCTGACCCCGCGGGCCGGCCGTCCCCGGCCCGTTCAGGCATCCCACGGAAGGAGGGTTCCGCTCCCATGCCCACCACCAGCACCACCAGCCCCGGTCCGGCTCCCAGCCACGTGACCCCGGTGGCCCCGGCGATCCCGACGCCCCCGCACGTGCTCGACAACCCGGCCTGGGCCTCGCTGTCCGGCGCCCACGCGGCCTTCGCCGTGCGGGCCGGCGCCCACGCCGCGCGCTACGACCCGGAGGTGGCCGTCTTCTCCGCGATCGCGGATCCGGCCGACGCCCGCTCCTGGGACGGGCTGCGCTCCCTGGCCGGCCCCGGCGGGACCGTATCGCTCTCCGGGGTGCTGACCCCGCCCCCCGGCTGGGAGACCCTCTGGTCGGGGCGGGGGGTCCAGCTCGTCGACACCTCGCTGCGTGCCGAGCCCGCCCCCGAGGCCGTGCGGCTCGGGGCGGCGGACGTGCCCGAGGTCCTGGAGCTGATCGAGCTGACGAAGCCGGGGCCCTTCCTGCCCCGCACCATCGAGCTGGGCACGTACCTGGGCATCCGCCACCGGGGCCGGCTGGTCGCCATGGCCGGGGAGCGGCTGCGCCCGCCCGGCTGGACGGAGATCAGCGCGGTCTGCACCCATCCCGGCTTCCGGGGCAGGGGGCTGGCGACGCGTCTGGTCCGCGCCGTCGCCGCGGGCATCCGGGACCGGGGAGACGCGCCGTTCCTGCACACGGCGGCCGAGAACACCGATGCGGTCCGCCTTTACGAGTCGATCGGTTTCACCGTGCGCCACAGGCCCTTCTTCCTGGCCTTCCGGGCGCCCGGCGGCGCGGACGACACGGCCGCCACACGCATTTAACAGTGCCGCATTCTTTTTCATATTCCCGTCATTTCCACGGCCCTGATGTTCGGGCACGCACTTTCCGAGGAGCGCCGGCGTGAAATTCCTGGCCATCACCCTGATCACGGACGGCACGGACCCGGCGACGGGCGCCCCGACTCCCACGCGCGAGCGGTTCCGGCAGGTGGTCGCCGCCGCGCTGCAGGCCGAGGAGCTCGGCTTCGACGGGTTCGGGGTCGGCGAGCGGCACGAGCGGCCGTTCCTGTCGTCCTCGCCGCCCGTGGTGCTCTCCCACATCGCCGCGCTGACCCGGCGCATCCGGCTGTACACCGCGGTCACCACCCTGAGCCTGCTCGACCCGGTGCGGGCGTACGAGGACTACGCGACCCTCGACCATCTCAGCGACGGCCGACTGGAGCTGATGATCGGCAAGGGGAACGGCACCGCGCAGCGCGAGCTGTTCGACGTCACCCCCGAGGACCAGTGGGAGCGCAACTCCGAGGGCTACGAGCTGTTCCGCCAGATCTGGAGCGAGGACAAGGTGACGGCCAGTCCGCGCTTCCGGCCGGCCCTGACCGCCGCCGAGGTGCTGCCCCGGCCGTACCAGAGGACCCTGCGCGTGTGGCACGGCAGCGCCACGAGCAGGGAGTCCGTGGATCTCGCGGCGCGCTACGGCGACCCGCTCTTCTCCGCCAACGTCACCCACCCGATCGGCCCGTACGCCGAGCTGATCCGGCACTACCGCGAGCGCTGGGAGCACTACGGACACGATCCGGCCCACGCGGTCGTGGGCGCGGGCACGGCGGGCTTCCACACGGCGGCCACCTCGCAGGGCGCGGTGGCCGCGTTCCGGCCGGCCTTCGCGCGCTACCTCGCCGCCCATGCCGCTCAGGGCATCGAGCCGGTCTTTCCCACCCTGGAGGACTTCGTCGAGCGGAGCTCGGCCCTGATCGGCAGCCCCGAGCAGGTGATCGAGAAGGTGCACCGCTACCACGAGGAGTTCGGCCACACGGTCCTGCACCTCCAGGCCGAGCCGGGCGGGCTGACCGAGACCCAGCACCGGGACTCCCTGGCCCTGTTCCAGTCGCGGATCGCACCGGAGCTGCGCCGCTCGATTCCGGACCCCACCTTCGGCTGAGGCCGAGAGGGACAGTTGACAGAAGCACCCCCCTGCACCACCCTTTCACTACTTGCCTAGTGAAAGGGTGGTGTTGTCGTGCTGGAGTACCGCATCGATCGGCGCAGCGGCATCGCCACGTACCTGCAGATCGTCCAGCAGACCAAACAGGCCCTTCGCCTGGGGCTGTTGGAGCCCGGCGACAAGCTGCCGACCGCACGTGAGGTCGTCGAGGCCACTGCCATCAACCCGAACACCGTCCTCAAGGCCTACCGCGAACTGGAACGCGAGGGCCTCGTGGAGGCGAAGCGGGGACTGGGCACCTTCATCCGCAAGTCCTTGGGCGGCGCCCCGGCGGAATCCCCGCTGCGCGCCGAACTCGCGGACTGGGCGCGGCGGGCGCGGGAGGCGGGGATGGAGCGGGACGACGCGGCCGCGCTGTTCTCGGCCGTACTGGAAGAGCACTTCAAGGGGGACGAAGACGTATGACGCACATGGTGATCGAGGCGGAGGGCCTCGGCCTGCGCTACGGACGCCGGGGAAGGTGGGCGCTGCGCGACTGCGCCTTCCGGCTTCCCGAGGGCCGGGTCTGTGCACTCGTAGGACCCAACGGGGCGGGTAAGTCAACGCTGTTGACCATCGCGGCCGGGCTCGTGGCTCCGACGGAGGGCCACCTCCGCTCGGTCCCCCGCGAAGAACTGGCCTACGTGGCCCAGGAGAAGCCGCTCTACCCGCAGCTCACCGTCGGCGAGACGCTGCGCATGGGCAGCGAACTCAACCCCGGCCGCTGGGACGCGGGCAGGGCCGAGCAGATCGTGGAGGCGGGGGACCTCGACCCGGGCGCGAAGATCCGCACCCTCTCCGGCGGCCAGCGCACCCGGGTCGCCCTCGCCCTGGCCCTCGGCAAACGCCCGAGCCTGCTCCTGCTCGACGAGCCGATGGCCGATCTCGACCCGCTCGCCCGGCACCGCCTCATGGGCACGCTGATGGCCGACGCCGCCGAGAACGGCACCTCCGTGGTGATGTCCTCGCACATCCTCACCGAGCTGGAGGGCGCCTGCGACCACCTGCTCCTCGTCGACGGCGGCCGGATCCGCCTCGCCGGCCCCCTCGACGAGATCGGCGCGGCGCACCTGCTGCTCACCGGCCCCGCCGCCGCCCGCGAGGAACTCTCCGCGCACACCGTCGTCGAGGCCCGCACGACGGGCCGGCAGCTCACGGCGCTCGTACGGCCGCGGGGCCCGGTCGACAGCGGCACCTGGCAGACGACCCACCCGTCCCTGGAGGAACTCTTGCTCGCCCACCTGCGCGCGCCCGAAGCCCCGGCGTTCGCCGTGGACACCGATGCCACCGAGGGTGTGCCGGCATGAGCGCGCTGACGCTGAAGGGACCGTACTGGGTGGCGGTCCGGCAGCACCGGACGGTGCTGTGGGCGGTGTTCGCGCTGGTGGGTTTGGGCCTCGTAGCGGTGATCGCGCTGCGCGTGCTGAGCGGGGATCGAGACGCCGACCGGATGACCTCACCGTCCTCGTACTACGGGTGGGAGGCGCTCCGGCTCCTCATCGAGTACGCGGGCAACACCCTCCTCTTCCTCCCGCTGCTGGCGGGAGCCTTCGTCGCCGGCCCGATGGTGGCCCGCGAGCTGGAGAGCGGGACCTGGCGGCTCGCCCTCACCCAGTCGACGACGGCGAAGGCCTGGCTCGGCTCGAAGGTCCTGGTGGCGGCCGTGGTCGCTGTACTCGGCTCGGTCGCCCTGATCGGGGTGTACCGCCTGGGCTGGTCCAACGTGAGCGGATCCTCGGGGCTCCACTGGGCCGACCGGGGCCCGTACGAGGCCGCCGGCCCGGTGCTCGTCGGCTACTGCCTGCTCGGCGTGGCCCTCGGCGCCCTGGTCGGCCAGCTGGTCCGGCGGACGCTGCCCGCCATGGCGGTCACGGGTCTCCTCACGGGCCTCGTGCTGCTTGTCCTCGGTGTGCTGCGCTGGTCCCTCCTCCCCGTGGTGACGACGACCGCGCCCTACCCGGGCCCGGGGCCGCGGTGGTCCGGCTACGCCCTGATGATGGACACCGGATACCTCAGCTCCACGGGTGAGCGCCTTTCCGAGGACGCCTGCTTCAACCCGACGGACCCGGCGGCCGGCTGCCCGGCCGACCTGAACATCACCGCCCGGTACGCGGACTTCCACCCGGCCTCGCACCACTGGCCGACCCAGCTCATCGAGACCTCCATCCTCCTCGCCCTGGCCGCCGCCGTCCTCTACGCCGCCTTCCGCCTGGTGCGCGCCCGGCATCCCTAGTGCCGAACGACCCGGCCGGATCCGGGGCCGAAAGGCCCTGGCCGGCCGGGACATCCGCGTCCCCGGTCAAGACCATCGCCGCTGGTGAGCGCCCTGCCACGGACTGTCCAATGGAAGGAGGTCAACAAGGCAGGAGACGGCCATGTCCGAAGAGAAGAGGGGTTTCTGCACCCTCTGCAAGTCGCGCTGCGGCGCGATCTTCACCATCGAGGACGGCCGGCTCACCGGCATGCGACCGGACCCCGACCATCCCACCGGCACGGCGATGTGCCCCAAGGGCCGCTCCGCCCCCGAGCTCGCGCACAGCACCCGGCGGCTGACCACCCCGCTGCGCCGGACCAACCCCAAGTCCGACCCGGACCCGGGCTGGGTGCCCGTCTCCTGGGACGAGGCGATGACCGAGATAGCCGAGAAGGTCGGCACGATCGCCGCCGAGACCGGCCCCGAGTCGGTGGCCTTCGCGGTGGCCACGCCCTCCGGAACGATGGTCTCGGACGCCACCGAGTGGATCGAGCGCTTCGTACGCCTCTTCGGCAGCCCGAACACGGTGTACAGCGCGGAGATCTGCAACTGGCACAAGGACTTCGCGCACGCCTTCACCTTCGGCTCGCCGATCCCGCCGCCCGACTACGCGAACGCCGACCTCGCCCTGCTGTGGGGCTTCAACCCGGCCAAGACCTGGCTCGCCCAGTCCGCCGCCCTCTCCGCCGCCCAGGCGAACGGCACCAAGCTCGCCGTCGTGGACCCGCGCCGCTCCACCAGCGCGCTGCGGGCCGACCACTGGCTCCGGGTCCGGCCCGGCACCGACGCCGCGCTCGCCCTGGGCCTGGCCCACCTGCTCATCGCCGACGAGGGCTACGACGCGGCCTTCGTCCGCGCCTGGACCAACGGTCCCCTCCTCGTCCGCGCCGACACCGGCCGCTTCCTGCGCGCGGACGAGCTCCCCGGTACCACCCCGGACCTCCCGGGCTTCGCCGTCTTCGACGAGGAGACCGGCCGGGCCGAGGCCTACGACACCGCGCGCGCCGCCGACCGCCCCGAGCGCTTCGCGCTGCGCGGCACCCGCCCGATCGCGCTGCGCGACGGCTCCGTCGTCGACTGCGCGCCCGCCTTCGAGCGGTACGCCGCCGCCTGCGCGGCCTGGACTCCGGACCGGGTCGCGGCCACCACCTGGATCCCCGAGCGGGAGATCCGCGCCCTCGCCGCGGAGATCGCCGCCGCGCCCTCGGTCACGTACTACGGGTGGACCGGAGTGGGGCAGAGCGCGAACGCCGCCCAGACCGAGCGGGCCCTGGCCACCCTGTACGCCCTGACCGGTTCCTACGACGCCCCGGGCGGCAACCACGTGGTCCCCGCCCCTCCCTACAACCCGGCAGCGAACTTCGGGCAGTTCGCCCCCGAGCAGCGGGCCAAGGCCCTCGGCCTCGACAAGCACCCGCTGGGCCCGCCGGCCTTCGGCTACATCAACTCCGGCGACCTGTGCACCGCCATCGAGACGGGCCGCCCCTACCCCGTCCGCGCCCTCATCGGCTTCGGGTCGAACCTCGTCGTCGCCCAGCCCGACTCCGACCGCACGGCGCGGGCGCTGGGCACGCTCGACTTCCAGGTCCACCTGGACCTCTTCCACAACCCGACCAGCAGCAGCGCCGACATCGTCCTGCCGGTCAACAGCTCCTACGAGCACGAGGCCCTGCGCTTCGGCTTCGAGGTCAGTCACCGGGCCCAGGAGCAGGTCCAGCTCCGGCCGCGGATGGTCGAGCCGCAGGGCGAGTCCCGCAGCGACACCGAGTTCGTCTTCGATCTGGCCTGCCGCCTGGGCATGGGCGGGCAGTTCTTCGACGGGGACATCGAGGCCGCCTGGAACTGGCAGCTCGAACCCCTCGGCCTCACCGTCGAGGAGCTGCGCGGGCGCCCCGGCGGCGTCCGGGTGCCCCGCGAGGAGTCCTACCGCAAGTACGCCGCCCCCGTACCGGGCGACGAGGGCGGCGGCGACGCCGTCACCGGCTTCGGCACGCCCACCCGGCGCGTGGAGCTGTACTCCGAGCGGCTGCTGGAGCACGGATACCCGGCGGTGCCCGAGCACCACGACCCCGCGCCCACGGACGCCGCGTATCCGCTCGTACTGACCTGCGCCAAGCACGGGTACTTCGTGCACAGCCAGCAGCGGTCCCTGACCTCGCTGCGCCGCCGGGCCACCGACCCCTCGGTCGACCTGCACCCGCGGACGGCCGCCGCCCACGGCATCGGCGAGGGCCAGTGGCTGGAACTCGGCACGCGTCTGGGCTCCATCCGGCTGCGCGCCCGCTTCGACGACTCGCTGCATCCCTCCGTCGTCGTCGGCGAGTACGGCTGGTGGCAGGACGCCCCCGACCTCGCCCTCCCGGGCGCCGACCCCACCGCCGCCACGGGCAGCAACTTCAACCGGCTCATCGACCACACCGACACCGACCCGCTCAGCGGCTCGGCACCGATGCGCGCGGCCGCCTGCCGGATCAGCCCCGTGCGGAGCGACGGCACCTGGACGGGGACCCGCCCCTTCACGGTCACGGCCCTCACCGAGGTGAGCACCGGTATCCGCGCCCTGCGCCTGGCCCCCGAGGACGGCGGGGCCCTCCCCGACTACCGGCCCGGCCAGCACCTGACCGTGCGCGCCGAGAACCCGGACGGCACCCTCCAGGACCCGGGCGACGGCCGCAGCTACTCCCTCACCGGCCCCGCCCTCGCGAGCGGGCGCACCGATTACGGGCTCGCCGTACGCCACATCCCCGGCGGAGCCTTCTCCACGCGGGTCCACGAGGAGCTCCGGGTCGGCGAGCGGCTGCACCTGGCGAGCCCGGGCGGCGTCTTCGCCATCCCGACGCACACCGACAACCCGGTCGTGCTGCTCGCGGGCGGCATCGGCATCACCCCGTTCCTCAGCTACCTCGAAACCCTCGCCGCCACCGGCGGTACGGTCCCCGAGGTCGTCCTGCACTACGGCAACAACAACGCGGCCGACCACCCCTTCCGGGACCGGCTGCGCGAACTGTCCTCCCGTATACCGGCGTTGACGGTCATCGACCACTACGCGGCGCCCGGTCCGGAGGACGTCCCCGGCCGCGACTACGACCGCACCGGGTTCATCACCGCCGACGACATCGACCCCGGGCTCATCGAGCGGCGGGCCCGCTTCTACATGTGCGGACCCCAGCCCATGCTCGACGCCCTCAGCGGCGCCCTCGTCGCGCGCGGTGTCCCGCGCTTCGAGGTGTTCAGCGAGAAGTTCCGCCCGGCCCGGCGGGAGGTGACCGTGCCCGACGACGCCGAGTACACCGTCACCTTCGCCCGGTCCGGACGCAGCGCCGTGTGGCGCAAGAACGACGGCCCGCTCCTCGCCCTCGGGGAGGCGGCCGGGGTCGCGATGCCGAGCGGCTGCCGGGTCGGGCAGTGCGAGAGCTGTGCGTGCGGCGTGCTCAAGGGCACGGCGGCGCACCTGGTGACCCCCTCGGAGGACCTGCCCGACACCGACGTCCTGACCTGTCAGTCCCTGCCGACCTCGGACCTGGTGCTCGACGTCTGAGCCGGACCGGGAACCGCAGCCGTCAGCAGGCGCTCTCCTCCTTCGCCTCCAGCCCCTCGAGGCTGTCCATGAAGGAGGAGACGGAGAACACCGCGCGCCCGGGGCCGGCCGGACCGTAACCGGGCGGGGAGCTCAGGCCGAACTCCTCCAGCGTCGCGCGGTAGGTCTCCAGCAGGCGGACGTGGTACTCGAGGGGCGCGCCCAACGGGTTGGCCTTGCCCAGCGGGGTCGTCGGCTCCGGGCACCAGGTGGTGAAGCGCGGGACGACTCCGTGCGACATGAAGAACCGCAGGCCCTCCTGGGTCGACGCGATCGCCTCGCTCACCTTGGTGAACCCGAAGGGCTCGGCCATCTCGATGCCCGCCACGAAGTTCGGGATCACGTTGCGCGGGCCGAACACCTCCGTGGAGTCCAGGATCCTGCGGTGCCATTCGTCGCGGCCGACGTAGCGCTCCTTGCCCGGGCAGTGGAGCTTGAACAGGTACTCGTCCCACACCTCGAAGTTGGGGTGGTAGATCTTGACGCCGTGGTCGTGGAAGCGCTGCACGGCGTCGCGGGGCAGGGCCTGCGCGACGACCTTGCCGGTCCAGCGGCCGGGGAAGCGCTCCTCGATGGCCTTGGCGTACTGGCCGTAGAAGTCGGCCTCGTCACGGCCGCCGACCTGGGAGGTGATCGAGCCGCCCGTGAGGGTGTAGGCCTTGGAGATGCCCGCCGTGTCGTACCGGTCGATGATCTCCAGCGCCTCGAGGATCTCCTCGACCGGCTTCACACCCGTGTAGGGGCGGCCGGCCGCCTTGTGCTGGCGCCAGTTGTGGTTGATGTCGCAGAACTGGCACTCCTCCTTGGCGCCGAAGTACTGGCACACCCGGAAGACCGTCAGGTAGATGAGGTAGCCCCACTGGATGGTCGGCGCGACCTCCATCACGGACTTGCCGTTCGACAGCTTGTGCCGGTAGTACTCCGGCATCGGCGGCAGGCCGACGTCCGAGATCCGTACGCCGTCCAGGTACAGGCCGAGCGTGCCGTCCTCCCCGCCGCGCACCACGTACGGGGAGTCCGGGTTGACCCGTACGGAGACCACGGTGCGGCGCAGCTCGTACGGGCCACCGGTGAGGACGATCTCCTCCGGGGGCCGGTTCAGCGCGGCGGCGCCGAGCTCCGGGAGGGTGCGGTGGTCGAAGGAGAAGATGAAGTACGACTTCGGCTTGACGTCGCCCGAGGCCCCGTCGGCGCCCCCGCTGAGCGCGGACTCGTCGAAGGCCATGCCGCCCCGCAGGAGGTCTTCCTTGATCACGGCTTCCCGGGGGACGTGCGGGAAGCGCCCCATCAGGTCCTCGATCAGCGCGGTACGGCTGGGACTCTCCATCTGCGGCTCCAATTCCAGGCTCTTGCCGGACCGCGGCGGCCCGCCCCCTTGGCGTTCCGCGCGGCACGGCGGTGATCTCACTGTAATCAGAGCGCGCGGGGCCCGGCGCATCGCCTCCTCGGAGCCACCTCGGAGCCTGCGCTGCCACCTCGGTACCCGCTCGGCGCCGCTTCAGGGCATAAGCTGGTACTCCGGGAAGTTGCCCGGGAGCCGTTCGCCGGCGGGTCCGAGGGTGACGGCGCGGACCAGGAGCTCGCCGCCGACGAAGGCGCCCCGCCAGGAGGCGCCGAACCCGCCGAAGAGCTCCTCCCGGTCCCCGCGCGAGCGGGGCCTGCCGTGGCCGGTCTTGAAGGCGCGGATCTGGGGTGCGAGGCGGTCGAAGACGGCCGGGTCGTCGGTGGAGAGGGTGGCGACCAGCCCTCCGTTGGAGGCGTTCATCGCCGCCAGCAGCTCGGCCTCGGTGTCGACGAGCACGATCGTGTCGACCGGGCCGAAGGGCTCCGCGTGGTAGAGGGGCGAGGAGGCCGGCGGGCTGAGGAGGGTCAGCGGGGCCAGGTAGGCGGAGGTGTCCTGGCCGGGCAGGAAGCGGGCCGGGTCCAGCGTGCCGCGGAAGAGGGGGACGGCGCCGTGGTCCACGGCCTCGGCGGCGTTGATGAGGGGGCCGAAATCGAGCTCGGGCAACGGGTCGTCCGGGTGCGCGACGGCGAGCGGGTGTCCGGTGCGGACGGCGGAGACGGCCGGGAGGTAGGCGGCGAGGAAGTCGGGGAAGGCGGTGCGCTGGACGACGAAGCGCGGGTAGGCGGTGCAGCGCTGCTTGCCGTAGTCGAAGAGTTTCGGGACGGCGGCGCCCAGGGCGGTCCAGTCGGTGTGCTCACAGACCCCCCCCAGGTGTTGAGGCCCTCCTGTTCGAGGACGTGGCGCTTGCCGAGGTCGGTGAGGGAGGTGGCGATGCGGGCCCCGGTGTCGCGGCCGCCGACGAAGGAGACGCAGCCGATCTCCGGGGAGCGGACGAGCGCCTCGGAGAGTTCGCCGCCGCTGCCGCTGACCAGGGTCACCGGGACGTTCTCGCGGTGGATGAGCGCGCAGGCGAGGGTGAGGCAGGCCAGGCCCCCGTCGGTGGGGGTCTTGGCGATGACGGCGTTGCCCGCGAGGGCCTGCACCAGCATCGCGTGGACCAGGACGGACATGGGGTAGTTCCAGCTGGCGATGTTGGACACCGGGCCGTCGAGCGGGGTCCGGCCCACCGACATGGCGTCGATGTGGTCCACGTACCAGCGCACGCCCTCGATGGCCCGGTCCACGTCCGCGCACGCGAGCCGCCAGGGCTTGCCGATCTCCCACACCAGGAGCAGGGCGAGCAGATCGCGATGCTCGGTGAGGGCGTCGAGGGCAGCGGTGACCCGGGCCCGGCGCTCCGCCGGCGGAACCTGCCGCCAGGCGCGGTGCTGGTCGAGGGAGGCCCGTACCGCCTTGGTCGCGGTGCCCGCGTCGAGCCGGGGCGGGCCCGCGATCGGACTGCTGTCCACGGGACTGGTGGCGGGCAGGGCGTGGCCGTCGCTCTGCCAGGCGCCGGCCCAGAGGTTCAGGACGCCGTCCTCGCGGAAGGCCTCCGGGGCCGCGGCGAGGGCGCGCCGCCAGGCATCGGACCAGGCCGTGCCGGGCTTGAGGGCGAGGGGGGTGGGCTGTGCCATCTGTGAGTCTCCGCTCAAGGACGGGCGGGGCGGGGGTGGCTCGCGCGTACGGCTCCGGACGCGGGGGCGGCCGGGCGCGCGGGGCGGGGCGGGACGGGGTGCTGCGGTGACGTGCGGGTGGCGGGCGTGGACGAGTGCTCCGACCGTACGTACCTTCCGCGCAGCATCCGTGTTCTCGGGCGTCGGCGGCGCGTCACGCCCCACGGCCCGCCCCGGGCGACGGCGACCGCGGACGGCACCCTCTACGAGGGCGCCGGGACCGGTGTGGTCAAGGTCGCCGAGGGATGAGCCCCGGCGCCGTGGGTGTGCACGGGGGCCGAGTCCAGGGTCCCGCCGAGGCGGGCCCGGGCCGGGGCCAGGGCGTCCGCCGAGGGCGCCGTGATGATCCAGCGCTCGCCGACGAGGTACGTGCCACCGTACTGCCGCGACTCCGACAGCCAGGCGGCACGGCCCTGCGCCGTACTGAAGGTGGCGAGCCGGAAGGCCTGCGCGCCCACCGCGCAGGCGCCCTCGCGGAGCTCCTGCGCATCGACCGTCACCTCGGGGCTGCAACCCACGGCGGCGGCGATCCGGTCCAGCGGCTCGGGGGCGGGGAGCGGGGGCGCTGCTCGGCCCCCGCCCGTGCCGCCCGCGCCGGCCGTGCAGCCGGCGCAGAGGAGAGCGGCGAGCAGGGCGATCGTGCGGGGCGCCCGGAGCGCCCCGACTCGCTTGTCGGTCACGGCCGTTCAGCCCTTCGCCGGGATCTTCTCACCCGCGTCGTCCACCGCGAACCAGAGGCCCTGGAGGCCGTGTCCGTTGGTCTGGCCCGGCGCGGTGTCTCCCGTGTAGAGGTAGACCGGCCAGCAGTCGATCGTCAATTGGCGGGTTCCGTCAGGGCGTTCCACGGATCCGACCAGACCGGTGGGAATTCCGACGGCCTTTTCCCGTTCCACGGGTGCGGCGGGTTTCCACGTGTTCAGGCAGGCGTCGAGGCAGCCGAATTTCATCGGCCAGGCGCTGTCCTTTCCGAACCGGTAGAGGGTGCGTCCCTGGCCGTCCACCATCAGTTTTCCGAGTTTCGCGTCATCCGTGACGGAGAGCTGCGCGGATTCCTTTCCGGCCTCTGCAGCCTCGCCGGCATCTGCGGCCTTTCCGTCGTCCGCGGCCTTTCCGGCATCCACGGCCTTCTTGCCGTCCGGAGCCAGCACGTGCCAGGTGCCGCCGACGCCCTCGCCCTTCGCCTCACCCGGCCGGGTGTCCTTCGCGTACCGGTAGACGGGCCATCCCGCGAGCGTGAGCTGACGGGTGCCGTCGGGCCGGTCGACCGAGCCGAGCAGCCCCGCGTCCGTGCCGGCCGGGGCCTGCGCCCCGTCCGCCGGTACCGCGGGCCAGAGGGTGGCGCAGGCGCCCTCGCAGTTCGAGCGGGGCGGCTGGGCGGTGTCCTTGTCGAACCGGTAGAGCGTGGACCCGGCCGCGTCCGTGGCCACACTGCCGATTCCGGGGATCTCCCGGACCGACAGCTTCCCGGCCGGAGTCAGGTCCGCATCCTCCTCCGCATCCGTTTCCTGCCCCGCGCCGTACTCCTCGCCGTAGCCCTCGCCCTCAGCCTTACCCTCGGCGTCTCCGGGGCCATGGCCCACCGCCCGTTCCGCTCCCGCCGGCCGGACCGTCACCGTACGGGCGCCGTCGTCACCGCTACCGCATCCCGACGCGAGCAGAATTACGGTCAGCACCGATCCCGCGGCGGCCGCGGTCGCCCGGCTCCTGTTGCCCATGGTTCTCTCCTTCGGTTTCCATCCGGAGCAATTCCGTCGGGACATTCATAAGGGCTACGGGAGCCTGCGCATTCAAAGGCGCGGGAATTTATCAGATCACGCCAAAGCGTGAACTCATTCCTGGATGCGGAGCGCGAGCGCCGGGCAACGCCGCACCGCGCGCAATGCTTTCGGCCGCAGGGGACCTGGGACGGGCATCACTCCGCGTGCCGGATAGCCGTCCTCGTCGAGCCGCACGACATCGGGCAGCAGGTCCACGCACAGGCCGTGGCCCTTGCACAACGTCCAGTCCACGACGAGCCGTTCGGGGCTCTCGTCCGCGGGCAGCGGCAGGGCGCCCAGGACGCGGCGTCCGCAGCCGCTGCCGAGCGCGTGGTCGCGGAACTCGTCGGGGAAGACCGCCAGCGCGGAGGCCACGAACGAGGACGTGCCGTCCGGGTGGGAGCAGGCTCCCCGGCCGCGCACCCCGCGCATCCGGGCCTGTACCGCGTCGAGGGCCGCCCCTCCCCCGCCCGCCACGAGCCGTTCCACGGCGTCGGCGAGCGAGGGCAGTCCCCGTACGCACGGGCCGCACTGGCCCGCCGACTCCTTCGCCAGCCAGCGCGCGACCCGGGCCACCTCGCCCGCCGGGCACGTCTCTTCGGGCAGCGGCAGCACCGCGCCCGCGCCCAGCACCGCGTCGTACGCCGCCAGGGACTTCCGCGAGATCAGCGCCTCGCGCGCCGCCCCCGGGTCCAGCCAGCGCCCGTGGAAGCCGCCGATCAGCACGCCCTGTCCGGGCAGCGTGCCGCACAGGTCCAGTACGTACGCCAGGGACGTGCCCAGCGGTACCTCGACGACGGTCCTCCCGGCGACGGTCAGCAGGGTCGTGCCGGGCTCGTCGGGCAGGCCGGCCGTGCCGTACTCGGGCGCGCCGAGGCGGGCGGCAACGGCGAGTTGGGCGTACGTCTCCGCGTTGGACAGCAGGGTGGGCAGGCCGCCGAGGCCCCGTTCGCTGGTGCGCGTCCGGTGCCCGGAGGGCAGGGCGGGTCCGCCGTCCAGGCCGTTCACGAGGGCGCTGCCTTCACCCGTGACGAACCGTTCGGGGAGCCTGACGACGCGCACCCGCCGCCCGGCCGGGCCCCGTTCGGCGACGGCCTCGACGAGCGAGCGCTCCACGTCCGGGCGGGTGACACCGACGACCACGTCCTCGGCGCCGAGCGCGGCGGCGGCCACCAGCGCGCCGTCGAGCACGAGGTGCGGAACGTAGAGGAGCAGGGCGGCGTCCTTGAGGCAACTCGGCTCGCCTTCCGTTCCGTTGACGACCACGGCGGTGCGCCCGTCCTGGCCCCGGGCGGACCGGATCACGGCCCGGAGTTTGCGGGCGAAGGGGAAGCCCGCTCCCCCGCGTCCGCCGAGGGCGATGCCCTCGGCGAGCTCGACGAGCCCTTCGGAGGGATACCGGGGCAGGGCGCCGTGCACGCCCAGATGGCCTGCCCGGTCGAGTCGCTCGGAGGTGTCGAGTCCGGCCAGCAGGCGCGGCCCTCCGACGCAGCCGAGCGCGGGCCGCGTCGCGGAATCGCTCATCGTCCGCTCCGCACGCCGTCGAGCGGCTCGGCAGACGGCCCGCCGGTGGGCTCCGCGGCCCGTCCCGGGCGGCCGGGGAACACCGTGGTGCCCGGCTGCCGGGTCAGGCGCGCGGTCAGCAGCTCCGCCGCCCATTCGGCCGGCCTGTGCACGAAGGGGGCCGGCCGGTGCGGGGGCGCCTGCCCGGGCGCCCGGGAGGGTACGGACGGCACGTGCGGCGGGGCCTGCGCCGGCGCCACCGGTGCGGCCGGCCCGCCGGAAGGCCGTACGGGGTCCGCGCGGAGCGGCGTACCGGGCCTCGTGCGCGGTCCCGCGGCGGCGAGCGTACGGAGCTTCGCGCGCAGCCGCAGCGCCAGCAGTGCGGCGACGGCGAGCAGGCACAGGACGTACCCCGCCGTCACCCAACCACTCGCGGGGCGACCGGACTTGAGCCCGTGGACGAGCGAGGCACCCCAGGCGGGGTACGCGCCCATGTGCAGGGCCCGCCACCACAGCGACCGCCCCCGGGTGGCGAAGGCGCCGCGGACGGCGCCGGAGACGGCCACGGCGACGAACCCGTATCCGGCCAGGCTGCCGAGGCCGATGAGGAGGGGCCGCTGACCGTCCGCGAAGGGCAGGACCACGGCGGCGGCGTCGGTCCGGGACCGCCCGACCTTGATCCACACGTGCAGCAGGAGGAAGCCGAGTCCGGCGACGGCCAGGCCCCGGTGCACGGCCTGGGCGACGAGCCGGTGCCCGGAGGCGAGCAGTCTGCGGTCGGTGGCCGCCAGGCCCCACAGCACGGCGCCGGTGAGGCAGACCAGCGAGAGCACACCGGCCCCGTAGTCGAGGAAGTCCCACAGCCGGGTCAGTGCGCCCGCGCGGGCCGCGACGAGCAGGGCGGCCGCGGCCGCGAGGGCCGCCGCACCCAGGGCCGCGGGGTGCGGTCCCCCGGCGGCGGACAGCAGCGGCGGACGCCGCAGCGCCCGCCGGCCGGAGGCGCCCGGTGTGGCCGGCATCGATGCCGTCGGGGACTGCGCCGCGGATACCTGAACCGGGCCGGACGGCACGGCGGACGGAGTTCCGGACGGAGTCGCGGAGGGCGCTCCGGCGTGGCGCCGGGTGCGGCCTCTCGTGCGGCGGGCCCGGTGCGAGCGACCGGACAGGCGGGGCTGGAGCAGGGGCATGTGGTCTCCCATACGTCCGGACCCGAGCACTTCCACCTCGCGCTCGGCGCCCGGGGGTCGACGTCGTAACCGCTCCTCGGCGGGCGGGAGATGGGCACCTGGCCCACCGGGCCGGCCGGGAGCGGGGGCCGGAGTGCAGAAGCATCGTGGAGGTATGCAAGCCGTCCACGAGATTTATCGAAACGTGATAATTTCTGGCCCTCGCACAGCCATCGCATCGAACATCCCCGGAAGATTCCCTTCCAGTGGTGCGGTTGCGACGGGGTTGACGCCTGATCCGCCGCCGCACCTCCCCGACGGCGATCGAGCCGATGCCGCGGGACTGCGGGCTTGCCACCGTCCCACGGTGCAGGCCATACCCCGGCTTGAACGAGGTAACAATGTGCGAACTTCTGAACCGCATCTGGTCCCGCCCACGCGGCGAGTGGACCCGGGTCCTGCGCAAGGAACTGCCCTCGGTGGCGGCGGGGATGGTGGACGAACTGCGGGAGACCGTCCCCGGATTCTCGGCGCTCGTCGAGGACATCGGCGACGAGGTGGTCAGACGGAGGATGGAAGGGGCCCTGCTCACCGTCCTCGGCTACCGCGAGGGAGCCGGCGGCGGGTGCACGGCGACCGACGGGGCCGGCGGGGCCGCCGTGAGCGGCGGAGCCGAAGGGGCCGGCACGGCTCACGCTCAGGAGCCTTCGGACCACCACACCCCACCCCGGTCCGGCCCCGGACCCGTCAATACGACGGCCGCCGACTTCGAGGCCGAGCACGCCCGGCCCCACCCGCACGCCCACGCACACCCGCACACCGTCTTCCGGAGCGGCGAGTCGCCACCGCTCCAAGCCGTCCCCTTACAGCGGTTCGGATCGGTCCGCGAGCACGCCCGGCGCGAGATCTTCGCCCTGCTCACGGCTGACGCCCCGCACCGCGAACCGGCCCTCGCCGAGCTGGCCGGCCCGGCCGGGTGGCCGCTCCCCGTCGCCGTACGGGCCGTCGCCCTGGCCTCGCCCGGCGAGACCCAGCAGCTCGCGGCCCTCCTCGACGACTGCCTCGGCGGGATGGTCGCGGGCCAGCCCTGCTTGCTCGTCCCCACCGCCGACCCGGAGGCCCGCACCGCCCTGGACGCCGCGCTGCGCGGCCGGCTGGCCGTGGTCGGCCACCCGGTGGCCCCCGGCGACACCGCTTCCTCCCTGCGCTGGGCGGTACGCCTGCTCGCGCTGGTCCCGGCGCAGGCCCGGACCGGCCCGGACGCCCGGACGGTCTTCGTGGACGACCACCTCTCGACCCTACTGCTGCTCCAGGACGAGCCGCTGGCACACGCGCTCGCCGCACGCTGGCTGCGTCCGCTCGCGGACCTCACCCCGCGTCAGAGCGAGCGGCTCGAAGTGACCCTGCTCGCCTGGCTGGAGGGCGGCGGGGCACCCGAGGCGGCCAAGGCTCTGAGCGTGCACCCGCAGACGGTCCGCTACCGGATGCGCCAGCTGGAGAAGCTCTTCGGGCCCGGCCTGCGGGATCCGCGCACTCGCTTCGAACTGGAACTCGCGCTGCGCAGCCGCCGGTTGATGGCCCAGGTCCGGCTGCGCCCGGTCCGGGGCGGCCGCCGGGCGCGCCTGGTGGCCGCCGATTTCCGCCCGAATCCGGGCGATGACCGCATCGCCCGCGTGAACGGCCTGTAGCGCGGGACGGGAGCGGACGTACGAGGCGGTGCCGGCCGGGAGCGTTCTCCCGGCCGGCACCGCCTCTCCGCGTGGTCAGCGGCAGGTGCGTCCGCCGTTGACGCACCGCACCGCGCGGGCCATCAGCTCGTCCGGCATGACGTTGATGAAGTCGCCGTGGTCGGTCACCGGTTTGTGGAGCTGCTCGGGGAAGCTGTCCACCGCGAAGCGTGCTCCGGGCGCAGTCGCGTAGACGATCCGCTGCACCAGTTGCGGCACGGCCTTGAAGCCCGCCGGGCAGGATCCGTCACGTCCGGCGAAGGCCACGTGCGTGCGGTGGTTGGCGCTGTCGGTGTTCTTTCCGTCCCAGCAGCTCTGGAAGGCGAAGGTCCGCACCACGTCCGTCCCCTTGGGACAGATCGGGTACTTGTCCTTCAGCTGCCGGTTCTCGAATCCGGTGCAGCTCCACGAGGCGTTGGCGTTGGCCGGGCCGTTGGTGAAGGCCTTCGCGTCGCCCGTGATGATCCGCAGGAAGCGGGGCATGGCGGTGACGCGGGAGACGGGGCTCCCCCGGAATTCGATGGTCACCTGCTTCGGTCGCAGGATCGTGCCCACGTTGGCGTCCTGGCCGCCGCCGGGGGCTCCCGCGTCCTGCTCGGCCTTTCCGTCGCGCAGCCTCAGCACCGGCCAGTAGTAGGTGGAGAGGTCACCGTTGGTGCAGGTGGTCCCCGAGGCGGCGAGGCTGTTGTTCGTGGAGAAGGCGTCCGTGGTCCTGTTGCCGACGTAATCGTGCATGTGGTGGGCGCCGTTGCTCACCCCGGGGGCGACGATCACGTTGTCGGGGTTAAGGTGGCGCTCCTCGTTGCGGCCGCACTGCACCGAGAGGGAGCCCTTGGAGGCACCGGACTTGGGGGCCGGGCGCCGCACGTTCGGCTTGACCGAGCCGATGGGGACGAAGTCGGAGCGGGCCGGGCCGCCCTTCAGGGCGACGTCGCCCGCGCCGCCCCGGGCGGTGTCCTCCTCGGCGGCCGGCGCCTCCCGCATCGTGCAGGTGCTCAGCTCCGCCAGCCCTTCGGGGCGGGTGGTGTTCCGCCCGATCGCCTCGGAGACCCGGCCGATCGAGGTGCCGCGGCGCTCCTTCAGCTCGCCGAGCAGCGCGTCCGCCGGAGCCTTGCCGGTGGCGAGCCGCTGGTAGGCCTCGGCGATCTGGGTGTCGAGCCCGGCGAGTTCCCGGTCCACCTCGCCGCGCGCCTGGTCGGGGACCTCGCGCAGCCGCTCGCCCACGTCGGGGCAGTCGATGGTGGCCGTCACCGGCGCCCGGCGCGCCGAGTCCTGGCCCGCGGAGGCGGCCTGGCTCGCGATCACGACCCCGCCGCCGCCCAGGATCAGTGCGGAGGCGGTGGCCAGCGCCTTGTACAGGGGGCGCGTCCTGCGTTTGTGTCCTGCCCCGTCCCGGCGCGCCGGGTCTTGCGTGGAGTCGTTGTCGCGCATGTGATCACTTCACTTCCTCGGTCGGGTGTCCGTGGGAGAGGGGTCCGTGGGAGAGAGACCGGCGGGAGAGGGGGCGGCGGGACGGGCGGCCCCGGGAGGGGCGGCCGTCGGCGCGCTGTCCGCGAGGCCTTCGAAATCGACCAGGCCGCTCGCTTCGAGAACCGCGATGTGGTCCAGGACGGTGGTGTTGGCGTCCGTGGCGAGCTCGCGGACCACCGAGTTGCGGGTCTGCGCCCGCACTTGAGCGACGAGCGTGAAGACCTTCCCGTGGGCCCGCCGCAGCAGCTGCACGAACAGCCCTTCGTACGCGGGTCCTTGGGCCCGGTCGAGCTGGTCGAGCCAGGCCTGCTGCTGCCCGGACGGCCGGTCTGGGAGCTCGACGCCGAGCGCCTCGCCGACCTCCAGGACCCGCCGGTCCAGTTCGGTGTGCCCTTCCACGAGGTGCTCGCCGGCCGTCCGCACCGACCTGCGGGTCCCCCGCTCCTGGGCCTGCCGGCCCGCGGGCAGCTCCCACAGGCCGGCGAGTCGGACCTTGCGCACGAACTCGCGGTCCTGCGGGGTCAGCGGCCCGAAGGCCGTGTTCATCACCCCGGTGCCGTCGTCATCCGCCGGAGCGGAGGCGGAGCCGGGGGCCGGCGAGAGGGCCGGGGCGGCCGCGGCGCCGGCGCCGCCGAAGCTCCGTACCGGAATCAGCAGCGCGATCAGGGTCAGGGCGAGGGCGCCGATGACGATGCCCGTACCCATCACGTGCCGCGAAGCGACCGACATGCCGCCGAGGTTCGTCCGACGAATGGACAGCACTGTGCCTCCTTGACTCCCGGGACGGCCCGGGTGCCAAGGGACGCTAGTGCCGGCTCCGGCCCCTGCGCCGAAGGCCCATCCGGACCGGACAAACAACGGGGCGGACCCCCGAAAGACTGCTACGGTGCCGCGCCCGGCCCCCGTACGGCGCCCGCGCCGCCGGAGCCTGACACGAGGACAAAAACTGCGGCGCGTCGGCCAGTTGTCCGGATTTCCGGTCATTCGTGAGGAGTAGAGGGCGCGGCCCCTCAGGTGGATTCGCCCGGACCGCGGGGTGACCCAGGGTGGGGCTGACCACCGCCCACCCGAAAGGAACGGCCTCCGTGCGCAAGAAACGACTGGCATCCCTCCTGGCCGCCGCAGGGCTCCTCGCGAGTACCGTGCCGCTGCTCGCCGCCGCCCAGGCCTCCGCCGCCGACACCGACGGCACCACCACCACCGCCACCGTCCAGGCGGACTCCGCGTACCTGCGGCAGAAGCCCTCCTGGCACCGGTGCGACGCCGAGCAGCCGGCCTCGTTCGAGTGCGCCACCATCAAGGTGCCGCTCGACTACCGGCGGCCCGCGGGACGCACTCTCGACCTGGCGATATCCCGGGTGCGGAGCACCAACCCCGCCAAGCGGCACGGGGTCCTCCTGATGAATCCGGGCGGGCCGGGCGGGAGCGGGCTCGATCTGCCGGTGGCCTTCGGCGAGGTGGTCCCCCCGGCGGTGGCCGAACAGTACGACCTCATCGGCTTCGATCCGCGCGGGGTCGGCGCCAGCAGTCCCATCAGCTGCGGGCTGACCGACGCCGAGCAGGGCATCGACCGGCCGTACCACCCCGGGTCCTTCCCCTCCGACGTGGCCTGGGCGCGCACCATCGCCGAGAAGTGCCGGGCGAAGGCCGGCTCGGTGCTGCCGTACATCACGACCCGCAACACCGCCCGCGACATGGACACGATCCGGGCCGTGCTGGGCGAGCGGAAGCTCTCGTACCTGGGCTACTCCTACGGTACGTACCTCGGCTCGGTGTACACGCAGATGTTCCCCGGCCGGACCGACCGCTTCGTGCTCGACAGCGGCGTCGACCCGGACCTGATCTGGCGGAACATGTTCCGGAACTGGGCCACGGAGTCCGAGCCGGCTTTCGCCCGGTGGACGCGGTGGGCGGCGCAGCGCTCGGGCGAGTACCACCTCGGCGAGAGCCCGGCGGCCGTGTCGAAGACCTTCTGGGACCTGGTGGCGCGTGCCGACCGGGATCCGATCGTCTTCCAGGGGGAGAAGATCAACGGGGACGACATCCGGGGAGCCCGCGCGCTGTTCTTCTATCCGGCGCAGGTCACCCCGCTGATGGTGGCGCTGAAGGACGCCGCCGAGGGAAAGCCCGCCGTCACTCCGGGCGCCTCCGGGCCGGACTTCAGCATGAAGCGGGCGCTCGCCGGCCAAGCCGGGGCGCCGGCCGAGCCCGCCTCCGACAACGGGGTCGCCGTCCTGTGGAGCGTGGTGTGCGGGGACACCGACTCCTGGCCGCGCGATCCCGAGCGCTACCGGCGCGACGCGGTCCGTGACAAGGCCGCGTACCCGCTGTACGGGGACTTCGCCTCGAACATCAAGCCTTGCGCGTTCTGGCCGCGCCCCCTCGAGGCCGAGACGCCGATGAAGACGCCGGCCCGTGTGCTGACGGTGCAGAACGAGTGGGACTCGCAGACCCCGCTGGCGAGCGGCCAGGGCCTGCACCGGGCGTTGAAGGGCTCGCGGATGGTGCTGGCCCTGGGCGGTGAGGGCCACGGGGTGTACCTGGCCGACCCCTCCTCCTGCGCCTCCGCGCCGGTCACCGCGTACCTGACCACGGGACGGCTGCCCGCGCGGGACATCACCTGCCGTACGCCGTCACCCGGCGCGGACAGGCAGGGTGCGCCGGCGAAGCCGCTGCCGATTCCGTCCGGACCCGGGCGCTTCTGAGCCGGTGGCCGGGTGACCGGTTGACCGGGTGACCCGGCCCGGTCCGGGCACCCAGGCCCGGTCCTCACTCCGGCCGTGGGGACGCCTCCGCCGCCGCCTTGATCCGGCGGCCGAAGTCGGGGGCGTCCTTGCGCGCCGCGCTGAGGGCCAGGCCGACGAGGAGGCGGCCGAAGCCGTGCCCGGTCAGGGTGTTGAAGACGCGCAACCTCGTCCGCCCGCCGGGGAGTTCGGCCAGGGCGTAGCCGCCCTCGGCGGTCACCAGGTTGTGGCTCAGCTCCGTCCAGCGGATCCGCACCGGCGCGTCGAGTTCGGTGATCCGGAACTCCCTGGCGGTCTTCATCCCGGCGTCCTTCACCGTGCTGCGGAAGACCGTCCCGACGGCGGTCGGGCCGTCGGGCGTCCGGGTGATCCGCTGGACGCGCGGGCTGAACTCCGGGTCGTTGCGCCCGTCCGCGAGGTACGCGAACACCTCGGCGACGGGCCGGTCGATCTCGACGCTCGCCTCGAACAGTCCGGACATGTCCGCTCCTCACCACACGCCCCTGCCGGCGGAGCCGGTACCCCTGCTTCCACGATCGCAGAGCCTCGCCCCGGGCGCACCGCCGCGCGCTCAGGCCCGCCCGGAGGCCACGGGCCCGCCTCCTGGCCCGCCTCCGGGCCCGGCCGCGTCCCCCCGGTCGAGCAGCTCCAGGTCCGCGGCCAGCGCGTCCAGCCAGGCCATGGCGGTGTAGAACACCGGCGGCGCATCCTCGGGCCCGGGCCGGCGCGGGGCGGGGCCGGCGGGACCGGGGTCCGTGGCCCCGGCCTCGTGTACGGGATCGGCGGCCGCCGCCGCACGGCGCAGGCCGGCCGCCACCCAGGCCCCGTACTCCCGGACCACCGCCTCCTCGCGCGGGCCGGGCGGTGCGCCGGGCGGTCTGCGGCCGCCCCAGAGGACGTGGTGGCCGTTCATCATGGCGGCCTGCCAGTCCTTGCCCGTGGCGGCGTCCGGCTGCCGGCCCTCCGTCTGGTACTGGGCGTACGCGCTCTCCGCCAGGGCCAGCGCGTGCCGCACCCGCTGGTCGGGCTCCACCGCGCGGGCCCGCCCGAAGGCGGCCGTGGCCGCCTGGACGTCGTCGGCCGCGGCGTGCAGCAACACGGCGACGGCGCGGCCCAGTTCGTCGTGGGCGCCGCGCGGCCAGGCCAGCAGCCCGCACACCGTCCCGATCGCGCTGCCGACCAGTACGTCCAGGAACCGGACCTCGGCCAGCTGCCACGTCGTGGGGGCGAGCTGGGCGAAGGCCATGGCCACCACCAGGGTGAACATGGCCTGCGCCCAGCCCACGCCGCGCACGGGCCCGACGCAGAACGCGAACAGCATCAGCGGCGGCAGCACGATCGCGTACACCGTGCTCGCCTCCCCGGCCAGCGCGAGGACCCCGCCGGCGGCGACCGCGCCCACCAGGGTGCCGATCAGGGCCAGCCGGACGGTGGCCCGGGTCTGCTCGGCGTTGGTGCGGGTCAGGCTGAGGACGGCGAGCATCGCCCAGAAGCCGTGCGGCAGCGAGTCCAGTCCGGCGACGGCCCGGGCGAAGGCGAGGGCCACGCCGATCCGGACGGCGTTCTGGAAGTGCACGGACCGGGGCCCGGAGTTCCCGGCCAGCCGACGCCACCAGAGCAGCACCGGCCCCTCCCCGGCGTACCAGAACCGGTCGGCGGGCCCGGCGACGGACCCCACCCCCGGCCCGGCCGCGTCCACGGCCCCCGCACGCCCCCGTACGGCTATCCCGGCGGCGCCGCGCAGCACGAGCGCGGCGTCCGCCAGCTCGACCAGGGCGGCGTTGCGGAATCCGGGCCCGGGCCCCGTCACGGGGGTCCGGGCCAGGGAGACCTGCAGGTCCCGCAGCCGGGTGGAGTCCGTCGCGGGCGGGGTCCCCGACCCGAGCAGCCCGGCGGTCCCGGCGGCCGACTCGCGCACGGCCTGTACGAGGTCCAGCCCGCCCCGCGCTCCGCCCTGGCTGCCCGGCTCCGGCGGGGGCAGGGACCGGAGCCGGGCCAGCAGGGTGCGGGCCGCCAGTCCGGTGTGGGCCAGCGCGCGTTCCCGTACGCCGGGCCCCGCGGGCCGGTGCGCCTCATCGACCCGCGACGGCCGCAGGGCCTGCGACCGCTCCGCGGCGCGGGCGATATCCGCGGCGGGGAGCGCGTGCGGCGGCCGCTCCAGCACCTCGGCGCACCGGGCCGCCTCGGAGGCGGCCGCCGCGGCCAGGTCACGGTAGCCGGGGACGGCCGGGTCGGGCAGCACGGTGGCCTCGGCGACGATCAGCAGCAGGACCCCGACGACGGTGCCCGTCAGGCGCTGCCCCAGGGTGTCGGGGGCGTACGGCGGGAAGCTGGGCAGGATGTACAGCAATTGGAGCCCCGGCGCGGCGCCCCCCAGGCGGGGTCCCGCCGCCGAGGAGAAGGCCACGCAGAAGCCGATGACGAGCATGCCCGCCACGGCCGCCCAGGTCCGCACGGACAGGTAGGTGCCCAGGACCACCAGCGCGCAGGCGGCGGGGAGCACGCGGGCGACCACCCGGGCCCGGAGCCTTCCGCTGCCCGGTATCCGGGAGAGTCCGGCCAGCGCGACGGCGGCGAAGAGCGCGTAGGTGGCCTCGACGGGCCGGTCCAGCCCGTACAGGAACGCGTAGAAGCCGAGGCCGGCGGCGAGGGTGACCCGGACGGCCCGCCGGGCGGCCGTCGGCAGGGGGCCGGTGCCGGTACGGAGCTCCTTCAGGGCGGCGCGCACCCTCTCAGCGTCCCACCGGGCGCCCGTACGGTCCTGCGGAATCCCTTGACACTTCATCAGGGAGGGCGCAACTTATATCGGCGGCCCGATATAACTCGGGCACCCGATACAGCTCGGCACCCGGCACGGCTCGGCACCCGATGCTTCCCGGCCACCCGATACGACCCACCCCCGGAGGCCCGGTGGAACCGTCCCGCACGCGAGAACAACCCCGGCGTCGCACCCCGCAGGCGCAGCGCACCCCGCAGGCCCAGCGCAAGTCCGAGAGCCGCGCGCGCCTCATCGACGCGGCGGCCGACCTCTTCGCCCGCAAGGGGTTCCACGCCGTCTCCGCCGAAGCCGTCGCCGAGGCGGCCGGGCGCACCACGGGCGCGCTCTACAGCCACTTCGGCGGCAAGGCGGGCCTGCTGCTGGCGCTCCTGGAGGTCTGGAAGGAGCGCACCAGCGAGGAGCTGGCCGCCGAGATCGCGGCCGGGGACCCGGCCGACCCCTCCGTGCACTTCTCCGCGATGTGGGGCAGCCTCACCCGCCCGCACCCCGAGCACGGTGACTCCTGGCTGCTCCTGGAGACGGAGCTGTGGCTGCACGCCGCCCGCGGCCCCCTCATCGGAGACCGCCTCGCGCAGCGGTACACCGAGATCCGTGCCCAGCTCGGCGAGGGACTGGCCGACTGGGCCGAGGCGACCGGCACCCCCTTGACCCGTACGCCGGAGGAGACCGGAGCCCTCGTCCTCGGCCTCCTCCTGGGGCTCGCCATGCAGCACCGCCTCGAACCGGCCGCCGTCCCCGACGGGCTCGTCGTCGAGGCCCTCGGCGCCGTACTGGGCCTCGGCGGAGCCCACTGACGCGTACGGGACTCCGCCCCGTACCGCCCCGATCCGTCGATCCGTCGATCCGTCGATCCTCGACCCGTGCCACCCCGATCCGTCCGACGAAGGGAACGCCCCGTGCCGCCCACCGGCGAGATAGACCTCCTTGAGGACACCTGGGCCCGTGAGGTCCCGCACGCCCAGTTCACCCGGCTGCGCCGGGAGGACCCGGTCCACTGGCACGAGGTGCCGGGCCCGCACGCCGGCTTCTACGCCGTCACCCGCCACGCCGACGTCAAGGCCGTCAGCCGCGACCCCGAGCTGTGGTCCACCGAACTCGGCTCGTTCATGATCCGCGACCAGAACCCGGAGTCCCTGGAGACCCTGCGCCTGGTCCTGCTGGGCATGGACGCCCCGCGCCACTCCCGGTACCGCTCGCTGGTCAGCACGGGTTTCACGCCCCGGGTCGTACGGAGGCTCGCGGCCCGGATCCAGGAGCGGGCGGTCACCCTGGTGGAGCGCGCGGTCACCCCGGGCCGGGACATGGACTTCGTCGCGGAGGTCGCGGCCTGGCTGCCGATCCAGACGATCTGCGAGATGGTCGGCGTACCCGAGGGGGACGAACGGCTGATCTTCGAGTGGAGCAACCGGATGGCCGGCTCCCAGGACCCCGAGCTCTCGGCCGGCAAGCACGACAGCGACCTCGCGGCCGCCGAGATCTACGCCTACTGCGACGCGCTGGCCGAGGAGCGGCGGGCCCGCCCCCGGGAGGACATCCTCTCGACGCTGGTGCACGCCGAGGTCGACGGGGACCGGCTGTCGCCGGACGAGATCAACATGTTCTTCGTCCTGCTCTGCGTCGCCGGGAACGAGACCACCCGCAATCTCCTCTCCGGCGCCCTGATCGCCCTGATCGACCACCCCGCGGCGCGCGCGGAACTGGCCGCGGCCCCCGGGGACGAAGCCCTGTGGACCACCGCGACGGAGGAGTTCCTGCGCTGGGGCGGCTCGATCCACAACTTCCGGCGCACCGCCACCCGCGACACCGTGCTGCACGGGCGGCCCGTGGCCGAGGGACAGAAGGTGGTCACCTACTACACCTCCGCCAACCGCGACGAGGAGGTCTTCGCCGACCCCTTCGCCTTCGACATCCGCCGCGCCCCGAACGAGCACCTCACCTTCGGGGGCGGCGGCCCCCACTTCTGCCTGGGGGCCGGGCTCGCCCGCACCCAGATCAAGGCCCTGGTCCGGGAGCTCCTGCGCCACCATCCGGAGGTCTCCCTCGCGGGGGAGGTCCGCCGCCTGCGCTCGGACTTCATCAACGGGATCAAGTACCTCCCGGTGCGGTTCGGGTAGCCACCGGCCGACAGCCCCCGGCGCCCCCGGGACCTTCGCCCCCTGCAGGAGCACCCGCCGCCGCTGTTACAGTTGTCTGCAGCGAAGGGGAGTAGTCCCGAAAACCGCTGGTCGACATACTGGACGCCCCCACGGGTCCCGGCCACCGGGCCAGCGCGCTTCAGGCGCGGGGCGGACGAGACCTTCGGCCAAGGCATGACCCGTCCCACATCACCGTGTGGGCCGCTTCGTCGTGCCGGGCCGAGTGGTTCTTCCCGTCGCCTCCCGCTGGGTGCCGATCCGAGCCATCAGAGCCCGGCTCCAGCAGAAAGCAGCACCCGGAATGGCTCTCGACCCCGTGGCGATCTTCACCGCCTTCGGTCTGATCTTCCTTGCCGAGCTCCCCGACAAGACCATGTTCGCCTCACTGGCCATGGGCACCCGGATGCGTCCGCTGTACGTGTGGTTCGGCACCTCCACCGCGTTCATCGTGCACGTGGCCATCGCGGTCGGCGCCGGAAGTCTGCTGAGCATGCTGCCGAACATGGCCGTCAAGCTCACCTCCGCCGCCCTGTTCGCCTTCGGCGCCGTCGTCATGATGCGCTCCGGCGCCGACGACGACGAGGCGGACTCGGCGGCCAAGGCCGTCACCGGCTTCTGGCCCGTCTTCACCACCGCGTTCATGGCCGTCTTCATCGGCGAATGGGGCGACCTGACGCAGATCACCACCGCCAACCTCGCCGCCACCAACGGCTGGCTGCCCACCGCCATCGGCTCCGCGGCAGCCCTGATGTCGGTGTCCGCCCTCGCCCTGATCGTGGGCCGGTTCATCGCCAAGCGGGTCCCCCTCAAGACCGTTCAGCGCTTCGGCGCCCTGTGCATGGCCGCACTGGCCGTCTGGACGCTCGTCGAAGCCTTCACCGGCTGACCCCGACCGTCCGGGTCGGGGTCACTCCGCCCGCGGCGCGGCCGCGAGCAGGGCGAACACCGCCCCGCTCGGGTCCGCCAGCCAGGCAATCCGGCCGACGTCGGGCACGTCCGCGCCCGGCAGGAGCACCGCGGCGCCGCTGGTGCGCGCGGTGCTCACCACGGCGTCCACGTCCGCGACCGCGAAGTACGGCACCCAGCGCGCGTCGCTCTCGCCCTCCGTCAGGGGCGCCACCCCTCCGAAGGCGGCGTCCTCCTGGTCCCCGTCGGCGGTGCTGAGCACCTGGTAGGTCATGCCGGGCGCGTCCATCTCCCGTGAGCGCGTCCCGAAGAGGGTTCCGTAGAAGGCCAGCGCCGCCATCGGGTCCGGCACGTGCAATTCGACCCAGCACAGCGCGTTGTCGGCGGAGGTCAGCTCCAGTCCCGGTGTCCGGCCCGGCTTCCAGATGGCGAAGTCGGCGCCCTGCTGGTCGGTGCACTGCGCGAGCCATCCCTCCCCCATGACGTCCATCGGCTCGACGCGGACGGCGCCCCCGCCGTCGCGGACGCCGCGGGTGGTGGCCTCCGCGTCGTCGGTCCGGAAGTACACGGTCCACGCCGAGGAGGCCCCGGGGTCCAACTGCCCCACGGCGGCGACGGTCTTCCCGTCCGCCTGGAAGAACCCGTACCCGCCGGTCTCGGGTCCGAGCAGGTGGAACTCCCAGCCGAAGACGGCCCGGTAGAAGGCCGCGGCCCGGGGGATGTCGGGGCTCCCGAGGTCGATCCAGTTGGGCGAGCCGGGGCGGTAGTCGGTACCGAGCACGGGTTCCTCCTGCGTTGGGGTTTCGCATGCGAGGTACCCGCGTAGCGGCCCGGCACCCCGGTTTCCCCTCCCACCGCCACACGTACGGTCCCCCGGCACACCGCATTCGGCCGGTGCGCGCACCCGACCGCCGGGCCGCCGCCCCCGCCCCGCCGGCCGTGCGGTCCTAGTAGGGACCCCCGCGGAACAGCACGCTGCCCTGGTGGCGCGGGCGGTCGCCCCGTTCGTGGGCCGCGTCGGAGCGGTCGGCGGGGGCCGAGAGCCGGGCGAGGCTCCGCAGGTTCTCCAGGCCGGCCAAGACCTCGTCACGGCGTGCCGCGGACTTCATCCAGGCAGGCAGCCGGGCGAACATCGACAGCGTCGGGGAGGCGTGCCGCTCGCGCAGCCGGGCGCCCACGTAGGCGGCGAGGGCTTCGACGTGCTCCTCGTCGTAGGCCCACAGGATCCGTCCCGCACATCGGGTCTGCAGCCACAGCGGGCGCCGGAAGAACGGGTCCTCGGTGCCGCCGACCGAGACCCCCACGAGGGCGCCGTCCCGCTCCTGCGCCGACCAGTCGACCACCGCCCCGCAGCTCCCGCAGGTGAGACGGCGGGGCTGGAAGAGCAGAAAGCTGGAGGGCTCCGACTCCGCGAGGCCGGGCCGCGGCACCACCAGCGCGCGGCCGCCGCACCGCGAGCAGACCACGAGCACCCGGCCGGTGAACCGGGCCAGCCACATGCCGTGGTCCCGGTGCCGGACGGGTTCGGCGGGTGCGGGCCGGGCGGGCTCGGCGGGCCCGGAACTCATGGAGGGGAGGGACGACATGGACGCCATGCTGCCAGCCCCTCCCCCGCCCGGCACGTGCCACCCGGGACTCACCTCAGGGTGGGCGTGGTCTCCGTGTCGACGTGGGACAGTTTCTCCGGGTTGCGGACGAAGTAGAGGCCCGTGATCCGGGTGTCCTCGACGCGGACGGCGATGACTCCGTCGAACTCCCCGTCCACGTGGACGGCCAGGGCCGGGGTGCCGTTGACCATGGTGGCACCGAAGGAGAGCGCGTTGCCGGCCTTGCCCGCCTTCTCCGTCATGCCGGCGAAGAGGCGGGCCACGTGGAGGGCGCCCACGATCGGCCGCAGTGCGGCGTGCTTGATGCCGCCGCCGTCGCCCATGTACACGACCTCGGGGGCGAGCACGTCGAGGAGGCCCTGCAGGTCCCCGGTCTCGAACGCCCGCTGGAACAGCTCCACGGCCACCCGCGCCTCGCTCGCGGAGACCGCCTGACGGGGGCGGCGGGCGTCGACGTGCTTGCGGGACCGGTGCGCGATCTGCCGGACGGCCGCCGGCGTCTTGTCGACGGCGGAAGCGATCTCCTCGTAGTCGAGGCCGAACACCTCACGGAGCACGAAGACCGCCCGCTCGGTCGGCCCGAGCGTCTCCAGGACCAGCATCATCGCCATCGACATGCTCTCGGCCAGTTCCACGTCCTCGGCCACGTCCGGGGTGGTGAGCAGCGGTTCCGGCAGCCACTGGCCGACGTAGGACTCCTTGCGGCGGCTCATGGTGCGCAGCCGGTTCAGCGCCTGGCGGGTGGTGATCCGTACCAGGTAGGCGCGCCGGTCGCTGACCGTGTCGAGGTCGACGCCCGCCCAGCGCAGCCAGGTCTCCTGCAGCACGTCCTCGGCGTCGGCCGCCGAGCCGAGCATCTCGTAGGCGACGGTGAAGAGCAGGTTGCGGTGGGCGACGAAGGTCTCGGTCGCCGCGTCGGGGCCCTGCGGGGGTGTGTCCACAGCTGGTTCTCTTCCGTCGGGTTCTGTAGGTCGTCTCAGACACAAGACACCCGACGGCTATGAGGGGTTGTACCGGGAACTGCCTTCCGCTGCCGCGGCGGCCTGGACCCTCGGCGGGTCAGCCGGCCTTCCCGGGAGCGGCGGCCGTGGCCCGCAGCAGGTCCTTCAGGAGTACGAAGTCGATCTTCTCCGGTGTGCGGAAGCGAAGGCAGACCTTGCCCATGTCGTGGTCCGCGAGCCGTTCCTCGAAGGCCTCGCGGACCTCCTCGCGCATCAGGTAGAAGGAGACGTACTGCTTCTGGCTCGCGAAGGCGATCTCCCCGACGCCGTCCCGTTCGAACACGGGCATCCCGTACGCCATCGCTTCGGTGAATCCGGGCAGCTCGCTACGGCACAGCTCACGCAGTCGGGCCAGTGCCTCCCTGCGCCCCTCGGGCACCTCCGCGAGGTACGCGTCCACGTCTTCCGCCCGGCTCTGCACCATGGGTCCGAGCCTAGGCGAACCCGCGCGACCCGTCCTCGCGCAACCTCACGGTTGCGGGATGGAGACGCACGTGCAACTCTGGAGTTGCACCGAATCGCTCAATGGCTTGCGACGAAGGAGTCCCTGATGAACGCGGACCGGATCGAACGCGACACCTTGATCGAAGCTTCCCTGGAGCGGGTCTGGTCCCTGGTGGCCGAGCCGGGCTTCTGGGTGGCCGACGAGGGGAGCCTGGCCGGCACGGTGGCCCGGGAGGGCGAGTCGGTCGTGGCGAGGAACAGCGAGTACGGCGAGTTCCCGGTACGGGTGGAGAAGGTGGACCCCCCGACCTATCTCGCGTACCGGTGGGCCAGCGCCTTCCCCGGGCAGGAGCTGCGTGCGGACAACAGCACCCTGGTGGAGTTCACGCTGAGCCGCGAGGGCGACAAGACGCGGCTGCGCGTCGTGGAGAGCGGGTTCGCGGCCCTGGCCGGTTCCGAGGAGCTGCGCGACAAGGCGCTGAAGGACAACACCGGCGGCTGGCCGCAGGTGCTCGACGCCTTCAAGAAGCGCGTCGAACAACCGGCCGCGTGAGCGAGGAACACCCCGGCGCCGACGCGGCGGTCGATCAGGTCCTCGTCGCACTGGCCGACCCGACCCGCCGCAGACTGCTCGGCCTGCTCGCCGCACACGGCGAGGTCACCGCGACCACGCTCGCCGAGGGACTGCCCGTCTCCCGGCAGGCGGTGGTCAAGCACCTCGCCGTCCTGGACGCGGCCGGGCTGGTGTCCGGCAGCCGGGTCGGACGCGAGGTCCGCTACACCGTGCGGCCCGCGGCCCTCGACGCCACGGCCCGGTGGATGGCCACCCTCGCCGCCGACTGGGACCGGCGGCTGGCAGCCGTCAAACGGATCGCCGAGGCGGCGGAACGGGATGCGCCCTAGGCCCGATAGTGGAACTGTGAGCGACTGGCCAGAGGGAACCGGGCGGGCAGGACGGAACGAGCCGACCGGAACGGGCGGCGCGGACCACGGCGACGGGCAGGAGTCCGTCGCCTGGTCCGGTCCGGAGGGCGCGCGGGCCTTCGCCTCGGTGGAGGCGGCCACGGACTGGCTGCTCGGGTACCCGTTCGTCTTCCGGGCCCTGGGCCGCTGGGTCGGCAGCGGATCCGTCCTGGTGGACTACGGATGCGGGCCCGGCAAGGTCGCCGACCACGGGGCCCGGCTCCTCGGAGCGAAGGTGCTGGGCGTGGACACCTCCCCCGAGATGCTGGCGCTGGCCCGCGGCACGGGGACGGCCGTCGCCGAGTTCCACCTGGTCACGGACGGGCGTACGGCCTGCCTTGCGGACGGCAGCGCCGACGCCGTGATGTGCAACCACGTCCTGGCGTCGCTGCCCACCGGGGAAGCGGTGCTCGCGGTGTTCCGGGAGATCCGACGGATGCTGCGCCCCGGCGGCCCGTTCGTGCTGCTGGCCACCGATCCCGCGTGCAGCGGGACGGAGTACGCCTCGCTGCGCATCGGCGAGGCGGGTGCCGCGTACGGCCCGGGCGACGAGTTGCCCGTACGGCTCCGGCGTACCGACGGCACCTGGCAGGTGATGCCCAACCGCGCCTGGCCCGTGGACTTCTACCCGGCCCTGCTGGAGCGGGCCGGATTCACCCTCATCGTCCAGCACCGCCCGACGGTGGAGGAGGCCCTCGGCCTCCCCGGCCTCGTCGACCCGGACCTCGCCGCCGGCCGCGGCTGGGCGGCGGAGCGGGCCGCGCCCCCGTTGGTGATCACCACGGCGCTGGCGGTCTGAGGACGCGGGCCCTCTCCCTCGCGAGAACGCTGGACCGCTCGGCACTCAGCAGGCGCAGGAGATGCCCGAGCGCGGAGCGGTCAGATCGTCGATCGCGCGCTGGTCGGTGCCCTGGGCGGTCTCGAAGGCGAAGCCCTCGCGGACCCAGTACTCGAACCCGCCGAGCATCTCCTTCACCTGGTAGCCCAGGCGGGCGAAGGCCAGCGCCGCCCGCGTGGCGCCGTTGCAGCCGGGGCCCCAGCAGTACGTGACCACCGTCAGCGCCGGGTCGATCAGCGAAGGCGCCAGCTCCGCGATCCGCGCCGTCGGAAGGTGCAGCGCCCCCGGGATGTGCCCCTGGTCCCAGGCCGCCTCACTGCGGGAGTCGACCACCACCAGGCCGGGGACACCGGCGAGCAGGTCGGCCCGTACGTCCGAGACGTCCGCCTCGAAGGCGAGCCGGGCGGCGTAGTGGGCGGCCGCCACAGCCGGAGCGGCGGCCGGGACGGAGAGGACGGCACTGGCGGTCTCCGCGCCTGTGATCTCGGTGGAGACGGTGGACGGGACGGTGGACGGGACGGTCACGGACATCGGGGAACTCCTCGTGCGGGGCGAAGGGCGGGACTCGCCGGCCGGGTGGACTCCCTTGCGGCGATGACCCCATCCTCTGTTCCCGTCACCCCCGCGACGAGTGGCGTATACGCCTCCACTCGTCAAGATCCCGCCAGGGGTGCGGTGACCCTGACGAACGCCTTCCGGTAGGCCGTCGGCGTCGTCCGCATCTGGCGGGTGAAGTGGTGGCGGTACGTCGCGGTGGAATCGAAGCCCACCGCCGCGGCCACCTCGTCCACCGTCCCCTCGCCCGACTCCAGCAGCGGCAGGCTCGCCGAGATCCGCTGGGAGACCACCCAGCGGATCGGGCTCACCCCGTTGCGACGGGTGAAGTGGCGCAGGAAGGATCGCTCGGACATGTTCGCCGCGCGGGCCAGGGCCGGGACGGAGAGCGGGCCGTACAGCCGCTGGAGGGCCCAGGCCATGCTCCGGGAGATCCCGTCGTCGGCGCCGTCGGGGCCCAACTCGCCGACCGCCGCCTCGATGAACTGGGCCTGCCCGCCCTCGCGATGGGGCGGGACGACGAAGCGGCGGGCCACGGTGTTGGCGACGGCCGCCCCATGGTCGGCGCGGACCAGGTAGAGGCAGAGGTCGATGCCGGCGGCGCTGCCCGCGCTGGTCAGTACGTCGCCGTTGTCGACGTAGAGGACGTCCGCGTCGACCTCGATCGCGGGATGCTGCTCGGCGAGGGTGCGGGCGTAGCGCCAGTGGGTGGTGGCCCGGCGGCCGTCGAGGAGGCCGGTCGCGGCGAGTGCGAAGGCGCCCGAGCAGATGGAGACCAGCCGCGCACCCCGGGCATGGGCCGCGAGCAGGGCCTCGACGAGCGCGGGCGCGATGGCGCCGCCCGCCGGGGAGACCCCGGGGATGATCACGGTGTCCGCGGTGGAGAGGGCGTCGAGCCCGTCTTCGGTGCGGAGCGTGAACCCGCCCACCACGCGCAGGTCCCGGCCGGGTTCCGCCGAACAGACCCGCAGTTCGTACCAGGGCAGGTCCCCCAGCTCGGGCCGGGCGAGGCCGAACACCTCGACCACCACGCCCAGTTCGAAGGGAGCCATGCCGTCGAAGGCGAGTACGGCCACCACATGGGACGGCGCCGGCTTCGAGAGGTGAAGGGATATGGCCTCGGACGTCATGACCGTACTGTAGCCAGCCGACCCGCAGGGCCTGATCGTGGCGGGCTCCGATCGCGCCTCGGCAAGCCGCTGGAGAAGGGGCCGGGAGCGAGGGGAGGGAGGCGCGGAGGAATACGCACTCCTTGCCACTTACAAGATATAGCGCACTGGGGGGCTTGCGGCAAGTCCCCCTGCCTGGGGCAAAATCGCGGCTCGAGGCCAGAACTTGCCGTAAAATGGGAGATTCACTCAGTGCGTTCCGATATGTCAGCTCTTGGATCACATGGTTCCGTCGAGGCGGTGGCGACCGCCACCAGCGCGTTCGAGCTTCCCGACCACCTCTCCCCCAAGGCCGACCCGGCTCTCATCGAGGGCGACGAACGGCATTTCGCAGCCATCTCGCACTGCCTGGAGCAGACGATCGCCGAACTGTCCGACCGCCTGGAGGCCACGCGCAGGGCGCCCGGCGGCGTCGGCCGGGAGGCGATGGACCGCGACACGGAGATCCACCGGCTGACCAGCCGGCTGCGCACCCTGCGCCGCTTCGGGCTGGACCTGTGCCTGGGGCACATCGTCCCCGCCGACGGCTCCGAGCCCGTGTACATCGGGCGCCTCGGTCTCACCGACAGCGAGGGCAACCGGCTGCTGCTCGACTGGCGCTCCCCCGCCGCCGAACCCTTCTTCGCGGCGACCCACGCCGTCCCGATGGGGCTGGCGAGCCGCCGTAGGTACCGCTGGACCCGCGGGCGGATCAGCGACTACTGGGACGAGGTCTTCTCCGCGGAGGGACGGGAGGGGCGCGCCGCGCTCGACGACCAGTCCGCGTTCATCGCCAGCCTGGGCGGCAACCGGTCCGACCGGATGCGCGACGTGCTCGCCACCATCCAGACCGACCAGGACGCGATCATCCGGGCCGGATCCCGGGGCGCCCTCGTCGTCGACGGCGGTCCCGGCACGGGCAAGACCGTCGTCGCCCTGCACCGCACCGCCCACCTGCTCTACTCCGACCCCCGGCTGGGGCACCGTCGCGGCGGCGTGCTGTTCGTCGGCCCGAGCCGCCCCTACCTGGCCTACGTCTCGGACGTGCTGCCGAGCCTCGGCGAGGAGGGCGTACAGACCTGCGTCCTGCGCGACCTCGTCACCGAGGGAGCCGCCGCGACGGTCGAGGCCGACCCGCGCGTCGCCCCACTCAAGTCGTCCGCCGGCCTGGTGGGGGCGATCGAGGCGGCGGTGCGCATCTACGAGGAGCCCCCCACCCAGGGGATCACCGTCTCCAGCCACTGGTCCGACCTCTGGCTGAGCCCCGACGACTGGGCGGCCGCGTTCGCGGCGGTGGAACCGGGCACCCCGCACAACGAGGCGCGCGACCAGATCCTGGAGGAGCTGCTGACGATCCTGATGGACCAGGACGACAGCGACGTCTCGCCCCAGCTGCTGCGCCGTTCGCTGCTCCAGGACCGGGACCTGATCACCACCCTCAACCGTGCGTGGCCGATGCTCGACGCGGGCGAGCTCGTCGGAGACCTCTGGTCGGTGCCCGCCTACCTGCGCAAGTGCGCTCCGTGGCTCGGGCCCGATGACGTCTCCCTCCTCCAGCGCGCCGAAGCCCAGGCCTGGACCGTGTCCGACCTGCCCCTGCTGGACGCGGCCCGGCAGCGGCTCGGCGACGCCGAGGCCTCCGTGCGCAAGCGCCGGCACGAGGCCGCCGTCGCCGCCGAGCGTGCGCGCCGGTCCGACGTCATCGACCGGCTGCTCCAGGACACCGAGATCGACGAGAGCCAGGGCGCGGTGGGGATGCTGCGGGGACGGGACCTGCAGGACGCCCTGATCGACGGGGACGCGCTGCCCGGCGCCGAACCCGACCTGCTGGCGGGCCCGTTCGCGCACATCGTCGTGGACGAGGCGCAGGAACTGACCGACGCCGAATGGCAGATGCTGCTGAGCCGCTGCCCGTCGCGGAGCTTCACGATCGTCGGCGACCGCGCGCAGGCCCGGCACGGGTTCACCGAGTCCTGGCGCGAGCGGCTCGAACGGGCCGGGCTCGACCGGATCACCATGGCCTCGCTCAGCGTCAACTACCGCACCCCGGAAGAGGTCATGGCCGAGGCCGAGCCGGCCATCCGCGCCGCGCTGCCCGACGCGAACGTGCCCACCTCCGTCCGCAGCAGCGGCATCCCCGTCACGCACGGCAGCGTCGCGGACCTGTCCGCGGTCCTCGACGACTGGCTCGGCGCGCAGTCCGACGGCGTCGCCTGCGTCATCGCCGCCGATGGCGTCGACGCCGGCACGTACGCGGAGGCGTCCCGGGTCCGCGTGCTGACGCCCACCCTGTCGAAGGGCCTCGAATTCGACCTGGTCGTCCTCCTCGACCCGGACACCTTCGGCGAGGGCATCGAGGGCGCCGTCGACCGCTACGTCGCGATGACCCGGGCGACCCAGCGCCTCGTCATCCTCACGAGCTCCTGAACCGGCGCCGGCCGTGGGGGGCCACCCGCCGTTCTAGCGCAGGGCCCCGAAGGCCCTGGTGAAGGCCAGCGGCTGCTGGAGGATCGAACTGCACGTCGCGTCAGCGTAGTTCACGACCCCGGCCAGGCACTGCTGGTCGCGGGTCGCGGACCACATCGCGAGCCTGCCGATTCCGCGAGGGTGGGGGCGCCCGTGGGGGCGGTGGTGGGGCGGCCGCCCGGCGGGGGTGTGGGGCCCGGGTCCGCCGAGCACTTCGCTCCGTTGATCCGGCAGGCCGTCGGGTTGCCCGGGGTGCCGCTCGCGCTCGTGACGAAGCCGATCGTGACGGAGGCTCCCGCGGCCAGTTCCTTGTTCCATGCGGCCGGCTTCACGGTGACGTGGCGGCCGCTGACCGTGTGGGAGCCGTTCCACAGGGAGGCGATCGTCGTGCCCGCGGGCAGGTCGAACTCCAGGGTCCAACCGGTCTGCGCCCGGCTCTTGTTGTTGGTGATCACGTACGTTCCGGTGTAACCGCCGCTCCAGGAGCTCGACTTCGTGTACACCGCGCCGACCGAGGAGGCCTGGGCCGTTCCCGTGAAGGAGAAGGCGGCGGCCGCGATCAGTACGGCCACCGCCGTCCCGCCCGCGGCCTTCGCCTTCTTGCTCGTCCTGCGCCGGTGACCGGTCGTGCTGCCCATGGCGTGCCTGCCTCTGAATTGCTGGGGAGTTCGGGGTGCGGCAGCACGCCAGCCGTCCGGAAACGGACATTTGATCGATTCTGGGTGGTGGCGGCGAACCTTAGGTTCCACTTAAGGAAGCGATCGGGCGACCTTAAGACAGCGGGCTCCGCTCCGCCCGAGGCCGCCTCAAGTCCACTTCGTGAACAGTCGATTGATCTTCGGGGCACGCACGGCCGATGCCGCATATGCTCCCCCGGTACCTCAATGCGACAAACATCCGCACGCCTCGCGAGCCGTAAGGGGACCGCCCCGTGAGTGTCCGAATTCAACCCTCCTCCCAGGTCGACGAGACGGCCGAACTCGGCGAGGGGACCACGATCTGGGATCTGGCGCAGGTGCGGGAGGACGCGACGCTCGGCCGCGACTGCATCGTGGGTCGTGGGGCGTACGTCGGTCCCGGCGTGCGGATCGGGGACAACGTCAAACTGCAGAACTACGCGCTGGTGTACGAGCCCGCCGTACTCGGCGACGGGGTGTTCATCGGCCCGGCCGTGGTGCTCACCAACGACTTCTACCCGCGGGCCGTCGATCCCGACGGCCGCCAGAAGCGCGGCGGCGACTGGGAGGCGGCCGGGGTCGTCGTGGCCGAGGGGGCCTCCCTGGGCGCCCGGTCGGTGTGCGTCGCGGGGGTCCGGATCGGGCGGTGGGCCCTGGTCGCGGCCGGCGCGGTCGTGTCCCGGGACGTACCGGATTTCGCGCTCGTGGCCGGGGTGCCGGCCCGGCGCATCGGCTGGGTGGGCCGGGCGGGGGTGCGCCTTGTGGAACGTGACGGCGAGCCGGGCATCTGGGAGTGCCCGCGCACCGGCGCTCTGCACGACGAGACCGACGGAACCCTGGCCGAGCGCATCTGACGCAACGTCGGCAATTTGGGTCAATGGCATTTCCTCAAAACCACAATCAACGAACATCCTTGGGCATACCTTGTCCCTGTACACGGGATCTGAGCAGGCAACAGGCTGTGTTCAGTGGGGGGTTGTACACGACGAGGGCAACCACGGACCAGGTGACGGAACGGCGCAGGACCATGCGCCCGTCCGCCGCCGCCGTCCGCGCGCGCCCCCATCCGGAATATCGCTGGAGGGGGATCCAGCGGTCCCGGACCGCTCGTGCCATCGGGGGGATCACACCGTAGGCACGCGCAGCGTCATGCGCAGTCCCCTCGCCGGACGACGACCGCCGGGTCTGTCCTAGGAGCGATTTTCAGAGGGGGTAGGTGTGTTGGAGCAGTACGGCTACAGCTCGGACATACAGGGCGAGCAGGGCATGCGGGAAACCGAGGTGGGGACCCGGTGACCGCCAGACGATTAGCAGCACTGGCCCAGGAAGACCCGTCGCTGCACGCCCTCGCCGAGCGGCTGCTCGCACTGGCCGAGGCGGGGCTGCCCGAGATGTACCTGCCGGGCGCGGAGACCTTCGTCTTCACCCGGGTGGGGACCGTCTCCCCCGAAGGCGCGAGGCGCGTGGAGCGGCGCGGGACCAGCACCCGGTACGCGGCCATCACCGCGCTGGGCGCACGGTTCCTCCCCGAGGAGCGGCAGCGCGCCCTCTTCGACGGCCGCACGGCCGGGGAGTTCACGGCGCTCCTGGTGGAGCGGCTGCCCGCGGTGACCAACCTCGGCGACGCCGCGCTCATCGCCTGGGCCGCGGCCGAGACCGGCCACCCCAAGCTCGCGGACGCCGTGGCCAGGGTGGCCGAACTGGACGTCCCCGGGCGTCCGCAGTACACGGTGGAGGCCGCCTGGGTGCTGTCCGCCCTCACCGCGGCCCGCGCCGCGGTGGACGTCGAGTACCGGCTCGTCGCCGCCCGCGACCGCCTGCTGGCGGCCAGGGTCGGGGACGGTCCGCTGTTCCCCCACGCCACCGGACCCGGGCTGGTCCCCGGGTACCGCTCCCACGTGGCCTGCTTCGCCGACCAGACCTATCCGCTCCAGGCACTGGCCCGGCTGCACGCCAGTGCCCCGGATCCCCGCGCCCTCGCGGCCGCCGACGCCTGCGCCGCCCGGATCTGCGCCCTGCAGGGGGACGGCGGACAGTGGTGGTGGCACTACGACGCCCGCACGGGCGGCGTGGTGGAGGGCTACCCCGTCTACAGCGTGCACCAGCACGCCATGGCCCCCACCGCCCTCTTCGACCTGGCCGAAGCGGGCGGCACCGACTTCGGCGCGGAGATCCGCCGGGGTCTGCGCTGGATGACGGAGGTGCCCGAGATCAGCGGGCCCGACGGGACCCCGCGCGAGTCCATGATCCGCGAGGAGTTCGGGGTCACCTGGCGCAAGGTCTACCGCGGCGATCCCGCCAAGGCCGTGCGCGCCGCCCGCGGACTCACCACCCGGGTCGCACCGCGGGCCCGGCTGGCCCCGCTCGACCGGATCTTCCGCCCCCTGGCGGTGGACCGCGAGTGCAGGCCCTACGAGTTCGGCTGGCTGCTCCACGCCTGGCTCGGGGGGCTCGGAGGATGAAGCACAGACAGTCCCTCTTCGGGGTGTCGCTCGACCCCCTGACCATGGACGAGACGGTCCAGCGCTGCCTCGACGCCGTCCAGCGCGGCGAACAGATCGAGATCGGCATGGTCAACGCCGCCAAACTGGTCAACATGCGCCGCGACCCCCGCCTCGCCGCGGCGGTCGCCGGCTGCGACCTGGTCCTGGCCGACGGCCAGGCCGTGGTCTGGGCCGGCCGCGTCCTGGGGGTCCGCCTGCCCGAACGGGTCGCGGGAATCGACCTGTTCATGCGGCTGCTGGCCGCGGCGGAGACCGCCGGGATCCCCGTCTACCTGCTCGGCGCCCGGCAGGACGTACTGGACCTCATGCTCGGCCGGATCGCCGAGCGGTTCCCCGCGCTGCGCGTGGCGGGCAGCCGCAACGGCTACTTCGAGGACTCCGAACAGGGCGGGATCGCCGACGCGGTGGCCTCGAGCGGGGCCCGGATGCTGTTCCTCGGCATGACCTCGCCCAAGAAGGAGATCTTCACCGCCGGCTACGGCAAGCGCACCGGCTCCCACGTGGTGCACGGCGTCGGCGGCTCCTTCGACATCCTGGCCGGCATCACCAAGCGCGCCCCCCTGGTCTGGCAGCGGATGGGGCTCGAATGGTTCTACCGGACCCTCCAGGAACCGCGCCGCCTGGGCAAGCGCTACCTCACCACCAATGCTGCCTTCCTCCTCATGACGGTCCGGGAACTCATCCGCCGCACACCGTCCACACCTCCTTCCGGTTCCGCGAACAGGAGTCACTGATGCGCGTCGTCGTCGTGGGACAGGGATACGTCGGCCTTCCGCTGGCCATCAGGGCCGCCGAGGTCGGACACCAGGTGGTCGGCTACGACGTGGACGCCCGGCGGGTCAAGAGCCTCGCCGCCGGCGAGTCGTACGTGGAGGACGTCTCCTCCGCGCGGCTGGGCAAGGCGCTGGAACTGGGCACGTACCAGGCCAGTGACCAGGCCCGGGACTGCGGCGGCTTCGACGTCGCGGTCGTCACCGTCCCGACCCCCCTGCAGGACGGTGCCCCCGACCTGCGCTACATCGAGGAGTCCGCGCACACGCTGGCCCGGTTCCTGCGGCCGGGAGCCACCGTCGTCCTGGAGTCGACCACCTACCCCGGTACCACCGAGGAGCTGTTCGGCCCGATCCTGGAGGACGGCTCGGGCCTCACGGCCGGCGTGGACTTCCACCTCGGCTACAGCCCCGAACGCATCGACCCCGGCAACAAGGTGTGGGGCTTCCAGCAGACGCCGAAGGTGGTCTCCGGCGTCAACGCCCTCTCGCTCAAGGCCGTGGAGACCTTCTACGCGGGCCTCGTCGACACCACGGTGCCGGTGCGCTCCCCCAAGGAGGCCGAGCTGGCGAAGCTGCTGGAGAACACCTTCCGGCACGTGAACATCGCCCTGGTCAACGAGATAGCGATGTTCGCCCGGCACCTCGACATAGACGTGTGGCAGACCATCGAGGCCGCCTCCAGCAAGCCGTTCGGCTTCATGAAGTTCACCCCGGGCCCCGGCGTCGGCGGGCACTGCCTGCCCATCGACCCCTCGTACCTGTCGTGGCGGGTGCAGCGCGAACTCGGCCAGAACTTCCGGTTCGTGGAACTGGCCAACGACATCAACAGCCACATGCCCGAGTACGTGGCGCGCCGCGTCATGGACGCGCTCAACGCCAAGCGCCGCTCGGTCAACGGCTCCCGGATCCTGCTGCTGGGGCTGGCGTACAAGAAGAACACCGGCGACGCCCGGGAGTCTCCTGCCGTACGCGTGTCCCAGCTGCTCCTGGACATGGGCGCCAAGGTGCGCGCGGCCGATCCCCACGTCGTGGAGAGCATCAAGGTCGACGCGCGCCTCTCGCGGGTGGAGCCGACCCGCAAGGAGCTGGCCGCCGCCGACGTGGTCGTCCTGCTCACGGACCACGACTCCTTCGACTACCCGATGATCACCGAGCACGCCTCGCTGATCCTCGACTGCCGCAACCGGCTGTCGGGACCCACCGTGGAGGTGCTCTGACTCCATGCCCAGAATCATCTGCGTGGCCGGAGCCCGGCCCAACTACATGAAGATCAAGCCGGTGATGGACGCGCTGGAGGCGCGCGGCGCGGAGGTCGTCCTCGTCCACACCGGCCAGCACTACGACGAGTCCATGAACGACGTCTTCTTCCGCGACCTCGGCATCCGCTCCCCCGACCGCCATCTGGGAGCCGGGTCCGGCAGCCACGCCGTCCAGACCGGCCGGGTGATGGAGGCCTTCGAACCGCTGCTCGAAGAGCTGGTCCCGGACGCGGTCGTGGTGGTCGGGGACATCAACTCCACCCTGGCCTGCGCCCTGGTCACCGCCAAGGCCGGTCCGCTGCTGGCCCATGTGGAGGCGGGTCTGCGCAGCCGGGACTGGAGCATGCCCGAGGAGGTCAACCGGGTCGCCACCGACCGGATCAGCGACTACCTGCTGGCCCCCTCCCCCGACGCCGCCGCGAACCTGCGGTCGGAGGGGTACCGGGAGGACCAGATCCACGTCGTCGGCAACGTCATGATCGACACCCTGTTCGCCAACCTGGACCGGGCCCGGCGCTCCGACGTCCTCGACCGCTACGGGCTCACCCGCGGCGGGTACGGCCTGGTCACCCTGCACCGGCCGGCCAACGTGGACGACCCGGACGCCCTGCGCGGCCTGCTGAAGGCACTGGGCGAGATCGCGGGCCGCTGCCCGCTGCTGCTGCCGGTGCACCCCCGCGCGGCCGAACGGCTGTCCGAGATCGGCGTCCCCGGCGGCATCCGGCTGGTGCCGGCCGCCGGATACCTCGATTTCATCGCCCTGCAGGACTCCGCCCGCGTGGTGCTCACCGACTCCGGGGGCATCCAGGAGGAGACCACCGCGCTCGGCGTGCCCTGCGTGACCCTCCGGGAGAACACCGAGCGCCCGATCACCGTCGAGCAGGGCACCAACGTCCTGGCGGGCACCGACCCGGACCGCATCACGGCCACGGTGCACCGGGTGCTCGACGATCCGCCCGCGCCCCGCTGCCCCGAGCTGTGGGACGGCCGCGCGAGCGAGCGCATCGCGCAGGTGCTCCTCGAGGGCGGGAGCGCGGCGACCCGGCCGCGGCCCACCGACCTCGTCGCGGGCACCGTGCCCGTCGTCTGACGCTGTGGCCGAAGGGGTGCGCCGGAGTACGGCGGCCCTTCCGGCCACAGCACCGTTTCCACCCCCGTTCCACCTGGATCGAAAGAAGGCTGATGGACCTCGCGGAGATCTGGCGGGTCATGCGCAGGCGCTGGTACGTGCTGCTGCCCGGGCTGCTGCTCACGGCCGCGCTCATCACCGGCGTGTACCTGCTGGTCCCGGTGGAGTACCGGTCGCAGAGCACCGTGTCGCTCCTGAACTCGAAGAAGGCCACGGTCGCCTTCGACGGCAACCCCTTCCTGAGCACGCAGGCCTCGCTCACCGGCATGGCCGACGGGCTGGCCCGCAACCTGAACTCCGATGATTCCAAGGCCGACCTCAAGGCCCAGGGAGTCACCGGCGTGTACGAGGCGAAGATCGCCGACAACGCCCAGGGACCCTTCATGTGGCTGAGCGTCACCGGCACCGACCCGGCCTCCGTCCTGGAGTCCTGCAAGGTCTTCACCGCGTACACCGAGAAGCGGCTGCGGGAGTTCCAGGCCCAGCAGTCGGTGACTCCCGACGCGATGATCCGCATGACGACGCTCGTACCGCCGCAGAAGCCCGAGCCGCAGACGAAGACCCGGCTCCAGTACCTGGTGATGGCGGCGGCGCTGGGCTTCGTCCTCAGCATGGTGGCCACCTTCTTCGTCGAGGCCCGGCGCCGCAAGGCCGACAAGCCCGGGCGGCGCAAGCCCGTGGAAGGCGATCAGGGTCCGCCCGAGGACCCCGACTCCGCCGACGTCAACATCGGCGCCGCCGACCCGACGGCGACCATGGCGCTCAAGGTCCTGCCCTCGTCGGCCTTCCCCTCCAAGGCGCCCCGGTGACCGCGCCCACCACCGACGCGGGCCCCCAGGAGCCGTCCGACGGCCCGTCCGAGGTCGAGCCCGGGGCGCCGTCCCTGGGGCGCAAGGTGGGATCCGCCGCCCGGTGGAGCCTGGTCAACACCATGGTGATGCGGCTGGGCAACTTCGTCACCGGCATCATCCTCGCCCGCTTCTTCCTCGGCCCCGAGGCCTGGGGCGTCTACGGGATCGCCCAGACGGTCCTGCTGGTCCTGCTCTCCGCGAACGAGCTCGGGGTCTCCCTGGCCATCGTGCGCTGGGAGGGCGACCCCCGCCGCTTCGCCCCCACGGTCCTCACCCTGAGCGCCGCCTCCAGTCTGCTGCTGTACGCGGGCCTGTTCGCGGCGGCCCCCTTGGTGGCCCGGGTGCTCGGCTCCCCCGAGGCCTCCGGCGTGCTGCGCGTGATGTGCGTGTGCGTGGTGCTCGACGGGCTCTCGCAGGTGCCCGCCGGCTTCCTCACCCGGGAGTTCCAGCAGGGCCGGCGGATGGCCATCGACGCGGTCAACTTCGTCCTCAGCACCGCGGTGACCCTGCTCCTGGCCGTCCAGGGCTGGGGGGCGATGAGCTTCGCCTGGGGCTCCGTCGCGGGCAACGTGGCCGCGCTCATCGGCTGCTGCCTGGCCGCGCCCGGCACCCTGAAGTTCGGCTGGGACCGGGAGCAGGCCCGGGCCCTGCTCCGCTTCGGACTCCCCCTCGCCGGGGCCAGCATGCTGGCGCTCTGCGTCGTCAACGTGGACACCATGGTGGTGGGTTCCTCCCTCGACCAACTGGCCCTCGGCTTCTACGTGCTCGCCTTCAACATCTCCGGCTGGCCCGTACGGATCATCTCCGAGGCGGCCCGCCGGGTCTCCTTCGCCGGCTTCTCCCGGCTGGCGGACAGCGAGAGCGGAGGGGGGCCCGGAGCCCTGGCCGCCGGCTTCGGCCGCGCCCTCGGCGTGGTGATGACGGGCACGGTCCCGCTCTGCGTGCTGCTGGCCGCCCTCGCCGGGCCCATCGTGGAACTCGTCTACGGGGAGCGCTGGCTGCCCGCCGCCGCCGCCCTGCCTTGGCTGATGGGGCTCGGGCTGGTCCGCATCGGCTGCGAACTGGCCTACGACTGCCTGGTCGCCATCGGCCGCCGCCGCTCCCTCATCGGGGTCCAGGGGCTGTGGCTCGCCGTCCTGGTCCCGGTACTGGTGGTCGGCGCCGGAGCGGGCGGGATCGAGGGGGTGGCCCAGGGGCACGTCCTGGTCGCCGGGGGCGTCGTGGTGCCGGTGTTCCTCTTCGCCCTGCACCGGGGCGGCGTCGGGCTCGGTACCGTGGTGCGCGCCTGTGCCTGGCCCTTCCTCGGCGGGGCCGTGATGACGGGCGTGGTCCTCGGTCTGGAGCGGCTCCTCGGCGACGGCGTCCTCGCCCTCCTCGCGACCGGGGCCGCCGCCACCCTGGCCTACGCGGCCTGCGTCCTGCCGAGCTTCGGCTTCCTCCGCGGCACCGCACCGGCCGCCGCGGCCGCTCCGAAAACGACGATGAAGGACTGACACCCATGGCACGCCTTCGCAGACGCTTGTGGGCCTGGCTGCTGGCCGGGTTCTTAACGGTCGCCGCCCTGACGCTCTACCAGGCCGAGCGGACGGGCCGCAGCGAGCCGACGGCCGGTTCCTGCCCGGAGAGCGCCCTCGAATGCCCCGGCGAGGAGAAACCACTCCCCCTGCCCGTGCCCGTCGAGCCCTCCGCCTCGCCTTCCTCGTCCGGTAGCCCGACCCCCTCCGCGACCCCGGCCTCGCCCTCGCCCACGCCCCCGCCGGGCAGCAGCGCACCGCCCTCGTCCGCACCGGGCCCCGCCTGCAACGCCACCTCGCCCGGGGCCTGCGGCTTCCCCGACGCCCGCTCGACCGGTCCCCGGATCGCCCTGAAGCGGCACGACACGGGGAACATGTCCATCAAGACCGACGGCACCGTCATCAAGGGCTGGGACATCTACGGTTCGCTCGACGTGTACGCCGACAACGTCACGATCATCGACAGCCGGATCACCTCCACCAACTGGTGGGGCGTCAACCTGCGTCCGGGCTTCAAGGGTCTGCGGGTCCTGCACACCACGATCACCGCCGTGCCGGGCAAGGGACCCGACAACGGAGGCGTCAACTACGCGGTGTCCAACATGGGCGTGAGCTCCGTCGAGGTCGGCTGGTGCGACGTCTCGGTGTTCGGCAACGCCCTGTCCATGGGCCAGGGCGATCTGCACGACAACTACGTGCACGACATCGTCGCCTTCCGGAACCTGGGCGGTGAGTGGCAGCACACCGATGCCGTGATCAGCGGCGGCGGCAACAAGGGCCGGCTGACGGTCCGCCACAACACGCTGCTGAACTCCGTCCCCGTGGACAAGGGCGCCAGCGCCGCGCTCGGGCTCTTCGCGGACACCGGCGTGGTCTCCAACGTGGTCGTCGACAACAACTGGCTGGCCGGGGGGGCGTACGCGCTCTACGGCGGCGGCCCGGGAGCCACCGGGATCCAGGTCACGGACAACGTGTTCTCCACCCAGTACCACCCCAAGAGCGGGCTCTACGGTGCGGTCGCCGCGTGGAACGCGGGCGGCGCGGGGAACGTGTGGCGCGGCAACCGCATGTCGGACGGGCGCCCCGTCGTACCCGAGCCCTCCCCCTGACCACCGAGAGGACATGACATGCGCCGCATCGCCCGGGCCCCCTGGGAGCTGCTCAAGCGGGCCTTCGGCTGGCTGGTGCTCTTCGAGGCCAGGAACAAGCTCGTGCTGGCCCCCTCCGCCCTGCGGCTGCGCCGGTTCGAGAACGCCGAGACCACTCGGCTCGGATCGCTCCTGGAGCGGCCGCCGTCCGCCCTGGTGGCCACCGTGATCGCCACCCACCGGCGTCCCGAGGCCCTGCGCGAGGCCGTGCGCTCGGCCCTGGCGCAGACCGTGTTCGACCAGGTGGTCCTCGTCGTGGACGACGGCGCCGGGCTGCCCGAACTCCCCGCGGATCCACGGCTCTTCGCGGTGTCGCTGGCCCGCAACACGGCCACCGCCGGAGTGGTGCGCAACGTAGGGATACGGCTGAGCCGCTCGCGGTACGTGGCCTTCCTGGACGACGACAACCTCTGGGAGCCCGACCATCTGGAGCAGGCCCTGACGGTCCTGGAGTCCCCGGGCGGACCGGACGCGGTGTACACGGCGCTGCGCAGGGTGCTGCCCGACGGGACCCAGCGGGACGTGCTGTCGGTGCCCTTCGACCGGCGCCGCTCCGCGCACGAGGCCTTCCTGGACACCAATGCCTTCGTGGCGCGCCGCACCCCGGCCCTGCACTTCAGCCGCCTGCGGCGGACCCCCGAGGTGCTGCCCCGGGAGGACTGGGAGCTCGTACGCCGCTACAGCCGGCGCCACGAGGTCCGCCACCTGCCCCGTCCCACCGTCCGCTACCTGGTCAACCCGGAGAGCTTCTGGACCGCGTGGGACGGGTCGGCACCGGCCGGCCCGTCCCCCGCCTCCTAGACCCGCCCGCTCAGGGCCCCGGCGTCGCGTGCAGCGCGGTCCGGCTGACCAGGGCCCGCGCCGCGGCCCGGTTGGCCGGCCGGCCGAGCGCCGCCCGGGAGGTCTCCCGTAGCAGCACGGCAGCGCGGAAGGCCGCGGTGGCCGGGGCCGAGTTCCGGCGGCCGTAGAGGCGTACGCGGTTGAGGGTCAGCAGGGTCCACAGCCGCGGGGAGACCTGCGACTCCCCGCCGAGGTGGACGGCCGAGGCGGCCGGTTCGAGCCGCGTGACGAAGCCGTGGTCCCCGGCCCGCAGGCAGTACTCGGTCTCCTCCGAGTACAGGAAGAACGATTCGTCCCAGGCTCCGCAGGCGTCCAGGCACTCCCGGGAGAGCGCCATCATGGCGCCGGACGCCCAGTCGGCGACCGTACGGCTCCGGTACGCGGCCGGATCGGTGACCAGCTCGCTCCATCGCGGGAAGCGTCCCGCGCGGCGGTTGCCGATCACGGCCTCGCCCAGGGCGCGGGTCACGCGCGACTCCCGGCGCAGCGAGTAGTGCAGCGTCCCGTCCTCCTCGTACAGCAGTGGGACGCTGATCCCGACCCGGCCCGCCCCGCCGTCGACGGGAGAGCCGAGCGCGCCGACGAGGTGCCGCGCGCAGCCCTCCCGCATCCGCAGGTCCGGGTTGCAGACCAGGCCGACGCTGAAGCCGCCGTCCCATCCGGCGGCGGCCTCCAGGGCCGCGTTCACCCCGGCGGCGTAGCCGGCGTTGCGGCCCGTCTGGACGATCGTGGCCTCCGGTGCCAGCGACCGGATCATCTCGACGGTGTCGTCGGCGGAGTCGTTGTCGGCGACGACCAGCCGCCAGTCGACCCCGGCCATGCCCTGCGGCAGGGAGGCGAGGAACCCGGGTATCACCTTGGCACTGTTCCAGGTGACGACGAGGACGGCTACGGGGCCGGCTGCATCCGGCCGGTCCGGGCGGCGGTCGGCTGCGGGGCTGGAAGCTGTGCTGTCGGAGGGCACGGGTTCTCCAAGGTTCGGGGCTCGGGCGCGGCGCGCCGTATGAAGCCGAGGTAGCTGCCGCCGGCGGCGATCGTGAGGAAGAACATCCCGGCGAACATCGGGAAGCTGAGGGCGTCGAAGGTGGCCGCGCTGACCAGGGCGACGAGGGCCGAGGCGAAGAAGGCCTGGCCCAGCTCCCGGTCGGACTCGCCGGCGGCGAGACGGCGGATCGCGCCGCCCTGGTGGATTCCGGTGAAGAAGAGCGCCAGGAGCGCGAGCAGACCCAGCAGGCCCATCTCGGCCAGGGTCAGCATGTACTGGTTGTCGGTGAAGAAGTAGAGGTCCGGGGTGAAGGTGCCCAGCCCCCGGCCGAACAGCGGGCGCTCCTCCAGGTAGGGCACGATCGCGCTGTACTTGACGGTGCGGGCCTGGGTGCTGCTGTCGGAGTTCGACACGAAGGACGCGAAGAGCGTGGTGATCGTGCCGATCAGTCCGGGGACCATGACCTTGAAGACGGCCACCGAGCCGAGCAGCAGCCCGAAGGTGGTCCAGCGGCGCTGCGGCTTCCACCGCGGGACCATCACCAGGACCACGATGAGGGCGCCGATGATGGAGGTCCGCGACACCGTCAGCGGCAGGGCGCCGCCCATCAGCGCCACCGGCGCCCAGCGGCGCCAGCGTTTCAGGTGCGCCCGGACCGGATCGAAGGCCTGCTGGATCGCGAAGGGCAGCAGCAGGGCGAGCATGCCGCCGAACTCCAGGGGCTGCGCGGTGGTCGAGCGGGGCCTGGTGAACGCCCCGCGGTCCAGGGTGGTGATCTGCGCGACGCTCGACTGGAGACCCGGGATGCTGATCTTCTCGGCGATGTTCGTCGCGGTGAAGAAGTCGTAGTAGCCGATGGCGGCGACCACCGCCCCCATCACGACGGCCCGCCGCAGCAGCACGTCCAGGCGGGCCCGGTCCTGGATCCCCGCGGTGATCAGCACCACCAGCGACACCCAGACCAGCAGTCCGATCAGCCCGCGGTCGGCGCCCAGCACCTCCTTGTGCGAGCTGCCCCGGGAGGCGTTCGCCAGGTACGAGGCCAGGACGGAGACGGCCAGCAGCCACATGGCGACCCGGGGCAGCCGGGTGCCGGGGGTCGGTCTGATCCGGCCGGTCAGCCAGGTCGCCAGGTACCAGAACAGGGCCAGGAGCGCGAAGACGTTGGCCGGGGTGCCCACGCCCCCGAGGCCCGGCAGGGTCAGGTTCGAGGGGATGAAGAAGGCCATCCCCAGATAGCCGGTGAGCAGCGCGGTGGCGTCCAGCTCGCGGTGGCGCGTCCGCTTGCGCACGCGCGGCGTGTTCTTGCCGGCCTGGCCGGCCGCCGCCTCTGCGGCCTCACGCCTCCGCCGGCGGCTCGCCAGCAGGCTCTCGAGGACGAAGGAGGCGGTGAATCCGGCGACCAGGCCGGCGATGAGCACGGCGAGGACCTGCTGATAGCGGGCCTTGAGCTGCGGTTTCGGGGTCTGCGGCAGCACCACGGGGGCGGCCTGCACGTAGTACTGGCGCTTGACCTTCGCCGCCGACTGGAGGGCATCGAGCTGCTCCCCGGCGAAGTCGGTGAGCGTGGTGGTCTCCTTGAGCACCTTCGCCCGGTTGGTGCCCGTGACGGTCAGCGTGAGCATCGGTCCCGAGGCGTTCGCGGCGAAGCCGACCGTGTAGGGGTCGGTCACCCCGAGCCCTTGCAGGGCCCGGGCCGCGTCCGCGCCCGATAGGGTCCTGATCAGCACGTCGGCGGTCACCACGAGCGAACCGCCCGCGTTCGCGATGGGGTTGCCGAAGGTGGGGGCCAGTTCGGCCACGGCCGTGGAGTCGAGCAGCGCCACCGAGCTCTGGGACTGGTAGGCCACCGGAACCGACTGGTAGAGCTGCACTCCCGCGAGGACTCCGCACAGGGTCAGGGGCGCCATGACGTACCAGCGACGCCGCAGTACGGCTCCTATCTCACCGATGTTCACGAACGCTCCCTCGCAACTGCCCGGGAACCGTTGGCGTGTTGGCCGGCGTCCTGGGAAGATCGAACACGACGGAAGGAATCCTGTGTCGCCTGGTGAGCTGTTCCGCACGTTGCGCCGCCGCTGGTACGTGCTGGTCCTGGCGGCAGCGCTCGCGGCCGTCGGGGCCCTCCAGGTGCTCCGGCCCACCACGACCTACGTGAGCACCGCGATCGTCGTCCTCAAGCCGCCGGTGACCAGCAACCAGCCGAACCAGCTGGCCAATCTGCAGCCGCCGCTGGCCGCCGTGTCCCTCGCCGTGGTGGAGCAGTTGGACTCCGCCGACGGGGAGGCCGAACTGCGCGCCGCCGGGGTGGCGGGCACCTACCGGCTGATCCCGCGCAACAGCGGTACGAGCGTCACCCCGCGCTATCTGATCCCCTCCCTCCAGGTCCAGGCGGAGCACACGGACCCGGCCACGGCCGACCGCTCGGTGCGAGCGGTCGTCGAGGTCTACGGGAAGCACCTCTCGGACATGCAGGCCGAGCAGAAGATCCCGGCGGCGGGGCGGATGAGCGTCACGCTGCTCGTCGCGCCGTCCGCGGTGGCACAGCTCGGGACCAAGAGCCGCGGACTGGCCGGGACGGCGCTCCTGGCCCTGGTCGCCGGGGTGGCCTGCGCGGTGTGGACCGATCGGTTCCTGGCGGGCCGCGCCCGGCGCCGGCGCGTTCGCGCCGGCGCCGGGGACGGCGGGCAGGAGCGGGACGCGAGTCCCGTGCCGGCGACCGCGGCGGCCCGCTGATACAGCGGGCCGCCCGGCCGCCAACGCCCCTGGTTCGGGGCGGTGGTGCGTTGTCATCAGATCCCTCGGCGCTTCCAGGACTGCCACCAGAGCCATTCGCGTCCCCGGTCGGCGACGGCCGAGAGCACCAGTGGCTGGAGGTACGGCATCACGCGGGCCCCGATCCGCCGCCGCCGGCGCAGGGCCCCGTACTCGGCGAGCGAGGTGTACCGAGGCAGGCACTCGGCGGCGAAAGCCTCCAACTCCTCGACCGGGACCACCCCGGTGCGCCCGCGGTCGTACGCCCGGTAGGCGCGCCGCAGCGCGTACCGGGCGAGCCGGGTGCGGGCCGCCGTGGACAGCCGGCCCGCCTCCGGGAGCAGGCCGCCGCACTTCTCCAGCACCGAGTCGAAGGCGACGAGGCGCTGGCGCAGGTCGTCGAGCTGACCGCCGAAGTCCGTGGTGGACATGTTGTTGCCGTGAACCCGGTAGAAGGCCTGGTCGGCGCCGCGGACGTAGCCCACGTCGGCGTGGGCCGCGAGCCGCATCCACATTTCGATGTCCCCGGCGTGCGGAAGGTCCGGGTCGTAGCCCCCGACCTTCCGCTGGAGGCTGGTGCGCACGACCACCTCGGGTGAGGTGATGCACCCGGTGCCTTCCCGGAAGCGCCGCTCCAGCCACCACCGGCCCGGATAGACCACCGAGCCGGTGGACCGGGTACGGGCCGCGGGCAGCGGCCCGCCGTGCTGGAACCGCAGCGGCCTGCCGTAGGCGAAACCGGCCTGCGGGTGGGCGTCGAGCAGGGCCGCGGCGCGCACCAGGGCGCCGGGGACCAGCCGGTCGTCGGCGGAGAGCAGGGCGACGTAGTCCCCGTCCGCCCACTCCAGCAGGCCCTCGTTGTAGGTGGCGATGTGGCCCTGGTTCTTCTCGTGGACCCGGACCTCGATCCGGGGGTCGGCCGCCGCGAGGGCGCGCGCGACCTCCGCGGAGTCGTCGGGGGAGGCGTCGTCGATGATCAGTACCCGTACGTCGACGCCTTCCTGTTCGTCCAGGACGCTCTTGACGCAGTCGGCCAGGAAGTGGCCGTACTTGTAGCAGGGGATCACCACGCTGACGGTGCTCACTGGCCGGGCACCTCCGTGGATCCCTCCGTGAGCGGGGCGGGGGGCGTGGTGGTGAAGACCGGGCCGACCCAGTAGTTCACCGATCCGAAGGTGTTGTTCGGGAAGACCGTGGCCGACCCGTACTTGTAGAGGCCGTTGCCGTTGCCCGCGCCGCCGCCGTCGGCCGGGGCCACCAGCGGGTAGGAACGGTGCGCGGCGCCGAAGTAGCCGCCGTCCACGGCGTACTTGCCGTTCGGCGCGTGGTACGAGGCCACGTACTCGGTGTTCGCGGTGACGGCCACCGGGGTGGTGAAGTGCAGCTGCTGCCAGCCGGACAGGGTCTCGCTGCCGAAGGTTCCGGTGGCCAGGAGCGTGCCGTTGGCGGACCACAGGCTGCCGGTGTGCGTTCCGGTGTTCCCCGGGCCCTTGTAGAAGGTGATGCCGGTGACGTAGCCGCCGACCGTGGACTGGAAACGGGTGCCCAGTTCCACGGAGTTGGTGTCGTCGTTGACGTTGGCGGTGGTCGGGGTGGCGTTCGGACCCCACAGGGTGCAGGGGCAGTTCACCGCCGGCGGGCTCGTGCTGGTGGTGAAGGTCCAGGTGACCGGCGCGGCCATGGCGTTGCCCCACAGATCGGCCACCTGGACCGACGCCGTGTAGGTGGTGCCCAGTGCCAGTTCGCTGGAGGGGGTGAAGGTGGCGCTGTTGGACACGTCGAGGACCTTGCTGCCCGGGACGGTGGCGCCGCCGGGGTCCTTGACGGTGAACACCAGGGTGTCGGCGTCCACGGCCGCGTTGAAGGTGGCCTTCACCGTCGCGGTGATCGCGGTACCGGTCGCCGCGGACTGCGGGCTGGTCGAGGTGACGGTGGGGGGCGTCGTGCTGGCGGTTGCCGTGTCCAGGACCGCGTCCACCCAGTAGTTGCTGCCGGAGGAGGCGGTGGAGGGGAAGCCGCCGGTGCCGCTGTAGCGGTAGACGCCGTTGCCGCCGTCGGTGCCGCTCTTGAGCGCGGTGAACGGGGCCAGCCCGGCGTCGGCCGAGGCGAAGGTGGTGTCGTAGGAGTATCCGCCGTTGGGGGCGAAGTAGGAGGCGATGTAGGTGGTGTTGGCCTTGACGGGGATCGGCGAGGAGAAGTTGAGCTGCTGCCAGCCCGAGGCCGTCTCGTTGGTGAAGGTGCCCGTGGCCAGGCGCTGGCCGGAGTTGCTCCACAGGCTGCCCGTGTGGGTGCCGGTGTTGGCCGGGGACTTGTAGAAGCGGACGCCCGTGATCGAACCGGGCACCGAGGAGCGGATCTTGACGCCGAGTTCCACGGCGCTGCCGTCTCCGGCGTTCACCGTGCCCGGCACGGCCGCTGCGGGCCAGACGGTGCAGGGGCACTGCTGGGGGCCCACGGTCAGCGGAACGGTGGTGGTGGCACCGATGTTGACGCTGTCGTCCACCGCGCGGACCTTGATCGACGCGGAACCGGGGGTGGTCGGGGTCCACTTGTAGCTCCAGGACCCGACGCCCGTGGTGGCCTTCCAGGTGGTTCCGCCGTCGGTGGAGACCTCCACGCGGGCGACGACTCCGCCGCCGCTGTCGGAGGCGGTGCCCGTGATGGTGACGGGCCTCAGGGCGGGCACCGTGGCGTTCGCCGCGGGGCTGGTCACGGTGATGACCGGGCCGGTGTGGTCCGCGGAGGCGGTGGCCGTGAGCAGGTTGCTCTGCAGGGACTTGGGCTGGACCCCCATGTCGGCGAAGATGTTGACCGTCGCCTGCTGCATCCGCTTGTCCTCGGTGACCACCGCGTCGTCCGGGTTCCCGGTCGGCATGTTGGTCAGGCCCCAGGACCACTGCACGGTGCCGGAGCCGAAGACCAGGGCGCCCGAGGTCTGGTCCCGGAACGCGACCAGGCTGTGCGTCGCGGTCCCGTTGCCGTACGTGTTCCCGTAGTCGAGGCGGTACTTGCCGTCGGTGATGTCCACCGTGGTGGACGACATCGCGATCTGCCCGGCCGGGCGCGCCGCGTCCTCCACGTCACTGTCCCACTCGTAGCCGAGCGTGCCGACGGGGAAGGTGGCGGTCTGGGAGGGGGTCAGGTTCGCGACGGTGGTGTTCCGCCACAGCCGCATCTTGGCGTACGCGCCGGGGACGGTGATCGCGTCGCTGCGGTAGCCGTTCACGCTGAACAGGGAGCCGGTGACCTGGTTCTGCGGCTGGTAGGGGCGGCCGTTCGTGGCGCTGGCCGGGTCCATGAAGGTGCCGGTCCAGATGCCGCTCGGGTCGGGGATGCCGTTGGGCTGCGGGAAGGAGAGCTTGGTCTCCTTGTAGCAGACCAGGGTCCGGTTGGCCGTGTTGGCCCCGTCGATGCTGGGGGCCAGACGGGTCTTCCAGAAGACCTCGTTGCCGGCGAAGTAGGTCTGGTTGACGCCCGCGTGGCGAGCGTTCAGGGCGTTGGTGAACTGGTCCTGGGTCCAGTACTCGTCGTGCCCCGAGGACATGAACACCTTGTGGTTCTGCAGCTGGGTCGCGCCCTTGGTCGACATGTCGATGCCCGACATGTAGCTGACGTCGTACCCGTTGCGCTCCAGCCAGGCGACCATCTGGTACTCGGACCCGTAGATGCCGTTCTCACCGCCGATGTCCATCGGCCGGTTGTAACTGACCTCGTAGGCACGGCCGTCGGGGGCGGGGCCGGCGCCGTCGTACAGGTCCTGGCCGCCGTAGTTGTTGTACGCCTGCCAGGTCTGGTCACTGGTCTGCACGACGATGTCGGAGTGACTGGAGTCGTTGCGGACCACGAACGGGTAGGGCATGACCCCGTTGCCGTCCGCCTGGTCGAAGTTGACGATGTAGAGGCCGGAGACGGCGTCGGAGGGCACCGTCCAGTTGGCGGTGACCGGCCAGTTGCCGCAGTCGACCAGCCCGGTGGAGGCCTTCTTCGTGCAGGCCGCCGGATTGCCGCTCTGCGGGAAGTTGGCCGGGTAGGTCTGGGCGGCCTGGGCCGCGGTCGACATCAGCCGGGCCCCGTCACCTCCGTAGTGGCCGAGCCGGTAGACCGAGACCTTGTAGGCGGTCGGCGACTGGACCTTGAACTGCAGGGTCTCGCCCGCCTGCACGCTCTCCTTGGCCGGGAAGCCCTTGATGTCGCCGTAGGCGCTGGGTGCGAACCAGTCGGACATCGGTGTGCCCGCCTTCGAGTTCTCGCACACGATCGCATTGGAGCCGGGGCCGCACGGGTCCGCCGCGACCGCCACCGATGGCGGCAGCGCCGCCGCCATCAGGGCCGCCACCACGGTGAAGAGCCCGTACCGCAGCAGCCTTGTCCGTCTGTTCATCCGAACCTCATTTGGGAGTGCCTGGGGTGATGCGACGCCTGGCGTCAGCGCAGCGCTGCTGAGAGCGCGACCACGACCCGCTGCTGTTGGGCGGCGGTGATCTGCGGGAAGAGAGGGAGGGAGAGCATCCGGTCGGCCGCCAGCTCCGCGTGCGGGAAGGCCCCGCGGCCGCGGCCGAGGTGGGCGAAGGCCGGAGTGAGGTGGACCGGGGCCGGATAGTGCACGCCCGCGCCGATGCCCTCGGCGTTGAGCTTGCCGACGACCGCGTCGCGGTCCGCTCCGCTGACCCGGATGACGTACAGGTGCCAGACGTGCACGTTGCCCGGAGCCGTGACCGGCAGGGTGAGGCGGCCGGTGGCCGCCAGGTCCGCGAGCAGCGCGTCGTAGCGGGCGGCGGCGGCCCGGCGGGCCTCGTTCCCCCCGGCGAGCCGGGCCAGTTTGGCCCGCAGCACGACGGCCTGCAGACCGTCGAGCCTGCTGTTGAAACCGGCCACGTCGTGCCGGTACTTGGCGACGCCGCCGTGGTTGGCCAGCGCCCGGACCAGGTCGGCGGCCTCCTCGTCGTCGGTCACCACCGCGCCGGCGTCCCCGTAGGCGCCGAGGTTCTTGCCCGGGTAGAAGCTGGTCGCGGCGATCCCGCCGCTGCCGGGGGTGCGGCCCTCGCGGGAGGCGCCCTGGCTCTGCGCGGCGTCCTCGACGATCTTCGCGTACGAGGGCAGGCCCGCGGCCAGCGCGCCGGTGTCGGCGCACTGCCCGTACAGGTGGACCGGGACCACCGCGCGGGTGGCCGGGGTCACCGCGTCGAGCGCGGCCTGCGGGTCCAGCAGCAGGGTGTCGGGGAGGCAGTCGGCCAGCACCGGCTTGGCGCCGATCCGGGCGACGGCTCCGGCGGTGGCGATGAAGGTGTTCGCGGGCAGGACGACCTCGTCGCCGACGCCCACTCCGCTCGCCCGCAGGGCCAGTTCCAGGGCGTCGGTGCCGTTGGCCACGCCGACGCAGTGTCCGACCCCGGCGAAGGCCGCGTACTCGCGCTCGAAGGCCCGGACCTCCTCGCCGCCGATGAAGGCGGTGTCGGCCAGGACCCGGTCGAATCCCGCACGTAATTCGTCCGCGACCTCGGCGTGCGCTGCCTTCAGGTCGACGAGCGGTATCTGGTTCATGCGGCTGTGCTCCCCATCCGTGTCTCCGGCCCGCGGCCGGTCTCCAACTCATCGGCCCGCAGCTCGTCGAGCGCCGGGCCCCCCGCCTCGCGCAGCCGGCGGGCGGGGCTTCCGGCCCACACCTCGCCGGCCGGTACGTCGGCCAGGACCGTGCTTCCCATCCCGGTCAGCGACCAGGCGCCGACCTCGGTGTACTCCCGGACCAGCGCGCCGGCGCCCACGTAGGCCCCGCGCCCCAGCCGGACCCCGCCCCCGAGGCGGACCCCGGAGGCCAGGGTGGCGAAGTCCCCGACCTCGTCGTCGTGGGTGAGGACCACGTGCGGCATGACCGCCACATGGGCCCCGACCCGTACCGCGGCCGTCAGTACGCAGTGCGCGAGGAGCACCGTGCCCGGCCCGAGGACCGAGGAACCGGAGAGCGCCGCCGTGGGGTGGACCACGGTGGCGTACCGGCTCTCGGGCAGGGCCAGGCGCCGCACCAGGCGGGCCCGTACCCCGTAGTCGCGGGGGCTGCCGACGCAGACCACCGCGCGGGCGTCCGGGCGTTCGTGCACCAGCGCGCTGCCGCCCAGCACGGGAACCCCGTCGACCTCCCGCCCGTGCAGGGCCGGATCGTCGTCGAGGTGCCCGGCGAGCCGCCAGCGCGGGACCCGGTCCGCCGCCAGGTCGGCGGCGGCCGCGTCCCGTACGGCCTGGGCCGTCTCCCGGGCGAAACCGCCCGCGCCGACGATCAGCAGGTCCTCGGTCGCCGCGGCCCCGGTGACGGCGGCGGTCATCCGTCGGCCTGTTCGCGCAGCACCGCCACCACCCGGTCCTGCTGCTCCTCGGTCATGGTGTGGAACAGCGGCAGGATCAGCGAGTCGCGGGTGATCCGCTCGGTCACCGGCAGCGCCGCCGCACCGTGACCGGCGTACGCCGGCTCCAGGTGGGAGGCCATGATCCCGCGCCGGGCCGAGATCCCGGCCTCGGCGAGCACCGCGAGCAACTCGTCGCGGCCGACGGGGAAGTCCTCGGCCAGGAGCACCCAGTACGACTGGAAGTTTCCCTCGCCGTGACCGGGGTCCCGGACCGGGGTCAGACCACGGACACCGGCGAGGAGCCGCGCGTAGCGGGCGGCGAGGAACCGCCTGCGGGCCACGATCTCGTCCAGTTTGCCCAGTTGCACCAGGCCCACCGCGGCCTGGATGTCGGTCATCCGGTAGTTGTAGCCGACCTCGAGGTAGCTCTCGGCGATCGGCTTGCTGCTCGCGTGCCGCTGCGCGGCGGACACGTTCATGCCGTGCTCGCGCAGCCGGCGCAGCCGCTCGGCCCAGGCGGCGTCGTCCGTGGTCACCATGCCGCCCTCGCCGGTGGTGATCACCTTGCGGGGGTGGAAGGACCAGGCGGCCAGCAGCGCCCCCTGGCCGACCGACTTGCCGCCCACGGTGGCGCCGATGCCGCAGGCGGCGTCCTCCACCAGGGCGATGCCCCAGTCGGCGCAGGCGGCGCGCAGGGCGTGCACGTCGGCCGGGACCCCGCCCTGGTGGACGGCGATGACCGCCTTGGTGCGCGGGGTGCGGACGGCGTCCACGGTGGCTGCGGTCAGGTTGCCGGTGGCCTCCTCGACGTCCGCGAACACCGGGTGGGCGCCCACGTAGCGCACGGCGTTCGCCGTGGCGATGAAGGACAGGGAGGGGATGACGACCTCGTCGCCCGGGGCGAGGTCGAGCGCGATCAGCGAGAGGTGCAGGGCGGTGGTGCACGAGCTCACCGCGATGCCGTGCTCGGCGCCCACGCGCTCGGCGAAGGCCCGTTCGAACGCGGCGACCCGGGGTCCCTGGGCCACCCAGCCGGACAGGACCGCGTCGGCGGCGGCCCGCGCCTCTTCCTCACCGAGCCACGGGATCATGACGGGGATCCGGGCGGGGGTGGCGGGAGCGGCCCCGGCCCCGGCGTCCTGGGCGCTCATCGGCCGGCTCCGGCGGCCGTCGCGGCCTCCGCGTCCGCGGCGCGCTCGGCCCGCCACCAGTCGACCAGGTCCCGCAGCCCGCTGCGCAGGTCGATCCCGGCCGTGAAGCCGAGGCGCTCGGCGGCCTGCGAGGTGTCGGCGAGCCGGCGGGTCACCCCGTTCACGGCGCGGGCCGGCCCGTGCTCCGGCGTCAGGCCCTCGGCGCCCATGGCCTCCAGGAGCCCGTTGGCCAGCTCGAGCAGGCTGGTCTCGGATCCGCTCGCGACGTTGAACACCTCGTCGGTCAGGTCCGATTCGGCGGCCAGGAGGTTGGCCCTGGCGATGTCCCGGACGTCGACGAAGTCCATGGTCTGGGTGCCGTCGCCGAGGATCAGCGGCGGTTCGCCCGCGGCGATCCGCTCCATCCACCGGATCAGCACCTCGGTGTAGAGCCCGTGGATGTCCATCCGGGGGCCGTACACGTTGAAGTAGCGCAGTGCGACGTAGTCCAGCCCGTACATGGCGTGGAAACTGCGCAGCACGCCTTCGTTGAAGGCCTTCGCGGCCCCGTAGAAGGTGTCGTTGTTGTACGCGTGGTGGCGCTCGGTGGTCGGGAAGGACTCGGCCATCCCGTAGACCGAGGCCGAGGACGAGGCGATGACCTTGCCCACACCGGCGGCCGCGGCGGCCTCCAGCACGTTGAACGTCCCGTCGACCATCACCTCGTTGGCCAGCCGCGGCTCCTCGGCGCACTGGGTGATCCGGATCGCCGCCAGGTGGAAGACGAAGTCGGCTCCCTCGGTCGCCTTGCGCACCGCGGATATGTCCCGGATATCGCCCTCGACGAGGTCCACGACCCCGCTCGGCAGGGCGCGGGCCAGGTTGGCGGTGCGTCCCCGTACGAAGTTGTCGAGCACGACGATCTCGCGCGCCCCGTTGTCCACCAGCAGGTCCACCAGGTGCGAGCCGATCGTGCCCGCTCCGCCGGTGACCAGAATCCTCTTGCCTCGTACGCTGCTCAACGCCCTGCCCCTACTGAGTCGGTCATGGTGTTCCCTGCTGTGCCCGGCGCGCCGCACGCGGCCCGGACGGCGTTCGGGGCGCTCAACGGCCGGTGCGCAGTCCGACGACGGCGCCCTTGAACTCCAGGCTGCGGGAGGCCGCTTCGAGGATGTCGAGGACCTGGAGCCCGGCCCGCCCGTCGGTGAGCGGCGCCCGTCCCGTCCTGATCGACGCGGCGAACTCCTCGACCATGCTGCGCAGGGCCTCCTTCTCGCCGAGCGCGGGTGCCACCATGTCGCCGGTCCGGTAGGAGACGAGCATGTCGCGGCGCTCGTCCGCGCCGATCTCCTGCGGGGCCGTGAGGTCGACGCCCCGGTCGAACACCGCGACGCGCTGGGTGGGGTTGAGGTCGTCCCACACCAGGGTGCGCTTGGAGCCGCCGACCATCGTGGTGCGGACCTTCACCGGGGAGAGCCAGTTGACGTGGACGTGCGCGATGGCGCCCGTGTTCAGCTGGAGCGTCAGATAGGCCACGCAGGACTGGCCGGCGCCTATCGGGTCGGCCCCGTGGGCGGCGACCGCGACCGGGTGGACGTTGTCCGGGAGGATGAAGTCGAGCACCGAGAGGTCGTGGGGGGCCAGGTCCCACAGGACGTCGATGTCCTTCTGGACCAGTCCGAGGTTGATCCTGACCGAGTCCACGAACTGGATGTCGCCGAGTTCGCCGGAGCGGACCATGTCCCGGATGCGGGCCACGGCCGGGGTGTAGCAGTAGGTGTGGTCGCACATCAGGGTGAGACCGCGTTCCTCGGCCTCGTTCACCAGCCGCAGCCCGTCCTCGTAGGTGGCGGCGAGCGGCTTCTCCACGAGGACGTGCTTGCCGGCGCGCAGGGCGGCCAGCGCCACGTCCAGGTGGGTACCGGCCGGGGTCGCCACGGCGACGGCCTTCACCTCGGGGTCGGCCAGCACCGCCGCGTAGTCCGCGGTCGCCTGGACCGTCGAGTAACCGCCGAGCACCTGCCGGGCCCGGTCCACGTTCAGATCACAGAGCCAGCGGAGCCTGAACTCCGGACTGGACTGGAAGTTGCGGACGAGATTGGGGCCCCAGTAGCCCGCTCCGACGACGGCGACCCCTAACGGCTCGGTCCGTCCGCCACCCGCACCTGCGCCCGCGGCGTCCCGCCCGGCGTCCTTCGCGGTGTCCTTCACAGCATTCCCTTTCCTTCCGCGCACGCCCGCGGGCGTGTCGACGACCCATGGCCGGGACGCGTGCGAAGGAAGGGAGTGCCGCCGAGGGCATGCCGGGCGCCTGTGCGACCCGCGCGTGACCCGCCGACGGTGATGGCCCCCACGACCGATGCCGTACGTGTTCCACGTACTTCCGCCCCCCGGCCGGCCGGCACCCCTCGCGCCGGCCGGCCACGGACAGGCGGCCTGTTCCCCCAAGCCGCCGAACCCGTAAACCTGCCCCAACTACCCTGTGCCGACTGGACTGCAGCGTGGATCACGGCATTGCCGAAGCATGCCGAATCCGGTCGGCTGCGTTCAATCTAGACCACGGGGCGTACGGCCGGGGAGAGTTGGAGGAAACGGTCGGTACGGGCGTTCGGCCGTGCATACTTCCGGGGTGACCAGCATCGTGATCCCGGCCCACAACGAGGGGCGGGTCATCGGCCGGCTCCTCGACGCGCTCCTGTCCGACCCGTCCGCGGCCCCGGCCACCGGGCCCGACATCGTCGTGGTGTGCAACGGCTGTACGGACGACACCGCCGCAGTGGCCGCCGCCCGTGGCTCCCGCGTACGGGTGGTCGAGATCCCGACTCCTTCCAAACACACGGCACTTCGGGTGGGGGACAAGCACGCGCACGGTTTCCCCCGCCTCTACGTGGACGCCGACGTGGTGGTCGGCGCGGCCGACGTACGGGCCCTGGCCGACGCCCTCGCCGGCAGCCCGGCCCTCCTGGCCACGGCCCCCGGGCGGGACATTCCGCTTACCGGCTGCGCCTGGCCCGTCCGGGCGTACTACCGGGTCTGGCAGCTGCTCCCGGCCGTTCGCGAGGGGCTGTTCGGGCGCGGGGTCATCGCCGTGTCCGAGGCGGGGCACGCCCGGCTCGCCGCCCTGCCTCCGCTGATGGCCGACGATCTGGCCGCGTCCCTGGCCTTCGCGCCGGGAGAGCGGCAGGTGGTGGAGTCGGCCAGGGTCGTGGTCCTGCCACCGCGCACCTGGGGCGACCTGATCAAACGCCGGGTGCGGGCGGCGACTTCCTCCGCCGAACTGGAGCGGTTCCAGGCGTCACGGCCCTCCGGACCGGAGGCGGCCGCACCGTCCGCGCGCACCGGCACGGGGGACCTGCGGGCACTGCTCCGGGCCCAACCACGGCTGCTCCCGGGGATGGTGGTGTTCGTCGTCGCCGCCCTCGCGGCCCGCCGCGGCTCCCGCAAGGCCATCCGGAGCGGGGACTTCTCCACCTGGCTGCGCGACGAGAGCAGCCGCCAGGGCTGAGCGTGCCGCGGGGCCGAGCGGCCGGATCGCGCCGTATGCGGCCCAGTTGGCCCGTACAACCACTAGGGTGCCATTCACACGTACGACTGGCTCGCCGTTCAGCCGCCCGACCGGGAGTTCGAAAGACATGTACCTCGCGGACCGCTCCGCGCCCGAGGACGCGAAGACCACCGCCGACGGATCCTCCGTCCGCGCACCCGCGGTCGCCTCGACCGTCCTCGCACTGGGCACGGTCAGCCTGATCACCGATGTCTCCTCCGAGATGGTCACCGCCGTCCTGCCGCTCTACCTCGTCGCCGGACTGGGCCTGAGCCCGCTCGGCTTCGGCGCGCTCGACGGCCTGTACAACGGGGTCAGCGCGCTGGTGCAGCTGACCGGCGGCCACCTCGCCGACCGCATCCGCAACCACAAGCTCATCGCCGGCATCGGCTACGGCCTCTCCGCCCTGTGCAAGCCGCTGCTCCTGCTCGCCCACAGCCTCGGCCCGGTGGCACTGATCCTGGCCCTGGAACGCACCGGAAAGGGCCTGCGCACCGCCCCGCGCGACGCGCTCATCTCCCTGTCCACGCCTCCGGAGTTGCAGGGGCGGGCCTTCGGGGTCCACCGCACCATGGACACCACCGGGGCCCTGCTCGGGCCGCTCGCCGCGTTCTTCATCCTGAGCCTGACCGTCGACGGGTACGACGCCGTCTTCGGGGTCAGCGCCTGTGTGGCCGCCCTCGGTGTCGTGGTGCTCCTGCTGTTCGTCCCGTCCGGCGCGCAGCCGCGGCCCGCCCGCCCGGCCCGCCGGAAGCCCGCCGCTCCCCCGGTACCCGTACCGGCTTCGCGGCGGCCCTCCGCCCCGAAGCCGGACGCGGTGAACCTGCGCGACGCCCTGGGCCTGCTGCGGCTGCCCCGGTTGCGCGCCCTGGCGGGCTGCGCGGCCCTGCTCGGGCTCACCACCGTCAGCGACGCCTTCCTGTACCTGCTGCTCCAGGACCGCACCGGCATCGGCGAGCGCTGGTTCCCGCTGCTCCCCCTGGGCACCGCGGCCGTGTTCCTGCTGCTGGCCGTCCCGGCGGGCGCCCTCGCGGACCGCGTCGGACGCCGCACCGTGTTCCTCGCCGGGCACGCCCTCCTGCTGGCCGGGTACGGGCTGCTCCTGTGGGCCCCCGGCCTGCCCGCGCTCCCCTACCTGGTCCTCGCCCTGCACGGCATGTTCTACGCCGCCACCGACGGGGTGCTGCCCGCCGCCGTGGCCGCGACCGTCCCCGCGAAGCTGCGGGCCACCGGCATCGCGCTCGTGGGCACCGGCCAGGCCCTGTCCCGTTTCGGCTGCTCCCTGGCCTTCGGCGCCGCGTGGACGGTCCTGGGCTCGGGACAGGCGCTCGCCGCCGCCGCGGCCGGCCTGTGCTGCTGCGCGGCCGTCGCCGGATTCGTACTCCGCCCCACGGCCCAGGACGGCGACACCGCCGGGGCCCCGCAATCCCGACGCCCCCGAGGACACCGATGACGCGCTCACGCCGGCTGCTCCTACTCGCCCTGGCCGTGCTGCTCCTCGGGGGCTTGGCCGGCGTGCTGGTGGTGCGCGCCGCCGCCCGCTCGGAGCAGACCCGCGCGGGCGACCCGACGGCCGCCCCGGGCAAGGTCATGCTCGACCGGCGCGGCGCTCTGGCCTTCCTCAACGGCGCGCAGGGGCCGCACCGCGGAGCCCTGGTTTCCGTACCGGACAGCTCACCGCAGGAGGCACGGACCGCCTCGGGCCTCACCTGCCTGCGGTTCCACGCCGCGGGCGGCACCGGCGTCTGTCTGAGCTCCGCCCCGGGCGCACTCGCCCAGGACAACCGGGCGCTGATCGTCGACTCCGAACTGCGCACGCGGCGCGAGTTCCCGCTCGCGGGCACCCCCTCGCGGGCCCGGGTCTCCCCGAGCGGCCGCTTCGCCGCCTGGACCGTCTTCGTCACCGGGGAGTCCTACGGCTCCGCGTTCTTCTCCACCCGGACCTCGATCGTGGACACCCGTACGGGAACGCTCGAACCGGACCTGGAGAAGTTCGCCATCGAGCTGGAGGGCCGCCCCTACAGCGCGAGCGACGCCAACTTCTGGGGCGTCACCTTCTCCAAGGACGACGACACCTTCTACGCCACGCTCGCCACCGGCAACCAGACGTACCTGGTGAAGGGTTCGATCGCGCGGCGCAGCGTCACCACCCTCGCCTCGAACGTCGAGTGCCCGTCCCTCTCCCCCGACGAGACCCGGGTCGCGTACAAGAAGCGGGTACAGCGCGGCGCGTCCCTGTGGCGCGAACACGTACTGGACCTGCGGACGTTGCGGGAGCAGCCGCTGACGGAGAAGCGCAGCGTGGACGATCAGGCACTCTGGCTCGACGACAGGACGCTCGCCTACGCCCTGCCCGCCGAGGGTTCCGTGGACACCACGGACCTCTGGACGGTCCCGGCGGACGGCACCGGAGCCCCGCGCCTCCTGGCTCCGGCGGCCTCGTCGCCCACCCGGCTGGGCTGATCCGCCGGGAGGCGTACCCGGGGGGCCCGCAGAATCGTTGGGGCGGGCATGGGCACTCCACACGCCGTCTCCCCGTCCCCGGCCCGGCACCGGGCACCCGAGCGCGCCCCCGCCGCGATGGCACGGGGCATCCCCCGGCAGCAGTCGGGCAGCGCCGCCCCCTCGGGCGGGGCGGTCGTCTTCGAGCAGCTCGCCCGCGAGTGGGAGGCGCGCGGGGCCACCGTCCCGGGCCGTCCCGACCCGCTGTGGGAGCGGCTGATCACCTACGCGCACTTCCAGCGCGAGACGGAGGCCACCCTGCGCAGCCTGCGCCTGGACGGAGCCGAACCCCCGCCAGCCCCCGCGGCGACGGCGCACCCGCGCTGGACCCGGGCCTGAGCCGGGCCTGACCCCGGGCGCCTGAGCCGGTGGCACGCAAAGGCCCGGGGCCCCGGTCGGCTGCAGCCGACCGGGGCCCCGGGCTCCGTACGCGTCGTTCCCGCGGCTCCGCTACACGCCCGAGGGGGCGCCGAGCATGGCCGACGCCTTCTCGAGCGGGGTCAGGCCGACGGCGGGCGCCGGGACCGTCTCGAGCGGGCGACAGGTGAAGCCCAGCGCGGTCAGCGCCCGGATCACCTCGGCGGCGGTGAAGTCGCGGCGGTCCTGGCGGGTGATGACGGCGCCCACCTGCTTCACGGGGTAGGACCGACGCCCTATGACCACCGAGTCAGCGGTGATCGGTTCGGGCTTGACGCCCTTCATCGATTCCAGGACCCCGGCCTTGGTCAGGTCGAACGGAAAGCGGGCGATGACGAAGCGCATGCTGCCTCACAGGTAGAAGAGAACCGTCCGTGCCCGGTCCGGCAGGATCCGGGCGGGGCTACCTACGCCGCCGCGGCGGCCGGGGACTGACGCTGCGGGCCCCGGGCGGTCGTGCCGGTCCTGCTGCGCCGGTCCTGCGCGGGCCGGCTGCGGCGGCCGCGGGAGGTGGCGCCGGCGCCCCCCCTCGGGCGCTCGGTGACCGGGGCCGTGATGACGACCGGGACGCCGGACGGCGTCTGGGCGCCGGTGATCCGGCTCAGCTCGGCCTCGCCGGAGCGGACCTGGGCGGTCTGCGGGGTGATCCCCGCAGCCTGCATGAGACGGACCATGTCGCGGCGCTGGTTGGGCAGGACCAGGGTGACGACGCTGCCGGACTCACCGGCGCGGGCCGTACGGCCGCCGCGATGCAGGTAGTCCTTGGGGTCGGTCGGCGGGTCCACGTTGACGACGAGGTCCAGGTTGTCCACGTGGATGCCGCGGGCCGCGACGTTCGTGGCCACGAGAACGCTGACGTGCCCGGACTTGAACTGGGTGAGGGTACGGGTGCGCTGGGGCTGCGACTTTCCGCCGTGCAACGCCGCGGCGCGCACGCCGTTGCTCAGCAGGTGCTCGGTGAGCCTGTCCACGCCGTGCTTGGTGTCCAGGAACATGATCACGCGGCCCTCGCGGGCGGCGATCTCGGTCGTGGCGGCCTGCTTGTCGAAGTTCTGGACGTGCAGGACGTGGTGTTCCATCGTGGTGACGGCGCCCTGCGAGGGGTCCACGGAGTGCACGACGGGGTCCGTCAGGTAGCGGCGGACCAGCAGGTCGACGTTGCGGTCGAGGGTGGCGGAGAACAGCATCCGCTGGCCCTCGGGGCGCACCTGGTCGAGGAGCGCGGTGACCTGGGGCATGAACCCCATGTCGGCCATCTGGTCGGCCTCGTCCAGGACGGTGATCCCGACCTGGTTCAGCCGGCAGTCACCCCGCTGGATGAGGTCCTTCAGGCGGCCCGGGGTGGCGACGACCACTTCGGCCCCGGCGCGCAGCGCGCCGGCCTGGCGGTGGATCGGCATGCCGCCGACGACGGTGGCGATCCTCAGCTTCACGGCGCGGGCGTACGGCGTGAGAGCCGCCGTGACCTGCTGTGCGAGCTCACGGGTGGGTACGAGGACCAGCGCGAGCGGCTGGCCCGACTCGGCGCTCTGGCCGGCGGTACGGGCCAGCAGCGCGAGGCCGAAGGCCAGGGTCTTGCCGGAGCCGGTACGGCCGCGCCCCAGGACGTCCCGGCCCGCGAGGCCGTTCGGCAGTGTGGCCGCCTGGATCGGGAACGGGGTGGTCATGCCCTCACGGGTGAGCGTGGCAAGCAGCTGGGACGGCATCGCCAGGTCGGCGAACGCCTCGACGGCGGGCAGCGCGGGGACCACGGTGACCGGCAGGGCGAACTCGCCCTGCGGTGCGGCGGGACGGCGCCCGTAGCCGCCGCCACCCGAGCGCTTGGGACCGCTGGAGCGGCTGGGGGCGGACGAGCCGAATCGGCTGCCGAACGAGCGGCTGCCGGAGCCGGAGGAGCCGCCGTAGGAGCCGTAGGAGCTGTTGGATCCACCCGTACGGGAGGACGAAGACCGGTCATTCATGCGGGTCGTACGGTTCATGCAGAACCTTCCTCGATACGGCGCACATCGAGGAGTTCTCGGCGGCGAAAATCTGGCCGCACGAGGATTCACAAGAATGAGCCGGAGCATAAAAAATATGACGAAGTCGAATCGAACTTCGATCGACGTCAGATAAAGGATTATCACCCTATGTGTCGGCGGAAAATGCGCCGCATCCGGGTGGGGAGCCGTAGAGCGTGTCCATCGGCCGAACGGTGGGGCGCCGGTACAGGTTTCCCCTGCCGCGCCGCGCACACGGGCCGCGGCCCGCAGATCCAAAAAACGCAACGAGCTGGGGCCCGCACCCAAGGTGCGGGCCCCAGCTACGCGGTTACGCGTGAACGTCAGGCGGTGACGATGTTCTCGGCGGTCGGGCCCTTCTGGCCCTGCGCGATGTCAAAGCTGACCTTCTGGCCTTCCTGAAGCTCACGGAAGCCCTGCGAGGCGATGTTCGAGTAGTGGGCGAACACGTCAGGACCGCCACCCTCCTGCTCGATGAAACCGAAGCCCTTTTCCGCGTTGAACCACTTCACGGTGCCATTAGCCATGTTTTTTTAACTCCTTCGGGGCACAGCCCGGAGATCCGCACTGTGCGGATCTCAAGTCGCCGATGATTGCCCAGCCCGGAAAACGCCGGAAAAACAAGAACACTCGCCCTGCTCCTACGAGAGGAGTGGGCAGAGGTGCTCGAAATTTTGGGAACCACAACTGCAACTCAAACCACAGTAGCACGGCAGGGTCGGATCGGCGTGAAAATAAAACCCGCCCCTTCCACCGGTCCGGAAATTTCCGCCCCGCCCTGTTCATTTTCCGTCCGGGCCGGCCCGGATTTTCGGCCGTGGTCGGAGGCCGGCCCGGGATCCCGTACAGTGGTGTTCACAACGGCGCGGGGTGGAGCAGCTCGGTAGCTCGCTGGGCTCATAACCCAGAGGTCGCAGGTTCAAATCCTGTCCCCGCTACGAAAGGTCCGGCCCCCTCGACGCCCAGGCGTCGAGGGGGCCGGACCCATTTCCGGGGTCAGGCGGCGACGCCGCCGTCGATCACCAGGTCGGTGCCGACCACGGAGCCGGCGTCCGGCGATGCCAGGTAGAGCACGGCCGCCGCGACCTCGGCGGTGGAGGACACCCGGCCCAGCGGCGATTCGTCCTTCATCCTCACCGCACGCTCGGCGTCACCCTCCCCCGGCCGCAGGGACATCGTGGTGGCGGTCGCGCCGGGGCTGACGGCATTGATGCGGACACCATCGGCGATGTGGTCGAGGGCCGCGGCCCGGGTCAGGGCGGAGACGGCCGCCTTCGTCGTGAGGTAGCCGGCGACTCCCGGGATGCGGGTGTGCGCGCCGAGGTTCGAGGAGATGTTGACGATCGCCCCGCCCCCGGGCTGGTCACGCATGGCGGCGACCTCGGCCTGCAGGCTGAGCAGGACACCGGTGAGGTTGATGTCCAGCATGCCGCGCCAGTCCTCCTCCGCCAGGTCCGCCACGGGGCCGCCGCCCCGGAAGACGCCCGCGTTGTTCACGGCGACGTCGATGCCGCCGAAGTGTTCGACGGTGCGGCGCACCATGGCCCGTACGTCCTCGGAGCGGGTCACGTCCGCGGTCACCGCGATCGCCCTGCCGCCCTCCTTCTCGATCAGCTCGACCGTCTCGTCGAGCAGTGCCGCGGTGCGGCCGGCCACGGCGACCGCGGCTCCCTCGGCGGCGAAGGCGAGGGCGACGGTCCGGCCGATGCCGGAGCCCGCTCCGGTGACGAGGACGTTCTTGCCGGTGAAACGTGCGGACATGAGGGTGATTCCTTTGCTCGGTCGGGTGTCTGTCGGTTACTTGATGCGGGTGTTGAGGAAGGCGGCCGCGCCGAAGGCGAGCGCGGTGGCGGCCAGCGAGACCGTGTCGGAGCCCAGGGAGAGCACGGCGGCGAAGACGACCGTCGGGCCGAGCTCCATCGCGGTGTTCATGACCCCGCCGGCGAGTCCCGCCTGGTGCGGCTCCACCCCGTCGGTGGCGAGGACCGCGGCCCCCGCGAAGGCGGCCGCCGTGCCGACGGGCAGCAGGATCAGGCCGGGGAGCAGGCCGTAGGCGTACGGGATCTGCGCGGCCAGGCCGGTGAGCGCGAGGAGCCCCAGCCCGGCCGCGGCGACCGCGAGGCCGGTGGTGGTGACGCGGGGCGCTCCGTACCGGCCCACGAGGGGACCGGCCACCCGGCCGGCCACGAGCAGCACCACCGCGAAGGGGAGGAACGCGGCGGAGGTCCGCAGCTCCGACCAGCCCAGTTCCTGCTGGAGGTGGAGCGAGAGGAGGACGAAGGTCACGGTCGATCCGGCGGCGGTCAGGCCGATGGCGGCGAGGGCCAGGACCCGGCGGCGGTCGCGGAGGAACGTGAGCGGGAGGAGGGGGTCACGGATCCGGCGCTCGACGAGCGGGAAGGCCACCAGGAGCGCCGTCGCGGCGAGCAGGGCGACCAGGACGCCCGTCGATCCCCAGGGCCGGACGTCGGTGAGGACGAACCCGTAGCTGACGAGGCTGATCCCGGCGGTGGCCAGCAGGGCGCCCGGCAGGTCCAGGGAGCGGCCCTCGCCCGCCTCGGTGGCGGGCAGCAGCCGGGGTGCGAGGAGCAGTGCGGCGACGGCCACCACGACCGGGACGGCGAAGGAGAACCGCCAGCCGGCCACGGCCGAGATGACTCCGGAGAGCAGGTTGCCCGCGGTGGCGCCGAGTACGGACAGCCCGCCCCAGGTGGCCATCGCCCGTCCGAACGCGGCGGGTTCGGGGAAGACCGCCCGCAGGACGGCCATGGCGGCCGGTGCGGTGAGCGCGGCGGCCACCCCCTGGGCGAAGCGGGCGGCGAGCAGCGTGCCGGACCCCTGGGCGAACGGTGCGGCGAGGGAGGCCACGGCGAAGAGGAGCAGGCCGGCGGTGAGCACCCGGCGCCCGCCGAACCGGTCGGTGAGGCGGCCCCCGAAGAGCAGGAGCCCGGCGAAGCTCAGCCCGTAGGCGGCGCTGAGGAGCAGCAAGTCGTCGCGGCCCAGGGTGAGTTCGCGGCCGATCGTGGGCAGCGGCACGACGAGCGAGGTGAGCGCGAAGATCAACGTCATCTGTACGGTGCCGAGCAGCGCGAAGGCCGGGCCGGGCGCCGGTCGGGCCGCCCTGGATCCGGACGCGGTGAGCGTCTGCTGGGTGCGTGCGGTCTGCGTGACGGTCATGACTCCCCCTCGAAATATAAACTGGATCGTACATTCCAGAATGAGGCCCGAAAAGAACCTCCCCGGAGGGAGGCGCCCTCGTGCGTCCGGTCAGTCGAGCAGGCTCAGCGCCTGCTCCGCCGCGACCCGGACCCGGCCCGGGTCCTGCGAGGCCTTGCCCACGACGCGCATGCCCTGCATCAGCACCAGCAGCATGCTGGCGAGCGTGCGCGGATCGCGGTCCGCGGGCAGTTCGCCCTGGGCCTGGGCCCGGGTGAGCGCCGAGCGCAGCAGGGTCTCGATGTGGTTCCAGCTCGCTTCGACCCTGCGGGCCGCCGCCGGGTCGTGCGCTCCGAGTTCCGCGGCCGCGTTGGTCACGAAGCAGCCGTTCCGCCGCAGGTCGCCTGTGCTCGACTCGGCGGCGAAGCGGCGTACCACCGTGCGCACGGCCGGCAGCGCGGGTCCCGGCTGGGACAGTTCGCGCAGCAGGCCGGGGTCGAGGTGCTCGCTGTAGCGGTCCAGCGCCTTCAGGTAGAGCTCGCGCTTGTTCCCGAAGGTGGCGTACATGCTGGCTCGCCCGATGCCGAGCGCCTCGACGAGGTCCGCCATCGACGTCGCCTCGTAGCCGCGCCGCCAGAACAGCTCCAGAGCCGACTGCAGCGCGGCGTCCGGATCGAATTCCTTGGTCCTGGCCACGTCCCGAACTCTACGGATACTGGAACGGTCAGTCAAGTAATCCGCGCGGTTCGTTCAGATGGCCCGGGTCTCCCCCGCCGGGTGGGCGCTCAGCTCGACCACCTCGACGCAGCGCCGGAGCTTGGCCAAGGCGCGGGGCGAGTCGGCCACGGGCACCACGATCTCGCACACCGCGAGGTCCCCGCCGTCCGCTGCCCTGAAGGACAGTCTGCGGACGGACAGGTTGTTGAGGAGCGCGGAGATGCGGGTGAGGGCGTGACCACCGTCCCGGACGGTGACGGTCAGCGTGTGGCAGGCGGTGTCGCCGGTGCGCACGGCGTCGTCGACGGCGGGGAGAACATCGCTGCGGGTCATGAGGGGTGGGCTCCTGTCCTGGGGCGGAGGTGCGTGGTCCCGGAAAACAAGAAGACCCCTCGCGGATGCGAGAGGTCTGCGTGCGGGCGGTGGGCTGCTGGGGTGGTCTCGGTCAGCTCCGGGCCGGCACGCCGGCGCTAATCTTCTGCTGGCACATGCGGAAGAGTCTGGCACGCCGCCGCCGACATGTGACACCGCATCTCACGATACGGATTGCCCGCGCCGTGGGGCCCACGGATGCCGCCTACCCGGGCATGCGCAGCCAGACCGTGGTGTCCCGGGGCAGTACGGGTGCGCCGTCCGAGCCGGTGTCGAGGGGACCGCTGCCGAGCAGGACCCGGGCGCCCGCGGGAAGCGGGGCCGGGCTCGCGAAGGCGGTCAGGCAGCGCAGACCGCCGGGGCGGTCGAAGCACAGGGTGTCGGGTCCCGCGTCGACCCACTCCAGTGTCTCGGGCAGCCGCGTCAGTTCGGCGCCGCGCAGGGCGAGCGCCTCGCGGTAGAGGGTGAGGACGGAGTACGGGTCCTCCTGTTGAGCCGCCGCGCTGAGGGCGGCCCACCGCTCGGGCTGCGGCAGCCAGGGGGCCGCCGGTTCGGCCCGTTCGGCCGGATCGCCCGGGGCGCGCCCGGCCGCCGGGGCGGAGAAGCCGAGCGAGGGGCCGTCGGCCTCCCACGGCAGGGGGACGCGGCAGCCGTCGCGGCCCCGGTCCGTACCGCCGGAGCGCAGGAAGGTCGGGTCCTGGAGGACCTCGTCGGGCAGGTCCTGGACCTCGGGCAGGCCGAGCTCGTCGCCCTGGTAGATGTAGACCCCGCCGGGCAGGGCCAGGGAGACGAGGGCAGCGGCGCGGGCACGGCGGCGGCCGAGTTCGGCGTCGCTGGGGTCGAGGAGCCGCTTGTCACCCATGTCGAAGGAGGTGTCGGCGCGTCCGTAGCGGGTGACGTGGCGGATGGTGTCGTGGTTGGAGAGCACCCAGGTGGGCGGGGCGCCGACCGGTTCGTGCGAGGCGATCGTGGAGTCGACGACCTTCCGCAGGACGCCGGAGTCCCAGGGGGCGCACAGGTAGTCGAAGTTGAAGGCGGAGTGCAGTTCGTCGTGGCGCAGGTAGCGGGCGAACTGCTCGGCCTCCGGGAGCCAGACCTCGCCGATGAACACGCGGTCGCCCGGGTAGGTGTCGAGGATCTTGCGCCAGTCGCGGTAGACGGCGTGGACGGCGTCCACGTCCTGGTAGGGCAGGTCGGTCGGGTCCGGGTTCTCGCCCACGTCGGGGAGACCGGGCTTCTTGGCGAGGCCGTGCGCCACGTCGATGCGGAAGCCGTCGACCCCGCGGTCGAGCCAGAACTTGAGGACGTCCTCGAACTCGGCGGCGACGTCGGGGTGTTCCCAGTTCAGGTCCGGCTGTTCGGGGGCGAACATGTGCAGGTACCAGGGACCTTGGGTGCCGTCGGCCTCGGTGATCCGGGTCCAGGCGGGCCCGCCGAAGTAGGAGCCCCAGTCGTTGGGCGGGAGTTCGCCGTGCTCACCGCGTCCGGGGAGGAACCAGAAGCGTTCGCGCTCGGGGGACCCGGGGCCGGCCGCGAGGGCCCGGGCGAACCAGGGGTGCTGGTCGGAGCAGTGGTTGGGGACGAGGTCGACGATGACCCGCAGCCCGTGGCCGTGGGCCTCGGCGATGAGCTCCTCGGCCTCGGCGAGCGTTCCGAAGAGGGGGTCGATGTCGCGGTAGTCGGCCACGTCGTAGCCGGCGTCGGCCATGGGAGACACGTACCAGGGGTTGAACCAGAGGGCGTCCACACCGAGTTGCCGCAGGTAGGGCAGCCGGGCGCGGACTCCGGCGATGTCCCCCGTACCGTCGCCGTTGCCGTCGGCGAAGCTGCGTATGTAGATCTGGTAGATCGCCGCGTGCCGCCACCAGGGAGAGGCTGCGGGGTGCGGGGTGCGCTGGGTCACGGGATCTCCTGGTGGGGTGGGTGCGGGGGTGTACGTGTGCACGGGGCGCGGGGGTGGGCGGACGCGCCGGGGTACGGGGCCCGGTCGGGCGGCGGGGGGCTGGGGTGACCGGGCCCCGGGTTCCGGGGAGGTGCTGCGGTGCTGCGGTGCTGCGGTGCTGCGGCCGGGCTACCAGCCCGAGTTGCCGGCTCCGCGGTTGACGGCGAACCCGCCGGCGAGGCTCAGTCCGCCCGAGGCCGCGTCGGTGACCGTGACCCCGCTGAAGGTGCCCGCGCCCGCCGCGTTGATCTCGATGCCGTAGCCGCCGGCCTTGGCGATCCGGGTGTTCTTCACCGTCAGGTTCGCGACGTTCTTCTGCCAGGAGACGAGCAGGCCGCTGTAGGTACTGTCCAGGATGTCGTTGTCCTGGAGGAGTACCGGCGTGGTGATCTCCGAGGTGTCCGCGTACACCCACAGGGCGCCGAGCTTGCTCGCCCAGTTCGGCTCGTAGCCGCCGGCCCGCTCGATGGTGTTGCGCCGCACGGTCGCCGGTCCGCTGAAGGGGATGCCGAAGCGGGTGCTGACCACGATTCCGGCGGAGCCGGTGACGGTGTCGGAGACCAGGTTGTCCTCGATCCGGTTTCCGCTGCCGCCGTAGATCGCGGCCCCGTTGGCGAGCAGCGGGAGCTGGACGGTGTTGGAGCGGAGCACGCAGTCGGTGACGGCCTGGGCCTCCGACCACATCGCGAGGGCGTCGTCGCCGGTGTTGCGGATGCTGCTCTGGGAGACCTCGCTGCCCGAGGTGCCCTTGTGCAGGTTGACCCCGTCCGCGTACGTGTCCCGGATGCGCAGGCCGGTCGCGAGCAGGCCGCGGGTGGGTGCGTCGATCCAGAGACCGACCTTGCTGTGCTGGATCCAGAGGTTCTGCAGGGTGGAGCCGGAGCCGAAGTCCCCCTCGACGGCTGCGTCGCTGTTGGCGTCGTCGCGGTGGTCGGACTCTCCGGTGATCGCCAGGTCCTGCACGGTGCTGGTGCCGCCGCGTCCGAACAGCCCGCCCTTGCCGTTCTTGCCGCGCAGGGTGGTGTGCCATTCGCCCGCGCCGCGCAGAACGGCTCCGGTGAGGTTGACGGATCCCGAGAGGTCGTACGTACCGGCGGGGAGCCACAGGCCCTTGCCCTGGGCGGTGGCGGTGGACAGTGCGCTGTTCAGGGCGCCGGTGTCGTCGCTGCCGTTGTTCGGGGTGACGCCGAGGCCGGCGGCGGAGACGAATCCGGTGGCGGGCATGGGGGCGGCCGTCGGGGCGGTCTCGGTCTCGACGAGGTCGATGGCGTAGGAGGCGGCGGTGTCCCCGGCGTCCTTCTGGAACTTCAGCACGGTACCGGCGGGGAACTCGCCGGTGAGGGTGCGGGTCTCGTCGAAGAAGCGGTGGGCATCGCCCTGGGAGGGGTCGTTGCCGTAGGGGTAGGCGCCGTAGACCCAGCTGTACTTGGAGGTGAGGGCGAGGTCCTTGGTGTGGGCGCCGTTGGCGTAGAGGCTGAGGGTGGCGTTGTCGCCCGTGCCGGCCGCGTTGTCCGGGATCGAGTAGCGCACGGTCACCGCGTTGGCGGCCTTGGCCAGGGTGAACTGGACGTACTCCCCCGTCTGGTCGAGTACGACGGCCCGCCGGCCGGAGGCCTCGGAGGCCAGGGTCTTGTACGTGCGGTCCGGACCCGTGACGGAGGCGTTGGTCGCGCCGGCCTCGGCCTCGTAGGCGGTGAACGGGAGGCTCGCGCCGCGGGTGGCGTTCGCCTCCGAGCCGGTGACCTCCATGCCGTCCAGCTGGAGGTCGCCGCTGTCCCCTGCCTCCGTGCGCAGGGTGAGGGTGTTGAGGTGGGCCCGCAGGGGCGCGTCGGTGGTGAAGGCGGCCCAGGCTCCCGAGGTGGCGGGGAGGGTGAGCCTGCGTACGGGAGCTCCGTTGGCCGTCAGGGTGATGGTCGCGGGGTTGGCCCCCGGGGTGCGGTAGCGCACGGCCACCTGCCGGGTGGCGGCGGTGGGCGTGGAGACGGAGAAGACGGCGCGGGCGCCGGTGGTGGTGAAGCCCGTCAGGTACCCGGATCCGCTGAAGCCGGCGACGGCGGAGGCGGTGGCGGGGCCGCCCGAGGCGAAGGCGGTCTCGGCCTGGTGGCTGAGGGAGGTGGGCGGCGGGTCGGTGGGCGTGGTGCTGGGGCCGGTGGGGGTGATGCCGTCGAGGTTCACGTTGCCGGAGTCGGCGGTGGTGAAGGTCAACGCGACGGTGTTGGCGCCGGCGGCCAGGGGCAGCGGCTCCTCGCGGACGGCCCAGGTGTCCCAGTTCGCGGTGGCGGGGAGGGACACCTGACGGACCTTGACCCCGTTCGCGTAAAGGCTCAACGTCTGCGCGGAACCCGTGCCGTTGGCGTACCGGATCGCGACCGAACCCGTACCGGACGCGGCCGACTGCACCGCGAAGGAGACGGAAGCGGCCCCCTTGTTGCCGTCCGTGAAACCACCGACGTAGCCCGTGCCGGTGTAACCGGAATGCTCCGACTCGGCGCGGGCACCGCCCGACAGGGCGGCCGACTCCGCCTCCAGGGTGACGGCGGCGGCGTACGAGCCGGTGGCGAGGGTGCCGGTGAGGCCGGTGGTGGCCAAGGCGGTGAGGAGGAGTGGGGAGATGAGGCGTGCGGCTCTGGTGCGGGTTCCTCGGGGAGAAGACACGGCGGCGTGTCCTTTCTGAAGGCGCGTCCCGCGCGCGGGGGCGGGCGGGCGCGGTGGGGGACGCCGCGGCGGTCCGTCGCTGCGGCGGTGCCGGGGAGACCGGGAGTGGTCAGCCCTTGAGGCTTCCTGCGGTGAGGCCGGAGATGATGTGCCGCTGGAAGAGGAGGAAGAGGACCAGCAGCGGGACGCTGGCCATGACCATGCCGGCGAGGAGTTGGTTGGCCGGCATGAACTCCGCGAGGCGGTTGAGTGCGACGGTGATCGGCTGCTTGGTCTCGTCCGGCAGGACGAGCATCGGCCAGAGGAAGTCCTTCCAGACACCGACCACGGCGAAGATGGACACCACGGCGAGCACCGGGCGGGACAGCGGGAGGATCACCGAGACGAGGACGCGGACCGTGCCCGCGCCGTCGATCCGGGCGGCGTCGAGCAGTTCGGTGGGGATCTGGTCGAAGAAGCGTTTGAGGATGAAGACGTTGAAGGCGTTCGCCGCGGCCGGCAGCCAGATGGCGAACGGCGTGTTGATCAGGTTCACGTGGACGAGGGGAACGTCCACGACGGTGAGGTACACGGGCACGAGCAGCGCGGAGACCGGCAGCATCAGGGTGGCCAGCATCATCGCGAGCACCGCGTTGCCCAGCACGGGGCGGAGCTTGGACAGGGCGTAGGCGGCGCAGACGTCGATGACCAGCTGGAACAGCAGGGCTCCGAAGGCGAGCAGGACCGTGTTGAGGAAGTAGCCGGCGAGTCCCGTGTTCGTCCAGGCCTCGGAATAGCTCTCGGGGTGCCAGCTGCTCGGGAGCACGGTCGGGCGGGGCTCCGCCAGCTCCGCGGAGGTCTTGAGGGCGCCGGTGGTCATCCAGTAGAGCGGGAAGACGAAGGCCAGGGTGAAGCCGGTCAGGGTCGCGCCCAGGACGAAGCGGTGCAGGAACCGGCCTACGGGCCGGGTCAGTTCGGCGGGCGCGATGAGCGTGCGGGAGCGGGGTTCGGTGGCGGCCATGGCGGTCCTCCTAGTCCTTGGTCCGGGTCAGCCGCAGGTAGAGGCCGGCGAAGAGGCCCAGGACGACGAAGAGCAGGGTGCTCATGGCGCTGGCCAGGCCGAAGTCGTTGTAGACGAAGGCGTAGCGGTAGAGCAGCAGCAGGATGGTGACGGTGGCGTCGTCGGGGCCGCCGCCGGTGAGGACGAACGGTTCGACGAACACCTGCATCGTGCCGATGACCTGGAGCAGCAGGGTGATCAGGAGGATGAACCTGACCTGCGGGATCGTGACGTGCCACAGGCGCCGGCGGATGGAGGCCCCGTCGAGCTCGGCCGCCTCGTAGAGCTCCCCGGGGATTCCACCGAGGGCCGCCAGGTAGATGAGCGTCGTGGTGCCCATGTTGGCCCAGGTGGAGACGAGCACCAGGGAGATCATCGCGAGGTGTTCCGACTCCAGCCACTGCTGGGCGGGCAGGTGCAGGACACCGAGGACGTTGTTGAAGAGGCCGGGGCCGGGATCGTAGAACCAGCGCCACAGCAGCATGGTGACGATGGGCGGGAGCATCACCGGGAGGTAGACGGTGAGCCGCAGGTACGACTGGCCGCGGCGCAGCTCGTTCAGGACGACGGCCGTGACGAACGGGGCGGCGAAGCCGAAGACGAGGGCCAGGAGCGTGAAGTAGCCGGTGTTGCGCCAGGCGGTGGCGAAGAGCGGATCGGCGAAGAGGCGGCGGAAGTTGTCCAGGCCGACCCACTCGGCCGGCTGGGCGAAGGTCACCTGCTGGAAGCCGAGGAGGACGCCGCGGACGATCGGGTACCAGGCGAACAGGGCGAAGCAGATCAGCGCGGCGGAGAGGAAGAGGTAGGCGACGAGGTTCTCCCGCAGCCGGCGGACCCGGCCGGTGGCCGGGGCCCTTCCCCTGGCCGGGTTGTCGCCGGTGGCCGGATTCTCGCCCGTGGCCGGGTTCCCGCCCGTGGCCGGCTTGTCGCCCGTGGCTCCGGTCCGCCGCAGGTCCCGGAGGCGGCGTGCGCGACGCGGGTGCCGGGGCCGCCGGGCCGGGGCTGCGGGGGTGGGGAGTGCGGACATGTCACTTCACCGTGGCGAGGATGGTGTCGGCGCGGGCGGCGGCTTCCTTGAGCAGCTTGCCGAGGTCCGCGTCCTCCTTGGTCAGGACGGACTGCATGACACCGTCGAGGACGGTGTAGAGCTGCTGCGCGTTCGGCGGCTCGACCTTGACCTCGACCTGGGGGCTGCGGTCGACGAACGGCTTGTAGTTCTCCTGCGGCACGTTGGCGTGCGCGGCGTGGACGGCCTGGATCTTCTGCTGGGCGGCGCCCGCGAAGAGGTTGGGCTGGGGCAGGCCGATCGGGACGCCGAGGCCGGAGAACTTGGTGACGTTCTCCTCCTCCCGGTCGGGGTTGAGGTACTTCCACTGGACCCACTGCAGACCGGCCTTGATCTTCTCGGGCGTGGCCTTCGGGTTGAACATGAACCCGTCCCCGCCCCCGAGCGTGGCCGTGCCGGGGAGGGCCGCGAGGCCGAACTCCTCGTACTTGCGCTCGAACTGCTTGACGATGGTGGGGATGTTGTCGGGCCCGGCCATGTACATACCGAGCTTGCCGGAGCCCATCATCTTCTGGACGTCGCCGATCTCCAGGAGCTGGCGGGTGCCCATGCTCTTGTCGGTCCACCGCATGTCGTGCAGGGCCTGGAGCGCCTTACGGCCCGCGTCGCTGTCGAACGCGGCCTTCCACTTGCCGTTCTCCTCGGTGGCCACCTCGCCTCCCATGGAGTACAGCCAGGACGTCAGGTGCCATCCGCCCTGGTTGTTCTTGCTGTAGTCGGCGTAGCCCACGGTGTCCTCGCCGAGCTCGCTGATCCTCTTCGCGGCGGCCCTGACTTCTTCCCAGGTGGTCGGGGGCTTGTCGGGGTCGAGTCCGGCCTTGCGGAACAGCTCGCGGTTGTAGACGAGACCCATGGAGTAGTTGCCGGTGGGCAGCCCGTAGGTCTTGCCCTCCTTGTCCTTGAACACCTTCTGGAGCTCGAGGCGTATGTCGGACAGGTACGGGACGTCGGCGAGGTAGGGGGTGATGTCGGCGCCCTGCTTGCGCTGGATCAGCCCGGCCGGGTCGGTGAAGTAGACGTAGTAGACGTCCTCGAGCTGGCCTCCGGCCACTTTGGCCGCGAAGGTCTTGGGATCCATCTGGCCCTCGCGGGCATCGATCTTGATCTTGGGGTGCGCCGCCTCGAACTGCTTGACCAGCTCCTCGAAGTCCTTGCGGTCGGCGGCTTGCGTGGTGGCCGGCATGCCGTTGACCGTGATCGTCACCACCCCGCCGGCCTTGTCGCCGGCCGGGGCCGGAGTGCCGCCGCAGGCGGTGAGGGCGAGACCCGCCACGAGGGTGGTGGCGAGGAGAAGGGCTCGACGTCTGGTGATGCCATCCATGGGAACAGGCCTTCCGAGCGGGTCGGGCTTCGATGGCGTGACAGTAGAAGCCGTGAACGCAAGAAGTCAATAATGTTACGCAAGACATTACGCATGGAGATTCAGCTAGGTGACGGACCGTGACGTCCCGGCCGTCACCCCACCGGTTGCGCCGGACACGCAGAGAGGGCCCGGCGACAGCCGGGCCCTCTCTGCTTGCGCCGCTCCCGCTCCCCCGTCAGCGCCTCGGGGAGGGGCGCGTGGTGGACGAGCGGACGATGAGTTCGGTGTCGAAGAGGATCTCCGAGGACAGGCCGACGCCCGTACGGATCTGCTCGGCCAGGAACTGCACCGCGGCCGAGGCCATGGCGGCGACGGGCTGACGGGCCGTGGTCAGCGGAGGATCGGTGGCCACCATGAAGAGCGAGTCGTCGAAGCCGACGACGGACAGCTCGGCCGGTACGCCCAGCCCCCGCCGGCGCGCCCCGCGAATGGCGCCGAGGGCGAGGGCGTCGCTGGCGCAGACCACCGCCGTGACCCCGTGCGGGAGGAGCTGGGTGATCGCCGTGGCGCCGCCCTCCATCGAGAAGAGCGCGTGGGCCACGAGCGGCCGCCACTCCTGGGCCGGGACCCCGCGCCGGGCGTTGAAAGCCGCGTAACCAGCGAGTTTGCGGACCGAGGGGACGTGGCCGGAGGGGCCCACGATCATCCCTATCCGCTCGTGGCCGAGCGCCGACAGGTGCTCCAGCGCCTGCTCGGCGGCTGCGGCGTCGTCCACCGAGACCTGCGCGACGCCCGGGTTCTCGTCGGCCGGATTCACCAGGACGACGGGGATCCCGCGGCGGCGCAGCTCGCGCCCCTGGGCCTCGCCTATGTCGGTGTAGCTGGCGCCGACGAAGACGATCCCTCCGACGTTCTGCCCGAGCAGCATGTCCACGTAGTGCGACTCCGAGACGCCGTCGGCCGTGCGCGTGCACAGCACGGGGACCAGCCCCTGGCCGTTGAGGAGCCCGGCGAGCGACTCCGCCGCCGCGGAGAAGACGGGGTTCTGGAGGTCGGGGACCACCAGTCCGATCAGCTGGGCCCGTTCCTTGCGGAACTCCGACGGGCGCTCGAAACCGCACACGTCCACGGCCGTCAGAACCGCCTCGCGGGTGGCGGGCGCCACGTCCCTGTTGCCGTTCAGGACGCGACTCACCGTAGTCGTGCTGACGCCGGCCATCTCGGCCACTTGGGCTAGCCTCTGGGTGCTCACGCGGCCAAGCTATCAGTCGGGTGCGCAAAAAACAGTCCCACCGACGCAAATCTCTTGCAAGCGGATCGGAAGCGCACCGCGCACACGCTCCCGGGCCCGATCCCGCCCAATGGCGCACCCCGGTCGCGACCCGCCGCGGAGGGTGATCGGCTGGGCGGGTGACCGTACGGCCGACCGGGGCCCGTGCGGCCAGGGCGAGGAGACACATCGTGGCCAAGGCCTATCTGGTGGGTGCCGGCATCGCTTCCCTGTCGGCGGCGGCGCTGCTGATCAGGGAGGGCGGGTTCGCCGGCTCGGACATCACGATCCTGGAGGCCCAGGGCCGTACCGGTGGCAGCCTGGACGCCGCCGGAGATCCCGAGAACGGCTACACCATGCGCGGCGGCCGGATGTTCGAGCTGCACTTCGAGTGCACGTACGACCTGCTCCGTTCCATCCCCTCACTGGACGATCCGAGCCTCTCCGTCACCGAGGACACCTTCGCCTTCCACGAGGACTTCGCCTGGAACGACAAGGCCCGCCTGGTCGACTCCACCGGCCTGCGGGTCGACACCCGTTCCATGGGGTTCTCCGAGCGCGACCGCCTGGATCTGGTCGCGTGCGTGGCCTCCCCCGAGTCCCGGCTCGACGGCAAGCGCATCTCCGACTGCTTCACCCCGGAGTTCTTCACCACCAACTTCTGGTACATGTGGTGCACCACCTTCGCCTTCGAGCCCTGGCACTCGGCGATCGAGTTCCGGCGCTACCTCAACCGGTTCGTGCACCTCTTCAAGACTTTCGACACCATGTCGGGCATCTACCGCACCCGCTTCAACCAGTACGACTCGATCGTGCGACCGCTCCAGAGCTGGCTGCGGAGCAACGGCGTCGTGTTCACCATGAACACCACCGTGACCGACGTGGAGCTCGCGGACGGCGAGGGCACCACCGTCACCGCCCTCGCCTGTACCCGCGAGGGCGCGGACCTGCGGATCCCGGTCGCCGCCGAGGACCTGGTGTTCGTCACCAACGGGTCGATGACGGCGAACTCGACCCTGGGATCCACTGACACCCCCGCCGTACTGGACACCTCCGCGCCGGACGCCTCGTGGCGCCTGTGGCAGACCCTGGCGGCCAAGCGCCCCCACCTGGGCGACCCTTCGGTGTTCGACTCCTCCGTCTCGGACTCCACGTGGGGCTCCTTCACCGTCACCACCCAGGACCCCACCTTCTTCAAGGCCATGGAGGAGTTCTCCGGCAGTGAGGCCGGCAAGGGCGGCCTGATCACCTTCAAGGACTCCGGCTGGCTGCTCACCATCGTCCTCAACCACCAGCCGCACTTCCACGAGCAGCCCGAGGGCACCTACGTCTGGTGGGGGTACGCCCTCTTCCCGGACAAGGCCGGCGACCACGTGGGCAAGACGATGGCCGAGTGCACGGGCCGCGAGATCCTCACCGAGGTGCTCGGGCACCTGCGCCTCGCGCAGAGCGAGCAGATCCTGGAGTCCTCGGTCGTCGTTCCGGCCCTGATGCCGTACATCACCAGCCAGTTCCTGGTGCGCAAGGCCGGCGACCGGCCCGAGGTGGTCCCGGAGGGCTCCACCAACCTGGCCTTCATCGGCCAGTACGCCGAGGTCCCCGACGACGTGGTGTTCACCGTCGAGTACTCGGTGCGCACCGCCTGGACCGCCGTGGCCCGGCTGCTGCACCTGGACCGGCAGCCGCCGCCGGTCTACAAGGGCGGCCACGATCCCAAGGTGCTCCTCGAAGCCCTGCACACGATGCACCGCCGCTGAGCCGCGGTCGCGCCCGCCGTTCCCCCGCCACCGGTCCGGACACCGGGCGGCGACACGGCGGGCGCGACCGGGTACCGTACGCCCCTCGACGACAGAGACGACAGCGAGGTGCGGACATCGTGACCCGAATCCCGGACGTGGGCGATGTGGTGGGCGATTTCTCGCTCCCCGGCGGCCTGCTCAGCGAGGACAACTTCACCCGCGGGCAGTACGCCCTCGCCGAGCAGCGCGGGAAACCGGTCGTCCTCGCCTTCTACCCCGGCGACAACACCCCGGTCTGCACGACGCAGTTGTGTTCCTACTCCGACGGGCTGGAGGCGCTCTCCGCGTGCGGCGCCCAGGTCTGGGGCATCAGCCCGCAGGGCGTGGACAGCCACGAGTCCTTCGCCCGGTCCCGGGGCCTGCGGATCCCGTTGCTCGCCGACACCGATCGCACGGTCGCCCGCGCCTTCGGCATCGCGGCTCCCGTGATCGGTCTGCGGCGCTCCGTCTTCGTCATCGCGCCGGACGGCACCCTGCACTGGAAGCACGTCGGGACCCTGGGCATGAGGTTCCCCTCCGCGGACACCATCGCGGAACAGCTCGCGGGTGTCACCACCGGCTAGAGCGGATCGGCCGCGGGCATGAGGCGGCCCACCGAGTTGACCATCTGCCGGCGGCTGAGCAGGCGGCCGCCGACGGCCATCACCCGGTTGAGGGCGCCGGAGATCACGCTGGGGCCCGGGTTCTTGCGGTCGAGCGCCGCCAGCGCCGTGCGGACCACCTCTTCGCACGTCTGGACCCGGGTGCCGCCGCCCACCTCGCTGGTCCCGATGATGTCGAAGAACTCGGTCTTCGTGGCGCCGGGCGAGAGCGCCAGCACCCGCAGTCCGGTGCCCTGGGACTCGTGCCAGAGCGCTTCGGTGAAGCTCAGCACGAAGGCCTTGGTCGCGCCGTAGACGGCCATCTGAGGGATGGGCTGGTAGGCGGCCATGCTCGCGACATTGACGAGGACGCCCTTGCCGTGGGCGCGCAGCGGGCCGATGAGGGCACGGCTGATGTCGACCACCGCGCCCACGTTGACGGCGAGTTCCTGGCGCAGCCGTGCGGGATCCTCCTGGTGGAGCGGGCCGAAGGTGCCGAAGCCGGCGTTGTTGACCAGGCTCGTGACCGTGATGCCGCGCCGCTCCAGCTCCTCGAGGAGCGCGTCGCCGATCCGGTCCGCTCCGAGGTCCATCGGGACGGGCGTGGCCTCGATCCCGTACTCCGCCGAGAGCTCCGCGGCGAGCCGCTCCAGGCGGTCGGCGCGGCGGGCGACCAGGACGAGCCCGGATCCGCGGGCGGCCAGCCGGCGGGCGAACTCCTCGCCGAGACCGGAGCTGGCGCCGGTGATCAGTGTGGTCTGGCCCCGGTAGTCGACCGCGTTCATGGCCCGTCTCCCCTGCGTGTGGTGGCGTACCTCCCCGTGCCCGGCCACCGTACGCGCCGGGTCCCCGGCCGTCCGGCAGCGGGTGCCGGACGACCGGGGACCGTGGAGCCCGTGGTCAGTTGTTGGAGCCCACCGTGTTGTTGAGGCCCGCGTTGAACACGTCGTCGGCCGCGAACTGGAGCCAGTCGCCGAAGACGATCGTGTACGACTTCTCGGACGGGGCGTTGACCGTCACGTCGGCGGAGGCCGCGGAGGCGCAGCCGAGGACGATGACACCGGCGGCGACCAGGGAGAGCACGGAGCGTACGGAACGCATGGATGCACCTTTCGAAAGGTTCGAGCGGGAGCGGTGAGCACCATCGAACCTAAAGAGGCGCGGCCCGTCTGTCCCGACACAGCGCCGGGACCGGCCAAGAGCCAACCGATCGGACGAACCGGAACCGGCGGGCCGGGCAGGATCCGGAAGGGACGGTCTAGCGCGCGCGGGCCGTGCCCGAGGCCAGGGCGTCGCCGACGAGGCGGATGGCGCGGGCCAGCCGGGAGAGCTGCTGGAGCTCGGCGGCGTACATCCTGATGGAGGTCTCGATGACTCCCTCGGTCACCCCGAGGGAGGGGAGCTGGGCCCGGCCGGTCTCCAGGGCCACCCGTACGGCACGCGTCTCGTGCTCCACCTGCAACTGGGCGTGCCGCGCGAGGAGCACGGGGCTCCGCTTCAGCGTCGCGTAACCGGCGTAGCGGGCCGGCAGGAGCTCGCCCAGCCAGCGGGTGGCCGTGCGTTCCCAGTCGTGGTTCCCGGGCTTCCTGACCTGGTGGGGCCAGTCCTGACTGCGGGTGGTGAGAGCCGTCTGAGACATTCTTGCCGCTTCCGCGAGGTGTCGAACGCCGATGGAGAACGCGTGGCGCGGCCTCGGCCCAGGGGTTGGCCGAGGCCGCAGAGGCGCTGCGGGATCCGAAAGCCGGACGGGGCACCTTGCGTCACGTGAGGAGGTGAAACGTCACGCCTGGTGTCTGTTCTGGGGTGGTGTGGGGACACCACCCTTGGCATCTCGACGGATTACCGCGCCGCCCATCAGTAAACATATATACCGTTGAGTAAGCAAGGGTATGAAAATATTCATGTGGCGGGTGGGCATGAATATGGTACCTCATGCCAGTTCGTCCGCCTGGGGTCCGGCCCCTCCTAGAGGAAGAAGCCGTGCTGGTCCGCGGCCTGCTCATAGCTTTCGAGCCGGGTCTGCGTCCGCTCGGGGTCCGCGTCCGCCATCGCCTGGAGCAATGCCGCGGACAGGACGCCCGGCGCCGCGTAGGAGTCGAAGACCAGCCGCGATCCGGTGCCGGCCGTCAGCGCCACATCGGCCTCCTCCACCAGCGGCCCCAGCGTGCGGTCCGTGATCAGCGCGATCCGCAGCCCCGCTCCGCGGGCCACCCGCAGCGCGGCGAGGGTCTCCTTGGCGTGCCGGGGCATCGCGAAGGCCAGGACCCAGCTGCCGCCCGCGGCCCGGGCCTGCAGCAGCGCGTCGGAGGCGACGCTGCCGCCGCCGGTGACCAGGCGTACGTCGGGGTGGATCCGGCGCGCCGCGTACGCGAAGTACTCCGCCAGCGAGACGGAGATCCGCAGCCCGAGGACCGTCAGCGGCACCGACCGGGCCAGCTCGCGCCCGATGTCGAGCACCTGGTCGGTATCGGCGAGCAGTTGGCGCACGGTGCGCAGGTTCTCGATCTCGGCGTCGACGGCCGCCTGCAGTTCGTTGCGCCGGGCCTGTTCGGGGCTGTCGGGGGCGCCGGCCACCGCGCTGAGCGCGATCGGCTGGAGCACGTCGCGCAGGGCCGGATAGCCGCTGAAACCGAGGGCGGAGGCGAAGCGGGTCACGGAGGGCTGGCTCACGCCGGCCCGCTCCGCGAGCTCGGTGATCGAGAGGAACGCCGCCTCGGTGAGGTGGTCCACGAGGTACTGGGCGATCCGCCGTTGGCCCGGCGAGAGCGGGTGCCCGTCGAACAGCGCCCGGACCCGGTCGGCCGGGGCCCGCTCGTGGTCGACCGCCTGCCCGCTGGGCGTGATCGCTGCCGCCTGTGCGCGCGCCTGCTGCCCCGATGACACCGGCGGTCCTCCCTCTCGTGCCACTCCGTGATCCCAACATAGCTCACGGCATCCGGCTGACCAGCGCGCTTCCCTCCGCGGACGTGGACGCGACCGGCGCCGCGGAGGTCCGCGCGGACGTCCGTGGCGCCCGCGGACGGGCACCGGCTCGCCGGTCGCCGCGTGGGCCGAGGGGGCGTCAGCAGTCCCGCACGGGCTGCCCGGTTGTGAGCCGGTGCGAGGCCCGGCCGTCGAGGAGGAGCACCGCGAGGGCCCGCAGGGGCTGGCTCAGCGGGACGAAGGCGCCGTCGGCGGATGCGCCGCCGACGGGTACCGCTCGTACGCCGTGCAGGGCCAGGCGGCTGCCGGTCCGCGCGTACTGGGCCGGGGTGAGCCGGTAGCCGCAGGGCGGGTCGGTGAGGATCTCCCCCACTGCCGCGGGAGCGTTGTCCGCGCCGCCCAGCGGGACCGGGCCCACCGCGCTCCCCGCCGCCCGGCGCGCTTCCTCCGAGGCCGCCGCCAGGGGGCCCGTACGGGTGGAGACGTAGGCGAACAGGCCGCGCAGGGCAGCCAGTTGGGAGCCGACCCGACGGCGGTGGTTGAGCGACGGGTCGGCCCGCTCGGCATCCCCGGCCGCGCCCGCGAGCGCTTCGACGCGACTTTCGATCAGGAGGGCGACCGCGTGCTTGACGCCCGCCGTGTTGCGCAGGATCCGCTCCTGCCCGTCGCCGGCGGACTGCCCGACCGGGTCGCCGGACACGGGGTCGGTGCGGATGCCGTAGGTCCCGGTGGAATGGCCGGCCGCGTGCGCCGCCCCGCGTACGTACGTCTCGGACAGGGCGCGGGACTGCGCGTACACCGCCGGGTCGGTGTTGAGGTTGCGCGGCCAGAGGTCGAAGAGGTCCTTGTCGTACGTCCCCGGCGTCGCCCGGTACTCGTGCAGGTCGTAGACGAGGTGCGGCCGGTGGTCGCGCAGCACGGCGGCCGTCGCCCGCGCCTCGAGCGAGGTCAGGGCCATGTGGTCGCGGTTGATGTCGGTGCCCCCGGCGTTGGAACGGGTGCCGGCCGCCCGCCCGTCCGGGTTGGCCGTCGGGATCACGAGCAGGGTGACCGCTTCCAGGAGGCGCAGGTCGGCCGCGTCCCGGGCCCGGGCGAGGTCCCGCACGGTGCTCAGGCACGCCTCGCGCCCCGCCGGTTCGTCCCCGTGCTGGCTGCACACCAGCAGGACGGTGACGGGGCCGCGGCCCAGGCTCACTAGGCGCAGCGGGCGGCCCCGTACCGTCGTGCCGATGGTCCGGACGGTGGCGCGGCCGCCGGGCCGGCCGATCGCGTCGAGCAGCTCCCGCTCCTGGGACTCGCTGGTCCAGCGCGCCCCGCCGGTGGCCTCGAAGCCGGTACGCGGCGCAGTGTCCGTGGCCCGGGAGCCGGTACGCGGCGCACCGTCGGCCGCGCGCACCGGGCCGGAGGTCAGGGCCGCCGCGAGCACGGCCGCCAGGGTTGCGGCGAGCGCGGACAGGCCGCGCGCCGTCATCTTCTCGATCACGCCCCGGTTGTAGCGGGAGCGTGGCCCCTGCCGCAGGGATACGCTCCTGAACTCACCCGGGTGGCCGGGCGAGTTCCTCCGGTCCGGGACACCTCGGTGGTGCCGGACGGCCCCACGGGCGCGCGTGCGCGTGGCCCGGCTACGGCTGTTCGTCCAGCCCCTCCGGCAGCCGGCCGGTGTGGAGCACCCGCAGGGTCTGGGTCGCGCGGGTCAGGGCGACGTAGAGGTCGCTGGGCTCGTGGTCCGCCGGTTCCACGACGATCACCGTGTCGAACTCGAGGCCCTTGGCCTGCCGCGGAGCGAGCAGGACCACGGGTCGGGTGAGGTCAGGCTCCTCCCCCGCCCGTACGCCGGGCAGCGCGGCCGCCAGCGCCTCGTGCAGCGGACGCGGCGCGATCACCGCGAGGCGGCCCCCGGCCGGCGCGCCCTCCCGTACCGCGTCGGCCACCGCCGCGGGCAGGTCGTCGGTCCGCGTCACCCGGGGGCGGCGCCCCGTGGAACGGACCGAGCGCGGCGGTTCGAAGCCGGGGTGCCGGGCCCGGAGCACGGCGGCCGCCAGCTCCATGATCTCGGCGGGCGTACGGTAGTTGACCGCGAGGCGCACGAGCTCCCAGCGGCCTTCCACGTAGGGCGCGAGGATCTGCTGCCAGGAGCCGCAGCCGGCTTCGTCGCCGGTCTGGGCCGGGTCGCCCACGAGGGTCATGGAACGGGTCGGGCAGCGCCTCATGAGCAGCCGCCAGGCCATGGCGGACAGCTCCTGGGCCTCGTCCACGATCACGTGGCCGAAGGCCCAGGTGCGGTCGGCGGCGGCCCGTTCGGCCGCGCTGCGGTGGTCGGCCTCCTCCTGCCGCTCGGCCATCCGCTCGGCGTCGATGATGTCGTGGGCCGCGAGGAACTCGTTCTCCATGTCCTCGAACTCGTAGGAGTCCGATCCGGCCGACAGGTCCAGGACGCCCTGCGCGTACGCGACGCGTTCGAGGCGCTCGCGCTGCTCGGCGGCGCGCCGCGCGGTGTCGTCGACTCCGAGCAGCTCGGCGGCCTCGTCGAGCAGCGGGACGTCGGCGGGGGTCCAGTCCGCCTCGCCCGTCGTCGTACGCCGGATCAGCGCGACCTGCGCTTCGGGGAGGTAGGTGGGCTCGGCGAGGTAGTCGGAGATCAGCTGCCGGGGGGTGAGCGGGGGCCACAGCGTGTCGATGGCGGCGTGTACCTCGGCGCTGGTCGCGATCTCCTTGCCCAGCTGGGCGATGTCGTCGGGGCCCAGCAGGTTGGGGCCGCCGTAGGGGTCGGCGCCGAGCCGGTCGGCGAGCTGTTCGGTGAGGGCGTCGATGATCCGGAAGGCGAAGTACGGGCGCGCCAGGTTGTGCGGCAGCCCGGTGGCGCGGGCCCGGTCCCGGGCCTCGTGGGCCATGGTCCGGTCGAGCAGCAGGTTCCCGTAGTCGTCGTGGTCGATCACCAGGGCCGGTTCGGGGACCACGTCGGCGTCCTCGCCGCTGCCCGCGGGCACGGTCTCCGGCAGGGCCTGCCGGTCGCTCACGACGCGGGCGAGGATCCCGGCCATCTCGGCGCGCCCCTTGACGGCGGCGGCGCCGGGACGGTCGGCGGCGCTCGCGCGCACGCCGGGGAACAGCTCGCCCGGGGTGGCGAGCAGGACCCCGGTCTCGCCGAGGGCCGGGAGGACCTCGCCGATGTAGCCGAGGAAGGCCGGGTTCGGCCCGACGATCAGTACGCCGCGCTTGGCGAGCAGCTCGCGGTGCGCGTAGAGCAGGTACGCGGCGCGGTGCAGGGCCACGGCGGTCTTTCCGGTGCCCGGGCCGCCCTCCACCACCAGGATGCCGCGGTGGGTGGAGCGGATGATGCGGTCCTGCTCGGCCTGGATGGTCTGCACGATGTCGTGCATCCGGCCGGTCCGGGCGGCGTCGAGGGCGGAGAGCAGCACCGCGTCCGCGTCGGCTCCCTCGTGGCCGGTGCGTTCGGTGTCGGCGAGGTCGAGGATCTCGTCGTGCAGGGCCGTGACCTCGCGGCCCCGGGTGGTGATGTGGCGGCGCCGGCGCAGCCCCATGGGGGAATGGCCGGTCGCGAGATAGAACGGGCGTGCGACATCGGCCCGCCAATCGAGGACGATAGGGGTGCGCTCCGCGTCGTCCTGCCTGATTCCAATGCGGCCGATGTGGTGGTCCGAGCCGTCGGAGAACTCCAGGCGGCCGAAACACAGGCCGCTTTCTCCCGAGTTCAGGGCGGAAAGCAAACCGGACTGTTCGGCGACCACGATGTCCCGTTCCAGTCGCGCCTGGAACCCGCTGCCGGCCTCGCCGAGCGCGCCCCGCACGGCACGTTCGGCCTGCTCCCGCAGGGCGTCGAGGCGTGCGTAGAGATCCGTGATGAATTGCTGTTCATTCCGGAATTCTTCGGTTGACAATTCCACTCCTGACGCGGTACGGTGTCTCCATAAGCTTCTTCACATCTAAGGTTTCCCTTCGATGTGAAACGTCAAATATACGCACACAAACACCCCGGCCGTCAATCGGTCCGGGGTGTTTGTGTGTGCTGTTCGTGCGTGGTGCCGATATGCGAGCGGTGTTTATCGCTCGGAGCGCAGCATGCGGACCCGCTGGTCGAACAGGTCGTAGCGTGCGACCGCCACGGCGAGCCGGCCGGTGGCTATCCTGCGGGCCAGGTCCGGCTCCGCCGCGAGCAGGTCCCGGGTCCGGCGCGCGTGGGCGTCGATGGTGGCGGCGACCCGTGCCTCGCCGTGCTGGCCGTGGTCGATGGACGGCCGGATCCGCTCCGCCAGGTACTGGATGTGAGCGGGCAGCTCGGTGCCCGTCTCGTCGGCGTGCACCGCGGCGCCGACGGCCCCGCACGACTGGTGGGCGAGGACCAGGACCAGGGGGACGTCGAGCTCCAGGACCCCGTACGCGATGCTGCCGAGCACCGCCTCGTCCAGCACCTCTCCCGCCGCGCGCACGGTCAGCAGATCCCCGAGCCCCTGGTCGAAGACGAGCTCGGGCGGCACCCGGGAGTCGACGCAGCCCAGCACGATCGCGAAGGGGTGCTGCTCCCGGGCCACTTGGAGCCGTACGGAACGCGACTCGTGCGGGTGCTGCTGGCGGTACGCCGCCCAGCGCCGGTTCCCGGCCGCCAGGCGCCGCAGCGCCTCCTCCGGGGTCTGCGGACGGGCCCCGTCCAGGGCCTCGGCGGAGGCCTCGGAGGCGGAGGCGGGGAAGACGGAGCCGAGCCCGAGGACGGCCCCGGCGGACCCGGCGGCCGCCGTGCCGGCCAGGGCGGTGCGCAGGAGGAGGCGGCGACTGGGTGAACTGGCGGAAGCCGCCTGTGTGTTCGAAGACATTCGGGGACGCTAACCCCGCACCGGCCCGCCGGGACCACCCCCGGACGGAAATGGCGGGTTCCTCCCGGAGCCCGGCTCGATCAGGACATGCTCCGGACCGAGATCGGCCCCGGCCTCGACGAGCGGGAACTCGATGCGGTCGAGGCGCGGTTCGGCTTAGCCTTCTCCCCGTCTACGGCCACCGGCATGCCGGGGCTGCCGGTCACCGCTCGCGGGAGTCGACCAGGCGGCGGAGTTTGCCGACCGAGCGTTCGAGGGTTTCCGGGTCGACGATGTCGACGGTGACCGAGACCCCGACCCCGTCCTTGACTCCCTTGGCGAGGGTGCCCGCGGCGGCGGTGCGTTCGCCCGGAGTCGCGTCCGGGCGTGCCTCCACGCGGACGGTCAGGTGGTCCATCCGGCCGCGCCGGGTCAACTCCAGCTGGTGGTGCGGGGACAGGGCGGGGATGCGCAGGACGATTTCCTCGATCTGGGTGGGGAAGACGTTGACTCCGCGCAGGATGATCATGTCGTCACAGCGGCCGGTGACCTTCTCCATCCGCCGGAAGGCGGGCCTGGCCGTGCCGGGCAGCAGCCGGGTGAGGTCGCGGGTGCGGTAGCGGATGATGGGCATGGCTTCCTTGGTCAGGGAAGTGAAGGCCAGCTCTCCGCTTTCGCCGTCGGGCAGGACCTCGTCCGAGAGCGGGTCGAGCACCTCGGGGTAGAAGTGGTCCTCCCAGATGTGCAGTCCGTCCTTGGTCTCGACGCATTCGGCGGAGACGCCGGGGCCGATGACCTCGGACAGGCCGTAGATGTCGACGGCGTGGATGTCGAGGCGTTCCTCGATCTCGGAGCGCATCTGCTCGGTCCAGGGTTCCGCACCGAAGATGCCGATCTCCAGCGAGGTGGTACGGGGGTCCACGCCTTGGCGCTCGAACTCGTCGAGGAGCGCGAGCATGTAGGAGGGGGTGACCATGATGATTCTGGGCTTGAAGTCCTGGATGATCTGCACCTGTCGCGCCGTCATGCCGCCGGAGGCCGGAATGACGGTGCAGCCGGCGCGTTCGGCTCCGTAGTGGGCGCCGAGTCCGCCGGTGAACAGGCCGTACCCGAAGGCGTTGTGCAGGATGTCGCCGGGCCGGCCGCCTGCGGCGCGGATGCAGCGGGCCACGACGTCGGCCCACAGGGAGAGGTCCCGCTCGGTGTAACCGACCACGGTGGGGCGCCCGGTGGTGCCGCTGGAGGCGTGGATGCGGCGGACATCGGCCGTCGGGACGGCGAACATGCCGAACGGGTAGCTGTCGCGCAGGTCGGCCTTAGTGGTGAACGGGAACCGGGCCAGGTCCGCGAGGGTGCGGCAGTCCTCCGGCTTGACGCCGGCCCGGTCGAACTTGCGGCGGTAGAGCTCGACGTTGCGGTACGCGTGCCGGAGAGTGTCCTGCAGGCGGGCGAGTTGTACGGTCCTCAGCTCTTCGGCGGTCATCCGTTCCGCGGCGTCCAGCAGGCCCGGAGGGGGCGTCTCACCGACTCGGCGGACCAGGCCGTCGGGAACTGTCGTGCTGGTGCTCATGGCTTCTCCTTGGCGGGCCTGAGGGTGCGGCTTCGGCCGCGGAACTCCGCGATCACCTCGTCGCCGCGCTGGATGGTGACGTCGTAGATGCCGCTGCGTCCGTAGCGGGTGCGTTCCTGTGCGGTGGCCACCAGCAGATCGCCCTGGTGGGCCGGCGCGACGAAGGTGATGTCCGCACCCGCGGCCACGGTGACGGGCCCGTGGCTGTTGCACGCGCAGGCGAACGCGGTGTCCGCCAGGAGGAACAGATAGCCGCCGTGGGCGATGCCGTGGCCGTTGACCATCTCGGCAGTCACGGTCATGTGCGCGACGGCAGTTCCGTCGCATGCCATCCGGAGGTCGATGCTCAGGTTCCGGGACGCCGCGTCGGCGGCGAACATCGCATGAGCGGGGCCTTGTTGAACAGGTGCGGGTGTTGTTCTGTCCATGTGCTCTTCACCACCTTGGCTACCGACCGAACATTCGGTTAGCGTTTCGGTGCGATTCAAGTAATCCCACATCGGAACTGCCTGTCAAGAGGTGGAGACATCCATGCCTGAGGTCTACCTGGTCGACGGGGCACGCACCCCGCAGGGCCGCTACGGCGGCGCCCTGGCCTCCGTACGGCCGGACGACCTGGCCGCACTGGTCGTCGGTGAAGCGGTCCGCCGGGCCGGCGTCCCCGCCGAGGCGGTGGACGAGGTCATCCTCGGCGCCGCCAACCAGGCCGGCGAGGACAACCGCGACGTGGCCCGCATGGCCGTGCTCCTCGCCGGGCTCCCCCACACCGTCCCCGGCTACACCGTCAACCGGCTGTGCGCCTCGGGGCTGACGGCCGTGGCCTCCGCGGCGCAGGCCATCCGCTCCGGCGAGGCCGAGGTCGTGGTCGCGGGCGGCGTGGAGTCGATGACGCGCGCGCCCTGGGTCATGCAGAAGCCCGGCACCCCGTGGGCCAAGCCCGGCGAGATCGTCGACACGTCCCTCGGCTGGCGTTTCACCAACCCCCGTTTCACCGCCGCCGATCGCGCCGTGCCGGGCGACGCCGGGCCCGAGGCGGTCAGGACCACCTTGTCCATGGGCGAGACGGCCGAGGAGGTCGCGGCGCTCGACGGGATCACCCGTAGGGAATCGGACGCCTTCGCGCTCCGCAGCCACCAGCGGGCCGTGGCGGCCCGGCTCGCGGGCCGCTTCGACCGGGAGATCGTGCCCGTGCCGGTCAAGGACGGCGCGGTCACCGAGGACGAGAATCCCCGGCCGTCCACCACCCTGGACAGACTCGGCACGTTGCGCACGATCTTCCGGGAGGGCGGGATCGTCACCGCGGGTTCCTCGTCCCCGCTGTCGGACGGCGCGGCCGCCCTGGTGGTGGCGAGCGGAGCGGCCGTCGAGCGCTACGGTCTGACCCCGCGCGCCCGTATCGTCACCTCCGCGTCGGCGGGCCTGCAGCCCAACCTCATGGGCCTGGGCCCGGTCCCGGCGACCGAGAAGGCGCTGGCCCGAGCGGGCTGGCGGAGCGGTGACCTGGGAGCCGTGGAGCTGAACGAGGCGTTCGCCGCGCAGGCACTGGCGGTCATCCGCCGGCTCCAGCTGGACGAAGAGCGGGTCAACGCCGACGGTGGCGCCATCGCGCTCGGCCACCCGCTCGGAGCGTCCGGTGCCCGAATCCTGCTCACCCTGATCGGCCGGCTCGAACGCGAGGACGCCCGCCGCGGCCTGGCCACGCTCTGCGTGGGCGTCGGCCAGGGCGTCGCCATGCTGGTGGAACGCGTATGAGCGACAGCGGCACCTATCGGACGCTGATCGTGGAGGAACGCGAGGACCGCGTGGTGGTCACGCTGCACCGCCCCGGCGCCCGCAACGCCATCAGTGGGCTCATGATCGGGGAACTGCACGAGGTGTGCGCCCTGCTGGAGCGCGAGCCCCGCCTGCTGCTGCTCACCGGCCACGGCGGCGTCTTCGCCGGTGGCGCCGACATCGCCGAACTGCTGGAACGCGGCCGCGACGAAGCGCTGCGGGGCATCAACAGCCGCCTGTTCGAGCGGATCCGCAGACTGCCGATGCCCACCGTGGCCGCGGTCGACGGGTGGGCGCTGGGTGGGGGTGCGGAACTGGCCTACGCCTGTGACATCCGCCTGGCGGGCCCCGACGCGGTGTTCGGGAACCCCGAACCGGGTCTCGGGATCCTCGCCGCCGCCGGGGCGTGCTGGAGGCTGCCGGAGCTGGTCGGCGAGTCGATCGCCAAACAGGTCCTGCTCGCCGGCCGCAACCTCGACGCCTCCGCCGCACTGGCCTGCGGGCTGGTCATCGACGTCGTCCCGGCGGACGACCTGCTGACGGAGGCGCACGCCCTGCTGGATCGCATGGCGCGCTCCTCCGCCGTCGCACTGCGGCTGACGAAGCTCGTCGCCGGCGCCCCGGGCGCCCACCCGGTGGCCGACGACCTCGCACAGGCCGTGCTCTTCGAGGGGCAGGACAAACGGGACCGCATGACCCGGTTCCTGGAGAAGAAGGCGGACCGCACGGATCGGGAGGCATGACCCACCGGAGCGTTCAGTAAAACGAACGTAAGGTTCGCCATACCGGAGTCGTACGTTATAGTGAACGCATGGTTCATTCATGCACCGTCCGGGATCACTGATGACGCCTCCCCCTCCGACCGGCCGCCGACCGGTCAGCAGCACCGCGGCCGCCGTCGGCGCGAAGATCCGTCTGCGCCGCCAACAGCGCGGCATGAGCGCCGCGGAGATGGCCCGCCGCGCCGGACTGAGCAAGGCCACGCTCTCGCAGCTGGAGTCCGGCAACGGCAATCCGACGATCGACACCCTCGACGCGATCGCGATCGCCCTGCGGATCCCGATCGCCGACCTGCTGGCGCGCGACGCCGACACCGGGCCGGTCTTCCGGGCCGGCACGGACGCCGAGCCGGGCGAGGTCTCCCGGGAGCTGCTGCGCCGCATCAGCAGCGGCAACAGCCTGGAGATCTGGCGGCTGCGCATTCCGCCCGAGACGGAGCTCGCCGGTGTCCCCCACGCCACCGGCACCATCGAGCACCTGCTCATCGCCACCGGCTACGTCACCGCAGGCCCGGTCGAGGCTCCGCAGGACCTCGGTCCCGGCGACATGCTCGCCTTCGCCGGGGACGCCCCGCACTTCTATCGCACCGGCGCCGAGGAGGTGGACATCACCGTCGTCTTCGCCTCACCCATCAGCACTTGAGTACCCGAGTACCTGAGCGACAAGGAAGTCCCCCCACATGAGCACCGCCATCGCCACCACCCCCTCCGGTCGCGCCTTCATCAGCGACAACATGGCCGGGGCCTCCCCGCGGATAGCCCGCGCCGTCGCCGACGCGGCCACCGGGCAGGTACTCCCGTACGGCAACGATCCCTGGACCGGGCGCGCCCGCCGCAGGCTCGGCGAGGTCTTCGAGCGGGAGGTCGGCCTCTTCCCCGTCTCCACCGGGTCCGCCGCCAACGGCCTGAGCCTGGCCGCCCTCACCCCGCCCTGGGGCAGCGTGCTCTCGCACCCCGACAGCCACATCAACCACGACGAATGCGGCGCCCCCGAGTTCTTCTCGAACGGCGCCAAGCTCGTGGACGTCGCAGGCCCCGACACCAAGATCGACCCCGAACTGCTGAAGAAGGCGGTACGCCGCCGGGCCGGGGACGTGCACAGCGTGCAGCCGTCCGTACTCAGCATCAGCCAGGCCACCGAGAGCGGCAGCGTCCACACCCTGGACGAGATCCGTACCCTGTCCGCCATCGCCAAGGACGCGGGGCTGCGGGTGCACATGGACGGCGCCCGCTTCGCCAACGCCCTGGTCCACCTCGGTGCCACCCCTGCGGAGATGACCTGGAAGGCCGGGGTCGACGTCCTGTCCTTCGGTGCGACGAAGAACGGGGCGATGACCGCCGACGCGATCGTCTCCTTCGATCCCACGCTCGCCTCCGAGCTCGCCTTCCGTGCCAAGCGCGCCGGCCAGCTCACTTCGAAGATGCGTTTCCAGACGGCCCAGATCGACGCCTATCTCACCGACGGCCTGTGGCTGGACAACGCCCGCCAGGCCAACGCGATGGCCATCCGGCTCGGAGAGGGCCTCAAGGCCATTCCCGGCACCGGACTTCTGGCCGTCCCGGAGGCGAACATCCTCTTCTGCCGGCTGCCCCAGCAGGTCACCGAAGGGCTGTTGGCCGAGGGCTACGCCTTCTACCACGACCGCTGGGAGGCGGGGATCGTCCGGTTCGTCACCGCGTTCTCGCACAGCGCCGAGGACATCGACCAGCTCCTCGACGCGGTCCGCCGGCACACCCGCTGAGAACGCGTCGGCCCCGCAGCGCGACCGGTGGGGACGCGACTGCGGGGCGGGAGCCGGGCCGGTCAGGGCCTCACAACTGCCAGTCGAGGAAGGTCGTGACGCGGTTCATGATCTGGGTCGTGGTCCACATGGGAGCACTGGTGTCCCCGTTCGGTACGAGGCTGCCGTGGCCGGCGTCCTTGACGACGAAGCGCGTGCTCGCGACGCCCTTCCTGAGCAGGGCCTCGTGGAGGATCAGGGTCTGGCTCGGGGAGACCACGCGGTCCTGGGTGCCGTGGAAGTGGACGAACGGCGGATCGGCGCGGTCTGCGTACGTGACCGGGTTGGCCGCCGCGACGGCTGTGGGCACGTCCAGCAGCCGAGCCTGCTGGTTGGGGCCCAGGACGTACTTGACCAGGGGGTTGTCGACGGAGGCCTCGAAGTAGCCGCGGGTCGCGGGGTCGAAGTCGGCGGCGAACTTGGAGAGGTCGGAAGCCCCGAACAGGTCGACCACGGCCTGGACCCGGCTGCTCTGGTTCAGGTTGTCGCCCTGGTCGAACTTCTGGACCCCGCCGGTGGTGCCGACCATGGAGGCCAGGTACCCGCCGGAGGACTCCCCGTAGACGGCGACGCGGCTCGGGTCGATGCCGAACTCGGCGGCGTGGGCGCGCAGGTACCGGATCGCGGCTTTGACGTCCGCCACCCCGTCGACGTAGGTCGCCCCGTCGAGGACGGTGCGGTACTCAACGGACGCCACCACGTAGCCCTGCTCGGCGATGTGGGTTCGCTTGTCGAGGGACTGGGACTTGTCGGCGGTGACGAATCCGCCTCCGGGGACGTACACGACGAGGGGCTTGGGACCGCCGGTCGTCGGGGACTGGACATCGAGTTCCAGTCCGCGCGGCTGCCCGCCGGCACTCGTGCCCGTTCCGTACGTGACATCGGTGCGCAGGGTGAGGGCCCTGGCTCCGCACTGCATCTGCGGGTCGGTCGCCCGGGGGGCGATGAGCACGCTGGTACGCATGTCACCGGCCGCCACGGTGGCGGCGAAGGGGACACCACTGAACGGCGGGAGTGATCCGCAGCCGGCTGGCGGCGCGGCCGTCGCGCTCGTCTGCGCCGTGGCCACGGCCGCCCCTGGAGCGCCCGCCACCAGGGCCAGTCCGCACATGGCCGCGCCTACGAGCATGCTCCGCGAGTTGAGAGTCACGATTCTCCTTCGGATCGTTGCGGGATGAGGCCGGCGCGGCTCTTCGGCCGGCCTCACGGAAGAGCTGGTGCGGCCTGTTACAGCCCGCCGGCGTCGGCGCCGACTGCGGGCCGGCCGCTCCTTCCGCGGGTCACGAGCCACACGCAGCCGAGGCTGACGAGGGTGACGGCCGTCAGGTAGACGCTGATCGGGGTGGTGGAGCCCCAGCTCGTGTAGAGGGCGGTCGCGACGGTCGGGGCGATGCCGCCTCCCAGGACCGATCCGAGCTGGTAGCCGAGCGAGGCGCCGCTGTAGCGGACCTCCGCCTTGAACAGCCCGGAGAACAGGGCCGCGATCGGGCCGTAGACGATGCCCATGAACACCGCGGTCACGAGCAGGGCGATCAGGATGAGTGCCGGGGTCTTGGTGTTGATCAGCGGGAAGAGGATCGCGGCGCAGACGGCCAGACCGACCGATCCGACGGTGAGGACTCCGCGCTTGCCGCGCCGGTCCGACAGTGCCGAGGCCCAGGGGATGACCGCGAGCCACACCAGGGACGCGATCAGGGTGAAGGTGAGGATGAGGTTCCTGCTCAAACCCAGTACCGCGGTCGTGTAGGACAGCAGGTAACTCATGAAGGTGTAGCCCACCGCATTGATGCCGATGAACGCGCCGGCGGAAAGGAGGACTTCCTTCCAGCTCTCGCGCAGTACGGCGACAATCGGAAGGCGCTGCTCGGATCCGGCGTTCTTGACCGATTCGAAGTCCGGGCTCTCCGTCACCGTGAATCGAATGACGATACCGGCGATGATCAGAACGGAACTGGCCAGGAACGGCACCCGCCAGCCCCACTCCATGAATTCCGCCTTGCTGAGATTCGTGGTCAGACCAAGGAAGACCAGGTTCGCGATGATCAGCCCGCCCGGTACGCCCATCTGCGGGAAACTCCCGTAGAAGGACTTCTTGCGCTCGGGGGCGTGCTCGACGGCCATGAGCACCGCTCCGCCCCATTCGCCGCCGACTCCGATTCCCTGGATGAACCGAAGGGTCACCAGGAGGATCGGCGCCCAGACGCCCGCCGTCTCGTAGGTGGGCAGCAGCCCTATGCCGACGGTCGCGAGACCCATGGTCAACAGGGAGATGAGCAGCATGGATCGCCGACCCACCCGGTCCCCGAAGTGCCCCATGACGATGCCGCCGAGCGGCCGGGCCGCGAAGCCGACGGAGTAGGTCGCGAACGCCGCCAGGGTGCCCGCCGCCGGGGAGACCGTAGGGAAGAACAGCGGTCCGAAAACGACTGCCGCGGCCATCCCGTAGATGAAGTAGTCGTACCACTCGATGGCGGTCCCGACGAAACTCGCTGCCGCCACGCGAAGGGGGTTGATCCTTTGCGGGGCCGCTCTTTCACTCAACTCCTGGTTGATGGCCATTTCTCTCCAGACGGGATGGCTTGCGCCAGGGAATGGGGGTCTGTCGAATGCGCGACGGGCAGGCCTTCGTGAGGCGGGTTTACCCTGTCGCGAATCACTGCGGGCCTGATGACCGATGGCCACCACGACCCCCGACCGAACGATTGGTCGTCTCGTGTTCGGCCAGTAAAGAGAGCGGTCCAACCGCTGTCAAGGAGTTGGACCGAGCGGATACCAAGAAGCCCGGGTGTCGGATTTGCGGGATTTCTCGCCCGCTCGCCGGGATGCTCCCGCCCGCCCGCCGCGACACCGTCGCCCGCGGGCATCCGGAGCTCCGAGGAGGCTTCGCGAGGTGCCGCGCGACGGGTGGGCGGAGGTGCTCCTCCGTGCTACCGTGCGCCCCAACTGGAGCAATGATCTCCATTTATTTGACACCGCACGGGTCTTGAGGGCGAGCTAAGCGGATGAGACTATCCACTTAACCGTAGGGTGATGACCTACTCGGACCGTGGGAGGTGGAGAATGTCGTGGCATGAGCCGGGACAGCCAACGCCCACTGCGAGCGGATGCGGAACGAAACCGTCGACTGATCATCGATACGGCCGACCGGATGTTCGCGGAGCGGGGCACCACCGTCACCCTCAACGAGATCGCGGCCGAGGCCGGCGTCGGAGTCGCAACGGTCTACCGACGGTTCCCGGACCTGCAGTCCCTGATCGACGACCTCTTCACGGAGCGGTTCACGGTCTTCCTGCGGCTGGCGACGGAGTCCGCTGGGGAGCCGACACCGGGTGGAGCGCTGTACCGCTACCTCCTCGACGCCGCGCGGCTCAGGGCCGTTGACCGCGCGTTGGAGGTCATCCTCGCGAACGCGAGCACCGACGTCCCGTCGCTCGCCCGGATGCGTGAGGAACTCGCCGGTCTCGTGGAGGGCATCGTCGAACGGGCGGTCGCGTCCGGCGCGGTCCGTTCGGATTTCGCCAGTCCCGACGTGTACGCCTTCCTCTACATGATCGGCGCCGTCGCCGACCGCACCCACGCGATCGCGCCCGACGCATGGCGCCGCTACGTAGACGTCCTGCTGACGGGCTTCGGACTGGAGCGGCCCGCGGGACCGCGTACGTCCGCCATGACCGAGGACCAGCTGCGCCACACCTGGCCGCCGAAGCCCCCGGCGCCGCGGCCGGACGGCTCCGAGCGCCCGTAGCCGGGCCCCTAGACCGGGCCGGCCGACGGGACCTTGATCGTGGCCCGCAGTCCGCCGGCGGGACTCTGTGCGAGGTGGAACGTGCCCTGATGGAGATGGGCTTGCTGTTCGACCAGGGCCAGGCCGAGGCCGGATCCGGTGGCGCGCGTACGGGGGCCGCGGGTGAAGCGTTCCTTCATGGTCTGTCGCTGGTCGGGAGGGATCCCCGGACCGTCGTCGGAGACACTGATCCGGACTTCGCCTTCGGCCCGGGTGAGCCGGACGTCGACGTTGCCGTCGGGGCGGCCGTGCAGGGCCGCGTTGTCCAGGAGGTTGTCGATGGCCGTCCGCAGGCCCGCGGGCCAGCCGTTGACGGTCGCCGGGGTATCGGCCGTGAGCCGGTAGGTGACGGTGGGGTGGCGGCGGACCGCGTGGGTGACGGCTTCTTCGAGGAGTACGTCGAGGGCGACGGGGGTTCGGTCGGGCAGGGCGTGGGCGTCGCCACGTGCCAGGGTCTGCAGTCCGGTGAGCAGGCCGGTGATCCGGTGGTGCTCGTTGCTCATGGCGGCCAGGGCCCGGGCGCGTTGTGGCGCGGGAAGGTCGGGGTTGCGTTGCAGGGCTTCGATCGTGACGCCGAGGCTGGTGAGGGGAGTACGCAGCTCGTGGCCCGCGTCGGCGGTGAAGCGGCGGGTGGATTCCATGCTGGTGCGGAGCTGGTCGAGCATGGTGTTCAGCGCGCGGGAGAGGTCGGCGACCTCTTGGGGGTGGGTGACCTCGGGGAGTTGGGGGGCGGTGGTGTCGGCGCTGACGGCGAGGGCTCCGGTGCGCAGGCGTTGGAGGGGCTGGAGCAGGATCCGGGTGGTCGTCCACACTCCGGCGGCCGCCGCGAGCGCGGCGAGGGCGGTCACGGCCGCGACGAGGGCGGTGTTGTCGGCGAGGCGGCGCTCGATGGAGTCGACGTCCTGCAGGACTTCGAGGCGGTCCCCTGCCGGGTTCAGCGGCCCGGTCAGGGATCGCCACGTTTCCCCATCGGCTTCGATGGTGCGGTATCCGTCGCGGTCGGGGAGGGGAAGCGCGGTGGGGGGTGAATCGCCACGTTGGGCGATGACCTTCCCGTCGGAGAGGAGGCGCACGAGGCTCTGGCTGCCGGCCAGCAGGCCCCCGTAGTCGTCCCGGCCCTCGTCCCCCTCCGCGTGGTCGTCCTCGTGATCGCCTTGTCCGAGGAGTTTGTCGGCGTCCTGGCGGACCTTCTGGGCGCGGGCGGCGAGTTGGCGGTCCACGTCCGTGCGGTCGCGATGGTCGATGCGGGCGACGATGACCAGGCCCGCGAGCGCGACCACGACCGTCACCAGAGCGGCGATCGCGGCGGTGATCTGGGAGCGCAGGCCGCGCGGACGCCACCTCACGGGCAGGTCCGCAGGACGAACCCGATGCCGCGGACCGTCTGCAGCACGCGGGGGCCGCCGTCGGCTTCGAGCTTCTTGCGGAGATAGCCGATGAAGACGTCCACGACGTTGGTGTCGACATCCCAGGTGTAGCCCCAGACCTGTTCCAGCAGCTGGCCGCGGGAGAGGACCTGACCGGGCCGGTGGGCGAGCGCGGTCAGCAGGTCGAACTCGCGGGTGGTCAACTGCAGGTCCCGGCCCGCGCGGGACGCCGCCCGCCGGGCCGGCTCGATCGCGATGTCACCGATGACCAGCGGCCGTACCGCGGTCGATTCGTGCAGGCGCACCATGGCGTGCAGGCGCGCGGACAGCTCCGCGACGGAGAACGGCTTGACTACGTAGTCGTCCGCACCCGCCGCGAGGCCCGCGACCCGGTCGTCGACCTCGTCGCGCGCTGACAGCATGCACACCGGCAGGGTCCGGCCCTGGGCCCGCAGCATCCGTACGACCTCCACGCCGGACAGGCCCGACATCGTCACGTCCAGGACGACGACCGCAGGCAGCCGGTCGGCGATCCGCGCGAGGGCGTCCTCGCCGTCCTCGGCCAGACGGACCGTGAAGCCCTCCAGCCCGAGTCCCAGTTTCAGGGCCTCGCGCACACCGGGATCGTCATCGACCACGAGCACCTCAGGCTTCCTGCCCGCCGTCATCGCTCACCTCCACCTCTCGCGCGGCGCCCGGACGACGGTCAGGGCTGCTACCGGTCCAGGATGAGCGCCGAACGACAAGGAAGTCTAAGAACCACGCGGGGCCTCCTCCTGCCGGCCGGCTCTCGCTTCACAGCGTCGACGCAGGTCAACGCCCTGATGGCCGTCGGTCGGCAGGTGGCAGCACCACAGGTTTCTTAGAGCGGCCACAAGAAGCGTCGACACGCTCCGAGCACGCCCCGGCCGGGGCTCGTGGACCACGTGACGAAGGAACGCCGCGCATGACCCTGACCAGCATCCTGCCCCGCGGGCACCGGGAACCGCCCACCCGCCGCCGTACCCAGAGGGGCTTCACCCCCGCCGACCCGCTCGGCGCGCTCGCGATCCTGTCCGCGGTCGCCGTCGTCGCGCTGTGGGTGATGAACCAGGGCGGCCCGCTCGGCCTCACGACCCCCGACCGGGCGATGGGCTCCCTCGGTCAGCTCACCGGGCTGCTGGCCTCGGACCTGATGGTCCTCCAAGTCGTCCTCCTGGCCCGGATCCCCTGGGTCGAGCGGGCCTGGGGCCACGACCTGCTCACCCGCCGGCACCGCTGGATCGGCTTCGCCTCCTTCTGGCTGATGATCGCCCACGTCGCCCTGTTCGCCGCCGAGCGCGTACTACGGCAGCCCGCCGCGTTCCTCGAAGCGCTGGTACGGCTGTTCGTCACCGACTCGTGGATGCTCTTCGCGACCGTCGGCACCCTCTTGCTGATCATGGTCGTGGTCACGTCGATCCGTGCCGCCCGGCGGCGGCTGCGCTACGAGTCCTGGCACCTGCTCCACCTGTACTCGTACGCGGGGATCGCGGCCACCTTCCCCCACACCTTCACCGACGGCGCCGACTTCCACGAGACGTGGACCCGCGTCTACTGGTGGTGCCTCTACGGCTTCGCGTTCGCCTCCGCCCTCCTCTACCGGATCGCCCTGCCCGCCTGGCGCTCCCTGCGCCACCGGCTGCGGGTGGAATCGGTGCACGTCGAAGCCCCCGGAGTCGTCTCCATCACTGCCGAGGGCCACCGCCTGGACCGGATGAGGACCGCCTCCGGCCAGTTCTTCATCTGGCGCTTCCTCGACGGCCCCGGCTGGAGCCGCGGCAACCCCTACACCCTCTCCGCCTCCCCCACCGACGACAGGCTGCGCATCACCATCAAAGCCGCGGGCGACGGCAGCGCCCGCGCGGCCCGGCTCACCCCCGGGACCCGCATCCTGATCGAAGGCCCGTACGGCACCCTCACCGCGCGCCGCCGCACCCGGCCCCGCATGCTCCTGATCGCCGCCGGCATCGGCATCACCCCGATGCGCGCCCTCCTGGAAGACACCGCCTACGCCCCGGGCGAGGCCACCTTGATCTACCGGTACGGCGAAGAGGAGCACGCCGTCTTCACCGAGGAGCTGCGCGCCATCGCCGACCGCCGGGGCGTCGAGCTGATCCTGCTGCCCGGTCCGCGCCGCGCGAACACCTCCTGGCAGCCGGCCGGCCCCGGCCACCTCGGCGACGACGTCCAGGCCCTGCGGCATCTCGTCCCCGACATCGACCGGTGCGACGTCTACGTCTGCGGCCCGCCCGCCTGGATCGGCGCCGTACGCAGGGCCGCGACAGCGGCCGGAGCGCACCGGGACGACATCCACACCGAGGAGTTCGCCTGGTAACCCCCACCCCGTCCTCCCCACCCGTCCCGTCCCCTCCCCCCTTCTACGTACGCACAGGAAGCAGACCCATGCGACGCATCACCCTTTGGATCACCGCGACCCTGGCCGTCGCGGCCCTCCTCCTCGCCTTCCAGCTCATCCTCTCGGGCACCACGGGCAAGACCGGCGACGGCGGCAACCGTCCCGAACCCGGCAGCGGCCCCCCGGCCAAGCCGGGGGACGACACCCCCGGCGACGGCGAACACGTCGGAAAGCCGGGCGAGAGCAAGTAACCGTTACGCTGTGTAGTGCCAATTTCTCTCTGAGTGTTCAGGCGGTCGAGTGCGTACTCCCGTGGGCAGACGGCGATTCCTGGTGATGTCGACGGCTGCCGTGGGGCTGCCCCTGCCGGTTTCCCGGTGTGCGCCCGACGCCTCCGCGACCCTGGCCCAGGCCCGCGTCGGCACGACATCGACGGTCGGGCTGACCGTCAACGGGAAGCAGCGGTCCGCGGTGGTGGACAACAGGACCTCGCTCCTCGACCTCCTACGGGAGCACCTGGGGCTGCCCGGCACGAAGAAGGGCTGCGACCAGGGGCCTGCGGGGCGTGCACGGTCCTGGTGGACGAGCGCAGGGTGAACTCCTGCCTCAGCTTCGCCGTCATGCACGACGGCGCGCGCGTCACCACCATCGAGGGACTCGCGCACGGTGACCGGCTGCACCCCCTCCAGCAGGCGTTCATCGATCACGACGGGCTGCAGTGCGGATATTGCACGCCGGGCCAGATCGTCTCCGGTGTGGCCTGCATCAAGGAGGGGCACGCCCGCTCCCGGGAGGAGATCCGTGAGTGGATGAGCGGCAACCTCTGCCGCTGCGGCGCCTACACGAACATCGTCACGGCCATCGAGCAGACCGCGAAGGGTGGGTGAATCCGGCGTGTACCCCTTCGCCTTCACCAAGCCGGCGACCGAACGGGACGCGCTGGCCGCCGGGGCCGACGGCGGCCGCTACATCGCGGGCGGCACCACGCTCGTCGACCTGATGCGCGAGACCGTCGAACGCCCTTCCCGCGTGGTCGACATCAACGCCCTCCCGTACCGGGACATCGCCGTGTCCTCCGAGGAGCTACGGGTGGGTTCCCTGGTCCGGATGAGCGAGCTCGCCGCGCACCCGGACGTACGCTCCCGGTTCCCCGTCATCGCACAGTCACTGGAGCTGGGCGCCTCCGCGCAGCTGCGCAACATGGCCTCCATCGGCGGGAACCTCATGCAACGCCCCCGGTGCCCCTACTTCCGGGACGTGCACTCGGCGTGCAACAGGCGCTCCCCCGGCGCTGGGTGCGACGCCGTCGACGGCGACAACCGGATGCAAGCGATCCTCGGCGCCACCGCGCACTGCGTGGCCACACACCCCTCGGACCTCGCCGTGGCGCTGGTGGCCCTGGACGCCGTCGTCCACCTGCGGGCCACGACGGGCACCCGGACGGTTCCGGTCGCGGAGTTCTTCCTGCGGCCGGGGAACACCCCCCACCGGGAACGGGCCCTCGAGCCGGGAGAGCTCATCACCGCCGTACACGTCCCCGCCGGCCCCCACACCCGGCGGTCCGGATACCTCAAGGTCAGGGACCGCCAGTCGTACGAGTTCGCCCTCGCGTCCGCGGCGGTGGCGCTCGACATCGAGGGCGAGGTGATCCGCGGCGCCCGGGTGGCCGTCGGCGGTGTCGCCACCGTGCCGTGGCGACTACCGGAGGTGGAGCGGGCGCTGGTGGGCCGCCGTCCCGGCCGCGAGACCTGGAAGGAGGCGGCCTCCCGCGCCGCCGACGGCGCGCGGGCCCTGTCAGGCAACGCGTTCAAGATCCAGCTGCTGGAGCGGACCGTGCGCCGCCAGTTGACGACGGTCGGAGGCCGGTGATGGCCGGCGAGGTCGTAGGACAGGCGCTCGCTCGCGTCGACGCCCGGCTCAAGGTGACGGGTGCTGCCACGTATGCGGCCGAGCACCGCGTGGAAGGGTTGCTGTACGGCGTCGTCGTCAACGCCACCGCGGCCCGCGGCAAGGTCTCCGCCGTCGCCACGGACGCGGCCCGAGCCCATCCCGGTGTCCGGCACGTCCTCACCGACTTCAGCTCGCTGAAGCTGGCCCACTCGGTGACCGAACTGGCCTTCTACGGGCAGCCGATCGCCGTCGTGGTCGCCACGACGGCGGAAGCCGCGGCCCACGGGGCGTCCCTCGTCGAAGCGACCTACGACCGGCAGCCGGTCCTCACGGACTTCGACGACCCCGGCGCGACATCGGTCACGGCGCCGGAGAGCCCGGACTACAGCCGCGGCGACCCGGACGCCGCCTTCGGGTCGGCGGACGCCACGGTGGACCTGGAGTTCACCATCAACCGGGAGAACCACAACCCGATCGAGCTCCCCTCGACCATCGCCCGCTGGGACGGCGGCAAGCTCACGCTCTGGGACAAGTCCCAGTGGGTCCAGGGCGCGGCGCGCACGGTGGCCGGCGCGCTCGGCGTCCCGGAGCAGGACGTCCGGGTGCACTGCGAGTACGTCGGCGGCGGCTTCGGCAGCGCCATCCGTGCCTACGACCACGTCGTCCTGGCCGCGTTCGCGGCCCGGGCGGCCGGACGGCCCGTCAAGGTGGTGCTGTCGAGGCGCCAGTTCTACTACGGCACCGGCTACCGGCCCGCCAGCCGCCAGCGCCTCGCGCTCGGGGCCGGCTCGACGGGCCGCATCGAGAGCCTCATCTACGAGGTCCGCACGGAGACTTCCCGCTACGAGCAGTACGAGGAGGGACTCACCGACCTGCCGAAGTTCCTCTACGGCGTCCCCCACACGAGGACCCGCTACCAACTCACCGCCATCGACACCCAGTCACCGTCGTCGATGCGCGGCCCGGGCGTCGTCAGCGGCGCGTTCGCGCTCGAAACCGCCGTGGACCAGCTGGCGCACGACCTGGGCATCGATCCCATCGAGTTGAGGCTCCGCAACGAACCCACCCGGGACGAGGTGACGCGCCTGCCCTTCTCCACCCGCAAGCTCCGCGAGTGCTACGACCTAGGGGCCCGCCGGTTCGGGTGGTCCCGGCGCCGCGCGGCGCCCGGCGGCCGCACGGACGGCGACCTGCTGATCGGCATGGGCATGGCCTCCGCCTCGTACCACAACAACCGCCGTCAGGTCGGCTCGCGCGCCCGGGTCGACGCGGACGGTACGGCAACGGTGGCGACGGCCACCAGCGACATGGGACCGGGCACGACCACCTCCGTCATGCAGGTCGCCGCGGACGCCCTCGGCCTGCCCGCGCGGCAGGTCAGCTTCCGGCTCGGGGACTCCGCCTACCCCCTCGCTCCCCCGCACGCCGGCGCCACCACCATGGCGAGCGTGGGATCGGCCGCCCACACCTCCTGCACCGCCCTGCGGAACAAGTTCATCGCCATGGCCGTGGCCGATCCCGCCTCACCCCTGTACCGGGCCGATCCCGCCAAGGTGGCGGTCCGAGACGGCCGGCTCCGCTCCGGAGGGAATGCCGCCTCCGACAGCTATCGCGAGATCCTGCGCCGCGCCGGTCTGCCCGGCCTGGAGACCACCGCCACCTGGGGGCCCGGCGACGCCGACCAGCGAATCTCCAGTTACGGCTACGGCGCCGTCTTCGCCGAGGTGTCGGTCGATCCGCTCCTCGGACTCGTCCGGATCCGCCGGATGTTCGCGGCCTACGACGTGGGGCGCGTGGTCAGCCCCAAACTGGCGCACAGCCAGGCCGTCGGAGGCATGGTGGGCGGGATCGGGATGGCCCTGCTGGAGGGCACGGTCACGGACCACCGCGACGGCCGGATCGTCAACGCGAGCCTGGCCGACTACCTGGTACCGGTCAACGCCGACGTTCCCGAACTGGACGCCGCGTTCATCGACACCGAGGACCCCCTGGCGGACCCCATCGGGGTCAAGGGGCTGGGGGAGATCACCATCGTGGGGGTCCCGGCCGCCATCGGGAACGCGGTGTTCAACGCCACCGGCAAACGCCTGACGGACCTGCCGATCAGGCTGGAGACGCTGCTCTGAGCGGCCGCGGGCGGCGGGCGGTGCCCGGTGGCCGGCGCACATCGCACGTGACGCGTCACGCGTCACGCGTCAGTGGACATCCGGCCGGCCGTGGTCCTCTTCCAGTACGCGCTGGGCCACGGCGAACGCCGCGTTCGCGGCCGGCACCCCGCAGTACACCGCGCACTGCCGGAGCACCGCGCCGATCTCCTCGGGCGTGAGGCCGATGCGGCGGGCCGCCCGTACGTGCATCGCCAGCTCGTCCAGGTGGCCACCCGCCACCAGGGCGGTGAGTGTGATCATGCTGTGGTCCCGGTGGCTCAGGGTGTCGTCCGTCCAGATCTCCCCCCAGGCATAGCGCGTGATGAACTCCTGGAAGCCCGCGGTGAAGGGGGACTGGCGGGCCTGGGCCCGGTCGACGTGGGCGTCACCCAGCACGTGGCGGCGTACGGCCATGGCCGCCCCGGCCGGTCCCGAGAGGTGGGTGCGCAGCGCCGAGAGCACTGCCAACGGTTGCTCCGCGACGGCCAGATGGGAGGCTCCGGGGATCTCCGTGAGGGTGGCGCCGGGGATCGCGTCGGCCAGTTCACGCAGGTGGGCGGGGGGTGTCGCGGGGTCCTCGCGGCCCGCGACGAGGAGGGTCGGCGCGGTGATCGAGGCGAGGCGGTCGCGCAGGTCCCAGCCGGCGAGTGCGTCGCAGCACGCGGCATACGCGGACGGGTCGACCGCGGCGTGGTCCGCGCTGAGGCGGGCCGAGGCGAAGCCCGGGGTGAACCAGCGCTCGGGGGCGGTCGCGGCCACCCCGGCGATCCCCTTCCTTCGCACGAGTTCGGCCCGGTCCCGCCAGCGTCCCGGGTCCCCGAAGTGGGCCGACGAGCAGAGGACCGCGAGGTGGTCCACGCGTGCCGGCGCGTGGACCGCCAGGTGCAGACCCACTGCGCCCCCGAGCGAGACCCCCGCGTACGAGAAGCGCTCAATGCCGAGCCGGTCGGCCAGGCCGAGTACCAGGGCGGCCAGGTCGGCGACGCTCGCGCCGGCCCCGATCAGTCCGCCCGGGGAGCCGCCGTGGCCGGGCAGGTCCCAGCGCACCACCCGGTGGGTGACGGCGAGTTCCGCTGCCACCCCGTCCCACAGCGCGGTGGACGTGCCGAGGGAGGGACCCAGCAGCAGCGGTGGAGCGCCGGCCGGTCCCTCCGTGACGTGGTGCAGGCCCGGGGGCGGAACGGGGTGGTCGGAGCAGGCGGGTGGTGTGGTCAACTTCGCTCCAGTGCACGATCGGTGAGCGGTCCGGCCGAACCGGTGCCGCGCACCGGGTCGGTGAGGGCTTTCAGTGCGAGGTCGTCGAAGGCGTCGGACTCGGGGCAGGAGCGGAGGAGTTCGGCGAGCGTTCCTTCCCCGGACCGTACCCGTCCGGCCAGCTCGGTCAGGAGGCGCTTGGCGCGGTCCCGTCCGATGACCCCGTCGAGTTCCACCGCGAGGTGCTCGGACATGACCAGTCCGTCGGTGAGGCCGAGATTGCGGCGCATGGCCTCGGGGTGGACCCGTAGGCCGCGGGACAGCTCGGCGGCGTCCCGTGCGGCGCCTCCGACCAGGCGCAGCAGATCGCGCAGCGGCTCCCATTCCGCGTGCCAGGCTCCCGGCGGTCGCTCGTCCTCCGCGACGAGCGACCCGTACAGGACGGACGCGAGCGCGGGCGCCCGTCGGGCCGCCGCCGCGATCAGGGTGGCGCGCACGGGGTTCGCCTTGTGCGGCATCGCGGAGGAGGTGCCTGCCGCCCCTTCGGAGACTTCTCCGATCTCGGTGCGGGACAGGGTGAGCACGTCCGCCGCGATCTTGCCGAGGGCGCCTGCCGTGAAGGCGAGCGCTCCGGCGAGATCGGCGATCGGGGTGCGCAGGGTGTGCCAGGGCAACACGGGTTCCCTCAGGTCCAGTTCGCGTGCGAAGGCGGCGACCAGATCGGGGCCGTGCGGGGCGAAGGCCGCCAAAGTGCCCGCCGCGCCTCCCAGTTGCACGGGGAGGGATGCGCGTACCGTGTGCAGCCGGTCGCGGGAGTCGAGCACCAGGGAGCGCCACCCGGCCGCCTTGAGCCCGAAGGTGGTCGGCACGGCGTGCTGGGTGAGCGTCCGGCCGGGCAGCACCGTATCCCGGTGCTCCGCCGCCAGGGCTGCCAGGGAGCGTTCCGTCCGTGCCAGCGCGGAGAGCACCGCGGTGAGGCTCCGGGAGGCGACCAGCATCGCCGCCGTGTCGAGGATGTCCTGACTGGTCGCACCCCGGTGCACGTACTGGGCATGCTCCGGAGGCAGTCGGGCGGTGAGATCCGCTACGAGGGCGAGTACGGGATTGCCCGCCCCGGCGGCCCGCAGGGCGATCGACCGTAGGTCGAAGCGTCCCGCGTCGGCCGCGGACGACACCGCCCCGGCGGCCTCGTGCGGCACCTGGCCGAGTGCGGCCTGGGCCCGGGTCAGCGCGGCTTCGGCGTCCAGCATCGCCTGCAGCCAGGCGAGTTCGCCCGTCGCGGCCTCGGCGGCGGAGCCGATTCTGCCCGGGGCGAGCAGGCCGGCATCAAGCTCCTCGTAGGTCATCCGAAGTCCAGGAAGACGGTCTCGCACTCGCCCTGCAGCCGGATGTCGAACCGGTAGGTGCCCGGTCGCTCGGCGGTCGCGAGCAGGGTGCCGCGGCGCTCCGCCGGCAGGGAACCGAGCAGGGGGTCCTCCCCCGGCGCCGCCAGATAGGCCCGGGTGTAGAGGTGGTGGAGCAGTCCGCGGGCGAAGACGGCCATCGACAGGTACGGGACGCCGCCGGGCGGCAGCGTGCGCACCGCGTAGTGGCCGTCGCCGTCGGTGGCGACGCGCCCGAATCCGGTGAAGACGACGCCGTCGCGGCCTGCCGGCCGGCCGGTGGCGGGGTCCCGGCGCAGTGATCCGCGGGCCCCCGTGCGCGAGCGGTCGGGCGCGGGCTGCCAGGTCTCGACGAGGACGTCCGGTACGGCGGCGCCGGCGCCGTCGTAGACGTACCCGTGCACCGTGATCGTGTCCGGGTGCGCGAGGGGCGCGACTTCGCCCCCTCCGGCGAAGGGCAGGGCGAAGCCGTAGAACGGCCCGACGGTCTGGGAGGGCGTGGTGGGGTGCGGTAGATGCGTGGGCTGCGTGGGCTGCGTGGGCTGCGGCATCAGCGTCCTTCCTCGAAGAGGGTGCCGGAGGGGCCGTCGAGGACGATGTCCCAGCGGTAGCCGAGTGACCATTCGGGTACGGACAGATCGTGTGCGTAGGCCGCCACGAGGCGGTCGCGTGCGGCCGGATCGGTCACGGACTGGAGCACCGGATCGTGCGGGAAGAGCGGATCTCCGGGAAAGTACATCTGCGTGACGAGGCGCTGGGTGAACGCCGTGCCGAACAGGGAGAAGTGGATGTGCGCGGGGCGCCAGGCGTTCGTGTGGTTGCGCCACGGATAGGCGCCCGGCTTGACCGTGGTGAAGGAGTAGCCGCCTTCTTCGTCGGTCAGACAGCGCCCGAAGCCGGTGAAGTTGGGGTCGAGCGGGGCCGGGTGCTGGTCCAGCTGGTGGGCGTACCGCCCCGAGGCGTTGGCCTGCCACAGTTCCACCAACTGGCCGTGTATCGGCCGACCGTGACGATCGGTCACCCGGCCCGTCACGGTGATGCGCTCCCCCAGAGGTTCTCCCGGGTGTTGGCGAGTGAGGTCCCCGTCGAGCGCGCCGACGTCGGTGACACCGAAGGCCGGTCCGGTCAGCTCGACGGCCTCGGGGTCGCGCACCGGTATCAGCGGCAGGCGCGGATGGCGCAGCCGACTGCTGCGGTAGGGCGGGAAGTCGCGCGGGGGGTGGACGCGCGTCCCGGCGGCCGCCTGCGCTTTCGCGACTTCGGCGTCGATCCGGTCCTGGGACAGCCGGTCGGGGAGGCCCGCGGGCAGGTCGTTCATGGTCACGCTCCGGCGGAGTCGGGAGGGGAGCCCGTACGGGCTCAGCGTTCGAGGAGGAGGGGTCGGCCCTGGCCGCTCGTGAACAGCGGGGCTCCGGTGGCCCGTACGACGTCTTCGACCGGCACGCCCGGCGCCGTCTCCACCAAGAGCAGGCCGTCCCGTGTGACGTCGATGACGCCGAGGTCCGTGATGATCCGGTCGACGCAGCCGCGTCCGGTGAGCGGCAGCGAGCACTCGCCGACGATCTTCGGGGATCCGTCCTTGGCGGTGTGCGTCATGACGACGATCACCCGGCGCGCACCGTGCACGAGGTCCATCGCCCCGCCGATCCCGGTGATCAGCTGCCCGGGCACGGCCCAGTTGGCGAGGTCGCCGTTCGCGGAGACCTGCATGGCGCCGAGCACTGCCGTGTCGATGTGGCCGCCGCGGATCATGCCGAAGGAGAGGGCGGAGTCGAAGAACGAAGCCCCGGGGAGGATGGTGACCGTCTCCTTGCCGGCGTTGATCAGATCGGGATCGACGTCCCCTTCCAGGGGATACGGCCCGGTGCCGAGGATGCCGTTCTCGGATTCGAGCACCACCTCGACGCCGGCCGGCAGGTGGTTGGAGATCAGCGTCGGAAGTCCGATTCCGAGGTTCACATAGCTGCCGTCCCGCAGTTCGCGCGCGGCGCGTGCCGCGATCTCTTCGCGGTTCCAGCTCATCGCGCGGCCTCCCGACCGGTCGGCGCGGAGGGCACCGAGGACACCGAGGGCGCCGAGACGGTGCGCCGTTCGATCGGTTTGTCCGCGGCCTGTTCCGGGGTGAGGGCGACGACACGCTGGACGAAGATGCCCGGCAGGTGCACCTGGTCGGGGTCGATGGCGCCGGGTTCGACCAGTTCCTCGACCTCGGCGATGGTCACCCGGCCGGCCATCGCGGCCAGGGGGTTGAAATTGCGGCTCGACTTGTTGAAGACCAGGTTGCCGTGCCGGTCGCCGCGGGCCGCGCGGACCAGGGCGAAGTCCGTTCGGATGCCGTGTTCGAGGACGTACTCGGTGCCGTCGAAGTCGCGCACCTCCTTGGGCGGCGAGGCGACGGCGACACCGCCCTGCCCGTCGTAGCGCCAGGGCAGTCCGCCGTCGGCGACCTGGGTGCCCACTCCGGCCGGGGTGTAGAACGCGGGAATGCCGCACCCGCCCGCCCGCAGCCGTTCGGCGAGCGTGCCCTGGGGTATCAGCTCGACCTCCAGTTCACCGGCCAGGTACTGGCGGGCGAACTCCTTGTTCCCGCCGATGTAGGACCCGGTGACCCGGGCTATGCGGCGGGCCGAGAGCAGTACGGCGAGTCCGGAGTCCATCGCGCCGCAGTTGTTGGAGACGATTCTGAGGTCGGTGGGACCGAGTTCGTACAGCGCTTGGATGAGCACGTTCGGTACACCGCTGAGTCCGAAGCCGCCGACGGCGAACGCGGCTCCGTCGCTCACGTCGGCCACCGCCTCGGCGGCGGTGGCGACCACCTTGTCCATGACGAGACCCTTCTGCGAGTTACTCAGTGCACTGACTATCTCCTTGTGGTCGGTCATGCTGGCACCCGATCGATGACCCGTCAAGATCCCCTGTTGCCGATGTTGGGGGGTCGCTCGAGCGCACAGGACGGGGGATCGGAAGTGCGTATTGTTCAGTACACCGACTAATGACCGAGCGGAGATGACCGATGGGCGCAGTGGACCTCACCACACATCCCGGACACCTGGCCCGTCGGCTCCAACAGGCGCACTACCTGCTGTGGACCACGATGGTGTCCGAGGAGATCACCTCACCGCAGTACGGCGTGCTCAACGCGCTGACGGCCGAACCCGGCCTCGACCAGCGCACCGTCGGCGAACGGGTGGGCCTCGACCGCTCCACCGTCGCCGAGGTCGTCAGCCGTCTCACCCGGCGCGGGCTCCTGGAGAAGGTGCGCGACGCGCAGGACGGCCGACGCTGCCTGCTGCGCCCGACCGCCGAGGGCGCGCGCACGCACCGCCGGCTGACGGTGCGCACCGCCCGGATGAACCAGGTGTTCCTCGCGCCGCTCTCCGAAGGGGAGCAGGCCGTCTTCCTCGAACTGCTCCGGCGCGTCTCGGACGGCGCCGAACAACTGCGCCACGCGGGACAGGCGCCGGCGCCCCCTCCCGCCTCGGCCTGAAGCTGCTGAGCGGTTCGGGGTCAGGGCCGGGGCCAGGGCCAGGTTCGGGTTCAGGTCGTCCGGATCCGGGCGAACCGACCGGCGATGTGCAGGTCCGCCTCGATCCGGGCGGCCGTCTTGCGCAGTGCCGGGAGAACCTCATTCCGGCACTGCTCGACGGTGCGCCGGGCACTGTGCATGGCGACGTTCACCGCCGCGACGACCGCGCCCGCGTGATCGCGTACCGGCACGGCCACCGATCGCAGCCCGTCCTCCAGTTCGGAGTCCACCAGGGCACAGCCCTCCCGCGCGGCCTCGTCGAGCAGTTCCGCGAGGAGCGTGCGGTCCGTGACAGTGTGCGGGGTGAACATCCGCGGTCGCGCGCGCAGGAGCTGATCCGCCCGCTCGTCGGCCGGTAGGCCTGCGAGCAGCACCCGGCCCATGGCGGTGGCGTACGCCGGGAAGCGGGTGCCGGGTGCGATGTCGACGCTCATGACGCGGCTGGTCGCGATCCGCGCGGTGTACTGGATCTCCGTGCCGGCCAGCACGGCGAGGGAGGCGGAGTCGTGGAGCCCGGTCGCCAGTTCCACGAGATGGGGTCGCGCGATCTCGGGCAGTGACGTGCGGGACAGCAGGGGGATGCCCAGGCCGAGCACCCTGGGGGTGAGCCGGAACCGCCTGTCGTGCGCGGTCACGTACCCGAGGTGTTCCAGTGTGATCAGGGCGCGCCGTACGGTGGCCCGGGCGAGGCCGGTGGCATCGGCGACGGCGGCGAGCGTCGGCTCGGGACGTTCGGCGCCGAACGCGCCGAGGACGGTCAGGCCCCGGGCCAGCGATTCGACGAACTCCCGGCCCAGCTCCTGCTTCGGCACTCCCGTCCAGGCCGCGAGCGCCACGGGCCGGGGGCTTTCCGGGCGGGCCGGAGCCTGAGCCGTGCGCGACTCCCGTTCCAGCTCCCCTTCCATCTCCCGTACCGTCGCGCGCAGCCGTGGCAGCATCGCCTTTCGCAGCGAGGCCGCGGAGTGCCTGCTGGTGTGGCTCACCACGCTCGCCACGCAGGCGAGGGTGCCGTCGGCCTCGTACACGGGCACGGCGAGGGCCACGAGGCCCGGTTCGATCAACTGGTCGTCGAGCGCGTACCCCTCCTCGACCGCCAGCTCGACGCGGCGTACGAATTCCTCTTCCCGTACGGCGGTCTCCGGGGGCGGTAGCGCGGTGAAGGCGCTGCCGGCCGGATCGGCCACCCGGCGCACCCTCCAGCGAGCCCAGTCGGCCGCGGACCAACCTGCCGCGAACAGTGGTCCGGGGGCGGTCCGCTCGGCGGGCAGCAGGTCTCCGATGCGGAAGCTCAGGGACATCGCGCGCCGTCGGGTCGCCTGGTGGACGAAGCGGATCCCGTCCCCGTCGCGGACGGCCAGCGACACCGACTCGTCGAGTTCCTCCGCGAGACGGTCGGCGTGCGCACCGAGCGGCCCGGACAGGCGCGCGGCGCCCAAGTAGGCGTTGCCGAGCTCCATCAGGCGCGGGGCCAGTGCCACTCTGCGGCCGTCGAGGCGTACGTACCCCATGCGCGCGAGCGTGGCCGCGATGCGGTCGACCGTCGCCCGCGCCAGGCCGGTCGCCCTTTCCACTTCGCTCAGAGCCAGTGGCGCCCGGGCGTCGGTGAGGGCCAGGAGCACGGCGATGCCCCTCATCAGGGGCGCGACCGCCTCCGGCGGCGGGGCGGCGGAGCTCGCCGGCCGGCCTTGAGGGGCCCGTGCCGTCGGAGGCGAAGCCATGCCTTCTCCTGTCCTTGCGGCCACGAGGCGCCGGCCCGTTCCGCCCCGTTCCGCCGCGAGGGCATTGACAGGCACGGGAGCGGAACGCAGACTCGTCCACCCCTCAATCAGTGGATATTTCTTCACTCTACGAACACGGACCACGGCCGTCCACCGTCCGCGAGGATTCCCACGGATTCCCGCGGATGCCCGGCAGCCGTCCCGTACAAGGGAGACCGCAGTGCACACGACCGTCGGGATCATCGGCGGCGGCCCCTCCGGCCTGCTGCTCGCCCGCCTCCTCCACCGGGCGGGCATCGCGAGCGTCGTCCTGGAGCGGCACGACCGCGCGTACGTCGAGCAGCGTCAACGCGCGGGCATTCTGGAGCAGTCCACCGTTGACGTACTGCGCCACTGCGGTGCGGGCCGGCGCCTCGACGCCGAGGGTCTGGTGCACGACGGTGTCGAGCTGCGCTTCGCCGGCCGGCGCCACCGTGTGGACTTCCCCGCACTGACCGGCGGCAAGCGCGTCACCGTGTACGCGCAGACCGAAGTGGTCAAGGACCTCGTCGCGCTCCAGCTCGCCGAGGGCGACCCCCTGCTCTTCGAGGCCGAGGTGCACGCCGTCGAGGGCGTGGACGGCGACCGGCCGGTGATCCGTTACACCCGCGAGGGCCGCGAATCGACCCTCACCTGCGATTACGTGGTCGGCTGCGACGGCTACCACGGGGTGGCCCGGCGGGCCGTTCCGGACGGCGCCTCCACCACACACGAACGCACCTATCCCTACTCCTGGCTCGGCATCCTCGCCCAGGCACCACCCGCCCACGAGGAGCTCGTCTACGCGCACTCCGGGCGGGGATTCGCGCTCGCCAGCATGCGCTCGCCCGAGGTCAGCCGCCTCTACCTGCAGGTCCCGAACGGCACCGACCCCGCCGACTGGCCCGACGAGCGGGTCTGGGACGAGCTCGACGCCCGGCTCGCCCTCAACGCGGAACCGGGCGCGGCCCTCGTCCGTGGACCGGTGACCCAGAAGTCCGTGCTCCCCATGCGCAGCTCGGTCACCGAGCCGATGCGGTTCGGGCGGCTGTTCCTGGCCGGGGACGCCGCGCACATCGTGCCGCCGACCGGCGCCAAGGGGCTCAACCTCGCGGCCGCGGACGTGGTGATCCTGGCTCGCGCCCTCTCCCACTGGTCCACGACGGGCTCGGCGGAACTCCTCGACTCCTATTCCGACACCTGCCTGCGCCGGGTGTGGCGGGCCGAGCACTTCTCGTACTTCATGACGACGACCCTGCACGTCGATCCGGATCAGTCGTCCTTCGAGACCCGGCTGCAGCTCTCCCAGCTGGAACGCATCACGAGTTCGCCGCACGCGGCGGCCGAACTCGCGGAGAACTATTGTGGGTTGAGTCTCTGACGGTTTTCCACCAGCGCCGCACCGCCCGCGGGGCGGCCCAGGACCGATGCGGCGCGAGCGTTGCGCAGCTCGCGGAATGTTTCCATCCGGCGACCGGCCCGAAGAGCGTCCAGAGATGCACAACCAGGCCGAGCTCGCCTACCGGCGACTGCGCGAGCGGCTGCTGGACGGGCACTACAGTCCCGGCGATCGCCTCACTGAGCTCGGCATCTGCGATGACCTCGGCATGAGCACACCCACTTCCACGTCTTCGAGCCCGGGTTCCCCACGGCGCCGGACCCGCTGTACGGGTTCCCGGACGGCAATCTCCAGCAGTACCTGCGGATGACCGAATGGCTCGGCATCGAGCGCATGGTCCTCGTCCAGCCCACCTACTACGGCACCGACAACCGTCTGCTGACCGAGGTCCTCAAGAGCGTCGGCCCGCGATGCCGAGGGGTCGTCCGCATCGAGGACGACACCCCCGACAAGGAGCTCGACGAGTACCACGATGTGGGCGTGCGGGCGATCCGCCTCGATCTGTTCGCACGCGCCGCCTGGCCGACGGCGGACATCATCGCGTACGTCCGCAGGATGGCGGACCGTGCCCGGCCGCGCGGCTGGCACCTGCAGTTCTACACACCGGGGACCGTCGTGCGGGACCTCCTCCCGTTCTTCGGCGACCTGGAGGACACCTTCGTCATCGACCACATGGGATACATGAAGGAGTCGGACGGCCTGACACGGGCGGACTTCGACCGTCTGGTGCGGGTGCTCGACGGAGGCAGCTGCTACATCAAGCTGTCCGGGCCGTACCGCATCGCCAAGGACCAGCCGCTGTCCACGGTGGAACCCCTGGGCCGGGCTCTCGTGGCGGCCCGGCCCGACCGCCTCGTGTGGGGATCGGACTGGCCGCACCTGGCCGATGGCCGGCGGGACACCGGAGAGCTCCTCAACCTGCTGGCCGACTGGGCCCCCGACGAGTCCGACCGCCATCAGATCCTGGTCGACTCCCCGGCCAGGCTGTTCTATACGGACTGACGGACTGACGGACTGAACGTGCGACGGGGCGTCACCGAGTTTCCGTGCCGTCGTTGCCTCGGTATGACTGATTTCATGGTGAAGGTCCCTGCTGACTGGCTCGCCCGGGTATTTCTGACGCTCCGCCACAGCCCGTCGGAGGAGTCCCAGGCCGTCGCGGCGGAGTTGCAGCCGTTCACGGAGAAGCCCGGCCAGCGGGTCCCGGTTCCCCGGGCGACCGTCCTGCGGTCCGAACTGGCGCTGACGGTGGAACTCGAATGGTCCGAGGATCCGGTGCGGCGGGCGCGACTGTCGGAGGGGGCCGAACAGTTGATCAGCGCCCGTCTGGGCGGCGCGGGCGAGGCGCCCGTACACGGCTCCTAGCCGGCGTCGGCCGCGATCCGCCCTCGGCACGTCGCACACGTGCGGCCGGACGCGGTGCCGCTGCCCGAGGGCGGCGTCGCCGCGTCCGGCACGGGGGCCGGGCCGTGATCAGCACGGTTACCATGTGGACATGACTCAGGGTTCCCGGACCGGCGCTCGGGAGGACGGCGACCGCCCGCTGAGGCGCGATGCCGCCCTCAACCGGGAGCGGATCCTGCGCGCCGCGCGCGAGGTCTTCGGACAGCGCGGGCTGGGGGTCACCCTCGATGACGTAGCCCACCATGCCGGAGTCGGCGTCGGTACGGTCTACCGCCGCTTCCCCACGAAGGAAGCGCTCGTACGCGCCCTGTTCGAGCAGGACCTCGCCATCCGCCAGGCCTCCGCGGAGAAGGCCCTGGCCCATCCGGATCCCTGGGAAGGCCTGGTCGGCTTCCTGGTCGAGATGTCGGCCGACCTCGCGGAGAACCGCGGCCTCCACGAAGTGATCATGCTCGGCAGTCACAGCTCGGGCCCCATCGAATCCGCACGTCAGGGCATGCTGCCGCTCCTGGAGTCCCTGATCCGTCGCGCCCAGGACAGCGGGCAGCTCCGCACGGAGATCACCCCCTCCGACATCCCGGTCATCCAGCACATGCTCAGCGCGGCCTCCCAGTTCGCCCAGGGCACGCAGCCGGACATCTGGCGCCGCTACCTCGAGATCCTCCTGAACGGCCTCAAGCGGCGCCCCGACAACGTCCCCCTGAGCACGCCGAGTCTGGGCAACCCGACCGTCGAACACCTGATGGGGCTCACCAGGCCCGCGCCCCCGCAGGCATAGCCCGCACAGACCGCGGCACCTCCCTCTCCGGCGCACCCCGCACTCCGCCGTCCCCGCCCCCTTCCCCGGCTCCGGCGCGCACTCGACGACCCGCCCGAACGTCACGCACCGCACTCGATCCGTCACCATCCGTTTCCATGTGCCCCGGCATGCCTCCCGGGGGCCGGGAACGCGGCGCGCCCTCAGCACGGTGGTACCGTCATAACTGGAGAGATTATCTCCACTTACTAGGAGGCTCGTATGTCTGCGCGCAGCACGGTCGGTGTGTACACGGGGATCGCCCTTCTCGGCCTGGGGGTGACGGCGTGCTCTTCCGAGAGCTCTACGGAGTCCACCGGGGCCGCCACCCCCTCGTCCGCGGTCAGCCTCACCGCCTGCCCGCAGTCCCCGTCCGGTCCGCCCCCGTCCGGGGCGCCGAGCGGAGCCCCGAGCGGTCCTCCCGCCGGCGCGATCCCGATGGCCAAGACGGTCAAGGCGACCGATACGAGCTCCAGCACGGTCATCACCCCGGACGGTCCGGGCGTCCGGTGCGGCAGGACGGAGGTGACGCTGAAGCAGAACCTCACGTACTCCACTCCGACGACCGCAGCCGGGCAGAAGGCCGACCTGAAGCTGGACCTCCAGGTGCCGAAGACCTCGGGCGGGAAGCCGCCCCTGGTCGTCTACATCACCGGCGGCGGCTTCGTCATGGCCGACAAGTCCGCCAACCTCGGCGAACGCACCTACGTCGCGGAGCAGGGCTACGCCGTGGCGAGCATCGAGTACCGCACCGGAACGAGCGGCTCCACCTACAAGGACGGCGTCGCCGACGTGAAGTCCGCCGTCCGCTACCTGCGCGCCCACGCCGACGAGTACGGCTTCGACGCCGACAAGGTGGCCGTCTGGGGCCAGTCCGCCGGCGGATACCTCGCGGCCATGGCCGGGGCCACCAACGGGAACAAGCAGTTCGACTCCGGCGACAACCTGGACCGGAGCAGTGACGTCCAGGCCGTCGTCGACGAATTCGGCGCGAGCGACCTCGCCACGATCGCCGACGACTTCGACGCGGCGACCAAGGCCGCGTACACGGCTCCCGGCAGCTTCATCAACGCCTATGTCTTCGGGCCGGGTTCGAAGCAGACGGTCACCTCGGACGCCGCCGCGAACGAGGCCGCCGACCCCGCCACCTACCTGAGCGCGTCCTGCGCCCCCTTCATCCTCCTCCAGGGCGACAAGGACCAGATCATCTCCCCCAGCCAGTCCCTGACCCTCCTGAACGCCCTCAAGGACAAGGGCGTCGAGGGCACCCGGTACGTGGTCAAGGGCGCCAACCACGGCGACATGTCCTTCCTCGGCGACCCCACGGCCGGCGCGAAGTGGTCCACCCAGCAGGTGATGGGGACCATCACCGACTTCCTGAACAAGAAGCTCGGCAGCTAGGCCGTCCAGGCCGCCTCACCCCGGGAGATCCGATCGCATGTCCTCCAAGCAGCCCCCCGCCGCCCTCGGCGCACCCGCACGGTCCGCCGGGCCGCCCTCGCCCGCCCCCGCCCCCGCACACCCGTGGTGGGCCGTGGCCGTCATCGCGCTGGCCCAGCTCATGGTCGTCCTCGACTCCACGATCATGAACATCGCCCTGCCGCCCGCACAGCGGGACCTCGGCTTCTCCGACGGCCTACGCCAGTGGATCATCACCGCGTACGCCCTGGCCTTCGGCAGTCTCCTCCTGCTGGGCGGCCGCCTCGCCGACCTCTTCGGCCGCCGCCGGATGTTCGCCACCGGCATCGCCGGGTTCGCCCTCGCCTCCGCCCTCGGCGGGGCCGCCCCGACCTTCGGATGGCTGGTCACCGCCCGCGCCGCGCAGGGCCTCTTCGCCGCCCTCCTCGCCCCGGCCGCGCTGTCCCTGCTGACGGTGACCTTCACCGGAGCCAAGGAACGGGCCCAGGCCTTCGGCATCTTCGGCGTGGTCGCCGGATCCGGCGCCGGAATCGGCCTGCTCCTCGGCGGGGTGCTCACCGAGTTCCTGTCCTGGCGGTGGACCATGTTCGTCAACGTCGCCTTCGCGGCCCTGGCCCTCGCCGGCGCGTTCCTGGTCGTCCCGCGATCGCGGCGGACGGGCGGGCCGACCCTCGACATACCCGGCACGCTCCTGGCCTCGACGGGCCTCTTCTCCCTCGTGTACGGGCTGTCCGACGCGGAAGGCCACGGCTGGACCTCGCCGTGGTGCTGGGGGTTCCTCGGCGCCGGACTCGCCCTCCTCGCCGCCTTCGCCCGGTGGCAGACCCGGGCCGCCGACCCGCTGCTGCCCCTGCGCGTACTGCGCGACCGCTACCGCGCCGGGGCGCTGGTCTCCCTGCTGCTCGTCGGCGCCGGCATCTTCGCGATCTTCCTGTTCCTCACCTACTACCTGCAGAACCTGCGCGGCTACTCCCCGGTCCTCACGGGATTCGCCCTCCTGCCCATGACCTTGGGGATCATGCTCGCCGGGCAGGTCACGTCCATCAGGATCCTGCCCAAGCTCGGCGCGCGGACCGTCCTGACCACGGGATTCGCCCTCTCGGCGATCTCCGCGGCATGGCTCGCCCGGATCGACATGACCACCTCGTACCCCCTGGGCATCATGGTCCCGCTCCTCGTGGCCGGTGTCGGCCTGGGCTGCGTGCTGCCACCGGCGATGAGCATGGGGACCAGCGGGGTCGCCCCTCAGGACGCCGGCTCCGCGTCGGCGGCCGTCAACACCATGCAGCAGGTGGGCGGATCGATCGGAACGGCCCTGCTCAACACGATGGCCGCGAGCGCCGCCGCGTCCTTCCTCGTGGGCCGCGACCCCGCGGACCCGACGACCCGCATCGGCGCCGCCCTCCACAGCTACACCACCGCCTACTGGTGGACGGCCGGCATCTTCGTCCTGGGCGCCCTGCTGGCCGCGCTGATACTGCCCCGCTCCGGTCCGGGCCGATAACGCCCGCCGAGGTCCTCGCCCCGGTGCCAGGAGCGAGGCCGGGTGTACGGTGCCGGCGCCGAAGCGGCGGCTGACCCGGTCGATGACCGGCTCCAGCGTGCGGGCGTTCTCGGTGAGCCGGTCGAAGGTCAGTTGCTCGGTGGCGCGGGCCGAGCCGGTCAGCTCGCCGACCCGGGCCGTCACCGCCCGCACGCGTGCCCGTTGCAGTCCGAGCGCGGAGAACATCCCGTACAGCGTCCGCTGGAGGGAAGGGGTGTGGGCGGTGGGCTCGGGCAGGGTGCGCGAGCGGGTGGTGGCCGACCGGTCGGCGTAGGTGACCTGCAGTTCGACCGTTCGGGCGACCTGTCCGGCGCTCCGGAGCCGGGCCCCGAGGTCCGTGGCCGCGCCGAGCAGCGCGCGGCGGACCTCGGCCGGGTCGAGGACGTCCCGGTCGAAGCGCCGGGCACTGGTGATGGCGGCGGGGGGCCCGGCCGCGCTGACGGTGCGGCGGTCGATCCCCCGGGCCCGCTCGTGCAGGATGCGGCCGGTGGAAGCACCGGCGATCCGCTGCACCGTGGGCAGCGGGAGGACGGCCAGGTCACCGACCGTCTCGATCCCGTACCGGAGCAGCGAGCGCTCCAGGACGGACCCGACCCCGGGCAGCGCCCGCACGCGGCAGCCGTGCAGGAAGCGCTCCTGTTCGGCCGGGTCGTCGGGCAGTACCCGTACGGTGCCGGGCGGGGCGGCGTCGGCGGCGAGGGTGGCGAGGAGCCGGTTGGGGCCGATCCCGCCCGTGCTGACCAGCCCGTACCGGGCGGCGAGCCGGGTCTGGAGCCGGTCCGCGAGCTCGGTCGGGGACTGCCCGAAGTAGCGCGTGGCACCGGCCAGCTCCAGCAGTGCGCCGTCCGGGGGGAGCGCTTGCACGACGGGGGTGATGTCGCCGAGCACCGTGAACAGTTCGCGGTAGGTCTCGAAGCCGGCGCGGTGGAAACGCAGGTGGACGATGGTCGCCCTGGTGGTGGTGACGGTCATCCGGCGCTCCCCTGGCTGGCGTGCCACAGCCGCCCGGAACCGCTGCCGCGCCGCCCGCCGGAAGCCGGCCGGGCCGCCGGGCCGCCGCCGTCGGTGTCGCCGCCGCCATCGCCGTCGGAGTACGACGGGGGCTCGGGCTCGCCGGCGAGCAGCGTACGGACGGCGGCGGTCCCGCCGTCCCGGTGGGCGTCGGCGACGTCCTGAAGGTTCCAGGCGTGGGTGCCGATGACGGTGACGGACTTGCCGCGGCGGGAGACGGTGCCGCGCGCGAGGAGCAGGAAGTGGTGGAACAGCGGGTACGCGGCCTGCTCGTGGGTGTCGTCGAAGAAGGTGAGGTCGATCTGGCCGGCCGGACTGCCGTCGTCCAGCGAGACGAAGATGGTGCGCCGTCCGGAGCGCATGGGCGGCGTCTGGATGGCGACCTTCGCCCCGGCGACCAGCACGGTCTCACCGGCCGGCCGGCCGCCCAGCTGGTGGGAGGGGGTGACGCCGAGCTCGGCCAGCAGCGGGTGCAGCGGTTCCATCAGGTGCCGGGAGGCATCCATGCCGATGACCTCCAGCTCGGCGTCCAGTTCCTCGCTCGGCGTCATCACCGGCAGACCGCTCGGCCCGGGGTACGAGCCCGCGGCGCCCGGGGGGAGGGTGAGCTGACCGGCTCCCGTGGAAGTCCGCTGGTGGCGGTGGAGTTCCTCGATCTGCAGGAGCAGGTCACGGCGGCCGGTTCCGGGGGCGAGGGTGGCGAGGGCTCCGGTCCGCGCCAGGCGGTCGGCCACCGGGTGGGAGGGCCGGGCCCGGGCCCAGAAGTCGGCGAGGTCCGTGTACGGACGGCCCGCTTCGATCCGGGCCGCCTGCTCGTCGGTGATGCCGCGGACGTCGGCCAGCGAGACCCGCAGGCCCAGCCTGCCGTCCGGGAGCCGCTCGGTGCGGTAACCGGTGGCGGAGTGCTGGACGTCCAGCGGGAGGATCGGGACGCCGCGGCGCCGGGCGTCGGACAGCACCAGTCGCTTCGGGTACATGCCCGGGTCGTGCTCCAGCAGCCCGGCGTAGAACGGCGCCGCGTAGTGCGCCTTCAGCCAGGCCGACTGCAGGGTGGGCAGCGCGAAGGCCGTCGCGTGCGCCTTCGCGAAGCCGTAGGCCCCCATGTTCTCCAGCATCCGCCACACCGCGTCGATCACCGCCGGCCGGTAGCCGGCCGCGGTGGCGCTCTGCTCGTACCAGGTCTTGAGCTTCGGCAGGCGCTCCGGCTGGGCCAGGGCGCGCCGGGCCTCCTCGCCCATGGCCAGGTCGCTCCGGGTCATGGTGGCGAACAGGCCCGCCACCTGCTCGTTGTAGATGACCACCCCGTAGGTGGAGCTCAGCCACCGCTCCAGGTCCCGGTGGGGATAGGTGACGGGCTTCTTGCCGTGCCGGCCGAGGAGGAACGGGCGGATCATGTCCGCCTGGACCGGGCCCGGGCGGAACAACGAGATCTCGGCGACCAGATCGGCGAAGGTCTCCGGCTGGAGCCGGCCGAGGAGGTCTTTCTGGCCGGGGGACTCCAGCTGGAAGACGCCCAGGGACTCGCCTTCGCGCAGCAGCTCGTAGGCGGCCGGGTCATCCAGCGGCACCTGAGTGCGGTCGTCCAGGTCGATCCGCTCGCCGGTGGTGCGTTCGATCTCGCGGACCGCGTACGCCATGGAGCTCTGCATCCGGACGCCCAGGACGTCGAGCTTGAGCAGGCCGAGGCCGTCCTTCTCGACGTCCTCCTTGTCGAAGACGGTGGCGGGGAAGCCTTCGGTGGCCGTCGGGACGACGGGAGTGCGCCCCAGGAGGGTGGCGTCGGAGAGGATGACGCCGCAGGGGTGCATCGCGGTGCCGCGCGGGAGCGCGTCGAGGCCTTCGACGAGGTCCCACAGCCGCCCGTACCGGTCGGCATGGGCGGCGACCTGCCGCAGTTCCGGGAGTTCGCGCAGTGCGGTGCGGGCCGAGCGGGCGGCGATGTGCGGGAACGCCTTGGCCAGGCGTCCGACCTCGTCCGGGGGCAGGCCGAGGGCCAGGCCGGCGTCGCGGATCGCCCACCGCACCCGGTAGGTCTCCGGCATGCTGAGGGTGCAGACCCGCTCGGTGCCGAACCGGTCCATGATCCGGCGGTACACGTCCAGGCGCCGGGCGGACTCCACGTCGATGTCGATGTCCGGCAGCGTGCCGCGGCGCAGGTTGACGAACCGCTCCATGAGCAGCCCGTGTTCCAGCGGGTTGGCGAAGGAGATCCCGAGCAGGTGCACCACCAGCGATCCGGCGCCGGAGCCCCGGGCCTGCACCCGGACCCCCATCTCCCGGATGTCGTCGACGACTTGGGCGACGGTGAGGGCGTACGAGGGCCAGCCGAGCGTGTTCAGCACCCGGAGCTCCTCTTCCAGCCGGGTCCGCATGGTGGCGGAGCGGTCGTAGCCGTGGCGGATCATCGCCGCCTCGCACCGCTCGCGCAGGGTCCGGGCGGAGGTGCCGGGGGCCAGGCCGATGACGTGTTCCTCGGGGAAGTGGACGCGGCCGATCCCGAGGTCGGCGTACGGGTCGAGGCGGCACTCGGACGCGGTGCGGGTGGTGGTGGCCAGCAGGTGTACGGCCCCGCCGTTCTCCTGTCCGGCGGCCCGGGCCACTTCCTCGGCGAGCTCGCCCATCTCGGCGGCGCCCTTCAGCCACCGCTCGCCGTTGCAGGTGCGGCCGGGCTGGATGGGTGTGAGCAGCCGGGCCGAGTCCAGTACGTCGGCGACCGGCGCCTGCTCCGGGGTCGCGTAGCGGACCGCGTTGGTCAGGACCGCGAGCAGGTCGAGGTCGGCGGCCAGTCCGACGGTACGGGCGGCCAGCCGCAGCGAGCCCGGTCCCGTGCCGGTGCGGCGGTGGTGCACGGCCTCCAGCCGGAGGTGCTGCCCGAACGCCTCCCGCCACGGCGCGAGCAGCTCGGCCGCCCGGTCGAGGCGGCCGTCGGCGAGTGCCCGTACCGGCTCGGACGCCGGGCCCAGCAGGACGGTCAGCCCCTCGGCGTGCCGCTGGATCTCCGGCCAGGGGACGATCGGCTGTCCGCCGCCGGCCCGCTGCCGGGCGGCCCAGCCGGCGGTGATCAGCGCGCACAGATTGGCCCAGCCGGTGGCATCGCGGGCCAGCAGGGTGACCCGCGGCGCGGAGTCGGCGACGAAGGCACCGCCCCGGACCGGAGTACGGCCCTTCGAGGGCGCCGCGCCGCCCGGACCGGGGGCCGGACCGAGGGCCGGGACCGCGAGGTCCGCACCGAACAGCGGCCGGATCCCGGCCTTCGCGCAGACCTGCGCGAACCGGACCGCCCCGGCCACCGTGTCCCTGTCGGTCAGCGCCAGCTCCCGCAGCCCCTGCTCGGCCGCCCGCTCGACCAGCCGCCCGGGCAGCGCCGCACCGTAGCGCACGGAGTAGCCGGAGGCGACATGCAGATGCGCGAACACCGCACCACCACCTCCAGCTCCCGGTCAGCCCCCCGATCGTCGACACCCGACTCCCCGTCCGGTCCCTCCAGCGTAGACCGTATTCGATAGTCTGTTCGACACGCACGTCAAGGCATTACGCCAGGTGGAGCAGGCACTACGGACCGTTCCCGCCCGTTCCGCTTTCCCGCCGCCGGCGAGGGCAGGCGTGAGGACGTACGGCAGAATCCGGATGTGACGTCCGTGGGGGTACTGGCCGAGCTGGAAGCCGGCATGGCAGAGCTGTCGACGCCGATGCGGGTGTACGTGGCGGCCGGACGGTTCACCGAGCCGGACCCCGACCTGCCGGAGCTGGCGGCCCGGATCCGCGCGCTGCTCGCCGGGGTCGCGGTGGACGAGGCCTGGCGGCGCTTCCTGCCCGGGTACGTCCCGCCGTCCCTCCCCGAGATCTGCGCCGCGTTGGAGCCGGTCGAAACGGACGGGGCCGCCGCGTTCCTGGCCGGGGTCGCGGCCGTCGACCTGGTCTGGCCGGATCACCTGCACCGGCCCGTCGAGGCAGCCGAGCGCGCGGCGGACCGGGTGGTGTCCCTGCTCGGGCCGGATGCCAGTTGGTGGACCAACCACGACACCGCGTGTGGCGCCGTGAACGGACTCACCCCACTGTTCGACAGCCTGCTCGCAGGAATGGACGGTGAGCACTTCGCACTGGCCCTGCAGATCGCCGACGACTGAACGTGCCGGCGCGAGGACGTGTGGGAAAGCATGTGCGGCTCGTGCGTGGAATCCGGCCATGTCGATCACGCCTTCCATACCCATCCTCCACGGCAGGAAGGGAACGGATCTCCGTGTCTTCGGGCAGGAGTTGATCCTGCGTCGGGCGACCCGGCAGGAGCATCACATCCCCTTCCCGGCGATCGCGCGCGTCCACTTCACCGTCCTCTCCGGCGGGGTCGGCTTCACGTTCACGATCGCGGCCTGGCTGCTCGCACCGGAGGGCCTCAGGCCCTGGCGCCTGCCCCGGCACGGCATCACGGTGACGGCCGAATACGCCCACGACTCCGCGCAGCCGTGGCTCTACCTGTACTCGGACCTGGACGGGAACGTCTGGAGGTACCTCGACTCGAGCGGGCTCCCCGCTCTCGAGGTCAGCTACGACCCGCGTGACCCCGCCAAGGCCGTCCGCGCCGACGGTACGGGTCGTTGGATACCCGGGATCCTCCCCCTGTCCGCGGGCATCGTCGGCCTGCTCCTGCTGGTCGCGTTCCTCGCCACTCCGTTCATGGATCTCGGCACCACGGGCGAGGAGTACAGGAACCAGTACCGGTAGCGGCCGCACAGGGGTGCGGCCGCCGGTCGTCGGGCGCGCTCAGGCGGTGGCGGCGGCGCCGAACCACTTCGCCAGGTGGGCGTCGAGGTCGTCCTGGTCCTCCCCGACCCAGGCGACATGGCCGTCCGGCCGCAACAGCACGGCGGGCACGTCGAGTTCCTCACTGGCGTCGACTACGTGATCGATGCGGTCGGCCCGCCCGGAGACCGAGAGCCGTCCGGTCCGGTCGAGCAGGATTCCGCGGCCCGTGTGCATCAGCTCGTAGAGACGTCCCTGCTTCAGCTCCACGTCCCGCAGCCTGCGGCCGAGCAGTTCGTGGCCCTCGCCGAGGTCGTAGCGGACGTCGACCGCGGTGATCATCCCCGTCACGTACCGGTTCACCTCCTCGAAGTCCATCAGCTTCGCGAACAGCCCCCGCAGCGCGGTGGGACCCGCGTCGGCCCCCATCAGAGCGATCTGCGCGCGGGTGTTGTCCAGTACGGCGGCGCCCACCGGGTGGCGTTCGGAGTGGTAGGTGTCGAGGAGATCCTGCGGGGCCCAGCCGTTGACCGCGGCCGCGAGCTTCCAGCCGAGGTTGAAGGCGTCCTGCACGCCGAGGTTGAGCCCCTGTCCGCCGGTCGGCGGGTGGATGTGCGCCGCGTCGCCGGCCAGCAGGACCCGGCCGACCCGGTACTGCTCGGCCTGCCGCGTGGCGTCGCCGAAGCGGGACAGCCAGCGCGGCGAGTGCACGCCGAAGTCGGTGCCGCCGAAGGCCCGTAGCTGCTGCTTGAACTCCTCCAGGGTCGGCGCGCTGCGGTCCTCGGACACTCCGTCGGCGGGGACGATGACACGGCACGTCCCGTCCTCGCCCCTGTGGACGCCGAAGCGGAGCTGGGTCTTGTTGACCTCCGCGACGACCGCGGCGATCGTCTCCGGATCCGCGGTCACCTCCATCTGGCTCAACAAGGTCTCGACCGTGGCGGGTTCGCCGGGGAAGCCCACGCCGAGCAGCTTGCGCACCGCGCTGCGGCCGCCGTCGCACCCGACGAGGTAGCGCGAGCGCAGCCGCGTACCGTCCGCCAGCTCGACGGTCACCCCGTCCTCGTCCTGGCTCAGGCCGACGGCTTCGCAGCCGCGCCGGAACTCGGTACCGACTTCGAGGGCGCGCTCGCCGAGCAGCCGCTCGGTGACGGGCTGCGGGATGGCGAGGCCGTACGGGTGCGCCGTGTCCAGCTGGTCCGGCCACGGCTTCATGATGCCGCCGAACAGGCCGCCGACCTGGAACTTCTCGCTGACGGCGAGGAATCGGTCCAGCAGCCCGCGCTGGTCTATCAGCTCGACGCTGCGCGCGTGCAGGCCCTGGCCGCGGGACTCCCCGGTCGGCTCGGTCAGCTTCTCCACCACGACGACGCCCACACCGTGCAGGCGCAGCTCGGCAGCCAGCATCAAGCCCGTCGGTCCGCCGCCGACGACGATCACGTCGGTCGCGTCGGGCATGCCGGTCGTGTTGGGCACTTCAGTCATCACGCAGTCACCGTTTCCGCAGGTTTCGCCGTAGGTCAGTGATTCTGCGTCACCACCAGGGCCTTGCCGCAAGCCCCCCGGTGCGCTATATGTTGAGAGTGGCAAGGAGTGAGCAAACCTCCTTGCCATTCTGCGTTCCGGGAAGAAACCGCTGGCCGGCGCGACCCTTTCCGACGATCATGGACCGCATGAGTGATCAAAACGAGCGATGGACCCAGTCGACCGTCTACCCCGATATGTGGGCGGACCCGGACAACGATCCCCGCAACAGCGGAGGCAGCAGTGCGGAGGGTGAACTCGCGACGCTGCGCGACTTCCTCTCGGACTACCGCCTGACCCTGCGGATGAAGTGCGAGGGCCTGGATCCGGAGCAGCTCGCCCGCCGGTCGGTCCCCCCGTCGACGATGTCGTTGCTCGGTCTGCTGCGCCACCTCGCCGAGGTGGAACGGGACTGGCAGAACTGGATCACCGAGGGCGAGCCGCTGCCGAATCTGTACGACGAGCGCGACGGGGACTTCGACGGAGCCGTCGCCGAGCAGGCCGTGGTCGACGGCGCGTACGCCGATCTGGAGCGCGAGCAGGACGCGACCGACGCCGCGCTGGCGAAGTATCCGGATCTGGGCGAGCGGATCGGGAAGGACCGGATCTCGGTGCGGGAGCTGATGGTGCACCGGATCGAGGAGTACGCGCGCCACTGCGGGCACGCCGACCTGTTGCGCGAGTGCGTCGACGGGAGGGTCGGCCAGTGATCCAAGACCGCCCGGTCGGGAGCGGCCCGGTCCCGGGCGGGCCCCGGGTGGCTGGATAGGCTTTCGCACCATGAGCGTCATGGGGCTGTGGAGACGAGCGCGCCGGGGCGACAGCCCCTCCGCGGTCGCCGTCGGTGCGGTGAACCTGCCGCTGAGCTGCGCGCTGGTTTCGATGGGGATCGGCGGACCCTTCTTCGAGGCCACGACGCGGGCGCAGGAAACCTCGGCGCAGGAGCTCGCGCTCCGCGTCTTCGGCTGCTGGCTCGCGGGCGGGCTGGTGCTGTTCCTCGCCCTGGGGATGACCCGGACGCGATGGTCCACCTGCTCACCCTGTTCCTTCCGCCCGCCGTGCTGATCCTGGTCCTCCTGGCCCTCTGAGGGGACGGCGGAAGGGACCCGGGGGCAAAAGGGCCGCCTACGGGTACGGGCCCACCCCGTGTGACCATGGCTTCCGTCGTACATCAGCACCTCATGGGGGGACCATGCGCACCCGTACCACCACCGCCTCGACCGGTCTCGCCGCCATGCTCGCGGCGGCCCTCGTTCTGTCCGGCTGCTCGGCGCCGTCCGAGGGGAATACGGCCGGAAAGGGTGCGGGTGCGGGGGCCGGCGCCTCGGCGGCAGCGCCCCCCGCCGCGGTGCCGGGTAGCGGCGGGTACGAAGGGCCGCGACCACAGGACCAGAACCTGCTGGCCTGGACCGGGGATCCGAACGACGCGGGGCACGTCACCGCCCAGTCCGCGGCCGGGGTCGGCGGGCGGGTCACCCTGGTCCGGATGGTGCTGCGCGAGCAGCTCACCTGGTCCAACATCTGGCTGGGGCTGGCCGGCATCGACCCGAACGCCCGACTGGCCAACTGCTACCTCGGTGTGTACGACGCCCGGGGCACCCTGGTCGGGTCCACCGCCGACATCTCCCCGCAGCTGATGACCGACGCGATAGCCAAGCCCTTCCCCCTCGCCAAGCCCTTCACCGCCGCCCCCGGCACCTATTTCGTCGCCCTGCTCCTCAACGGCGACTGGGCCACGAACGCCCTCACCCTCAAGGCCACGGGCGCCGGGATCTCGGTGAACGCGGGTCTGAACCCGCCGAGTCTGCGCTACAGCACCGTCCTGACCGGTCAGAGCTCGCTCCCGGTCACCGTGAACCTCGCCGAGCAGTCCACCAGCACGATCAACACCGGCTGGGCCAGCCAGTGGTACGCGATCTCCTGACCGCTCCTGCCGAAGGCCGATTCTCCTGCGGCGAATGACTGGTAGGAAAGTTTCCTGTTTGCTAGCATCCCGCTTCGGCGGCTCGGCGCGGTGCCCGCATCCGTGGGCATGACGCGCTCAGCGAGAGCTCTGACCCGGCCGCTGTGACCACGCACGCACGTCCCTGCCCGCACCCGGGCAGGGGTGCGGGGTCTCGTACCGGTGCCAGCTCTCGCCACCCACCAGGCCAGGGAGTCAGGAATGCACCTGAGCACCCCCAGCACACCTCATGTTCACACATCACGCCGCACGATAGGTGTGGTCATCACCGCCGTGCTCCTGCTCGTAGGCGGCCTGTTGCTCGCCTACCCCGAACGGGCCGGCGCCGCCGCAGACCCCCTCATCTCGCGCGGCAAGACCGCCACGGCTTCCTCCGTGGAGAGTTCGGACTTCGGTCCGCAGAACGCCTTCGACGGCAGCTCCACCACCCGGTGGGCCAGCGCCGAGGGCAAGGACCCGCAGTGGATCCGTGTCGACCTCGGCGCGAACGCGGACGTCACGCGGGTGGCGCTGCGTTGGGAGGCCGCGTACGCCAAGACGTACCGGGTGGAGATCTCCGCCGACGGTGCCACCTGGACCCGGCTCGCCAACGAGACGGCCGGGAACGGCGGTACCGACGACTGGACCGGCCTGTCCGGCAAGGGCCGTTACCTGCGCGTGTACGGAACCGCCCGCGGCACCACCTACGGGTACTCCCTGTACGAGGTCGAGGTGTACGGCACCCTCGACGGGGGGACTCCCCCGCCGACCGGCGCCTTCACGGTGGTCGCCGCCGGTGACATCGCGGCCCAGTGCACCGCTTCGGACAGCTCCTGCGCCCACCCCAAGACCGCCGCGCAGGCCCAGAAGATCAACCCGAAGTTCTATCTGACGATGGGTGACAACCAGTACGACGACGCCCGGCTCGTCGACTACAAGGCCTACTACGACAAGTCGTGGGGCGCGTTCAAGGACAAGACCCGCCCCGTACCCGGCAACCACGAGACCTACGACCCCGCCGGCCCGCTCGCCGGCTACAAGGCCTACTTCGGGGCCGTCGCCTACCCCCAGGGCAAGAGCTACTACAGCTTCAACGAGGGCAACTGGCACTTCATCGCCCTCGACTCCAACTCCTTCGACCAGAAGGCCCAGATCGACTGGCTCAAGGCCGACCTCGCCGCGAACACCAAGGGCTGCATCGCCGCTTATTGGCACCACCCGCTGTACTCCTCCGGCGGCCACGGCAACGACCCGGTGAGCAAGCCCGTCTGGAACATCCTGTACGGCGCCAAGGCCGACCTCGTACTGGGCGGGCACGACCACCACTACGAGCGGTTCGCCCCGCAGGACCCGAACGGGAAGGCCACCGCCGACGGGATCACCGAGATCGTCGGTGGCATGGGCGGCGCCGACCCCTATGACATCGAGGACGTCCAGCCCAACAGCCAGAAGCGGATCAGCGGCACCTACGGGGTCCTGAAGCTGGACTTCACCGATGCCGGCTACAGCTGGAGCTACGTCGCCACCGACGGGACGACGAAGGACACCAGCCCGAAGTACACCTGTCACTGATGTACCTGGCCACCACGGGCCGCCGGGCCGCGCCCGCCTCGCCCCCCACCACGGGGGCGGGGCGGCGTGTCCCCGCCGCCGTCCTGGCGCTCGGTACGGTCAGCCTCGTCACCGATGTCTCCTCCGAGATGGTCAGCGCGGTACTGCCGCTCTACCTCGTCCTCGGGCTCGGCCTCTCCCCCCTCCAATTCGGCTTCCTGGACGGGCTGATGGGAGGAGCCGGCGCGGTCGTACGGCTCCTCGGCGGACACCTCGCCGACCGCGGCCACCGGTACAAGCACGTCGCGGGGATCGGCTACGCCGTCTCGGCCTGCTCCCGGCTCGGCCTGCTGCTCGCGGGCGGCGCCACCGGCGGGATCGCGGCGGCCCTGGCCGCCGACCGGGTCGGCAAGGGCATCCGTACGGCGCCCCGCGACGCCCTGATCACCCTCAGCAGCCCTCCCGAGGAGCTCGGCCGGTCCTTCGGCGTGCACCGGGCCATGGACACCACCGGCGCCCTGCTCGGTCCGCTCGCCGCCTTCGCCCTGCTCTGGGCGACCGCGGGCGCGTACGACGCGGTGTTCGTCGCCAGCTTCTGCGCCGGCCTGCTCGGCGTGCTGCTCCTGGTCCTCTACGTCCCCGGCCACCACCGCCCGGCGGCCCGGCCCGGCCCGGCTCCGGCCCGGGCCAAGGCGTTCGCGGCGCTGCGGGACCCCGCCTTCCGGCGGATCCTGTGGGCCGCGGCCCTGCTCGGCGGCGCCACCATCGGCGACGCCTTCGTCTACCTCCTGCTCCAGCGCCGACTGGGCCTGGATCCCGGCTGGTTCCCCCTGCTGCCGCTCGGGGCGGCCGCGGGCTACCTGCTCCTGGCCGTCCCGGTGGGCCGGATCGCCGACCGGGTCGGGCGCCGGCGGCCGTTCCTGTACGGGCACCTCGCCCTGCTCGGCGCCTACCTCGTCCTGCTCGCCCCGGCCGGCGGGCCGGCCCCGCTCCTCCTCGCGGCCGTACTCGCCCTGCTCGGGGTGTTCTACGCGGCCACCGACGGGGTGCTGATGGCCCTCGCCGGGCCGGTGCTGCCCGCCGGGGGCCGGGCGGGCGGGCTCGCCGTGCTCCAGACCGGGCAGGCCCTGGCCCGGATGCTCGCCGCGGCGGGCTTCGGCGCCGCGTGGACGGTGTGGGGGCCGCGGCCCGCGCTGTGGGGGGCCACGGCGCTGCTGCTCGCCGCGCTGGCGGGCTGCCGGGCGCTGCTGCCGCGCGATCCGGGCGCGCCGGTCGTGCCGGGAGCCCCCGGAGCGCCTGGAGCCCCCGCAGCCCCGGGCCCCTCGGGAGCCCGAGCCGTGGAGTTCGCGGAATCCCCCACCAGTGCGAGGAGCACCTCATGACCACGCAGCTCACCGAGCCGGCTCCCGCACACCGGCTCGGCGCCCGGGCCCGTACCGCCGTCACGGTCGCCGCGGTCGTCCTCCTCGCGGGCTCCACCGCCGGGTACGCCCTGCACGCGGGACAGCGGCCGTCGGGCCAACAGGCCGCGGCCGACGCCTCCTTCGGCCTCGCCGGTCCCGCCCTGTACTTCCGGGACACCGCCACGGGCCGGGTGGCGCACCAGCCCCTGGCCGCGGCGGAGGGCGGCGCCGAGCGCACCGGGGGCGGCCCCGCCTGCGACCGGTTCCACACCGCCGGGGGCACCGCCCTCTGCCTGCGCGCCGAGCCGGGGGTGCTGCCGAAGACGTACGCCGTCGTCCTCGACCGGCGACTGCGCGAGGTGAGCCGGACGACCGTGCCGGGGGTTCCGACCCGGGCCCGGGTGTCCGCGTCCGGGCAGATGCTCGCCTGGACGGTGTTCGCGACCGGGGACTCGTACTCCGCCACCGGCTTCTCCACCCGGACGGCCGTACTCGACCTGCGCACGGGGTACTTGGTGAAGTCCCTGGAGGAGATACCGCTCACCGTCGGCGGTGTCCGATACCACTCCCCCGACGTCAACTACTGGGGCGTGAGCTTCGCCCGGGACGACAGCCGCTTCTACGCGACCGTCTCCACCAAGGGGCGTACGTACCTCGTCGAGGGGAACATGTCCGACTGGTCGGCGAGGACGCTGCGGGAGAACGTCGAATGCCCCTCCCTGTCGCCCGACAACACCCGGGTCGCCTTCAAGAAGAAGGTGTCCGACGACCCCGCCGCACCCTGGCGGCTGTACGTCCTCGACCTGCGGACGATGGCCGAGACCGCGCTCGCCGAGACGCGGAACGTGGACGACCAGGCGTCCTGGACGGACGACGGGACGGTCGCCTACGCCCTGCCGGGCGCGGACGGTCGCGCGAGCGACGTCTGGACCGTCCCCGCCGACGGGACCGGAGCGCCCAGGATGTCCGTCGCGGGCGGGTCCTCACCGGCGGCCGTGGCGGGGTCCGCCGACTCGGCCGACGCGCCGTGATGCTCGATGACGCTCATTCGGCCGCCACTTCGAGCATCTCTTGACATGGACCTGCCACTGCGTTGCACTGTGGCCACTCCCTCCGGCAGTCACGGCCGGAGGGAGATGCCGCCGTGAACACCTGGGGACTCGCCATGCGTCTGCTCAGATTCCTGACCGCCTCCGCCCTGGCCCTCGCCGCACTGTCCCTGCCCTCTGCCGCCGGAGCCGAGCCCCTGCGGACGGGGGCGGCCGCGGCCGCCGCGGCGCCGCAGACCGTGCCGGCCCTGCGCCAGTGGACGGCGGGCAGCGGGTCGTACGGCTTCACCGCCGCCAGCCGGATCGTCGTCGATCCCGCCCACACCGCGCAGCTCTCCGACGAAGCGGCCACGTTCGCCGAGGACTTGGGCGCGCTGGCCGGGCGTCCCGTGGCCGTCGTCACCGGGAACGCCTCCCCCGGCGACATCGCCCTGAGCCTGGGCGACGGCTCACTGCCCGCCGAGGGGTACCGGATGACCGTCGACCAGTCCCTCGCCATCCAGGCCGGGACCGACGCAGGAGCCTTCAACGGCACCCGTACGGTACTGCAGTTGCTGCGCCAGTCGGCCTCGGTGCCGGCCGGAACGGCGGTGGACTGGCCGGCCAAGGCCGAGCGCGGGCTGATGATCGACCAGGGGCGGAAGTTCTTCACGGTCGACTGGGTCAAGCAGCACATCAAGGAGCTGGCCTACCTCAAGCTCAACTACTTCCACTTCCACCTGTCGGACACCTTCGGCTTCCGCCTGGAGAGTTCGACGCACCCGGAGATCGTCTCCGCCGACCACTACTCCAAGCAGGACATCGCGGACCTGATCGCGCTGGGGCAGAAGTACCACGTCACGATCGTCCCCGAGATCGACACACCGGGGCACATGAACCAGATCCTGGCCGCCCACCCGGAGCTCAAGCTCAAGGACAGCTCGGGCACGGCCAGTTCGGAGTTCATCGACCTGTCGCTGCCGGGCTCGTACACCCTGATCAAGGACCTGGTCGAGGAGTACCTGCCGCTGTTCCCGGCCCCGTACTGGCACATCGGCGCCGACGAGTACGTCACCGACTACGCCAGGTACCCGCAGCTGCTCGGCTACGCCCGCGCCCACTACGGCGCGAACGCCACCGCCAAGGACACCTACTACGGGTTCGTCAACTGGTCGGACGCCCTGGTCCGCGCGGCCGGCAAGACCACCCGGATGTGGAACGACGGCATCAAGGCCGGGGACGGGACCGTCACCCCGGACGCCCGCATCCTCGTCGAGTACTGGTACAGCTACGGACTCACCCCCCAGCAGCTGGTCAATGCCGGGCACACGGTCGCCAACGAGTCCTGGACGCCAACCTATTACGTGCTCGGCGGTGCGAAGCCGGACACCAAGTGGATGTACGAGACCTGGACCCCGGACCGGTTCGAGGGCGGCAACACCATCAGCGACCCCGCGAAGAACCGCGGTTCGCTGATCCACGTCTGGTGCGACAACCCCAACGCGGAGACGGAGACGCAGATCGCCGCCGGCATCATGTACCCGCTGCGCGGACTCGCCCAGCAGACCTGGGGTTCGCCCAAACCCGTCGCCACCTACGCGGCGTTCACGCCGATCGTGGCTGCGATCGGCCACCATCCCTCCTGGCCCGGGACCGCCCAGCCGGGCAACCTCGCCCGCAACCGCCCCACCACCGCGTCCAGCACCGAGACCGCCGACTTCCCGGCCGTGCTGGCGACGGACGGCGATCCGGGCACCCGGTGGTCGAGCGCCTACACCGACCCGCAGTGGCTGCAGGTGGACCTCGGGTCCGCCCAGGCCGTCAACCGGGTGGTGCTGCGCTGGGAGGCCGCGTACGGGAAGGGCTTCCAGGTCCAGGTCTCCGACGACCGGAGCAGCTGGCGCACCCTGTACTCCACGACCACGGGCACCGGCGGGGTCCAGGACCTGACCGGCCTGTCCGGCTCCGGCCGCTACATCCGGGTGTACGGCACCCAGCGCGGCACCACCTACGGCTACTCGCTGTACGAGTTGGAGGTGTACGGCGGCCAGTTGAGCGGGACCCGGACCCTCACCGCGGCCGGGAAGGCGCTCGACGACCCGGCGAGCTCCACCGCGTCCGGCACCCGGCTGATCACCTGGACCCCGCACGGCGGCGCCAACCAGCAGTGGAGGCTGACCCCGACCGCAGACGGCGGCTACACCCTGGCCAACGGCTCGTCCGGGCTCTGCGCGGACGTGGCGGGCGGCTCCACCGCCGCCGGAGCGGCCGTGGTCCAGAACGCCTGCGGCAGCGCCGACAGCCAGCGCTGGACGCTCACCCCGCTCGGGTCCGGTGACTACGCGGTGGCCAACAAGAGGAGCGGGCTGCTCCTGACCACCGCGTCCGGCACGGACGGGGCCCTCGCAAGCCAGCAGGCCGCGACCGGTTCGGTCTACCAGCGCTGGCAGATCAGCTGACCCCGGGCGGCGCGCCGGCCGCCGGTCCGGCTGCCCTCACCGAGGCCAGCCGGGCCCCGGCTCCGGTCAGCCGGATCCGCAGCTCCCGCACGGTGAGGGGCTCGACCCGGTGGACGCGCCGGACCCCCACCGTGTGGCCGGAGGCGATCGTCCGGCCGTCCGCCCGGACCTCGTGGCCGTCCACGCGCTGCCCCCCGGTGAGGTCCTCGCGCAGCTCCACGTGGTCCACGCGGACGGGTCGGCCGAAGTCCGCGAGGAGTTCGTCCCCGTCGGCCGTGAGGACGGCGGAGACGGGATCACCGAGCCGCCGCCCCAACTCCGCGGTGAAGGCGAGGAGTCGGTCCCGGTCGGCGTCGTCGATCAGACCGCGCCGGTCGGGCGGGACGCCCAGCAGCAGGCCGGCGCCGAGCCCGACGGAGGAGTACCAGATCTCCAGGAGCTCCTCGCGGCTCTTGAGGGTGTCGTGGTTCCCGGGCTGCCAGAACCAGTCGCCCCGGATGGGGACATCACATTCGGGCGGCAGGTAGGCGGCCGAGTCGAGCTCGGTGCGCCCGTCGTCGTACAGGCTGATGCCCGTGGAGTGCGTGACGTAGCGGCAGGGATCGACGGCGAGTCCCTCCTCGTTCCCGACCCAGCGGATCGTGGGGCGGCCCATGTTGAAGACCATGGCGTCCGGCTGGTGCCGGTCGATCACGGCCATGACCGCGTCCCAGTCGTACGTGCGCCCCTCGGAGCCGGCGCCGTCGAACCAGAGCTCGCACAACGGGCCGTAGCGGGTGCAGAGTTCGGCGAGCTGGCGGAGGTAGAAGGAGTCGTAGTCGGCGGGCTCCTCGTAGCAGTCCGCGTTGCGGTCCCAGGGCGAGAGGTACAGCCCGAGGCCGAGGCCCGCCTCCCCGCAGGCCTCGGCCAGTTCGGCGACCACGTCGCCCGCTCCGTCCTTCCAGGGCGAGGAGGCCACGGAGTAGGCGGTGGTGTCGGTCGGCCAGAGGCAGAAGCCGTCGTGGTGCTTGGCGGTCAGCACGACGTACTTCGCTCCGGCCTCGGCGGCGGTTCGTACCCACTGGCGGGCGTCGAGCCGCGCGGGCCGGAAGCCGGCCGGGTCCAGGGTCCCGTCGCTCCACTCGACGCCGTTGAAGGTGTTGATGCCGAAGTGCAGGAAGATCCCGAATCCGGCTTCCTGCCAGGCGAGTTGTCCCGGTGTGGGGACGAGGCAGGCTGCGCCGGGACCGGAGAGGGGCGCTGAGGGACCGGGCGTCATGGTGGGCTTTCGGGGTTCGGAGGCGGGGCGTTCAGGCCGAGTAGGCCAGGCTCGCCGGGTGGACGGCGTAGGCGAAGGGGAGCCCTCGGGCGTACCGCTCCAACTCCTCGGCGGCGCAGGCGGCGAGCCGTCCGAGTTCGTTGCCGAGGGACCCGGCGACATGCGGGGTGAGCAGCACGTTCGGCAGGTCGTAGAGCGGCGATGCGGCCGGCAGGACGTCAGGGTGGGTGACGTCGAGGACGGCGTGCAGCCGGCCGGAGACCAACTCCGCGGTGAGCGCCTCGGTGTCGACGAGCGTTCCGCGAGCGGTGTTGACGAGGGTCGCGCCGTCGCGCATGAGGGCGAGGCGCCGCGCGTCGACGAGGTGGCGGGTCTCGGCGGTCTGGGGTGCGTGCACGGTCACCACGTCGCTGCGGCCCATCAGTTCGTCCAGGTCGACGGGCTCGACCCCCAGGGCCCTGGCTGCGCCCCCGTCCAGGTACGGGTCGTGGACCAGCACGTGGGCGTCGTAGGAGCGGAGCAGTTCGATGACGCGGCGGCCGATGCGCGAGGCGCCGATGATGCCGACGGTCCTGCCGTAGTTGCCGATTCCGGGGTACAGCGTGAGCGGGTTGAGCTGGGTGCGGGTCTCCCGGTAGGCCCGGGCGGTAGTGAGGACGCGCTTGTTGGCGAAGACGATCGCGGCGACGGTGAACTCGGCGACGGGCTGGGCGTTGGCCTCGGCCGCGCTGGTGACGGTCAGCCCGCGCCCCCAGGCGGCTTCCGTCATCAGCCCCTTCACGGTGCCGGCGGTGTGCACCACCGCACGCAGGGCCGGGAGGAGGTCGAGGGCCTGTTCGGTGAGGGGCGGGCAGCCCCAGCCGGTGAGCAGGACCTCGGCTTCCCGCAGCCGCGCGGGGTCGGCCGTGGCGAAGTCGGTGACCAGGAGGTCGGGGTCCAGCAGGGCGGTGGCGCCGAGCCGGTCCAGTGCCCGCTGGTCGAGCAGGGCCGCCTTCGTCTCGGGACTCATGACGAGGAGGGTGCGGGGCTTGCGGGGCCCGCCGGGCTCGCGGGCCGGGTCGGGGAGGTCCGGGTTCGTCACTTGAGCGCTCCCGCCGTGAGGCCGGAGCGCCAGAACCGCTGCAGGCCGATGAAGGCGAGGGCGAGCGGGATGACGGCCATCAGCGATCCGGTGATCGCGAGGGCGTAGAACTCCGGGTACTGGAGCACCAGTTGGTTCCAGCTGTAGATGCCGAGCACCGCCGGGTACAGGTGCTGGTCGTTGAGCATGACCAGCGGGCCGAAGAAGTTGTTCCAGCTCGCGGTGAAGGAGAAGAGGAAGAGCGTCATGAAGCCGGGCAGGAGCATCGGCAGCGAGATCGACCGGAAGACGCGCAGCTCGCTCGCTCCGTCGATGCGGGCGGCCTCCAGTACCTCCCCGGGCACGTAGCCCTCGGAGAAGACCCGGGCCAGGTACACGCCGAAGGGGTTCACGAGCGCCGGGATGAGGACCGACCAGTAGGTGTTGACGATCCCGACCTCGGAGGCCAGGAGGTACTGCGGGAGCGTGATGACGATCGTGGGCACCAGGGTGCCGGTCAGGACGAGTCCGAAGAGCGCGCCCTTGCCCCGGAACTCGTACTTGTCGAAGCAGTATCCGGCGGCGACGCTGATCAGCGAGGACGCCAGCGATCCGACGACGGAGTAGAGGAGGCTGTTGAGCAGCCAGCGGCCGAAGATCCCGCCGTCGTAGCTGAACACGGCCCGGAGGTTGTCGAAGAGGTGGAACTCGCCGAAGCCGAAGCCGGCCGTCCCGAAGAGGTCGGCGTGGTTCTTGGTGGCGGCGATCAGCAGCCAGGTCAACGGCATCAGGGTGTAGAGGACCGCCACCAGGAGCACGGCGTTGACCACGGCCTTGGAGGCCATCGCACCGCTCCGGCGCCGCCTCCCGGCGGGCTTGCGATCCGCCCGTCGGGCGGTCGGGGCTCCGGGTGCGGGCGCCGGCTCGCTGCCGGGAGCGGCCTCGGGCGGGGCCGAGGGGGCCGTCTGGGTGCTCATGCCGAGTCACCTCGCTTTCCGATCCGGGTGACGACGTAGGAGAGGGTGCCGGCGACGAGGGCCACGATGAGCGAGGCGGCGGAGGCGAGGCCGTAGTCGTGCCGTTCGAAGGCCGCCTTGTAGATGAACATCATCGGGGACCAGTCCGAGCCCATCGAGCCGGCCCGCTTCGAGAGGAGCATCGGTTCACCGAAGATCTGGACCACGCCGACACAGGTGAACAGCAGGGTGAGGAAGACGGCGGAGCGGATCATCGGCAGTTTGATCCGCAGCGCGATGCGCAGTTCACCGGCGCCGTCCATGACGCCCGCTTCGATGACCTCGCGGGGCACGGCCTGGAGCGCGGCGAAGAAGATGATCATGTTGTAGCCGATCCACTGCCAGGCCGCGACGTTCACCAGCGAGGGCAGGACGCTGCCGGGTGCGAAGAAGTCCCACTGGCCGCCCGCCGCCTCGATCCAGTCCAGGACCGGGCTCAGGCCGGGGGTGTAGAGGTAGGTCCAGATGATCGCCGCGACCAGTCCGGGGACCGCGTGCGGCATGAAGACGGCGAACTGGACGAGGCGCTTGGCCTTGGCCGCGGCCGAGTCGACGAGCAGGGCCAGGACGAGGGCCGAGCCGATCATCACCGGGATGTAGACGGCGCAGTACGCGGCCACGTGCAGGAAGGAGGAGGTGAAACCGTGGTCGCCGAGCGCCTTGGTGTAGTTTCCGAGCCCGCTGAAGACCCGCTCGGTGCCGCCGAATCCGAGACCGGAGGACTGCTCGGTGAACAGGCTCATCCAGAGCGCGTACGCGACGGGCAGGATCAGGACCGCGGTGAAGAGCAGGAAGAACGGGCCGAGGAAGACGAGCACCGCCCTGCCCTGGCCTGGCCGGCGCCCGGGCGCGGGCGCGGTGCCGCGGGCTGAACGAGTGAGTGGTGCTGCCACCGGATCTCCTTGGTGGTGCGCTGCGGAGGAGCGGACGGAGAGGCCCTTGGAGGAGAGAGGAAGAGAAGGGAAGGGGAGCGAAGAGGCGGGGCGGGGCGGGGCCCGGGCGCCGGGAAGGCTTCGGGCCCCGCGCGGCGCCTACTTCGCGAGGTTGAGCCCGCGGCCCTTGATGGCCGCCTCGGCTGCCGTCTGGCCGGCCGCGAGTCCGTCGGCCAGGGTGCCCTTGAGCCCGGCGTCCTGGATGGCGGTGTTGGTGGCCGTCTGCACCGGTCCCCAGACCCAGCCCGGGACGATGGTGTCGACCTGCGCGCCGGCGATCTCGTAGACCTTGTCGCCGCCGAAGAAGCCCTTGTCGTCGAAGGCCGCGGCGGCGATCGGACGGAGCTCGGGGCTGGCGGGCAGGCTACTGCTCGGCGCCTTCAGGCTGCTGAGGCGGGCCTTGACGCCTTCGGGGCTGGTGGCCGCCCAAGTGGCGAACTCGGCCGCTTCCTTGACGTGCTTGCTGCCCTTGGTGACGGCGTAGCTGGTGCCGCCGAACATGCCGCTCGCCGGGGTGCCCCAGTGCGGCAGCGGGGCGACGCCCCACTTGCCGGCGTCCTTGGCCAGGGTGGTCATCGTGCCGCCGGCGCTCCACGAGGCGCCGATGAAGCTGGCCATGGCCCCGTCGGCCTTGGCCTTCGCGAACTCCGGGCCGTTGATCTTCAGGTTCATCACCAGGTCGTCCTTGACCAGGCCCTGCCAGTACGCGGCCACCTTCTGGGAAGGGGCGTCGTTGATGTTGACCTTCCAGCCGTCACCCTCGGTGCCGTACCACTTGGCACCGGCCTGCCAGGAGAGCGCCGCGAGCAGGGGCGCGTCGTCGTTGCCCCAGCCGCCTATGCGCACGTTCTTGTCGGAGGCCTTGATCTTCTCGGCGGCCGCCTTGTACTCGTCCCAGGTCTTGGGGACTTCGACGCCCGCGTTCTTGAAGAGGTCCTTGCGGTAGTAGAGGAGGTTGGGCGTGGCGTCGTACGGCACGGCCCAGGTCTTGCCGCCGAGGGTCACCCGGTCCTGGACGCCCTGGGGGAACTTCGCCTTCACGGTGGCGCCGGCCGGGGCGGTGATGTCCGCCAGGTATCCCTGGCTGACGAACTCGGGAAGCGTCGGGTACTCGATGCCCGCGACGTCGGGAGCGTTTCCGGCCTTGATCGCGTTGCTGATCTTGGCGTACCCGTCCGGTCCGCCGGTGATGGCCGAGAAGGTGACCTTGATGTTCGGGTGCGACGCGTTGAAGGCGTCCACCGCCTGCTGGGCTCCACCGGCCCAGCCCCAATAGGTCAGGTTGACCGGCTCTTTGGGGGCGGCGTCGGTCTTGGACGCGGCGCCCTCGCTCCCACCGCAGGCAGTGGCGAACAGGGCCAGCGAGAAGGCGGCGAGGGCGGCGCGAGAGGTACGGGAAGTGAGCTTCACTGCTCTGCTCCTCAGGTGCGAGCCGGCGATGCGGCGAGGTGATGCACATCATTCGGCCAGAGGAGAAGGGAGTCAATAGAAAAAGAAACTTTGAGAAAGAAAAGCGAAGTAACGGTTAGGCCTCGCTGGACGCGCGCACCCGGAGTTCGGGCAGGATCGCGATCCGCCGTCTCGGCCGGCCCGGCTCGCGCAGCCTTCGTACGAGCAACTCCACGCCCGTGACGCCCACTTCATGCTTCGAGGGCGCCACCGCGCTCAGCGGCAGGTCCGCCAGGGAGGCCACCTCGTCGTCGTACGAGACCAGCGCGACATCGCCCGGCACGGACAGCGAAGCCCCGCGCAGCCGCTGCATCAGCACCATGGCCTCGTGGTCGGGATGGACCAGGGCCGCGTCGACGCGCCCCTCCCGGACCGCTTCCACGAAGGAGGCCATCACCTCTTCGTAGGCCGCCTCGCCCGCACTGCGCTCCGCGAGGTCGAGGAAGAGCGCATGCTCCGCGACATCCGGGCCCGCCTCGACCATCGCGGCGTCGTAGCCCTTCTTGATCCAGGGCGCGGTGGGGGTCCCGCCCCGCATCACGAGGGCGATCCTGCCGCGCCCCGTGTCCAGGAGGTGGCGCACCGCCAGCCTGGCTCCGTACCCGTGGTCCGTGCCGACGTGCTCGGCCGCGGAGGCCTGCTGTTCGGGGCGGCGCTCGATCAGGACGACGGGCACGCCGAGCTCCTCGTACCACTGGCCGCCCGGTTTGCCGTCGCCGGCGGAGGGCGCGAGCAGCAGACCGTCGACGCCGTCCGCGACCATCCGCGCGGCCTGCGCCTTCTCGGTGTCCACGTCATACGTGGACACCGCGAGGGTCAGCCGCACCCCGAGGGCGTCCGCCGCTTCCCGGGCGCCCTTGATCACCTCGGGGTAGTAGTAGGCGGAGGACGGCACGATCAGCCCGAGGACCAGCGGCCGGGCGGCCCCGGCCCCGCCCGCGGCGGCCCCGGCCCCGCCCGCGGCGGCGACGGCGCCCGAGGACGAGCGGGCCGCCGCCGGGGCGGCGGTCACGGGTGCGGTCTCCGCCCAGTCCTCCGGCAGCATCGCGCCGCCGTGCACCCGGGCCAGCAGGCCGCGCTCGGCCAGGACTTCGACGTCCTTGCGCACGGTCACCACGGACACGCCGAGCTCCGCCGCGAAGTCCGTGACGCGCATCGATCCCGCCTCGCGGACCCGTCGCAGGATCGCCTGCTGTCGTTCCTCTGCGTGCACGGTGGAGCTCCCCTCGACTGCGTCCCTGGTCGAGGTCAGCGTAGCGCGCGAAAGACGAAACTTGCGTTTCCTTTCGAACGAAAGGATTGCATAGCGCCCCCATGATCACGCACCCCGTGTCGGGGCCGTGCAGGTGATCCACTACCGTCCCGGACGACGACCTTGTCGAACCGACCCGTACCCCAGCGACGCAGCCCGACAGAGCGCTCGACCACGACTCCCGGAGAAACGATGCGCCGCCCCTTCACCCTGACCGCCGCCCTCGCCCTCGTGTTGTGCGCCGGATGCGATCCGGACCTCAGCTCCGGTGGCGCCTCCGGGAAGGCCCCGTCCGCGCCGGTCGCCGACCACGCGGGAACCGTACACACGGCTGCCGCGGCCACCCGGGCGACGACGGCCCGGACCAGCCAGACCGTGGAGGTCGGGGACGGCGCGAGAGCGTACGTCCTCACCGTCGCCGGCGACTTCGACATGGCCGCGGACAAGGGCGCGCTGTCGGTCGACTTCCCCGGCGGGGCCATCAGCCACCTCGACGAGGTGTTCGCCGACGGCAACGTCTACGTCCGCGCTTCCGCCGGCCCGGACAAGGACCCTTGGGGGTCGATCCCCCGGGCCGGGGCAACGGCCCACGCCGCACTGCGGGCACCGCTCAACGACCCGGAGCACGTGCTGGAGCAGGTCGCGGCGCTCACCGACGTGAGCAAGGGCAACGAGGAGGACCTGGACGGGGTGAAGGCCGTGCACTACTACGGCCTCCTCCCGTACGAAGCCCTCACCTCCCGGCTGGCGCCGGACGTGGGGCTCACCCTCGACACCCTGCGCACGCAGCTGGGCGGTGCGGTCCCCGTGGCCGCCGAGGTCTGGGTCGACGGCCAGGGCCGGGTCGTACGGACGCGCATGACGCTCAGCATCGGCAAGGTCCGATCGGTCACGACCGTGGTCTTCACCGAGCTGGGCAAGCCCGTACGGATCGTGGTGCCCCCCGCCGGGGACATCGTGCCCGCCAGGTCGTCCAGCGGTGTCCTGATCGGCTGACGCGCGACGCCCGGAAGGGCGCCTGCCGATGCTGACGGACGGGCTATCCGGCGGTGGAGTCGTCTCCGCCGCAGTCGGGGTGGCCCCAGCGCGATCCGAGCTTGCTGATCTTCTCCCCCGCCGCGTACTGCTTCCCGCAGGGGCAGGTGCCGGGGAACTTGGCCTTGATGGTGACCCCGGCCCGGCCGCCGGCGGTCGCGGTCCTGGCGGCCGTCGCGCTCTTGGCCGACGCGGCTCCGTCGGGACGACGGGCGGAGGTGGTGCGCGCCGGGGTGCTGCGGGCGGGCGCCGGGACCGGCATGGACGCGTGGCCCAGCGCGGTTCCGGCCGGCTCCTGGCTCACGGCCGCGTCGCTGGCCGCCTGGTCGGCGATCGCGTTCAGGTGGTCACCGTCCTCGCGGTGCGCGGGGACGTAGCGGAACTCCACGTCCCGGTCGGTCAGCAGGGCGTCGATGCTCTCGACGAGCTCGCGGTTGGCCACCGGCTTGCCCGCGGCGGTCTTCCAGCCGTTGCGCTTCCACGCCGGGAGCCACTGCGTCACGGCCTTCATGGCGTACTGGGAGTCCATCCGCACCTGCACGGCCGTACCGGGGGCCACGGCCTCCAGCAGCCGCTGCAGAGCGGTGAGTTCACCCACGTTGTTGGTGGCCCGGCCCAGCGGCCCGGCCTCCCAGCGCTCGGGGTGCCCGTGGGCGTCGGCGATGACCCAGGCCCAGGCGGCGGGCCCGGGATTTCCCTTGGCCGCCCCGTCGCAGGCGGCGATGATGCGATCAGACATCCCCCGATCATGCCTCACCGCGACCACTGCCCGTACCCGCGCCCGCGCCCGTTCCCGCGCCCGCGCCCGTTCTCGTTCCCGCCCCCAAAGGTGCGGGCCCCGGCCCCTCCTCGCTGTGCGGCCGCGGCAGGAGCCGGTCCAGGAAGGGCGGCAGCCACCAGTTGGCCCGGCCCATCAGGAACATCGCCGACGGGACCAGCACCAGCCGCACCACGGTCGCGTCCAGGATCACGCTCACCGCCAGGCCCACCGCGAGCATCTTCACCACGACCGTGGGCGAGGCCGCGAAGGACAGGAAGACCGCCGTCATGATGAGCGCCGCACTCGAGATGACCCGGCCGGTGGCCGCCAGGCCCGTACCGACGGCGAGGGTGTTGTCCCCGGTGCGGTGCCAGGACCCGGCGATGGCGGAGAGCAGGAAGATCTCGTAGTCCATCGACAGTCCGAAGACGATCGCGAACATCATCATCGGTACGAACGACTCGATGGGGACCGGCTCCGGCACCCCGATCAGCCCGCTCCCCCAGCCCCACTGGAACACCGCGACGAGGACCCCGTAGGACGCGGCGGTGGTGAACAGGTTCAGGGCGACCGCCTTGAGCGGGACCACCACGCTGCGGAACACGAGGGTCAGCAGGACGACCGCGGCTGCCAGCACGATGCCGATGATGAGCGGCAGCCGGTCCTTGACGGTGTCGCGGAAGTCCAGCTGGCCGGCGGTGGATCCGGTGAGGTAGCCCTCCGCGCCGGTGCCGTCGAGCGCGGAGGGCAGCGTGGTCCCGGTCAGCGTCGTGAACAGGCTCCCCGTGCCGGCGCTCTGCGGTCCGGTGGCCGGGGTGACGGTGGAGACGAGCAGCCGGCCGTCGGGGCTGGGTGCGAGCGGGGTGAACCCGGCTATCCCCGCCGTGTCCCGCAGCGCCTCGTCGAGTTCGGCGCCGATCCGGTCGGCCGGGACGGTGGCCCCGTGGAGGTCGGCGACCAGGACGAAGGGGCCGTTGGCCCCGGGGCCGAAGCCGGGGCCCTCGCCCTCGGCGATCCAGTCGTAGGCCGTGCGCGTGGTGCTGCCCGCCCGGTCGGCGCCGTCGTCCACGTGGCCCAGGCGCATGGAGAACAGCGGTACGGCGCACAGCGCGAGCAGCAGGGTGCCCGCGGTCAGGAACTTCCACGGATGCCGTGCCACCAGGGCGGCGTAGCGGTGCCAGCCGTCGTGGGCGCCGGAGGTCTCGGCGACGGGGCGGCGCAGCGCGAAGCGGTCGATCCGGCGTCCCACCAGGCCCAGGGCGGCCGGCACGAGGGTCAGGGCGGCCGCTCCGGTGACGACCACGACGAGGGTGGCGGCCAGACCCATGCGGCCGATGAAGGTCAGTCCGCAGGTGTACAGGCTCAGCATGGCGACCGCGACGGTGACGGCGGCCACGACGACGGCGCGCCCGCTCGTGGCGGCGGTACGAGCGGCCGCCTCGACCGGATCGTGCCCGTCGAGGAGGTCCTGGCGGAAGCGGGTGGTGAGGAAGAGCGCGTAGTCGATGCCGACGCCGAGGCCGATCATGGTGGCCAGGGTGGGGGCGGCGGTCGCGAAGCTGACGACGCCCGCCACGATGCCGACGATGCCGAGCCCCACGCCGACGCTGACCACCGCGGTCAGCAGCGGCAGCAGGGCCGCGGCGACGCTGCCGAAGGCGAGCAGGAGGATCAGCAGGGCCACGAGGACGCCCGCCACCTCCCGGGCCCTGTCGTCGGTGGGCGGCCGGACGACCTGGTTCAGGTCCCCGCCGTACGCGACCTCCACGCCCGAGGCGCGGACCGCGGCGGTGGCCTTGTCGAGCGTGCCGGTGTAGTCGTGCCCGAGGGTCTTGACCTGCCGGTCGAAGGACACCGTCGTGTAGGCGGTACGGCCGTCCGCGCTGGTGACGACCGGGGACGCGGCGGTGACGTGGGGCATCCGCGCGAGGTCGGCCGCACTCTCCTCAACGGCCTGGCGGTGCCCGGCCAGGGAGCCGGAGTCGACGTGGAAGACCACGCGTCCGTTGGGGTCCCCGACCCCGGGGGCGGAGGCGGCCAGCAGATCGGCGCCCGTACGGGACTGCGTGCTGGGGAGGCTGATCTCGTCGCTGTACACCGGGGCGGCGAGCCGGCTGCCGGCCATCGCGCCGGCCAGCAGCACGAGCCAGGCCGCGATCACCCAGACGGGGTGGCGGGCGCAGAAGCCGCCGAGGCGGCCCAGGCGGCCCAGGCCGCTCGTTCGGCTCGTTCGGCTCGTTCGGCTCGTTCGGCTCGTTCGGCCGAGGGGGGATTGCACGGTGCCTCCAAGAACTGTCAGGACTGACACGAGGCACCTTGGCAGAAAATGGCAGGACTGACAATTGTCACCCCTGACGATTGACAGGGGTGACGCCATTGCTAGGCTTCGACGGTGAACCAAGATCCGGCGCCCCCCCTCTCCCCCGCGAGCGGCTCCGAGCCCGACCCGGGGCCGGAGCACGGCCTGCGCGAGCGGAAGAAGGAGCGGACCCGCGCACTGCTGCGCGAGGGCGCCGCCGCGCTGTTCGCCGAGCACGGTTTCGCGGGCACCACGGTCGCGGACATCGCCGCCTGCGCGAACGTCTCCGAGCGGACCTTCTTCCGCTACTTCGACAGCAAGGAGGCGCTGCTCCTGCCCGACAGCGTCGACCTGTTCACGTACGTCGAGGCCGAACTGGCCCGGCGCCCGCCGCACGAGGACCCGCTCGAGGCGGTCTGCAACGCCCTGATCTCCGCGGTGGCCCCGTTCGCGGCGTCCAGCCTCACCGCCCTGACCCACTCCGTGGCCATCGCGGGTGACGAGCGGGTGGTGGCCGCCCAACTCGTGCAGCTCTTCGCCGAGTTCGAGGACCGGCTCACGCTCATCGTGCTCGCCCGGCTCCCCGCCGACATCCCCGAGGCCGACCTGCGCGCCGGGGTGATCGCGGGCGCCGCCCTGTCCGCCGTCCGCGCCGTCCTGCGCACCCAGCGCCGGCGCCGCGCGAACGGCACGTTCACCGACACCCCGCCCTCCGCCCTCCTGCTGGAGGCCTTCGGAATGCTGAAGCAGATCGGATCCGCCGCACCATGAAGCTCCGACGCACCCCCGTCCTCGTCGCCGCCGGGATGACCACCGCCCTGATCGGCGTCCTCGTGGCCGACCTCGCGGTCGAGAACACCGCCCAGGACCGCATCGCGCGGGCGGCGGGCTGCCGCCTCCAGGCCCGCGGACCCGTCACCGCGGAACTTTCCGGCGCCTTCGCCGGACTCCGCGCACTGACCGGCCAGGTGGGCTCCGTACACCTGGCGGCCGAGGACGTGCGCCGCGCCGACATAGACATGGACGTGGACGTCAAGGCCGACCTGTACGACGTCACGCGCGACGGCGGCATGAGCGGCGGCCGGGCGACGGTCACCATCCCCTACGAAGCCCTGCAAAAGCGCCTGGCCGACTCGGGGGAAGCCGCCACGGGCGTGGACGGGCTGAAGGTGGGCGGCGACGCGAAGGGGCTCACCCTCACCGGAACCGTGGGCGGCCTGGGCCTCCCCGTCACCGTGCACGCGAGCGCCAGCACCACGGCGAGCGGCCTCACGATCACCCCGGACACGGTGACCGTACTGGGCCGCGAACTGCCGATAGCCACGGTGAGCGGACTGCCCGGCGCGAGCGGCCTGGCCGAGCAGCTCGCACCCCGGACCGTGAACATCGGCGACCTGCCGGAAGGGGTCAGCCTCACCGGAGCCCGGACCACCGGCGCCGGCCTCACCCTGGACGCCTCCCTCGCGAAGTCCTTCACACCGGACGCCGCCGGAGGCAACTGCAAGTCGGTGTAACCACCCCGGCTTTTCCGGTTAGCAAACGACACAATGGCCCCAACCCCCCTCACTCCACCCGTCTCCACAGACCAAAATTGACTTTACAGATCCTTTAACTTTACTGTCCCCCCATGCGCAAACTTTCCGCCGCCCCCGTCTCCGCCCTCGCCCTGGCCTGCCTGGCGCTCGCTGCCGCCGGCTGCTCCTCCACCACGACCGACAAGGCCGTGGATCAGGTCGACAAGGTCGTGAACGAGACCTATGAGGTCACCTACGAGGTCACCGGCAAGACCGTCGACTCCGTCTCCTTCCACGACGGAGGCGGCACGGCCACCGCGCCGAACCTGGTGACCGCGGAGCAGCCGGGCACCGCGTGGAAGAAGACGGTCACCCTGCGCGGCATCATGCCGCCGGCGGTCTCCCCCAGCTCGGTCGACAACACCGCCGACCTCACCTGCAAGGTCATCTACAAGGGCAAGGTCATCAAGGAGGCCACGGGCGAGGCCGCCGTGGCCGGCGGCTGCGTGGCCGTGTCCCCGATCACCGCCTCGTAGGCGATCCGGCCACCGGGGCACTTCGTACCGCAACAGGCTTGACCTCAACCGCGCTTGAGGTGTGATCGTGATCCTCATGACCACGCAATCACCGTCCCGCGCGGCGGACATAGAGGCGATCGGCCGGCTCGTCGCCACGGTCGAGCACTCCCAGCGGACCAAGGACCCCGAGGAGTTCCTCGGCCTCTTCCACCCGGACGCGATCTGGACGACGGCCCACGGCAAGGTCCTCCTCGGCCTGGACGCGATCGCGGAGTTCACCCGCAAGGTCCTGCCCGCGGCGAACTGGGACGGCCAGGTCACCTACGAGGTGGTCCATGTGCTCTTCATCCACCCCGATGTCGCGGCCGTCAAGGTCCGCCAGCGCTACCTGTCCCCGGGCGAGGAGAGCGAGGGCGCTCCCCTGTACGTGATCGCGAAGCAGCCGGACGGCCGCTGGCTGCTGACCGCCTGCCAGAACACCGGGGTGGTCACGGACGCGCCGCGGCGAACGCCTCCCACGAGCTGCGCACCCCCCTGGCCATCTCCCGGACGCTCCTCGACGTCGCCCGCAAGGACCCGACGCGGGACCGGGGCGAGCTCATCGAACGCCTGCACGTCGTCAATGCGCGGGCGATCGACCTCACCGAGGCGCTCCTGCTGCTCAGCCGCGGCGACCGCGCGGACTTCGCGCGCGAGGCCGTCGACCTCTCGTTGCTCGCCGAGGAGGCCGCCGAGACCCTGCTCCCCCTCGCCGAGCAGCGCCGGATCACCCTCGACGTCAGCGGCGGGACCGCCCGGACCGACGGCTCCGCGGAACTCCTGCTGCGGATGGTGACGAACCTCGTGCAGAACGCCGTCGTCCACAACCTCCCCACCGGCGGGACCGTGACGGTCCACACCGAGGAGCAAGGCGCCGCGTGCGTGCTGCGGGTCGAGAACACGGGCCCCCGGCTCGCACCGGAACTGGTCCCGACGCTCACCGAACCCTTCCGCCGCGCGACGGAACGCGTCCGCACGGACGAACACGCCGGCGCCGGCCTCGGCCTGGCCATCGTGCACAGCATCGTCCGCGCCCACGCCGGAACCCTCGAGCTCGTACCCCGCCCCTCCGGCGGCCTCCTCGTGACGGTCCGTCTCCCGGGCGCGCGCTAGCGGAGCCGCAGGAGCTTCGCGCCGAGGGACGGTGCGGACAGGTCCGTCTGGAGGGCCACCGGGACCGTCGGGGCGCCCGGCCCGGTGCCGATGGTCAGGGTCCCGATCTCGGTGCCGGCCGGCGCCTGATCCGGGAGGCCCTTCTCCCCGAGGGACAGGCTCAGATCGAGCCGCTGCCCCGGCACGGCGACGGCGGCCGTGTCGCGGGTGGCCACCACCGGGGTCGGGGTGCCGAGCCCGTCGTCCACGTACCCGACGACCTGGCCCTTCTTGACCGCGCCCGCCGAGGTCAGCGCCGCGCGGACGGCTTCGATGACCTTCTTGCTGTTCTGCTTGACCAGTTTCAGGCTGTTGGCTCCGTCGGGGTCGGCGCCCGTGACGTGCTGGTCGAGCATCGTGCCCAGGATCATCGGGGTCTTGTCGCCCACCGTCTTGTACGCCGCCCACATCAGCGCGCCGCCGGCCGCCGAACTGGAGCCGGTCTTGATGCCCTTGATGCTGAGTCCGGCGATGAGCAGGTCGTCGTTGTTGTTGTTGAGCGGCTCGCTCAGGCCCGGGACGGTGGCGTTGGGAAGCTGGACGATCGCCCGGAACGCGTCGAACTTCATGACCTCCTCGGCCAGTTTCAGCTGATCGGCGGCAGTGCTCACGGTCTTGGCGTCCAGCCCGCTCGGGTCGGTGTAGGTGGTGGAGGTCATGCCGAGCGCCTTGGCCTCGGCGTTCATCTTCTCCACGAACGCGGCCTCGGAGTCGCTGCCGGTGTCCCAACGGGCGAGCAGGCGGGCGATGTTGTTGCCCGAGGGGATCATCAGCATCTTCAGCATGTTCTGCTGGGAGAAGCGGGAGCCGGCCGTCAGACCCGGGATGCGCGATTCGCTCTTCGAGTTGCCCTCCGCGACGGCCTTGGCGTCGACCTCGATCTGAGGGCCGTCCTCGTTCTTCTTCAGCGGGTGGTTCTTGAGGGTCACGTAGGCCGTCATGACCTTGGCGACGCTGGCCGTGGGCACGGGCTTCTGCTCCCCGAACGTCCCGACGTCTCCCGCGCCACCGACCCGTACGGCGGCCTGGCCCTTCTCCGGCCAGGGCACGTCGAAACGCCCGTCGAGGGTGACGGAGTTCGCGGCGCTCCCGCTGGTGAGGACGGCGTCGGGCAGGGGCCGCAGCGCCTGTACGACGGCCAGTACGGCGACCAGCAGGAGCAGCGGCGGCACCCAGATCCGGAGCCGCCGGGCCACCGTGCGACCGGGGGTCGCGGGCGGCGGCGGGGTGTTGGTGAGCTCCGCGAGCAGATCGAGCGCGGGCAACGGCTGCTCGGTGGTCCCCTCGGGGACGGCCCCCTGCGCGGGAGCGGTGCCCGGAGCGGAAGCGGTGCCCGGAGCGGGGCGCATGCCCGGCGCCGTTCCCGGAGCCGGCGCCGTTCCCGGAGCCGGCGCCGTTCCCGGACCCCTACCCGGAGCCGACGCCCCTCCCGGAGCCTGGGCGGCCCCCGAAGGCGGCACGGCCCCCCGAGCCGGCACGGGAGCCGAGGCCTGGCCGGGGACAGTTCCCGAGGCCGGGACCTGGCCGGGCACGGTTCCCGAAGCCGGGACCTGGCCGGGGAGCGTTCCCGAAGTCGCGGCCTTCGCGGCCGCCGGCCCGGCCGGAGCGGACCGTACCGGTGGCGGCATAGACCCGGGAGCCACCGCCCAGGTCGGCACAGGCACCGACGGCGAGGGGGCCTCGTCCGCCAGTGGCTTGAGCGCGATGAACTTGCTCGTCTTCTCGGAGTCCGACTCAGGAGGGGCAACAGGACGACCGGCATCGCGGCCGCCCACCGACACCGAGTCCGCCCCGGAACTGGCCTTCGGCCACGAGACGGGACCCAGCACAGCCGCGTCCACGGACGCGGACACAGATCCGGGCCCGGGTTCAGCTTCGGGTCCGGGAGCGGACTTGGACGCGGGCTCGGACGCAGACACGGACTTGGACGCAGACACGGACTCGGACGCGGGTTTGGGCACGGACACGGGCACGGCCTCGACCACAGGCTCTGCCCCCGGCCCAGGCCCAGGTTCGGGAGCCGACACAGCCTCAGCTTCGGCAGCGAACACGGGCCTGGCCTCGGCCGGAAGCGACGGCGCAGGCGCAGCCACGGCCACGGCCACGGCCACGGGCGCGGCCGTGGACCCAGCCGCAGGCTCGGACCCGGGTGCCGGTTCGGAAGGGGACGCAGTCGCGGCATCGGGCAAAGCCTCCGCCCCGGGGGCCGTCCCCTGGGCCGGGACCGTGCGCGGGTCCGGGGCCGAGGCCGGAGCCGGGGCGGGAGCCGAGGCCCGAGCCGAGGCCCGAGCCGAGGCCGAGGCGGGAGCCGGGGCCGGAGCCGGAGCCGGGGCCGGGGCCTGAGCCGGAGCCGGAGCCGGAGCCGAGGCCGGAGCCGAGGCCGAGGCCGGGGCGGGAGCGGGAGCGGGAGCCGAGGCCGGAGCCGGGGCGGGAGCGGGAGCCGAGGCCGGAGCGGGAGCCGGAGCCGGGGCGCGAGCTGGGCCCGGGGCGGGGGTCGGTGTTTGCGCGTCGTCCCGGTCCGGGGTACTCGCCAGGTGCTCGTTCCTCGTCGCGCCGGGCGTCTCGCCCTCCACCGGTACCGCCGTCATGCCGTACACCGCCTTGCTCGTGCCGTTCTGGATCAACCGTCAGTCTCCGTGCCCCGTATGCGCAGGTGATGCGCACTGGATGACCAATTGGTCACAATCCGTCCGGCCGGGCCGGGGCCGGGACCCGTCATCGAACGATCATCAAACGGTCACGGCCCCATCATGAGCGCCCCGTTGAATCGCGTTCCCCCACGCAAAGCACCACCCAGGAACCGGACACCGCTCATGCACTCCAGCAACTCCCGTCCCCCTGCTTCGTCGAGGCGGCGCCTGCTCGCCGGTGGCGGCGCCGTGTTCCTCACCGCGACAGCCGGTTCCCTGTTGGCCGCCCGGTCCGGCGGAGCCGTGCGGGGCGGCGACGACCGCGGCCGGGCAGCGGGAGGGCCCGCCGCCTCGCCCACCGCCTCCGGATGGATGCCCGGGGTGTCGAAAGTCCCGCTGGAGCGCAACTTCGTCCACGGCGACCGCGACGCGCAGCGCGGGCTCGTGCTCCACGTCCAGGAGGGAGAGGGTTCTTTGTACGAGCGGTTCAACACCCAGGGGATGAAGACCTCCTCGCACTTCTGGGTCTCCCAGGACGGGGAGACGGAGCAGTACGTGTCCGTACTGGACCGGGCCTGGGCACAGGTGGACGGCAACGGGGCGTGGGCCTCGGTCGAGACCTCCGGCTTCGCCACCCGCCCGCTCACCGAGGCGCAGGTCGAAGCCGTCGCCCGCATCTACACCTGGGGCGCCGACGCCCACGGCTGGCCGCCGGCCGTCAGTGAGCGCCCGGACCAGCCCGGTCTGGGCGTCCACGCCATGGGCGGCGCCGCGTGGGGAGGCCACGCATGCCCCGGCACCCTCCGGTCCGGCCAGCGCGCCGAGATCATCCGCCGGGTGCACCAGCTCCTGCCGTCCCCCGGCGGACTCCGGTGAACTCCGGTGAACTCCGGTGAACTCCCTGCCGGGGTGACCCGGTTCGAGGTTCGTCTCGGCTCATCGGTAGCCTGCGTCACCATGACCCGTGCCTGGAAATTGCCCCTGCTGCTCGCGCTCTGCGGCTCGGCCGTCGCCGCGGGGCTGACGTTCTCGGGGAGCCCCGCCACGGCCGCCGTGCTCCTGCTGCTGTTCCTGGTGCTCGCGGGCCTGCAATCGCCCCTCGTCTTCCCAAGGCCGGTCACAGCGCTGGAGGCGCAGCGCCGCAGTGCGGCCGACGGTCGGCCGGTCGTGTTGTGGCGGCCCGGATGCCAGTACTGCATACGGCTCCGCCTCCGGCTCGGCCGCAGCGCGAGCCAACTGCACTGGGTCGACATCTGGCGCGACCCGGCAGGGGCCTCGGCGGCCCGGGAGGCCAACCAGGGCAACGAGACCGTGCCCACCGTCATCGTGGCCGGCCGGCCGCACACCAACCCCGATCCCGCATGGGTGCGCGCCCAGCTCTCCCCGCCCGTGTGATCCGGGGTCAGGGGGCCGGACGGGAGGGCGGGTGCAGGGCGAGCAGGGCCGAGCGGTGGGAGACCCAGCCCAGGAGACGGAGCCGTTCCTCGTCCAGGACCGGGAGTCCGTCTCCCTCGCTCGCGGCGAGCAGCGGCAGTGCCTCCTGGAGGGACTGGCCGGCGAGCAGGGTCGGCGGGTGGTCCCGTACCGCCTCGACGGGTGTGGTCTCGGGGAGGCCTTCCTGCAGGGCCCGGGAGAGGGCGAGCGCGCCGACCGAACCCTCGTAGTGGCCGTGCCGGTCGACGACCGGGAGGCGGCCGGCGTCCGCCTCGATCATCGCCGTGACCGCCTCGCGCAGGCCGGTGCCGGGCGCGAGCGCGGGCGGTGGTGGTCCCATGGCGGTCCGGACCTCGATCGCGGCCGGGCCGGTCAGGTCCAGGTCTACGCCGCGGCGGAGGAGTTTGGCCGTGTAGACGGTGTCCCGGCTGAGTGCGTGGCTGACTCCGGTGGCGACCGCGACGGCGACCATCAGCGGCAGGATGATGCCGTACTCGCCGGTCAGTTCGTAGATGATGACGACGGCGGTGATCGGCGCGCGGGCCGAGCCGGCGAAGACCGCGCCCATCCCGATGACGGCGTAGGTGGTGGCCGAGCCGGTCACTCCGGGGGCGAGGCCGTCCATCGTCTGCCCGAAGGCGCTGCCGAGCATGGCGCCGATGAAGAGGCTGGGTGCGAAGACGCCCCCCGAGCCGCCGATCCCGATGGTGACGCTGCAGGCGATGATCTTTCCGACGAGCAGGACGAGCAGGAATCCGGTCGCGTACCCGCCCACCGTGGCCTTGCCGAGGACCGGGTAGCCGACCCCGTACATCTCGGGCAGTGCCAGCAGGATCGCGCCCAGCACGAGGCCGCCGACTGCCGGGCGGAGCCATTCCGGGCGGCCGTGCCAGACGGCGTCGCAGAGGTCCTCCACCCCGTAGAGCACCTTGCTGAAGAGCACCCCGACGGCCCCGGCCACCGCGCCGAGCAGTACGTACAGGGCGTACGCGGCCAGCTGGCCCGCGTTCACCGGAACCAGGTCCAGGAACCGCTCGTCGCCCAGGGCCGCGCGTCCGATCACGCTGGCGGTGACGGAGGAGACGGCGACCAGGCCGAAGGCGCGGGCCGTGAAATCGCGCAGGATCAGTTCCATCGCGAAGAAGACGCCGGCCAGGGGCGCGTTGAAGGTGGCGGCGATGCCGCCGGCCGCGCCGCAGGCGACCAGCAGCCGCATCCGTTCCTCGCGGACGCGCAGGAGGGCTCCGGCGGTGGAGCCGAGGGCGGCTCCGATCTGGACGATGGGGCCTTCGCGGCCCACCGATCCGCCGCCGCCGATGCACAGCGCGGACGCGAGCGATTTCACCACCGCGACGCGGGCCGGGATCCGGCCGCCCTGGCGGGCGACCGCGTACATCACCTCAGGGACGCCGTGGCCGCGGGCCTCCTTGGCGTAGCGGTAGACGAGGGGTCCGTAGAGCGCGCCCGCGACCACGGGTGCGAGGAGCACGAAGTACGGTCCGAGCCAGGGCACGTACGGGTTGTCGGCGTGGCCGGCGGAGGAGTAGTCGGCGTGGCCGGACAGCGCCTTGGTGAAGACCTCGATCAGCCACCGGAAGGCCACCGCGCCCAGTCCCGATCCGGCGCCCACGAGTACCGCGGGCAGCAGCATCGCGGCCTGGGTGCGGTTCAGCGCGTCCCGGGCCGCGTCCGTCGAGAACGAAAACGGACCCATCTCCACTCCTCAGGAACCGATTCACTGCCGATCGCGCGCCCCGGCCCCTGACCACGATCCCCCGGACCCCCATCCAACGGGCCGCCGCCCGCCGGGGCCCGGAGGCGGGCCGCAGGTACACCCGCCCGGCGTAGGGGGAGTCTTGCCGGTCGGGCCGGGCGCGGGCGGTGTGCCGCGCCTGGCCGAAGGCCGACCCCCGTCCGTTCCCGGTCCCGTACAGTCCGTGCTGCCGTCGGCCCGGCGCGGGCGGCAGCCGGCGTCGCGCGGCCGGTCCGCGACCTGACGACCCGACGAACGGACGATCGGACGAACAGGGGAACACCGATGGCCATCGAAGCCGGTCCCGTGGGCCGCACCGCTCCCCCGGTCCCCGAGCTGGATCCCGCCGTCGTGGCACGGTGGAGCGCGGGCGGGGGCCCGCTCGTCGAGCTGCTGGCCGAGGTCTGCGGACGGCTCGGCGGGGTCGGCGCGTTCCGGCTCGGGGACGACGGTCCCAGCGGCCGGCCGACCGTGCTGGTCACCGGTCCGGAGGCGATCCAGCACGTGCTGGCCCTGCATCCGCAGCGCTACGTCAAGCGCTCGCACCGCGCCCGGCCGCTGGTCGGCGAGGGCGTGCTCTCCGCGACCGGCGAGGCGTGGAAGCGGCAGCGGCGGCTCCTGCAGTCCCAGTTCACTGGGACCGGGATGCGCCGCCACGAGCAGCGGATCGCCGGGGCCGCGCGGACGGCCGCCGGGCGCTGGGCCGCGTACGCGCGTACCGGGGAGGTCTTCGACGTCGGCGAGGAGATGCGGCGCTTCGCCCTCGACACCATCTGGCGCTCCCTGACCGGCCATCCGCTGGACGCGGACACCGACCGCGAACTGGGCGCCGTCGCGGCCGTGGTGGCGGCCCTGCCCACGCTGCCGGCCGATTCCGCCGGTGCCGGGGAGGCGGTCGCCGCCGATCTGGCCAGGATCGACGCCGTGGCCCGGCACGCCATCGCCGCCGCCCGCGGGGGCTCCGCGGGTCCCGACGGGCCGGGGTTGCTCCATCTGCTGGTGGAGGCGTCCGCCGAGCGGCCCGAGTACACCGACCGGCTGATCCGCGACGAGCTGGTCACGCTGCTGGTCGCCGGGCACGAGACCACGGCCACCACCCTGACCTGGCTGTACTTGCTCCTCGACCGCCATCCCGAGGCCCGCGCGTGGGCCCTAGCGGCGGGCGCCGAGGGCTCTGCCGAGCGCCGGGAGGCGGTCCAGGCCCTGATCAGCGAGACGTTGCGGCTGTACCCGTCCGCCTGGATCCTGCCCCGGCACGCCGTCGAGGACGACGTCCTGGCGGGCTTCGCCGTCGAGGCGGGCACCGATGTGGTCGTCTGCCCCTACCTCGCGCACCGCGCCCCGGTCCTGTGGCCCGATCCCGAGCGCTTCGACCCGCGGCGCTTCACCGCACCGGGCGGGCGGCCGTCCGTCCCGGGCGGGTACGTGCCCTTCGGCATCGGCCCCCGCGCCTGCCTGGGACTGCAGTTCGCGCTGCGCGAGTCGACGGTGCTGCTGGAACACCTGCTGCCGGCCCACGAGCCGGCCTTCCGGTCCGTACCGGACAGGGCCGCCTACAGCATCACGGTGCGTCCGGACGGTCCGACGCCGGCCACGCTCGCGGGCCGGTCCTGACCGGGATCAGCGTCGGCGTGCCCGCCATCGGGTACCCACCAGGACACCCGCGATGAGCAGCAGACCCGCCGCGGCTGCGCCCAGTCCGGGGCGCAGCCCCTCGGGGGTGTACGAGCAGGCCAGCCGGTCGGCGCCGCCGGATCCCAGGGGGATGCCGAGCAGGCCCTGGTGCGAGACCGGGGCGCGGGCCGGGCCGCCGTCGACCGAGCAGGCCCAGCCGGGGGACGCCGTGGTGGCGAGCACCGCGGTGCCGGTCGAGCCCTTGGGGAGCCGGGCCTCGACGGTGTGCCCGCCGGTGGTGACGTCGGTGGCCCCGCCGGTCTTCAGACGGGTCACAGCCGTGTCGAAGGCGGCCTGGTCGAGGCAGCCGAGCGCGTCGGGCGGCAGGACCTGGCCGTCCTTGGGGGTGCGCACGGAGAAGGTGAAGCGGCCGTCGGCCCCCGCCTTGCCCAGTTCCTTGATCGGAGCGCTGACCGCGGGAGGCCTGGCGGCGAAGCTGTCGCGGCGGCCGGTGTCCTCGGCCCGGGCGGTCGCGTTCAGGTCGGGTGCGTAGAGGAAGGCGCGTGCGCCCGGGGTGCACTTCCCGGTGAACGTGGCCCAGCTCTCCTTGCCCTCGCCCGTGCCCTTGGTCAGGGGGAAGCCCTGCCCGGGCGCCGGGGCGGGTACGGCCGGAGCTCCGACGCGAGTGAGCGGGGGCACGGTGTAGACCTTGGCCCCGAGGGCGGCCTGGCGCCGGGCCCAGACGGAGCCTTCGGGTGCCCCGTAGGCCTGGTCGCTGCCGGTCGCACGCAAGGTGACCAGCGGTGGGGCGGGCAGGGTGCGCACGGTGACGCGGTCCTCGCCGGCCGGTTCGAGGACGGTGCCGACGCCGAGCAGGGCCCGCAGGACCGGGTCGTTCACGGGCCACAGGTGGCGGCCGCCCATCCCCTGTCCGAGCCCGAGTCCGCGCAGCGCGGTCGCGGTTTCCACGCTGACGTAGCTGCTGTAGTAGGAGCCGCCCTGGCCGCCGACCAGCATCGCGTCGTTGTTGGTGACGAAGATCCCGGGTCCGGCGTCGGCGCGGGTGGCGGGCCAGTTGCGGTGTGCGTCCAGCGCCTCGTGCGCGCTCTGGCCGAGCTCGGTCATCGTCTGGGGGCGGGCGGGGCCGCGTCGGCGGGGGTCGTTGGCGACGGCGTTGCCGTAGACGGTGTACGTGGTGCCGGCGAAGACCGAGAAGGCCAGCAGCACCATGACCCCGATGCGCAGGGGGCGGCGCAGCCCGCGCGCGTAGAAGAGGAGCAGGACGGCGGTGACGGCGCCGCCGATCAGGACGCCCTTGAGGGCGTGCCGGTTGACCGCCGGGAAGTCGTAGGTGGCCGCGACGAGCAGGGCCAGCAGGCCGGCGCCGCCGAGCAGGGCGCGGGGGCGGGGCATGTGGGCGAGGCAGATCCAGGCGGCCATCGCCAGCATGCCGCTGAACACGAAGGACTCGCGGAAGGGGGCGCCGTGCGGGAGGGCCCCGCCCTGCCAGAGCTTGGCGGTCGGGACGAAGACGAAGGAGAGCCCCGTCAGGGCGATGAGCGAGAGCCAGGCGACGCGTTCGCGGAGGTGCACCTTCGACTGGAAGGGCAGGGTCAGGACGAGGAGGAGGACCAGTACGCCGGCGTAGACGTTCGGCGCCGGCGTGATCGGGTGGGTCCCCGGTATGAGCATCGACAGGAAGGTCAGCGGGTCGGTCTTCACGCTGACCACGTACAGCTCGGTGGGCTGGGCCCGCTTGTTGGCGAAGGCGCACACCAGGATGGCGGGGGCGGCGAGGAGCAGTCCGGTGCCGGTCATGGTGGCGGCCCGCCACAGCGCCCGGCCGCGGGTGCGCCAGTCGGTGTCGGCGAGCAGGAGCCGTACGAGGAAGACGAGCGCGGTGGCCATGGTGGCCATGGCGGCGGTGTAGAAGTTGGCGTACCAGCACAGGGCCATGAGGAGGCTGCCGAGGACCCAGCGGCGGCCGGTCAGACACCAGTCGGCGGCTATCCCCAGCATCGGTATCGCGACCAGGCCCCAGGTCCACATCGGGACGATGGTGCCTTCGGTGACTCCCCAGCCGCAGACGGCGTAGCCGACGCCGAGCAGGGAGCGCAGCCAGGGCGATCCGGGGCGCAGGCGTCCCAGGTACACGGTCATCAGCGCGGCGGCGAGACCGATGCTGCAGAGGCTGACGAGGTAGGCGGAGAGTTCCGCGTGCTCCCGCGGCAGGACGCCGGCCAGCAGGGAGAACGGATTGCCGAGATAGGTGAAGAAGTCGCCGAGGAATCCGACGCCGTACCCGCTCTGCCAGTTGAACAGGAGGTCGCCCTGGGCGTTGCCGTGCAGGAGGTCCCAGAGATGCGTGTGGAAGGGGACGTACTGGTGGCGCAGGTCATTGGTCGCGCGCGGGATGTCTCCGAAGGGGTACACGCCGCGCGCCGCGAGACCGGCGCTGTAGGCCCCCATGGATATGAGTGCGGAGACGAGAGCGGAGAGGAATGCGATATTCCGATTCACCCCGCCCACCTGGGCCGGTGCCTCTCCGCGACGTCCCGTCGAGAGGGGCTTTCCAGCGGGCGGCAGCGAAGTGGCGGTCATATGTGGCAAACCCTCGTGCGTGAATTATCGGCCACAGTCAGGCCGCCGATCCACGCACCCTATGTACACCGCCGAAAAATTCATGCATCCGAAGCGGCAAATATGATCGCAATCACGGGAAGGTACGGTCCAGGCGATATTAAAAATGGACAATTAGCACTTTTCGCTCACCTCGGCCCCTGGGGAGCCCCCGGCCCGGGCAGGGTGCCGGAACCACCGGATCCCGTAGGCTCGACGGATGGCAAAGTACTTCGACGTACACCCCGAAAACCCCCAGCCCCGCGCCATCGGCAGCATCGCCGACGGCATCCGCGCGGGCGGGCTCGTCGCCTACCCGACGGACTCCTGCTACGCGCTGGGCGCCCAGCTGGGCAACCGTGACGGGGTGGACCGGATCCGGTCCATCCGGCAGCTCGACGACCGCCACCACTTCACCCTGGTGTGCGAGAACTTCGCGCAGCTCGGACAGTTCGTCATCATCGACAACGACGTCTTCCGCGCGATCAAGGCGTCCACCCCCGGCAGCTACACCTTCATCCTCCCGGCGACGAAGGAAGTACCGCGCCAGCTCCAGCACCCGAAGAAGAAGACGGTCGGCGTGCGCATCCCCGACCACGTCGTGGTCCAGGCGCTGCTGGCCGAGCTCGGCGAGCCGCTGCTGTCGAGCACCCTGCTCCTGCCCGACGAGGCGGAGCCGATGACGCAGGGCTGGGAGATCAAGGACCGGCTCGACCACGTCGTCGACATGGTGGTCGACTCGGGCGAGTGCGGGACGCTGCCGACGACGGTCATCGACTTCTCCAGCGGCGAGGCCGAGATCGTCCGGCGGGGCGCGGGGGACACCACCCGCTTCGAGTGACGCCGCACGGGCGGCGGGCAGGCCGGGCCTGCCCGCCTGTACGGGTCACGGGGAGTGCGTGTCAGGTCTGTGTGTCAGGTCTGTGTGTCAGGTCAGGACCGTGTGCCGGAACCGCCTGTCAGGCGCGCGGGTGCAGGACGGGCTTGAGGCCGTAGTCGAGCTCGGAGCCGTCCACGAGGAGTGCTTCCACCGTCCGGGTGACCGGATCGATGTCCGCCACCATTCCGTCACCCGAGTAGCGGGGATAGCCGGAGGCGCCCTTCTGGCCGGTCGGTGCGACGACGGCCGAGCGGACGGCGTCGTCCGCCGACCCCTCCACCACGTGTTCGGGCACCAGCAGGATCTCGAAGCTCTGCGGTTCGGTACTCATCCCCCGACGCTAACCGGGTCCCGCGGATCACGCCGTGCGGCGCCGCCGTCGATGAGCCCCTGGAGCCCGGGCGCGTACAGGTCCGCCAATCGTCCGGGCGCCGTACGGATACCCGCGCCATCGGGCCGGTGCAGACTCAGCGTCGCCCCCAGGCCCAGCAGCTGGCCCGCGATCAGCTCGGCGCGCAGCTCCCGGTCGGCGCCGGCGAGGCGGGCCGCGAGGCGGGCGGTGACCTGTTCGCGGAAGCGCTCGCGCAGCAGGGTGCGCTCGTCGTCGATGCCCAGCGAGAAGACCACGCGCAGCAGCGGGTCCCCGCGGAGCTCGTCGCGCAGCCGGACCATGGTCAGGACGAGGTGGCGGCCCAGTACGGCCGGCTCCGCCGCGAACAGGGCGTCGGCGGCCGGCTGGAAGTCGGCGACCGTGTTGAACAGCCCCTCCTTGCTGCCGAACCGTTTCACGATCAGCGAGGGGCTGACGCCGGCGTCGGCCGCGATGCCGCGCAGGGTGACCTCGGCGTAGGGACGCAGGGTGAAGGCCCTGCGGGCGGCGCGCACGATGGCGTCGCGGCCCGACTCCTCGGCGGTGGTCATGTGCCCTCCCGGAACGCGGGCGCGGACTTCGTCGCCCCGTCCGTGCCGACCGTACCGGCCTGCGCGGCAGGGTCGGCCGCGGGCGACGGCAGGGCGGGCGTGGCGGGTTCGGACGCCGCCGGTCTGCCCGGCGGCAGGCAGAGGGTCGCCGCCAGCGCGGCGAGCGCGGCGCCGCCCGCGATCAGGAAGATCAGCAGGTACGCGTGCAGGGTGGGGGCGCTGCGCCCGCCCGCCAGGAAGGTCACCTGGGCGAGTACGGCCGCGACGACTGCGCTGCAGCAGGCCTGACCGACGGAGCGCATCAGGGTGTTGAGGCCGTTCGCGGCGCCCGTCTCGGTCACGGGGACGGCCCGCATGACGAGCGCCGGCAGCGCCGAGTAGGCGAGGGCCGTACCGCAGGCGACCACCGTGGCACCGGCCACGATCAGCCAGAGGGAGTGGCTGGTGAAGAAGCGGACGAGGTAGCCGAACGTCATGACCGCCGCGCCGAGGGCCAGCGCGGTCCGGGGGCCGTACGCGGCGGAGAGCCGCGCCGACACCGGGGACAGCGCGACCATGGCCAGGCCGCCGGGCAGCAGGCACAGGCCGCTCACCACGAGGGAGGCGCCGAGCCCGTACCCCGTGCTCGTCGGCTCCTGCACGAGCTGGGCGGTGGCCAGGGAGTTCGCGTAGAAGGCGAAGCCGACGAGCAGGGCCGCGAGGTTGGTGAGCAGGACCGCGGGGCGCGCCGAGACCCGCAGGTCGACCATCGGGGAGGCGGTGCGCAGCTCGTGGCGCGCCCAGAGGACGGCGACGGCCGGGGCGGTGGCGAGCAGCGCGAGCGTGGGCGGCGCCGTCCAGCCCCAGGCGGCGCCCTGGGTGATCGCGAGGAGCAGGGCCACGAGGACGGTGGCGAGGCCGAGGGTGCCCGGTACGTCGAACCGGCCCGAGGTGCGCGTCGGGGACTCGGGAACGGTCCACAGGACGAGGAGCACGTCCAGCAGTCCGAGGGCGGCCGAGGCCCAGAACATGGTGTGCCAGTCGAAGCGGTCGACGACCAGGGCCGCCGCCGGGAGGCCGATCGCGGCGCCGATGCCGAGCGTGGAGCTCATGAGGGCGATGGACGGCAGGACGCGTTCCGGCGGGAGTTCGTCGCGGATGATGCTGATGCCGAGGGGGATGACGGCGAGCGCGGTGCCCTGGAGCGCGCGGCCCGCGATCAGGACGGCGATGTCGGAGCTGACCGCGCACAGCACGGACCCGGCGGTGAGGACGCCGAGCGAGGCGAGGAGCACGCGGCGTTTGCCGTACATGTCGCCGACCCGGCCGAGCACGGGGGTGCAGACGGCGCCGGTGAGCAGGGTGACGGTGACCAGCCAGCCCGTGGCGGCGCGGCTGCTGCCCGTGAGGTCCGGGACGTGCGGCAGCAGGGGGACGACCAGGGTCTGCATGACGGCGACGACGGCCCCGCAGAACGCGAGGACGGCGACCATCGGGCGGGGGCGGGGGTGCGTCGTGGTGGACATACGGCTCCCGAACACTGGCCCGGCGGAGGGGGGTGCACACGCGTTCACCCCCAGGGTAAACGCGTGTGCACCCCCTTGTCCGCCGCTCCGGCGCACGGATTTCCGGCCTTCTCAAGGCGGCGCGGGCCAGGCAAGATCCGAAAGAGACGGCCTAGGAGCGGCGCGCGCCGTCCCCCGGCGGCGGGGCCGCCTCGTCACCGGCGGCCGAGGGGTGGCGCAGCAGACCGCGTGCCCACCGTTCGTTCAGGCCCGCGAGGAAGCCGATGGCTCCCCAGAAGAACCAGGTCCTGACCAGGGCCCCGTGCCCGTCGGCGGAGAGCGGGCCGGGCCCGCACAGCTCGGCCGGGGTGACCGGCGGGGTGAGGAGCGTGAGGATCCCGCCGGCGACGAGGAGGTAGAGCGCGGTGGCCAGGAACCACCCCACCACCACCCGGTACCAGCCCTCCTGGCGCAGCGCCCGGGACAGCTGGACGGGATCCGCGGCCGGGCCGGCCCCGCCGGGGCTGTCGCGGATCAGCTGCCGGGGATCGCGCAGCCGGACGATCACGCTGAAGACCGCGCCCATCGCGCCGCCGGCGAAACACACCAGGGCTCCCGCGAGGGCGAGCTGCTCCTGGCAGCCGAGGATCGCGCCGAAGAGCCGGGGCACCCACTCCCCCAGTGCGAAGACCACGAGCAGGATCACCGGGCTGATCACGATCCCGCACGTCAATCCGGTGTTCAGGCCGCGCGCCCCGGCGGTGGCCGTATCGGCCTCCAGCCGCGTCCCGGCCAGTGCGACGGCCGTCTCCAGCCGGGCCACGTCCGCTCCCTGCGCCACGGCGCGCAGGGCCCGGAGCAGTTCGTCCGTGACCGCGACGCGCGTACGCCGCTCGAAGGCCCGCTGCGCGGCCGTGTGCAGGCCGTCGAGGCGGAGCATCAGCTCCGGTTCGGCACACCACAGTTCCCGCAGCCGCTCCGGATCGATGCCGGGCACTTCTTCCAGTGCCCGTATCTCCCCGTCGGCCGCGCCGTCGAACCATTCGCGCGCTTCGCGCAGCATCCGCTCCCCCTCTTCGCACAGCAGTTGTACCCGCCTTCGCCGCGCGAGGATAGCCGCAGGCCCGGCGGAGCACCGCCGTCAGTCCGCGGCCGGGGCCTTCCGCGAGCGCATCCGGCCCGGCGGCTCGCCGCTCCCGAACGCGCGGAAGAGGGCGTGGAGCAGCACGGCGGTGAGCGTGCCCGCCACGACCCCGCTGCCGAGAACCGTCCGGGCCCAGGTGGGGAAGCCCTGGTAGAGGTCGGGGGCCACGACCGGCAGCAGTCCGGCGGTGAGGGCCAGCGCGATCACGGTGGAAGCGCCGCCGGCGCCGGGCGCCGTCCGCCCGAGCATGTCGACGCCCATCACCGCGATGATCCCGTAGATCACCAGGGCGGATCCGCCCACGACGGGCGCGGGGACGGCGGCGAGCAGCCGGGAGACGGGTGCCAGCAGGCCGACGGCGATGAGCAGTACGCCCGCGCCGGCGGTCACGAAGCGGCTGCGGACCCCGGTGAGCCGTCCGATGCCGATGTTCTCGGCGCTCGTGACCATCAGCGAGGTGCCGAACAGCCCGCCGAACACGGAGATCAGGGCGTCGGCCCGGGCCACCCGGGGGACATCGCGTCCGGGGTCGCTCTCGCGCCCCACGGTCTCGCTGTTCAGGACGGTCTGCCCGGTGATCTCCGCGAGGGTGGTCAGGCTGAAGACGAGGAGGGGCAGCGCGGCGAGCACGTCGAACCGCGGTGCGCCGTACGGGAGAAGGTGCGGGAGGGTCAGGCTCACGCCGGCTCCGCCCACGGACGCGAAGTGGCCGAGGCCGGTCGTGAGCGCGATGAGGGTGCCCGCGCCCATGCCGAGGAGCACGGCGGTCTGCCGCCAGATCCCGCGCAGCACCATGAGGAAGAGCACGGTGCAGCCGATGGTGGCGCCGGCCAGCACGACGGCCGACGGCGCGGCGTATCCGGGGCTCCCGGGGCGGCCGGTGACCAGTTGGGCCGCGACCCGGATCATGGCGATGCCGATGAGCAGCACGGTGGTGCCCATGACCACGGGCGGGAAGAGCCGTACGACTTTGGCGTAGAAGGGGAGCACGGCGAAGAGCAGCGCGGCGGCGAGGAGCACCGAGCCGGTCGCGGTCGCGGGGCCGTGGTCCTTGGATATCTGGAGGAAGAGCGCGGTGGCCGCCCCGCCGGGGAGCATGACGAACGGCAGCCGGGCCCCGAACCGCCACACGCCGAGGGACTGGAGCAGGGTGCCGGCTCCGCAGAGCACGAGGGTGGCGCTGAGCAGGGAGGCGGTGTGGGCGGCGCCGAGGCCGAGGGCCTGGCCGGTCAGGAACGTGGTGGAGACGGGCGCGGCCACCATGGCCAGTACGTGCTGGGCGGACAGCGGAGCCAGCCGGCGCAGCGGCAGCCGCTCGTCCACCGGGCTGACGGGGCTCACCGGGGCCGCGTCCTTCACGGCCTCCGCGGTCTTCGTGGTCTTCTTGGCCTTCGCGGGGGCGGCGCTCATCGGGCGGCCTCTCTGTCCAGCCAGGGCAGCTCCTCGGCGGTGTACCGGTAGGCGCGGAAGACCGCGTTGGGTTCGGACGGGAACAGACCGCGGACCTCGGATTCCCGGTAGGCGCCGAAGTACGGGACGACGTACTCCCAGCAGAGGTAGCCCTCGGGGGTCACCTCGAAGAGCCGGCCGGACGGGGAGTCGGTGACGAGGGTGTTGCCGCCGGCGAGGCGCTGGGCGCTGCCCATGAAGGGGGCGAAGAAGGCCTCGCGGGCGGGGTCGTGGTACTCCCAGACGACCTTGCCCGAGGAGCGCTCGATCTCGATGACGCGCGAGTAGGGGACGTCCGATCCGGGCCGGAAGACGCCGTTGTCGAACACCAGCACCCGGCCGTCGGCGAGTTCGGTGGGGGCGTGCTGCTGCGAGACGACTCCGGGCTCGGTGCGCCAGAGGATCTCGCCGGTCTCCCGGCTGATGACGACCACGGCGGAGACGCTGCGCAGGCTGGCGAGGACGTTCCCGTCGGCGAGCGGTACGACGCTGTTGATCAGCGGCCAGTGCTCGCGGGCGTAGTCGGGGTGCAGGGCGTATTCGGCCCGGTCGAGGTGTTCGGCCGCGCTCCACGACCAGCGTACGGAGCCGTCGGCGTCGACCTCGGTGATGGTGTCGGCCCACACCGTGCCGTCGGCCGCCTCCGAGCCGGGCACTCCGCCGAGCACGCCCGCCGCGTCGGCGCCCCGCAGGGGTTCGAGCGCGGTGTAGAGGACGCGGCCGCCGCCGAGGTGGTGGGCGTCGTGGTGCTGGAGCGGATCGCGGTGCTCGCGCAGGACGGTGCCGTCCGGGGCGGCTTCGAGCATCACGCCGCCGCGGTACTTGTGCCACATCGGGAAGAGGGCCTCCTCGCCGGGGAGGACGCCGCTGTAGGCCAGGTTGCCGTTGTCGAGGATCCGGGCGTGCCGGCCGGGACGGTAGGGCAGCCGCCACTCGTGGACCACTTCGCCGTGGATGTCGATCAGGTAGACCTCGCCGGTGCCGGTGAGCGGGGCGAAGAGGGTGTACCCGCCTTCCGAGGCGGCGGGGTCGAGGGCGATGAGACCGGTGCCGCGGCGGCGGCGGAAGTTCTGGTCGACCGGGGACATGCTGTTCCTCCTGCGGAGCATGAAACTTTCTTTGATGCGAGCAATCTTCTTTGAAGTTAGCGGCGCATTGTTGCGGCACTGTGAAGGGAGTGCGAAGCCCGCGGCGAGGTGCGGGAAGATGATCGTCAGAGGCGGGGAACGACGAGCGGGGTGCGGGGTGGACGGCCAGGTGGAAGACGACACGTCCGAGCGGCGGATCGGTGCGGGCATCCGCAGACGGCGCAGGGCTCTGGACCTCACCCTCGCCGAGGTGGCCGCGCGCAGCGGGCTGTCCTCGCCCTTCCTCAGCCAGATCGAGAACGACCGGGCCCGCCCCAGCATGCGTTCGCTCCAGCGGGTGGCCGATGCCCTGGACACCACGGCCGTGCAGCTGCTGGCCGCGGCCGAGACCCCCCGCCGGGTGGACATCGTGCGGGCCGACGCCGATCCGGGGCTGGACGCGGGGCTCGGTTCCGGGCCGGGCGCCGGGCCGGATCCGACGGCCCGGGTCCGGCCGCTCGTACGGGGCCAGCACCAGATGCACGCACTGGAGTTCACCGGGGACCACGACGCCGAGCGCGCGTTCCGGCACCGCAACGACGAGTTGATGTACGTGGCCGACGGCTCGGCCGAAGTGGAGGTGGACGGGCGGACCCACCGCCTGGGACGGGGCGACACCCTGTACCTCACCGGCGGGGTGGAGCACCGCTGGCGGGCGCTGGAGCCGGGCACGCGGGTGCTGCTGGTCGCCGTCGCCGACCACGTCGAGGCCGTCGTGGACCCCCTCGGCTGAGACGGGACCCCTAGGGGGTCGTCAAACTCCCGCCTCAGCCCGTGCGGGCCTTGCGCAGGGACTGGTGCACGGACCAGGCCACCGAGACCAGGGGCACCGCCACCACGGCCCCCACGATCCCGGCGGCGATGGCTCCCGCGACCACCGACAGGGCCACCACCATCGGGTGCAGGCGCACCGCCCAGCTCATCACCAGGGGATGCAGCAGGTGGCCTTCGATCTGGCCGATGACCACGATGAGCGCGACCACCAGGGCCGCCACGAGCGGCCCCTGGGTGGCCAGGGCGACCACGGCGGCCACGCCGAGGGCGACCGGGGACCCGATGAGCGGGACGAAGGCGGCGACGAACTCCAGCAGGGCGAGCGGGACCGCGAGCGGGACGCCGAGGAGGGAGAGCGCGATGCCCACGAGGACCGCGTTGGTCGCGGCCACGAGCACGATGCCGTGGGTGTAGCCCGTGAAGGTCCGCCACGCGGCCCGTCCGGCCACCGCCACCCTCTCCCGTGCGCCTTCGGGCAGTTGTGCGCAGAACCAGCTCCATTGCCGGTCGCCCGAGTAGGTGAAGAAGACCGAGCAGAACAGCCCGAGGGCCGCCACGGTGAACACCGCCACGACCCGTCCCGCACCGCTGAGCGCCGTGCTCAGCAGGGTGGAGCGGTGGCTGGAGAGGTAGTCGCCGATCTTCGACTGGGCATCGCTCAGGGCGTGCGCGTCGAGCCGGAACGGCGGCCCCTGGAGCCAGCTCTGGATCCGGCCCAGCCCGTCGCGGAACTCGCGCACCAGCGCTGGCCATTCCCCCGCGACGGCCTCGCCGACCAGCGCGAGGCCGCCGAGCACCAGGATCAGGCTGCCGATCAGCGCGCAGGCCACGGCGAGACCGCGGGGCATGACCCGGGCCAGCAGCCCGGCGGGCGGGCGCAGCATGGCCGCCGCGACCAGGCCGAGGAAGAGGGCCAGGGCGATCTCGTGGAACCGTCCCAGGACGGCGAAGACCGCGTACGCCGCCGCGCCGACGACCAGCAGCCGCCAGGCGTACGCGGCCGCCGTCCGCAGGACCGGGGACACCGGGGACACCGGGGACACCGGGGACGGCGGGGATACCGGTGACAGTGCGGATACCGGGGCCGGGGTACGGGCACGCCCGGTCCGGCCCTCGCCGCGGGGGCGGCCTCCGGGCGGGAGCCGCCGGACGGACCGCGTCACGAGTCGCCTGGTCATGTGCGGCCGCACCTCCGGGGTGTGTTGGTCCCCTCGGGCTATCACCCCGGTGGCGGCGGCCCCGTGCGCCGCGCAGCGCGTTCGCCCGAAGGCCTCATCACCGTTGGGCCGAAGGAGCCGAAGGAGCGGGCCCGGCCGTTGCCCCTCCTTCGGCGAGTGCGCTGGTCACAGGGGGTTTCCCGGGCCGGGCCGCCGACGGGCGACGGGAAACCCGTCGACCCCGGTGCCCGCCCGGGACAGCCTCTTGGTGTCAGCACGGAGCAAGACCCGAGGGGACACCCACCATGCGCAAGATGATCCGCGGCGCCGCCGCGTTCGCCACCGCCGCTGCCGCCGTCGTCGCACTGGGCGGAGCCGCCGGCGCGTCCGGCGCGCAGCCGGCCGACACGTGGGCCGGGTGCCCGGACGGGGCGGTCTGCATCTACCCGCAGAACCAGAACCCGGCCGTCAGCCCGAGCCACGTCTTCTACAGCTACGGGGCGCACAACCTGAGCAACCAGTTCGGCAACCACTGGGTCCTCAACAACCAGTACGGCGGGGCCTCCGCCCGCCTGTGCAAGGGCTCGAACGGGGTCAACTGCGGCAACCCCATCGCCCAGGGCACCGGGGTCTACGCCGACCTCGGCCCGATCAACTCGATCACCCTCAACCGCTAGGCCGTCTCTCGGCGAACGGGCGGGTCCGCCCGTTCGCCACTCGCAAGGACGTTCCGGAGACCGGCCCGCGGCCGGTCTCCGGAACGCCGCCGTTTCACGGCACACCGCACGCGTCGCCGGTCGGCCGCCCCACCCCCGCGCTAGCCTGGGCACCTGCCTCTCACAGCCTGGGCGCACATTGCCATGGGGGACGTCTTGGGGGATCCGGACCGCGCGAGCGGGACCGCGGCGGCCTTTCCCGCCCAGTTGAGAAGGCTGCGCGTGGAGCGCGGCCTGTCGCTGGGCGACCTCGCCCGCCGGACGCACTACAGCAAGGGCTATCTCAGCAAGATCGAGACCGGTGCGAAGCCGGTCACCCTCGACGTGGCCCGCAGCTGCGACCGGGTCCTCGGGGCCGGGGGCGAGCTCCTGAGACTGGTACCGGAGTTGGCCCCCGGCGTCGAAGTGTCCGGGCCGCCCCCGGCGGGATCCCGCGCCGAGCCGGCCGGCCCGGCCGGTCCGCCCCGCCAGCGCGGTCCGCAGTCGGACGGGGACTGCCCCTACCGCGGCCTATCGGCGTTCACCCCGCAGGACGCCCGGTGGTTCTTCGGCCGGGAGCGTGCCACGGCCGCCCTCCTGGAGCGGGTCCACGACCGGCTCGGCCAGGGCCCGTTGCTCCTCGTCGCCCGATCGGGTGCGGGCAAGTCCTCCCTGCTCAGCGCGGGTCTGGTGCCGGCTCTGCGGAGCGGCGGCTTCCCGGTGGCGGGGTCCGAGGGCTGGCCGGTCGTCCGGTGCACCCCCACCGCGCACCCGCTGCGGGAACTGCTCGACGCCACCGCCAAAGCGGTGGGGGGCGATCTCGGCGTCAACCCGGAGCAGTTGAGGGAACACCCGGAACGACTGCTCGAATCCGTCCACCGGCTGACGAGCGGGACCGGCCCCCTCCCCCGGGCGGACGGGCGCCGGACCCCGACCGTGCGGCCGGTGCTGCTGGTCGACCAGTTCGAAGAGCTGTTCACCCTCTGCTCCGACGAGGAGGAGCGCCGGGCCTTCGTCCGGGTGCTCCTCGCCCTCTCCGCGCCACCTCCCCCTTCCCCGGCCCCTCCCCCTGCCGCCCCGCCCGGGACCGGGTACGACCCCGCCGTTGTCGTGCTCGGCGTGCGGGCCGACTTCTCCGGGGAGTGCCTGGACCTGCCGGAGCTGGCCGCCGTGTTCCGCGAGGGGCTGTTCGTCCTGCCGCCGATGTCCGTGGCGGAGCTGCGGGAATCGATCACGCGCCCGGCGGAGCTCGCCGGGCTCGTCCCGGAGCCGGGGCTGGTCCCGCTGCTGCTGCGGGACGCGGGCGTACGGGACCTGTGCGTACGGGATGTGGGCCTACGGGAGTCGGGCCGACGGGACCCCGGTGCCGGGGACCCCGTGGCGCGCCCCGGCGGCGGGCCGGACGCCTGGCCCGGGGAGGCTCCTTCCAGCGCCCTGCCCCTGATGTCCCACGCGCTGATGGCCACCTGGCAGCGGCGCGAGGGCTCCACGCTGACCGTCGCGGGCTACGAGTACGCGGGCGGCATCCAGGGTGCCGTGGCGCGCAGCGCCGAGCAGGTGTTCGCCCGGCTGGAGACGGCCGAGCAGCGGATGGTCCGGCGGCTGCTGGTACGGCTGGTGCACATCGCCGACGGTACGGGGCCCACCCGGCGCCGGATGGGCCGCGCCGCCCTGCTGGAGGGGCAGGCCGACACCGTGCGGGCCGCGGCCGCCCTCGACGCCTTCGTCCGGGCCCGGCTGATCAGTGCGGACAGCGACACCGTCGAGATCACCCACGAGGCCCTGCTGCACGCCTGGCCCCGGCTGCGCGGCTGGATCCACGCCGACCGGGCCGGCCTGCTGGTCCACCAGCAACTGGCCCAGGCCGCCGACGAATGGGTGCGCGAGGCCCGCGACCCGTCCGTGCTGTACCGCGGCAGCCGCCTCGCCACGGCCCGTACCTGGGCGGACGAGCTGGACGGCCGCGGCCGGCTCAGCCCCCGGGAGGCCGCCTTCCTCGACGCGAGCCGGGCCGCGGAGGAGGCCCGCCGGCGTCAGGACCGGCTCCGGGTCCGCCTGCACCAGCGGATGCTGGCCACGCTCGTCGTCCTGCTCCTGCTGGCGCTGACCGCCGGCGCGGTGGCGTACCAGCAGCGCGCGGGAGCGCTCGCCCAGGAGCGGACCGCCCGTTCGCAGGCGCTGGCCGCCCGGTCGCTGTCCCTGTCCGCCGGCCGGCCCGAGGCCTCCATGCTGCTCGCCGGGGAGGCCTACCGGGCCGAAGCGACGCCCGAGGCGCGGGGCGCCCTGCTCAGCACCCAGTCCCAGCCCTTCCTGGCACGGCTCGGCGGGCACGGCGGGCCGGTCAACGCGGTGGCCTTCGCCCCGGACGGCCGGCTGCTGGCGACGGCCGGCTCCGACGGGAAGGTGCTGCTGCGGCGGGTGGCCGACCGGAGCACCGTCGCCGCCTTCACCGCGCCCGGCCGGGTGCGCACGGTCGCCTTCAGCCCCGACGGGCGGACCCTGGCGGCCGGTTCCACCGACGGCCCCGTCCGGCTCTGGACCGTCGGCGCGGGCGGCGGCTCCGTGTCGGTGCTGCCCCCGGGCACGGCGGGCGCCCGGGCGGTGGCCTTCGCCCCCGACGGCGGCACCCTCGCCGTAGCCACCGCCGACGGGTCCGTCCAGTTGCGGGACACGGCCGGGGACCACCGCGTGCGCGCCGTCCTGACCGGGCACACCGCACGGGTCAACACCCTGGCGTACGCCCCGGACGGCCGGAGCCTCGTATCGGCCGGCGCCGACGGGACCGTACGGCTGTGGGACACGCGGCGGGCGGAGCCGGCCGCCGTTCTCGAGGGGCACACCGGGGAGGTGCTGGGCGCCGCCTTCGCCCCGGACGGGCGCACGGTCGCCACCGGCGGGGTCGACCGTACGGTGCGGCTGTGGGACGTCGGCGGGGGGCGTGCGGCCGTGACGCTGGCCGGGCACAGCGACGACGTCAACTCCGTGGCCTACACGCCGGACGGCACCACCGTCATCAGCGGGGGCGGCGACGGCACCACCCGGTTGTGGGACGTCCGGAGCGGCCGGCTCACGGCCACGCTCGCCGGCCACACCGACTACGTGCTCGCCGTCTCCGTGGATCCCAAGGGATCGGTGCTCGCCACCGCCGCCTTCGACCAGTCCGTCGTGCTCTGGGACCTGCGCGGGCCGGTGCTGACGGCCCGTCCGTTCACCGAGGTGTGGCACGCCGCGTACAGCCCCGACGGGAAGCTGCTCGCGACGGCGGACGCCGATCACACGGTGCTGGTGTGGGACGTTCCCGAACGGCGGGTTCTGGCCACTTTCACGGGGCACGCCGAGACGGTGTTCTCGGTGGCCTTCGCCCCCGACGGGCGGACCCTCGCCTCCGCCGGAGCCGACGGCACCGTACGCCTCTGGGACACCGCCGCGCGCGGTCCGCTCGCCACCCTCACCGGGCACACCGGGACCGTGTTCTCGGTGGCCTTCGCCCCCGACGGGCGCACCCTCGCCTCCGCCGGAGCCGACGGCACCGTGCGTCTCTGGGACACCGCCGCGCGCGGTCCGCTCGCGATCCTCACCGGGCACACCGACTTCGCCAACGACGTGGTCTTCAGTCCCGACGGACGGACCCTGGCCAGCGCCGGGGACGATCTGACCGTCCGCCTGTGGGACGTGGCCGGGCGCCGCCCGCTCGCCGCGCTCAGCGGGCACGCGGGAGCGGTACGGGCCGTCGCCTTCGCCCCGGACGGGCGGACCCTGGCGAGCAGCGGCAACGACGGCACCGTGCGGCTGTGGGACGCGGAGCAGCGGCGCGTCACCGCGGTACTGACCGGGCACACCGGATCGGCGCGGGGCATCGCCTTCTCCCCCGACGGGCGGACCCTGGCGAGCAGCGGCAACGACCGTACGGTGCGGCTGTGGGACGTGCCCGGACACCGGCTGCGGGCCGCGCTGTCGGGCCACACCAACGCGGTGTGGGGGGTCGTCTTCTCCCCCGACGGACGGACCCTGGCGAGCAGCAGCAACGACGGCACCGTACGGCTGTGGAACCCGGACCCCGGTGCCCGGCTGGCGGCCGTCTGCCGGACGGTGGGCCGCCTCGGCCCGCGGGAGCGGCAGGCGCTGGTGCCCGATCTGCCCGCGGGGGCGGCGCGGCGCTGCTAGACCGCAGGGGGTTTCCTCCGGGGTTTCCCGTTGCCTGTTCGGGTGGTGCCGCGCCCGGCCCTCGACGGGGTGCGGCCGGGGCCGACAGGCTGGTCGCGGGTGCGGCGCTGACGGCCAACTACGGGATGGGCGGCCGTGCTTCACCCTCACCCCGACCCTCCCCGCGAATCGAGGTCTCCCATCGTGCTGCGCCGAACAGGTCTCATCGGAACGCTCCTCGCGCTCCTGGCCGTACTCCTCTGCACCCCCGCCGACCCGGCGGCCGCCGAAGGCGATTGCCGGGTGCTGGCCCCCGGGGCCCCGGCGGCGGCCGAGCGCGCCGTCGCCGCCGGCTGCGAGCAGGTGGGAAAGGGGGTCTGGTACACCTGGGGCGGTGGTCACGGCCCGGGGCCCGGTGCCACGTACGGGCAGGTGGACCCCACCGATCCGGCGAGCGAGCACGATCCCGAACGGCTCGGCTTCGACTGCTCGGGGTTCGTCCGCCACGCCTACGCGCAGGCCACCGGCTCGGACCTGCTCGACGGGGTGGCCAGTGCGCAGTACTACACGCACCGGGCGGCCGCCCGCTTCACCGCCGCCCAGGGGCTCGCGCCGCTGCTCCCCGGCGACCTGCTGGTCTGGGGGACCTCCCGCGACCTGCACCACATCGCCCTCTACCTCGGGGCGGGCAAGGTGGCGGAGGCCCGGCAGTCGGGCACCAAGCTGATGGTCAGTGAGATCACCGACGCCCGGCTGTCGAACGGCTACCACGGGGCGGTCCGCGTGGACACCGGCCCGGTCACGGGGCACGTGTTCCAGACCTGGGGCACCGGCGTCTGGACCAAGGAGCGGCCCGCGACGGCGGCCCCGCGCGTCTACGCCTTCCCCGGGCCGACGACCGTCCGCATCGGGTGCCAGAAGCACGCGGAGTCGGTGACCGCGGACGGCTACACCAATGACGCCTGGTCCTATCTTCCGGACTATCAGGCCTGGATGACGAACATTTACGTCCGCGGGGCGGCTTGGCTGGAAAACGTGCCCACCTCTCGTTGATCATCCGTAAGGTCGGAAACGAACCGCAAACCCCCCAAGCCGGCCAGACCCGGCCCATTTCGAGGAGCAACGTGCGCACGTCCGCCCACCCGTCGTCCCCGTCCACCCCGCTGCCCCGCTCACGGCGCCTCGCCGTCGGCGCCGCCCTGCTCGCCGTCGTGGCCGGCGGCACGCTGCCCGCCGCCGCCGCCCACGCGGCGACCGCGCCCGGCTCCGCCGCGCAGGCTCCCGTCCAGCAGGCCGCCGCGCCCGATCTGGAGGCGCTGACGCAGGCGTTGCGCAATACGACGGCGGCCGGGGCTCCCGGGGCGATGGCCCGCTTCACCGGTCCGGAAGGGGTCCGGACCCGGGTGGAGGGCGTACGGGACCGGGAGACGGGCGCGGCGATGGACACGCGGGCCCGCTTCCGCATCGGCAGCGTCACCAAGACGTTCTCCTCCGTGGTCCTCCTCCAACTGGTGGACGAGGGGAAGATCAAGCTGGACCGGCCGGTCAACTCCTACCTTCCGGGCCTGCTGCCCGACGACCGGATCACGGTGCGCCACCTGCTCACCCACCGGAGCGGCCTGGCGGACTACACGAACGCGATGTTCGAGCACACCGTGCCGGGCTTCGAGGCGGTCCGGAACAAGGTGTTCACCTACAAGGAGCTCGTCGGCCTCTCGCTCGCCGAGCCGAGGACCACCGAGCCCGGAGTCGCGTACAAGTACTCGAACACCAACTTCGTCGTGGTGGGGATGCTGATCGAGAAGGCCACCGGGAAGCCGGTGGCCAAGGAGTACGAGCGGCGCATCATCAAGCCCCTCAAGCTGAAGAACACCTCCTACGTGCACCCCGGCACGGCCATCAAGGGCCTGCACGCCAACGGCTACCTGCACCCGGACGAGGAGGGCGCCCCGCTGGTCGACTCCACCGAGCAGACCGTCTCCTGGGCGCAGTCCGCGGGCGCGATGATCTCCAGCGCGGCCGACCTCAGCACCTTCATGTCCTCGCTGCTCGGCGGGAAGCTGCTGCGCCCGGGCACGCTGGACGCCATGCTCACCGTGACCCCGACCGACGCCACGAACACCCGGTTCTACGGTCTGGGGCTGCGCCGCTACGACCTCTCGTGCGGCGCGCAGGTCTACGGGCACACGGGCACCGTGCAGGGCTTCTACACCTACGCGTTCACCACCCGGGACGGCAAGCGCTCCCTGTCCGCCATGGCGAACACCTCCAACCGCGGCCAGGCCAACGCCGCCCTCGGCGGCACGCTGGAGGCCGCCTTCTGCGGTAAGGCGCCGGTCACCAAGAAGTCCACCGCGCGCGGCTTCGCGTTCGCCCCGGCCGCGGCGGAGGCTGACCTCCCCGAAAACCGCTGACGACGATTCCCGGACACCGGGAGGCTCCCGCCCCTTGGCCTGGGGGCGGGAGCCGGGAAAGCTGAACTCCGCATTCCCGCACGGGTGTTGCCCGTGTGACCGATGAGGAGGACACGATGGCCGACCTACCGCTCGTGAAAGGTTCCCGCAGGGGGCCGGGCCGGCGGGCCCGCAGGATGCTCGCCGCCACGGCGGGGGCCGCGACGCTGGTCCTCGCCGTCCCGGGGATCGCGTACGCGGCTCCGCCCCCGGCCCTGCCCGGAAACGCGGACGGGCTGGAGCAGACCTTCCAGCCGGCCTACGACTACGACCGCGACGGCTGCTACTCCAGCCCGGCCATCGGTCCGGACGGGACCCTCAACGGGGGCCTGAAGATGGGCGGCGACGTCAACGGCCAGTGCCGCGACCTCTCCGACCTCGACAACACCAACGGCTACTCCCGCGCGAAGTGCAACAACGGCTGGTGCGCGGTGATGTACGCGCTCTACTTCGAGAAGGACCAGGTCTCGCTCGGCCCCGGCAGCGCCGGGCACCGGCACGACTGGGAGCACGTCGTGGTCTGGATCCAGAACAACCAGGTGGCCTACGTCTCCACTTCGGAGCACGGGAACTTCAAGGTCCACGCGGCCTCGCAGATCCGCTTCGACGGCACCCATCCGAAGATCGTCTACCACAAGGACGGCATCAGCACGCACTGCTTCCGCGCCGCGAACTCCAACGACGAGCCGCCGGAGAACCACAAGGGGACCTGGCAGTACCCCACGCTGGTCGGCTGGAACGGCTACCCCGCCGGACTGCGCGACAAGCTGAGCCAGGCCGACTTCGGCAGCGCCCTGCTCGGAATCAAGGACGGCCAGTTCAACGGCCACCTCACGAAGGCCAAACCTGCCGGCATCCCCTTCGACCCGAACGCGTGACGCCGGGAGCCCGGCCCTGATCACAGCGGGCGGCGTTCGAGATGCGCTCCCGGTGTACTGCTGGTTCGCTGAGAGCCGCCCGGCGTCCCCCCACAGCGCCCAGGAGTGATCATGAGTGCAGGCGAATCCCACGGCCGGTCCCGGCAGCTGCGCGACAAGGCGCAGGAACTCGACGAGGCCGCCACCCGCTCGACCGACCCCGACGAGAGCCGGCGGCTCCGGGACAAGGCGCGCCGCCTGCGCGAGCAGAGCGAGCAGGAGCGCGTCATCGACGACCCGGGCATGGACCTGCGGTAGGCCGTCCCCCTTCGGCCCGGCCCCGGCCCACGGGCCGGGTCCCGACCGGAGACCTACGGGGCCACGGCCGCCGCGGGGGCCTCGTCGAGCTCCCACGCGTGACGCTTGAACTCGCGGACGAAGTCGGCGTGGTCCTCCCACTGGCGGGCGATGCCGCGCAGCACGTCCCAGTGGTGCTCCACCGCCTGGTCGATGACCCGGCGGACCGCCGGCTCGGCCGTCTCCCGCTGCGCGACGAGGCTCTTGGCCACCGAGGCCTCCAGCGCGGCGTTGCGCAGGGCGCGCAGGGCGCGGGAGGTGTCGTCCATCCCGAAGCCGTTCTCGCTGCCCGTCTCCTCGGCGAAGAGCGGGGTGAGCCGCGCCTCGATGAAGGCGGTGATCCGCTCGAAGTGGCGTACGTCCATCGGGGGCTCCATCTCGTGTCGCTGCGCTGTCCGGCGCGAACCGGGCCGCACCGGCGATCATTATCCCGTAGCCGGTCACCCGCTCCGCCCCGGGGCTCGGCCACTAATCTGGCCCGCATGGACGAGCTGGAGGAGCCGAAGGAGCTGGACGGCGTCGCGGTCATCGCGTTCGCCGACGGCCGGGCCTTCGAGGACTGGCTGGCCGGGCACCACACCCGGCCCGAGGGCGTGTGGGTCAAGCTGGCGAAGAAGGCCTCCGGGATCGCTTCGGTCTCCTCGGACGAGCTGGTCGACATCGGACTGTGCTACGGCTGGATCTCCGGGCAGCGCCGGTCCCTGGACGAGCGGTACTACCTGCAGAAGTACGTGCCCCGCAGGCCCCGCAGCCTGTGGTCACAGGTCAATGTCGACAAGGTGACCGAGCTGACGGCCCTGGGCCGGATGCGCGAGCCGGGCCTCGCCGAGGTGAGCAGGGCGCAGCAGGACGGCCGCTGGGCGGGGGCCTACGCCTCCCAGCGGACGGCGGAGGTGCCGCCCGACCTCGCGGCGGCCCTGGCCGGGGACCCGGCGGCCCGGGCGGCCTTCGAGGCCCTGGACCGGACCGGGCGCTACCTCGTGGCCCTGCCCCTGCTCCAGGCCCTCACCCCGGAGACCCGGCGGGCCCGCCTGGAGCAGGCCGTACGCCTCCTGGCGCGGGGCGCCGCCGGCTGACCCGGCCGGGGCTACCAGCGGACCGGGAGGCGGCTCACGCCGTGCATCAGGCTGCCCGGGAGCCAGGCCGGCGGGCCGGCCGCCGGGTCCTCGGCGAGGTCGGGGAAGCGTTCGAGCAGGGACCGGATGGCGATGCGGCCCTCCATGCGGGCCAGCGGGGCGCCGATGCAGAAGTGGATCCCGTGGCCGAAGGCCAGGTGGCCCTGCGGGGCGCGGCCGATGTCGAACGCACCGGGGTCCGCGAAGCGGGCGGGGTCGCGGTCGGCGCCGGCCAGGGAGACGAACACGGTGGCCCCCGCCGGGATGGTGGTGCCGCCCACGTCGAGGGGTTCGCGGGCGCAGCGGAACGTGGTGTGCTGCACGGGGCCGTCGTAGCGGAGCATCTCCTCGACCGCCCCGTCGATCAGCCCGTCGAAGTCCCCGCGCAGCGCGGCCAGTTGGGCGGGATGGGCGAGCAGGGCCCGTACGCCGTTGGAGATGAGGTTCACGGTGGTCTCGTGCCCCGCGACCAGCAGCAGGAAGGCCATCCCGATGACCTCGTCGGAGGACAGCGAGTCGCCGTCCTCGTCGCTGGTGCGGATCAGCGCGCTGAGCAGGTCCTCGCCGGGTTCCTTGGACTTGTCCCCGATGAGTTCCACGAGGTACGCCCCCAGCTCCCGGTTCGCGGAGCTGTTCGCCTCGGCCGAGGTGGGCGAGACGATCTCGTTGGACCAGGAGCGGAATCTGGCCCGGTCCAGGTCCGGGACGCCGAGGAGCTCGCAGATCACGGTCATCGGGAGCGGGAACGCCAGCGCGTCGACGAGGTCGCCGCCGCGCCCCGGGCGGGCGGCCATCGCGTCGAGCAGCTCATCGGTGATCTGCTGGACGCGCGAGCGCATGCCTTCCATCCGGCGCGCGGTGAACTCCCGTGCGACCAGGCGCCGCAGCCGGGTGTGGTGGGGCGGGTCGGATTCCAGCATGTTGGAGTTCACGGCGCTGAGCTGGGCGTCCGGGAAAGCGCCCGCGGTGCGCCAGTCCTTGGACAGCGCCGGGTGGTTGAGCGCACGGCGCGCGTCCTCGTACCCGACGATCATCCAGCTCGGCTCGGCCTCGCCGGCGGCGAGGATGATCCGGTGCACGGGCCCCGCCGCACGCATCCTCTCGTAGAACGCGTACGGGTCGGCATCGAACTCTTCCGCGTCGGCGCTGATGTCCACTACTGGCATCGGACCACGGTACGCCCCCGATTGGGGTCCGGCGAGGGCGGTTTCCGGACACTCCGGGGCAAGACCCCGATCACGGTAGTCTGCGGCCTTCGCCATACGAAAGAGGGGGACGGCCATGACGACCGCATGCGAGGTAGTCCGGACGCCGGTGGACATCGCCACTCGGGACGGCGCCGCCGATGCCTATCTGGCCCGGCCCGACGACGAAGGCCCGTACCCCGGGGTGCTGCTGTACGCGAACGCCCTCGGGATCCGCCCGCACGTCAAGTCGGTGGCGGACCGGATCGCGGCGGCCGGCTACGTGGTCCTGATGCCCAACCTCTTCTACCGGCACGGGCGCACACCGGTGTTCGAGCTCCCGGAGTTCGTGGACTTCGACCGGCAGTCGGAGCTCGTCGACCGGGTCGGACCGGTCCTCGAATCGCTGACCGCCGAGCTGGCGATGCGCGATGCCGAGGCCTACCTCGAGTGGCTCGCGGGCCTCACCCAGGTCGCCGCCGGGCCGGTGGCGATCACGGGGTACTGCCTGGGCGCCCGGCTGGCCCTGCTCACGGCGGGGACGTATCCCGAGCGGGTGGCCGCCGCGGCCGGTTTCCACGGCGGGTTCCTGGCCACGGACGCGGCGGACAGTCCGCACCTGGTGGCGCCCCGGGTCACCGCCGAGCTGTACTTCGGCCACGCGGACCAGGACCCGTCGCTGCCGGCCGAGGAGATCGACCGGCTGGGGAAGGCCCTCGCGGCGGCGGGCGTCCGCCATCGGGCCGAGGTGTACGAGGGCGCGGCGCACGGCTACACCCTGGCGGACACGAGCTCCTACCACGCGGCCTCGGACGAGCGGCACTGGTCCGCGCTATTCGCGCTGCTGGACCGGACGTTCTGAGCCCCGCGGGCCCGGCGTCCTGCCGGGCCCGCGGAGCTACGGAGCTACGGAGCTACGCGGCTGCGCGGATCGGGTCACCGGCACTGGCCGGACCGGGGTCCGACGACCGTGGTTCCGGTGACGCGCGGCGCCGGTTCGTTGGCCTCGCAGCGCAGCGGCCCGAGCAGCCGGTCGCCCGAGAACTCGACGCCTCCGGTGTTGGCTTCCAGGGTGACCGGACCGGTGATCGTGTTCCCGGCGCAGACGGGGGCGGCCCCCTCGTCCGCGGCGGAACCGATCACCACGGAACCGCTGGTGTTCCGTACGCCGACCGGGCCGGTCAGCGTGGATCCGCAGACGGACACCGCGAGCGCGCCGTCGGCGGAGAGCGGACCGGTGACGCGGCCGTCCGCTACGGACAGCGCACCGCCGGGCCGGACGGTGAGCGGACCGCTCTGGCTCCCGCCGGAGGCGATGCAGAGCGATTCCCCGGCCGCCACGGTCAGTGGCACCCGGTGGTCGGTCGTGATGCAGGGCCGGCTGAAGCCGACGGTGATGTCGGCCGGTTCACCCGCGGAGCTGCCCGTGTGGTCGGCGTCCGGGGTGTACGAGGCGCTGATCCGGTGGGCGCCGGGGCGCAGCGCGCTCGTGGTGAAGCGGGCCCGTCCGGAGTCGAGCGCGACGGTGGCGAGCGGGGTGGCGCCCTCCGAGAAGGTGACGCTGCCGCCCGGTGCGGCGGCCGGGTCGCCGGAGCCCGTCACGGTCGCGGTCAGGGCGACGGCGTGCCCGAACAGCGGGGTGCCGGTGTCCGTGGTGAGGGTGGTCGACGTCCCGTAGCGGAAGGAGACGACGGCCTCGCCGTCGCCGTGCTGGACGCCCGATGCGAGCGCTGCCCCGGAGACACCGGTCTCGGGTCCGGCCGCGTAGCCGCTGCCGCCACCGCCGCCGGCTCCGTAGAGGTTGCCGGGGTTGCCGCCGCCGGAGCCGCCGCCCCCGCCGAACCAGCCGCCGCCTCCTCCTCCGCCGCCGTTGCCGCCGCGGCCGCCGTTGCCCCCGGTACCGCCGGAGCCGGGGTTGGGCAGGCCGGTGTGCTGGTCGATGTCGCTCGCGTTGCCTCCTCCGGCGCCGATCGGGTTGGTGCGGGTGCCGGTGCCGTGCCGGGTCTGCGTGCCGCCGGTGCCGCCGGCGCCGGACCCCTCGGGGCCGCCGCCCTGGCCGCCGTCCTCTCCGGCGGGACCGCCGCCGTCGCCGCCGCGCAGCAGGGGGCCGCCGTTGCCGGCTCCTCCGCCGGCGCCGGCCACCAGGATCCGGTCGGCCGGGCCGAAGGCGCCGGTGCGCAGGTCGGTGGCGCCGCCGCCGGAGCCTCCGCCGCCGTGCGCGCCGCCGCCGCCGGTGCCGTGGCCGAAGCCGCCGGGCCGGGCGTACTCGCCGTGCCGGGAGGTGCCGGAACTGCCGACGCCTCCCCGGGTGATCTGGAGGACCTGGCCGGGGGTCACGGCGAGGACCGCGTGGGTCCGGCCGCCGAGGCCGCCGGGTGCGCCCTCGTTCGGCGGGTTCGGGGAGACGAAGCCGGCGGCGCTGCCGCCTTCGGCTCCGTACAGGTCGACGGTCAGGGCGCTCACCCCGGCGGGCACGGTGAAGACGTCCGTGCCCGCGGTGGCGTACGTACAGGTGGGCGGCGAGCTGGTGAAGACGCCCGCCGGGCCGCAGGGTCCGGCCGGCGCCTCGGCCGGGTCGGCGGACGCGGTGAGGGGTACCACCAGGGCGGCGAGGAGGCCGGCCGCACCGAGGACCAGTGCGGTCCGGGAGCCGGAGCGGGAGCCGGGAGCGGGTCTGCGTGAGGTCATGGTCCTGATCGGGTCGGCGGGGGAACGGAGGTCGGTCACGGCGCTCAGACTCCGTCGTCGGCGCACAGCGCCCAGGCGTCGGTGTAGGTGCTGGGCGAGCTTCCGCCGCCCGTGTGGGCGTAGGCCGTCCAGGAGGAGGCCGTGGTGGTCCCGTCGCCGACCGGGATGCCGCCGGAGTTGCTGGGGTAGCTGCCGTTGAGGTGGTCGCCCGGCGAGCCCGGTCCCGTGAAGGCGGTGGTCGTCACGCTGCCGCCGCTGACGGCCGCGCCACCGCTGATCAGCTTTCCGTCGTTGCCGCCGCAGCCGACCGTCGCGGTCTGGCCCGACGTGGCCGCGGTCGGGCCGCTGACCTCGCTGTGGCTCACCTTGACCGTGGCGCCGCCGATGCTGATGTTGCCGCCGCTGCAGATCGCGTAGGCGTACGTCGTGTTGCCGGTGCCGCCGCCACCGCCGTTCCAGCCGACCGCGGACCAGGAGTCGGGGTTGGTCTCGCCGTCGGCCGCGGCCTTCTGGCCGTAGGCGTGCCCGGCGTCGTTGAAGGTGGGGAAGGAGGCGATCGGCTTGAGGCTGCCGACGTCGGCCGGGGTGATCCGGGCGCCGCCGCCGAGGAGGCGGGTGTTGGCCGGGCAGGTGGCGGTGACGAGGCCGACCGTGGAGGCGGCGGTGGGTCCGGCGGCCTTGTTCATCACCACCTGGGTGTGGTTGATCAGGCTGCTGGTGAAGCACATCGCGTAAGGGGTGCTGGAGAACGAGGCGTTGACCGCTCCCCCGCTGCCGCCGATGCCGAGCCAGCGCGTCACGTCGGTGCCGACGACACCCGTCGAACCGGTGTACTCGGTGCTGCCGTCGGGGCTCGGCGAGCTGCCGTTCACCTTGTTCCCGTTGGACGAAGTCCCGGTGCCGATGGCCTGGTTGATCCCGCCACCGGATATGAGCCCCGAGGAGCAGTCGGCATGGGTGGAGATCTCGGAGAAGGCCGCCGCGGGGCCGGCCGTGGCCCCCGGAGTCCTCACCGTCACGCCGACGGTGTTCGCGTAGGCCGATCCCGGCGCCAGAAGGGCCAGGAGGGCGCCGATGACCAGTGACTTCCCTGCGACGGCGCGCCGCAGAACTGTCTTTGGCATGTAGTTGCCTCCCTCATCCAGAGTCGCGCATGCGGACTGTAACAGTCCTTTTCGCGCGCATCTACAGCGAGAACAGGCTGTCTCACCTAGCAGATAAGGGGTTACTCCTCGGTCGGCGGCCGCACCGCGACAGGGCGGCGGCTCGGGCATCTCGCCCAGAGCCGCCGCCCTGGACGACCGGACTACTCGACGACGAGCTCGACGGGGATGTTGCCGCGCGTGGCCCGGGAGTAGGGGCAGACCTCGTGGGCCTGCTTGACCAGCAGCTCGCCGGTCTCACCGAGCAGGGCCTCGGGGAGTTCCACGCGCAGGACCACGGCCAGACCGAAGCCCTCGCCGTCCTTGCCGATGGAGACCTCCGAGGTCACCGAGACCTCGCTGGTGTCGACCTTGGCCTGGCGGCCGACCAGCCCGAGGGCGCTGGCGAAGCAGGCGGCGTAGCCGGCCGCGAAGAGCTGCTCGGGGTTGGTGCCCAGGCCGCTGCCACCGAGGGCCGGCGGCATGGCCAGCGCCAGGTCGATCTGGCCGTCGGAGCTGACGGCGCGGCCTTCGCGGCCGTTGGCGGTGGCGACAGCGGTGTAGATCGCGTCCATCTCGGGGGTTCCTCTCAAGGGGCGGAGGCGGGGCCGCCGACCGGCGACCTCGCTCCATCAATATGGCACACAATTAAGTTGTGCACAATTCAGTTGCCGACACGGCGGCCCGGGTACACTTGCCTCCATGACCGAGCAACCGACCGACGCCCTCCCCGACCAGGACTTCCTGCGCCTCGACAGCCAGATCTGCTTCGCGCTGGGCGCGGCGAACCGCGCCTTCGGCGGGCTCTACCGGGTCGTCCTGAAGGACCTCGGGCTGACCTACCCCCAGTACCTGGTGATGCTGGTGCTGTGGGAGCACGGGGAGATGCCGGTCAAACAGCTCGGGCAGCACCTGCGGCTCGACTCGGGCACGCTCTCCCCCCTCCTCAAGCGGCTGGAGGCGACCGGCCTGATCGTGCGCGAGCGCAGCGCGGCGGACGAACGGTCCGTGCACGTACGGCCCACCGGGGCCGGTACGGCCCTGCGCGCGCGGGCCGTCGAGGTACCGCGGCGCATCGCGGCCGCGACCGGCTTCGAACTCGCCGAGGTCAAGGACCTTCAGGACCGCCTGCGGCGGCTCACCGCCGCCCTGGACGCGGCGGTGGGGCCGGAGTAGGGGCTGCGGCCTTCCCGTCGGAGGTTCCTTTCGGACGCCACAGGGGGTGCTCGCGCCGCGCCCAGTCGGCGGCCACCGAGCCCGTCCGCATGCCGTGCCGGGCCTCCGGGTCGCGGGCGGCCATCATGACGTGGCCCCCGACGCCCACCGTCATGGCGATGGCCAGCCAGTCGTGGACGAAGGTGGCCCCGGTCCGCAGGGGCAGCGGGGCCAGCCCGGTGAACCACATCAGCAGACCGGTGCCGAGCATCACGAGGGCGGCCCCGGCGCTCCAGCTCGCGTAGAGCTTCTGCCCGGCGTTGAACTTGCCCGCCGGGCGCGCGGCCGGCCGGCGGTCGCGGCGCAGGGCGGAGCGCAGCCAGGTACGGTCGTGCGGGCCGAAGCGGTTCAGCCGGCGCAGGTCCCCGCGGAAGGCCCGGGAGCCGAGCCCCAGCAGGACGGGCGCGGGGATCAGCAGTCCGGACCACTCGTGGACGGTGACCACGAGGTGGCGCCGGCCCACGAGTTCGGCGAGGGGCGGCAGGTAGAGGCAGGCGGCGGTCGCCAGGCACACCCCGGTCAGGATGGCGGTGGCCAGGTGGACCCGCCGCACGGCGGGGCCGAACCGGTCCACGCGGGCGGGGTGTTCAGACGGTCGGGGCATCGTCGCGTCCGTTCGACTTGCCGACCCAGGCGTCGACGTCGTAGCCGAGTTCCTCCCAGTAGCCCGGCTGGACGTCCCGGGTGACGGTGATGCCCGAGAGCCATTTCGCCGACTTGTAGAAGTACATGGGGGCCACGTAGAGGCGGACCGGGCCGCCGTGGGCGTGACTGAGGGGCTTGTCCTGCATGTTCAGGGCGACCATGACGTCCTCGCGGCGGGCCTGCGGGAGCGTGAGGCTCTCGGTGTAGGTGCCGTCGAAGCAGGTGAAGCGGATCGCGCGGGCCTCGGGGCGGACCCCGGCGGCGTCCAGCAGCCGGAAGAGCGGGACGCCCTCGAAGGGGGTCCCGGGGACCCGCCAGCCCGTCACGCACTGGACGTCGCGGACGATCCTGGCCCTCGGAAGGGCGCGCAGCGCGTCGAGGGTGTACGTGGCCGGGCGCTCGACCAGGCCGTCGACGGTCAACCGATAGTCGGCCGGGCCGCGTTCGGGAACCGAGGAGGCGACGGAGTAGTACCGGAACCCGCCGCCGCCGGGCAGCAGTCCGGTGAGCCCGGTGGGGTCCTTGCTCGCGGCGGAGCCCAGTACGGCGTCGAACCCCGTCTGGAGCTTCGGCCCGAGGGCCAGACCGAGGGCGCCGAGCCCCACCATGCCGAGGACCAGCCGCCGGCCCACGGGGGCACCGCGGCCGTCGGGGTCGGGGTCGGGGTCAAGGCCGGGATCGGAACCGGGGTCACGGCCCGGGCCGGGTTGCTGGTCTGTGCTCACCTGGTGATTCGACCACTGCGGGACCCGGGCCGCCAGGGTCCGGGCGCGCACGTCAGACTTCCGTAAGACGCACTCACGCGCCCGGCGGCCCGGCCGGGCCCGCGCACGGCGGGACCGACCGGACTACGGGACCGGGAGCCGACTACGCCCCGCTCGCCTCGAGCATGTCCTCGCGCTCCACGAGCTTCACGCGCGCGCGGCCCTGCGGCTCGCCCAGCGCCTTCTCGGCGGCGTCGAGCTTGTACCAGCCCTCCCACGTCGTGAAGCGGACCTCCTTCTGCGCGAGGAAGGTCTCGACCGCCTCCGGCTCGGGAGCGGCCGGCGTCAGCAGGTTGCCGTCCGCGTGGTCGGCGAGCAGGCTGGCGACCGTCTCGTTCGCGTCGCCCTTGGTGTGGCCGATGAGGCCGATCGGGCCGCGGCGGATCCAGCCGGTGACGTACGTGGACGGCAGGTGCGCGCCGGCCTCGATGACGCGGCCGGCCTCGTCCGGAACCGTGCCGGAGTCGATGTCCCAGGGCAGCTTGGGCAGCTCGTCGGAGAGGTAGCCGACGGCGCGGTAGACGGACTGGACGTCCCAGTCGGTGAAGGCGCCGGTGCCCTTGACGTTGCCGGTGCCGTCGAGCTCGGTGCGCTCGGTGCGCAGGCCCACGACCCTGCCGTCCTCGCCGAGGATCTCGGTGGGCGACTCGAAGAAGTGCAGGAAGAGCTTGTGCGGGCGCTCGCCTATGTCGCGGATCGCCCAGTTCTCCAGGGTCTTGGCGACCATGTCGGTCTGCTTGTTCTTGCGGCGCTCGGCGATCGAGCCCTCGTCGTACTCGATGTCCTCGGGGTTGACGATGACCTCGATGTTCGGCGAGTGGTCCAGCTCGCGCAGCTCCATCGGGCTGAACTTGGCCTGCGCGGGGCCGCGGCGGCCGAAGACGTGGACTTCGAGGGCCTTGTTGGCCTTGAGGCCGTCGTAGACGTTCCCGGGGATCTCGGTCGGGAGCAGCTCGTCGGCGGTCTTGGCGAGGATCCGGGCCACGTCGAGGGCCACGTTGCCGACGCCGAGGACGGCGACCTTCTCGGCCTCCAGCGGCCAGGTGCGCGGCACGTCGGGGTGGCCGTCGTACCAGGAGACGAAGTCGGCGGCGCCGTAGGAGCCGTCGAGGTCGACACCGGGGATGGAGAGCGCGCGGTCCGCGGTGGCGCCGGTGGAGAAGATCACGGCGTCGTAGAAGGAGCGCAGCTCGTCGAGGCTGATGTCGTTCGGGTAGTCGACGTTGCCGAAGAGGCGGACCTGCGGCTTGTCGAGCACCTGGTGCAGGGCGGTGATGATGCCCTTGATGCGGGGGTGGTCGGGAGCGACGCCGTAACGGATCAGACCGAAGGGGGCCGGCATCCGTTCGAAGATGTCGATGGACACACCCGGCTCGACGGCCGCCTCGGACTTCAGCAGGGCGTCGGCGGCGTAGATGCCGGCGGGGCCGGCACCGACGATTGCTACCCGCAGGGGGCGAGGCATGGCTGGGTTCCCTTCGAACGGCGAAAAACTCGATCAAGAGAACCCTAAGCTAAGGGCAGCCTAACCCGGCACCCGCCCCCCGGTTATGCCCCCATAACCAAACCTTATGGCTTCCCCAAGCTCTGGTTGGGGTCTGCGTGGGACTCACGGGCGGTGAGCTGGCCCTGGACGAAAGCATCCGTATCGGGCGAGTACGGACCGCCGTGGTCGAAGAGCAGCTCCGTGATGCGCCGCCATTCCGCGACGGCGGCGCGGGTGGCGGCGTCGGCGCTCTCCAGGTCGCCCGCGGAGTCCACGGCCTCGGCCTCGGCGGCTTCGAGTGCCTCCTCGGTCTCGTGGTGGGTCAGGCCGGTGGCCTGCTCCCGTACCCGGGCGCGGGCCGCGCGCTCCCCGTCGGAGGGGACATGCGGTTCGTTGGCGGTGTCGTCGGTCACGGCGGTTCTGTCTCGGCTTCCTGTTTCGGGGATGGGGACGGTCGTCGTGGGCGGGCGTTCCGGGCGGGGCCGGGCCGGGCCGGGACGGCCCGGGGTCACCAGGTGTCGGTGACGGTCACGGGGAACTCCCCACGGGTACGAACCGTGACCGTGACCGCATCCGTACCCCCGTACACCTCGTGCCGCCAGGCCGCGAAGACCCGTACCACCCTGCGGGCGTCGTCGCCGCGGCCCTTGCCCACCGCGCGGGTGGTGAAGGTCACCTCCGCGATGCCGCTCCCGCGCACCCTGCGGACGCGGACCTCGCCGATGCCGTCCGCGGGGACGAACGTGTCCTCGTCGGTGCGGTGCTCCGCGTAATAGGCGACGAAGTCCCGCTTCATGTCGAACCACCCGGCCGCGCCGCAGGGACCCGCGCCATTGGTGGCGGCGCCGGGTCCGGAGGTGCCGTCCGTGGGCGGGTCGGGCGCGCCGGTGTCCTCATCGGTGGGCGGACCGGCGGGGCCGCCCGACTCCTCGTCGGTCGGGGGACCGGCGTAGCCCCCGGTCCCCTCGTCGGTCGGCGGGCCCGCGTAGCCGCCCGTCCGCTCCTCCGTCGGGACGTCGGGCGCGGCGGTGGCCCCGCCCGCGCCGGCGTCCGTGCCCGTCGTCCCGTCCAGGTCGCAGCGCTCCGGACCGGGCACCGCCACGGGAGTGGCGAGTCGGGCCGCCTCCCCGGCCCGTACGGTGCCGCAGGCCGCGAGCCCGGCGCACAGGAGCACCACCAGCCCGGCCAGGGCGGTCCGCCCGGTCCGGGATACCGCAGTCGTCGTCATGTCATCTCCCCCTTCTGGCCGTGTAGAGGGCTCCTCGCGGGCCGCGGTTCCCTCGCGGGCCACCGTTCCCGCGGGTCCGGGGGCGTGGTATCGCTGTGCCGCATGACGAACACCCCGGCTCCCCCGATCCCCCTCGTGGCGCGGCCCGTGCTCTTCCTCGACGTGGACGGCCCCCTCATCCCGTTCGGGTCCCCGCAGGGCCACCCGGTCCACGAGTCCCCCGACGCGCCGGCCGGAGCGGACGGGCACCCCCTCCTCTCCCGGCTCGATCCCGCGCTCGGGCCGCGGCTCGCCGCTCTGCCGTGCGAGCTCGTCTGGGCCACGACCTGGATGGAGGACGCCAACGCCTGCGTCGCCCCCCGGCTCGGACTGCCGGACCTGCCCGTGGCGGACTGGCCCGAGCCCACCGCCGAGGACCTCCGGAGCGGCGCCCACTGGAAGACCGCCGGCCTCGTCGCGTGGGCGGCGGGCCGGGCGTTCGCCTGGGTCGACGACGAGATCGGCGACGCGGACCGCCGGTGGGTGACCGCCCACCACCCCGGCCCGGCGCTCCTCCACCGGGTCGACCCCCGGATCGGCCTCACGGACGCCGACTTCCCCGTCCTGGAGGCGTGGTTGCGCGCCCACGGCGCCTGAGCCCGGGCGGACGGAGACGGTCTACGGGAACCGCGCCGGCCCCGGCCCGGGGCCGCCCCCGGGCGTCACCCGGCGTGCGTCCGGGGAGCGTTCGCCGGCCGCCGTGCCAACGGGCCTGGCTTCGGGCCCCCTCCCGCATGGGTAGGCTTCCCGCGACACAGTGTGCGGCGGGGTTCGGGGTGGGGTCATGGGGCGTCAGATACGTGTGCCCGGTGCGGTACTGGCGGCCGTGGTGCTGCTGGCGCTCGCCGGTTGTTCGGAAGTGGGAAGCGGAGCCGGGGCCGGTCCCGGTGACGACCCGAAGCCGGGCGGCGCCGCGCCCGCCTCGTCATCCGCTCCCTCGGACGGGAAGCCCCCCACCGGCGACGTGCTCCCCGGCATGGTCACCGCCTCCGTGGCCCGTACGCAGTTGGCCGCGCTGAAGGTGGCGGCGCCGGGAACCATGTCGGGCTACAGCCGGGACAAGTTCACGCACTGGGCGGAGCAGGGCGACAAGTGCGACACCCGTGAGGTCATCCTCCAGCGGGACGGCGCCAAGGTGACCCGGGACTCCCAGTGCAAGGCCGTGTCCGGCACGTGGAAGAGCCTGTACGACGAGGTGGTGGTCACCGAGGCCTCGAAGATCGACATCGACCACATGGTGCCCCTCGCCGAGGGCTGGCGCTCCGGCGCGGCCGGCTGGGACGCCGCGAAGCGCAAGGCCTTCGCGAACGATCTGACGCACCCCCAGCTGCTGGCGGTGACGGCCTCCTCGAACCGGTCCAAGGGCGACCAGAGCCCCGACCTGTGGCAGCCGCCGTCGAAGAAGGCCTGGTGCCAGTACGGTCGGGCCTGGACCACGGTCAAGTCCACCTACGGTCTGACCGTCACCGAGCCCGAGAAGAAGATGCTCTCCACCATGCTGGACACCTGCGCGGGCTGACGCCGCTCACCCCAGGACCGCGATGCCCAGCGGACGCGACCCCGCCGCGAGCCGGCGGGTGCTGCCACTGTCGAGGTCCACGACCGTGATGCCGTTCCAGTAACCGTCGCGGGTGAAGCCCCCGGTGACGTAGGCCGTCCGCCCGTCCCGGGACACGGCCACGTCCTCGTGCGGCCCGTCCAGCGGGTACACCCGCTCCGAGCCGTCCGGCGAACGGACCGTGAGGGAGGGCCCCTTGCCCTGGCCCGGTTCCACCGCCCCCGTCCCGACCACGAGCAGGCGGCCGTCCGCCGTGGCCGCGGCCCCGTGCTGATGGGTGTCGGCGGTCATCTCCTCCACCGTGGTGCGGCCCGTGCGCGGATCCACCACCGCGAGCCGCTCGCCCTCGAAGGGCAGCAGCAGCATCCCGTCCGCCGGCCGTACGACGGCGTAGTGCGGCTTCAGCCAGGAACCGAGCCCGCCCTCCGTCCCGTACGGGGCGACCTCGATGCGGCGCGGCGCCGCCGGTGCCGTACTTTCGCCGGTCCCGCCGGTCCCGCCGGTCCCGCCGGTCCCGCCGGTCCCGACCGGTACGACGGTGACGTCGAAGGAGTCGTGGCCCGTGACGTACACCTCGGAGCCGTCGCGCGAGACGTCCACGTCGAAGGGCCGCCGGCCCACCGGTACCACCGCCGTGACCTCGGCCTTCGCCGTGTCGATGACCTCCAGGACGCCGGTGGTCCCGGGCACGTTGATCCCGACGTAAGCGTGCGCCCCGTCGGGCGAGAGCGCGATGCCCATGCCGCCGCCCCGGTACTCCCCGCCGGTCACGGGGCCGGTGCCGGTGGTGCGGTAGGGGATCAGGGCCGACCGGGTCCGCGTCCGCGTGTCCACGACGGCGACCCCGTCGGCCGTGGCCACCCAGGCCCGGCCGTCCGCGCCGACCACCAGGCCGTACGGGGCCCTGCCGACCGGCACCGAGCCGACCGCGCCGCGCTCCGGGTCCACGAAGGTCACGGTGTCGCCGCCGAAGTCGGCGACCAGGAGGGTGCCGCCCGGGGTGGTCGTGGCCGTCGGCAGCGGAGAGGCCGCGGGGGCGGCGGCCGGCGGCTCGCCGGGGGCGGAGCAGGCGCCGAGCAGCAGTGCTCCGGCGAGGGCCGCGAGGGCGGTACGGGTTCCGCGTACGCGGCGGCGCGGGTGCGGGCGGTCGTGCTGCGGCATGGGCGGTGCCCCTCTCGGTTCCGGGGGCGGGGCCGGTGGTGCGCCCGCTCCCCCGTACCCATCCTCACCTCGCGGGACCGCCCGACCGCTCGGCCCGGCGGCCGACAGCGGGGTCGGCCGATCGGTCGATGCGGGGACGCCTCCCTGAGGAGCGGATCAGCCCTCGTACTCCGTCAGGTCGATGCCGTGGAGGTTGAGGAGCGCGTGGGTCTCCGGGTGGTTGATGTCCTTCTCGGCGGTCATGCCCAGCTTGCGGATCACGTTCTCGGACTCGTCGTTGCCCGCCCGGTTCACGGCGACGACCCGGTCGAGACCGCGGTCCTGGAGGGCGAACTCCAGCGTGGCGTGCGCGGCCTCGGAGCCGTAGCCCTGCCCCCAGTAGGAGCGGCCGAGCCGCCAGGTGATCTCGGCCGCGGGCAGAACCTCGGGCAGCCACCACGGCATGGAGAGCCCGACGGCTCCGATGAGCTCCCCGGAGGCCAGCAGCTCCACGGCGAAGATCCCGAAGCCCTCCTCGTCCCACTCGTCCTCCCACCGCTCGATGGTCTCGGCGGTCCCCTCCAGATCGAGGGTCTCGCCGTCGCCGATCCAGCGCATCACCTCGGGGTCGGCGAGGATCTCCGACAGGGGGACGAGGTCGTCCTCGGACCAGCGGCGGAGGAGGAGGCGGGGGGTGCGGATCTCGGTCATGCCTCCCATCCTGCCGAACGCGCCGGACATCGCGTAATCGGGTCCCCCGGCGGGCCACCGGCCGTCTTCGACCGGGGCCCCGCTAGGCCTCCGGAACCGCCTGACCTGCCGCCGGCCCCCCCACCGGGACGGTGATCGCGTCGAGCTGCGCCCGCAGGTGGACGTGCGAGTCGACCGGCTCGTGCATGATCCGTCCCAGCGGCGCCGGGAGGGATTCCACCCGGGTGTGCGGATCGCACTCGTAGAAGTAGACGAGCGAGATCAGCTCCTCGGCGGGCGCGTCGGAGGGCGGCGGCAGCACCCGGTGACGGCCGGCCCGCCAGCGGTCGCCCGTCCAGCGCGCCATGAGGTCCCCGATGTTCACGGTGAGCGCGGCCGGATCGTAGGGGGCGTCCTGCCAGCCCTCGGCGTCGGTGTGGATCTGGAGCCCGCCCGCGCCCTGCTCGCGGTCCAGGACCGTGACGGTGCCGAAGTCGGTGTGTGCGCCGATGCGGAACTGGCCGGGCAGCGGCGGCCCGACGGTCTCGGTGCCGGGATACCAGTTGACGTTGAAACCCCAGGTGGGGTGGCCGGTGTGGCGGGTGAAATGGTCCGTGCCCAGGCCCAGGGCGCCGGCCAGCAGCTCCAGCAGCTCGTCGGAGAGCGCCCGCATCGCGGTCAGGTACTCCGTCACCAGCGGCCGCAGCGCGGGCACTTCGGCCGGCCACGCGTTGGGCCGGAACCACTCGGCGTCCACGGTGGGGATCCCGGTCGGGTCCTCCGCCGCCCAGGACCAGGATTCCTTGAGGTCGGGCGGGGAGGCCTCGCCCTCCGCGTAGCTGTTGGCCTCGGCGCCCGGGCCGAGCCAGCCCCGGCCGCCGACCGAGACGGCGTAAGGGGCCTTGGCGGCGGCCGGGAGCCGGAAGAAGGTCCGCGCCGCCTCCCGGATCCGCGCGGGCAGCCCCGGGTCCACGCCGTGCCCGGTCACCAGCAGGAACCCGGCCGCCTGGAGCGCCTCGTCGACGCGCGAGGCGACCTGCCGGCGCACCTCGGGCCCGCCGGAGCGCCACGGGCCGAGATCGATCGACGGGACCTGGGAACTCACCACGGCGGGACCTGCTTTCCGGATCGGGGGGCTGCCCGAGCCCCGCCCGGTCGGGTTCCGCCGGTCCCTGCCGGCCTGACCGGCAAGATCCGGCAGTCACACACCTAGGCCGTCTCTTTCGGGCTCAGGGTGTACCGGACCGTGCCTTCCCCGGAGCCCGCCTCCGTGAAACCGGCCCGTCTCAGTACCGCGCGCGAGGGTGCGTTGTCATGGTCCGCCTCGGCCGCCAGCAGGGTGCAGCCCGGCTGGTCGAAGGCCCAGCCGGAGAGGGCCTTCGCCGCTTCCGTGGCGTAGCCGTTGCCGCGCGCCGACGGGACGAGGTCGTAGCCCAGCTCGGCGCGGCCGTCGGCGTCCGGGGCCGAGTGGAATCCCATTCCGCCGATCGCCCGCCGGTCGCTCGCCCGGATGATGGCGTACGGGCCCCAGCCCGGGCGGTACGTCCCTTCCTCGCGCGCCTTGACCGTCATGCCCGCGGCGTACCGCGTGCCCTCTCCGGGCCCGTCCTCGGCCCAGACGAACCCTCCGGTGCCGCCCGCGTGCAGGTCGGCCGCCACGTTCGGAGTGATCTCGCAGAGCAGTACGCGCTCGGCCCGGACGGGGTGGAAGTACCAGCGCCAGATCGGCTGCCGGGACCGGCCGGGCAGGTCGCCCCTGCCGGTGGCCCACAGCAGGGTGCGCCAGGAGTCTTCGACGTCCCCGTGCGGAAGGTGCGGGAAGAGGCGGTCCAGGACCAGGGCGGGCAGCTCGGGGCCGGGCCGCCAGTCGTGCACGCCGAGGCCGCCGAGCACGTCGTGGGTGTGCAGCAGCGTCTCGATGACGCCCATCGCGGCGAAGCCGTCCGCGCCCGCCATCCCCGCCGGATGCCACGCGCGGACCTCCGGTCCGGCGAGGGGCACGACGGCGGACAGGAAGCGGCCGGAGGCGGTGATCATGTCGAGCAGCCCGGCCGGGGTGGTGCCCTCGTCCGCCCGGACCTCCAGGGGAACCCACGTGTCGGTGGCGCGCACCGCGAGCTGCGCGGCGTAGGAGACCAGGTCCTCGGCCACGTGCACGGCGGTGTCGTAGCAGCTCCAGTCCAGCCCGGCGGCCGGGGTGCTCCAGTCGCGGTGTGCCACCGCACGCAGTGCCTCGGTGGCGAGCGATACCGCCAGTTCGATGTCGGTGGCGGTCGCGGGGGAACCCTTGTACGTCATCCGGCGAACCCTAGGCTCCGTTCCCGCGAGCCGCCAAGGGGATATCCGTGCTCCGGTGGCGCGCCTGCGCGCCTGCGCCCCGGCCGGGGCGCTACTGCTTGTGCGTGGAAGGCGCGCTGACCGCGCCCCGGTGAAGGGCGGAGCAAAACGGTGGAGATTTCGACGAGGGACGTCTTCGGGGCGCCCTGCTGGGTGAGCCTGATGGCCCGGGACCTCGGCGCGGCACAGCGGTTCTACGGGGAGGTCGCGGGCTGGCGGTTCCGGACCGCGCGGCTCGGCGAGGGCTTCACCGTCGCCGAGCTGGACGGGATGCCGGTGGCCGGGATCGGGGCGCTGGCCGGGGATCTCGCGGTGGCCGTGGCCTGGACCCCGTACTTCGCGGTCGACGACGCCGACGTGGCGGCGGACCGGATCCGCGAACGCAGCGGCACGATCGCGGTCGGCCCGGTGTCCTTCGAGACCGGGGGCCGCGGGGCGCTCGCGGCGGACCGCGACGGGGCGGTGTTCGGGATCTGGGAGGGCCAGGTCTCCTCGGGCTGGCGGGTCGGTTCGGGACAGGCGCCGGCCTGGCTGGAGCTGCGCACCCGGGACGCCTTCGAGTCGGCGATCTTCTACGGGGAGGTGCTGGAGTGGGCCACCGGCCGCGCCGGGTGCTGCGAGGTCGCGTACGAGGAGGACCGGGTCGTGCTGCGCCAGGACGGGGAGCCGGTGGCACGCCTCGACAGCGGTCCCGTGGAGCCGGGTTCGTACAGTCCGTACACCCGGCCGCGCTGGCACGTGCACTTCCGGGTGCCCGTGCTGGAGGCGGCGGTGGAGGCGGCCGTCGCGCTGGGCGGCCGTACGGTGTCCGAACCCGGGTCGAGCGCGACCGAGCGATGGGTGTCCCTGCGCGATCCGGACGGGGCGCTCTTCACGCTCACCGCGTCGAGGACGGACGGCGGGGCCGACGGGTAGGCGGAGGCTGCGGGCCCTACCGGTCTGCCGGAGGTGCCGGGGCTGTCCGGGCTACGGCAGTTGGCGGGTGCGGGCCCAGGCGAGCAGTTCGGGGGCGGCCCAGGTGTTGACGACCCGGTCGGCCGTCACCCCGCATTCCAGGGCGCGTTCGCAGCCGAGGGTCTGCCAGTCGAGCTGTCCGGGGGCGTGCGCGTCGGTGTCGATCGCGAAGAGGGTGCCCGCGGCGACCGCGAGCCGCAGCAGCCGGCGCGGCGGGTCCAGCCGCTCCGGCCGGCTGTTGATCTCCACGGCGGCTCCCGACTCGGCGCAGGCCGCGAAGACGGCCTCGGCGTCGAACTCCGACTCCGGCCGGGTCCTGCCCGTCACCAGTCGCCCGGTGCAGTGGCCGAGGACGTCGAGGTGGGGGTTGCGTACGGCGGCGACCATCCGCCGGGTCATCGCGGCGGCGTCCATCCGGAGCTTGGAGTGGACGGAGCCGACGACGAGGTCCACCTCGGCCAGGAGTTCCGGCTCCTGGTCCAGCGAGCCGTCGTCGAGGATGTCGCACTCGATGCCGGTGAGCAGCCGGAACGGGGCCCAGGTCGCGTTGAGTTCGGCGACCGTGCGCAGTTGTTCCCGAAGCCGTTCCGGGGAGAGGCCCCGGGCGACGGTCAGGCGCGGCGAGTGGTCGGTGAGCACCGCCCAGTCGTGGCCGAGGGCGGCCGCGGCCCGGGCCATCGCCTCGATGGGGCTGCCGCCGTCCGACCAGTCGGAGTGCAGGTGGCAGTCGCCGCGCAGGGCGGCGCGCAGGGCGAGGGCCTCGGGGCCGGGCGGTGGGCCCGCGGGGTGGGCGGCGGCCTTCTCCTCCAGCCCCCGCAAGTAGGCGGGGATGGTTCCGCCGAGGGCCTCGCGGACGACCTGGGCGGTTTTCGGGCCGATGCCCTTGACCGCTTCGAGGGTGCCCGCGCGGACGCGTTCGGCCAGTTCGTCCTCGCCCATCCGGCCGACGGCGGCGGCCGCCGTGCGGAAGGCCTGGACCCGGTAGGTCGGCTCCTGGGCGCGTTCCAGCAGGAACGCGATCCGGTCCAGCGCGGCCACCGGGTCCATCGCGTGTCTCCCTCCACGAAGCGGCACACGGCGGGTGGCCGTCAGCCCCTGGGGTGAAGCGGCGGAGAGGGGCCCGGGCCCGGGACCCGGGCCCCCTCCCCGCCCGGGTCAGGCTCCGTCGGCCGGGTCGGCCGCCGGACGGAACTGCAGGGCCAGTCCGGCGAGTACGGCGCCGGCCGCCGCGCTCAGCACGGCCGTGGTGCCGGCCCAAGCCAGGGAGCCGCCGACCGCGCCGCCGAGCGGGTCGAACCCGGCGACGCCGCCGACCACGTGGAGCCCGGCCACGCCGAGCGCCACCACCGCACAGGCCCGCCAGGCACCGGCCGTGTCCCGTACCGCCAGCAGGGCGCCGGCCGTCAGGCAGAGCAGGGTCACGGCCAGGGCGAGCAGCCCGCCGGGGTCGCCGGAGGTCAGGCCCGCCAGATCGCCGGGCGCGTGGAGCGCGCCGCAGAGGAGCAGGGCGAGCGCCACCGGCCAGCGCAGTATGTGGCGCAGCGCGCCGCTTCCCCGGCCTGCCGGACCCCGGGCCGGGGACGGCGAGCGGACCTGCGCCCGGGCCTGCGGTGCGGGCTGGTGCTCGGGGGTCCGTACGCGGTCCGCCCGCTCCGGGCCCGGGCGGCGCTGCGGGGGCTGTTCGCCCGTGCCGAGGATGCTGACGAGCAGGGCCACGTCCTCGATGGGCCGGCCGAGGGCGGCGGCCCGCAGCGTGATGTCGGTCTCGACCAGCTCGTGCGGGTGCTCGCCCAGCAGGGTCACCATCTCGCGGACCTCGTGGACGGGGCGGCCCACGGCTGCCGCGCGCAGCGCCGCGTGTCCGGGGTTGGGGACCTGTCCGGACTCCTTGAGGAGGTTCACCAGATCGGTTACCTCCCGGACGGGACGGCCCGTGGCGGCGGTCTCCAGGAGCGTGTGCGCGGGCTCTGTCGCGGGCCGGGGTACGGGGTCCCGGCCGGGTGCGGCCCCCGTGCCGGGACCGGCCTGCGGATCGGCCTGCGGATCGGCTTGCGGACCCGCCTCCGGGCCGGCCTTGGCCTCGGGAGCGGTCCCGTACCCGGTCCCGTACCCGGGGCCGGCCTGCGGCTCGGTCCCGCACGCGGGGCCGAAGTCGAGGTCGTCCGTGTCGGGGGCCGGAGGCAGGACGTCCGTGGTGTCGGGGAGCCGGCGCGGTTCTTCGTACTCCGTCGCGGCGAGCGTGATCGGGTCATTCATGGAAAGCTCCGTTCGCCGACGCGCGGGTCTACACATCGCACGCCGGTCATCGTGCGTCATGGGAAGCGCACGCTTTGTTACATTCAGCGGCACCCGGCCCCGCTGCGCCATTCGGGGCGGGCAAACGGGGGTCCCCCGCGGTGCCGCGGGCCCGGTCGGCGCCTGTCGTGGGCATGGTGGGGGCATGAAGGGTACGGAGGTACTGGCCGACGCGTTCGGCCGGATCCGGGACGTGGTGCACGAGGCGGTCGAGGGGCTGGATGCCGGGCAGCTGGACGCGCGGATCGATCCCGGTGCGAATTCGATCACCTGGCTCGTCTGGCACCTGACCCGGGTCCAGGACGACCACGTGGCGGATGCGGCCGGCCGGGAACAGGTCTGGCACGCGCAGGGCTGGGACGAGCGGTTCGGGCTCGCACTGCCCCGCGGGTCGACCGGCTACGGGCACACCGCCCGCGAGGCCGGCGCCGTCCGGGTCGACTCCGGGGAGCTGCTGCTGGGGTACTTCGACGCCGTCCACGCGCAGACGCAGCTGTTCCTGCGGGGGCTGTCCGCGGCCGATCTGGACCGGGTCGTCGACGAGCGGTGGGACCCGCCGGTGACGCTCGGGGTGCGGCTGGTGAGCGTGATCGGTGACGACCTCCAGCACGCGGGTCAGGCGGCCTTCGTCCGGGGCGCGCTGTCGAGGGGCCGCTGATGGCGTCCCGCGGCCGGGGCGCCCTCCTGCTGGCCCTGCTCCTCCTGACCGCGGCCACTCCCGCGTCGGCGGCCGCCGGGGCCGCCCCGACTGCCGGTGCCGGGGCCGCCACCGCCTGGGCCGGAGCCGGGACCACCGCCAGAGCCGAAGCCAAGGCCACCGCCAGAGCCGAAGCCGGGGCCGTCGCCGCGCCCGGGGCCGTCGCCGGATCCGGATTCGGAGCCGTCGCCGGATTCGGTGCCGTCCCCGCGCCCCCCGTCAGTGCCCGGGGCGGCCGGCCCGGTCGCGGCGCCGGGGGGCGGCCCGTCGTGGAGACCGACCGGGGGGCGGTGCGCGGGCGGGAGGCCGCCGGGTACCGCACCTTCGAGGGGATCCCGTACGCCGCCCCGCCGACCGGGCCGCTGCGCTGGCGGCTCCCGGAACCGGCCGCGCGCTGGGCGGGCGTACGGGACGCGGGCGCGCCCGGGGCCCGGTGCGTTCAGCTGCCCGCGGTGGGACCGGGTGGCCCGAGCGGCTCGGAGGACTGCCTGTTCCTCAACGTCACGGTTCCCGGTGACGCCACGGGCGCCGGACACCCGACGCGGACGGCCGGAACCTCGCAACGCGCCGGAACAGCCGGCGCCCCGCCCGTGATGGTCTGGTTCCACGGCGGCGGGTTCATGAACGGCGCCGGGGATCTGTACCGAGCGGGCCGACTGGCCTCGGCGAGCGGGGCCGTGGTCGTCACCGTCAACTACCGGCTCGGGATCTTCGGGCTCCTCGGGCATCCCGCCCTCCACGGAGCCCCCGACTTCGCGCTGGCCGACCAGCAGGCCGCCCTGCGCTGGGTGCGGGCGAACGCCGCCCGGTTCGGCGGCGATCCCGGCAACGTCACCGTGTTCGGCGAGTCCGCCGGCGGCCTGAGCGTCTGTCTGCACCTCACCTCCCCCGCCTCGGCCGGACTGTTCCACCGGGCGATCGCGCAGAGCGGATCCTGCTCGCTCGTCGTGCCCAAGCACTCCTGGCTCCCCCCGATGCCCGCCTACGAGCCCTTCGTGCCGGAGTCCCGGACCGTGGCCCGGGGCACCGCGGCGGCGGTCCGGCTCGGCTGCGGCCGGCCGGCGGACGCGGACGTGCTGCGGTGCCTGCGCGGACTGCCGCCCGGCGCGCTGGCGACACCCGAGCTCATGAACCTCTTCTCCGCGGTGTCCTACGGCACCCCGCTGCTCCCCACCGAGCCCCGACGGGCCCTGGAACGCGGGGAGTTCCACCAGGTCCCGGTGGTGCAGGGTTCCACCCGCGACGAGATGCGGATCTTCCTCGGGCAGACCCTGGCGGCCTACCCGGTCGCCGACGCGCGGGCCTACCGGTCGCGGCTGAGCGCCGCGTTCGGGGCGAGCGCGGCCGAACTCGTCGAGGACGCCTATCCGGTGACGGCCCATCCGACGCCCGCGCTGGCCTTCGCGGCCGCGCTGACGGACGCCTCCTTCGTGTGTCCGCAGCTGCGGGACAGCCGTGCGCTGGCCCGGCACGTGCCGACGTACGACTACGGGTTCGACGACCGGAACGCACCGGACTTCACGGGGCTGCCGCCGGTGCCGGGCTTCCCGTACGGGGCCTCGCACGGCTCCGAACTGCCCTACCTCTTCGACACCGGGCTCCCGATGAACGCCGCGCAGCGAGTGCTCGCGGAGCGGATGACCGGCTACTGGACCCGGTTCGCGGCGACCGGCGATCCGAACGCCCCCGGGGCGCTGCCCTGGTGGCCGCGCTCCCCCGCCGTACTGTCCCTGGCGCCGGAGCCCTCGGGCGGGATCCGCCCCGTGGACGCGGCGGCCCGGCACCACTGCGGGCTGTGGGACTCCGTAGGACAGGCTCTCGAAAGGACGGGCTCGTGACCGGTTTGGCCGACATCCTCCAGCCGTTCGTGGACGACGGGACCGTACCGGGGGCGGTGGCCCTGGTGGACCGGGGCGACGGCAAGGGGCCCGAAGTGGCCGCCGTGGGCAGCGCGGACGCCGGGGGCGGGGCCCCGATGGTCCGCGACTCGATCTTCCGGATGGCCTCGCTGACCAAACCGGTCACGGCGGCGGCGGTGATGATGCTGGTGGAGGACGGCCGGTTCGCGCTCACCGACGCGGTCGCGCCCTGGCTGCCGGAGATCGCCGAGCCGGTCGTCGTACGGACTCCCGCGAGCCCGGTCGACGACGTGGTTCCGGCGAAGCGGGCGGTGACGGTGGCCGACCTGATGACCTTCCGGGCGGGCTGGGGATTCCCCTCCGACTTCGCGCTCCCGGCGGTCGCCCCGCTCTTCGGCGAGCTGCGGCAGGGCCCGCCGCGGCCGCAGGACGTCGCGGCGCCGGACGAGTGGATGGCCGCGCTGGGCCGGATCCCGATGCTGTACCAGCCGGGCGAGGCCTGGCTGTACAACACCTGCTCGGACGTTCTGGGCGTGCTGATCGCCCGGGTGGCGGGGTGTTCGCTGCCGGAGTTCCTGGCGGAACGGATCTTCGAGCCGCTGGACATGCCCGACACCGGGTTCGCCGTGCCGGCGGGGCAGTCGGGCCGGTTCACGCACGCGTACCGGGCCGGCGCGGACGGGGGCCTCGACCTCGTGGACGCCCCCGACGGGCAGTGGAGCGCCGTGCCCGCCTTCCCGTCCGGTGCGGGCGGGCTGGTCTCCACGGCGGACGACTACCACCGCTTCGCCCGGATGCTGCTCGACGGGGGCGGCCCGCTGCTCTCGGCCGATTCGGTGCGGCGGATGACCACCGACTGGCTGACTCCGGCCCAGCGGGCCGGAGCCGCGCTGTTCCTGGAGGGCCAGGGCTGGGGGTTCGGCGGGTCGGTCGACGTCACGTCGGCCGACCCCTGGAACGTGCCGGGCCGCTACGGCTGGCTCGGCGGCACCGGCACCGCCGCCCACGTCGTCCCCTCGACGGGGGCCGTCACCGTCCTGCTGACCCAGCGGGAGCTGACGGGCCCGTCGCCTGCCCCGGAGACGATGCGCGCGGTGTGGGCGTACGCGGCGTCCTAGGATCCGGCGCTGGACCGGCGGCTGCCCAGAACCCGGACCGCTGGACCGCAGTTGACGATCCGCCAGGACCCGGCGGTCGGCCGACCGTACAGTGTCCGGGACGGCGCTCCCGGGGCGGGAGCGGGCGAACGCGGCGCTCCCGTAGGCCGAAAGGGTGGGCGGTGGGGCGTGGACAGCGACAAGCACGGCGAGTACGACGACATCCCGGCAGTCATCAGGGTCCACAAGGGCGCGCGTCTCACGCGGTCGAGGAAGACCGAGGGCGCCTATCGCGGCATGACACGTGACGCCGACACGAATCAGCTGGGTCAAGCCGAGATCTTCCTCACGCCGCGGGAAGAGCCGGATCCGGAGGCGCAAGAGCGGCGGGAGAAAGCGGAGTTCCTCGCCGAGATGCTCGTCCACTTCGGCCTCCTGGTGGTGGAGAAGGCCGGGCCGCCCGTGAGGACGTGGTGGTACGAGCAAGCGCTTCCGGCGGCGAAGGCGAAATGGAACGACCAGGCGCTCCCCGCCGTGAAGGCGAGGTGGAGCAGTGTGGCCCGGGCCCTCACCAGTGAGCGGCGGGCCGGAGCCGCCGCTCAGGACACGGAGGAAGTCGTCACCGTTCCGGGCGATCGGCGGTCGGCCATGCGAGCCGCGGAGGCGCGCGAGCGGATCTCCGAGGCGGTGCTGGCCAGGGTGTACAGCGATGAGCAGATCCGGCTGGTGCGCAACGCCCGGATCGTGTTCGAGGGGCAGGACGGTCCGGTGGAGCCGGAGGCGTCGGACGATCTCACCCCTCAGCGCATCGGGGAGTACGTCGCGTTGATGCTGGAGGCGAACCCCTCACTGCTCGGCGTGGACACCCTGGCCGAACTCGGGGACCTGGTCGCGAAGATCCGCGCCGACGGCGGCTGCGTCCCGGTCCCGGGAGCGGAAGGTGCGGTGGCGCACCTTCCGCTGAGCCCTGGTGACGGTGACCGGTGACCGGTGACTGGTGACTGGTGACTCCAGTCGTCAGTGGTTCTCGGTCGGGCGCAGGTCGCGCGGGATCAGTGTCCACGTGGTCGCCGCGGCGGCGATCGCGAGGAGGCCGGCCATCAGGAACGCCGGGGTGATCGCGAGGGTGTAGGCCTGCGAGGCGGCGTCGAGCAGGGTCCGGCCGACGCCGCCGCCGAGCTGCTCGGCGGTGTGGGCGGCCTCGCCCACGGAGTCTCGTACGGCGGCCAGGGTGGTGGAGTCCAGGTCCAGGGCCGGGAGGTTGCCGCGGTAGAGCGCGGCGGCGGTGGAGCCGAGGATGGCGACGCCCATGGCCGAGCCGAGTTCGTAGCAGGTCTCCTCGATGGCGGCGGCGCTGGAGACCTGGTCGGCCGGGGCCGTGGAGATGAGGGTCACCGAGGCGACGGTGGTGGCGATGCCCGCGCCCAGGCCCATGATCGTGAGCGCGAGGGCGAAGGCGGGGTAGCCGAGGCCGGTGAACTGCTGGAGGGTCCAGGGCAGGGCCATGCCCGCGGCGAGGACCACCAGGCCGCCGCCGAGCACGTGACGGATCGCGTAGCGCTGCATGAGGGTCGGGGCGACCATCGAGGCGCAGATCAGCGCGAGCGGGGCGGGCAGCAGGCGCAGCCCCGCCTCGAGCGGGGTGTAGCCCTGGCCGTACTGGAACCACTGGGTGACCAGGAACAGGATCGCGCCCATGCCCACCATGGGCAGGAAGATCGCGGTGGCGGCCACGCTGAAGGCGGGCTTGGTGAAGAGCCGGACCTGGAGCAGCGGGTTGTCCACGCGGAGCTGGCGGCGGACGAACAGGGTCAGCGCGACGGCGGCGAGGACCAGCAGGGCCCAGGGCAGCGGGTCGGCGACACCGCTCTTGCCGAGCTGCTTGATGCCGCCCGCGAGGGCGAGCATGCCGACGATCGACTGGCCGACGCCGGTCCAGTCCCACTTTCCGGCGGAGCGCGGGGAGCGGGATTCGGGGAGGTAGCGCAGGCCGGCCGCGACGATCACCGCGGCGACGGGCAGGTTGAGGAGGAAGGCGGAGTGCCAGCCGTAGTCCTGGACGAGCAGGCCGCCGACGACGGGGCCGAAGGCCATGCCGCCGCCGAAGACGGCGGCCCAGACGGCGAGGGCGAAGGCGCGTTCCTTGGCGTCGGTGAAGACGCTGCGCAGGATCGACAGGGTGGAGGGCATGATCGCGGCGCCGCCGACGCTGAGGAGGGCGCGGGCCGCGATGACGTGCCAGGCCTCGGTGGAGAAGACGGCGATGAGCGAGGCGAGGGCGAAGATGCCGAAGCCCGCCATGAGCAGCCGCTTGCGGCCCCAGCGGTCGCCGAGGGCGCCTGCGGTGACCAGCAGCCCGGAGAGGGCGAGTGCGTAGATGTCGATGATCCACAGCTGCTGTACGGCGCCCGGCTGGAGGTCGCCGACGAGCGAGGGGAAGGCCACGTTGAGGATCGTGGTGTCCATCGAGATGAGCAGGAGACTGCCGGAGAGGATCGCGAGCACGATCCAGCGGCGCGGGTCCTGCGTGGGGGTGTGCATGGGGGTTCCGTTCACGGTTGTTTCACGGTCGTACGAGGGAGGGTGCGGGGACGCGGTCACGCGGCCGGGGGCGGTCACGCGGCCGGGGACGGCCGGGTTCCGCTGAGGAAGGAGGCGAGGACGAGCCGGCCGATGTCGCGGCGGGCGAGGTGGCCGTCGCGGACGCCCTCGGCGGCGGCGTCGAGGAGCCCCCAGAGCGAGTACCAGATCCAGTACGCGGGCAGGTCGACGCGCAGCCGGCCGAGGCGCTGGCCGTGCGCGAGGAAGGCGAGGGCCCGCTGGTCCTGGCGGTGGATCCCGGCCCGGAACTCGGGGTCCGCGAGCACGGTGGCGTCGCGGGAGGTGAACCCGTACAGGTGCGCGGCGGGCAGCAGCCCGGTGACGAGCCGCTCCAGCGCGGCGTCGAACTGCGCTCCGTCGGCGCCGTCGGCCAGGTCGGCGGGCGCGAGGCACCCGTCGACCACGTCGATGGCCCGGACGGCGACGGCCTTGAGGAGCGCCTCGCGGGTGGCGTAGCGGCGGCTGAGCGTGGCGCGGCTGGTGCCGATGCCCGCGGCGATGTGCGCCATGGAGGCACTGTGATCGCCGGCGAGCACGCGTGCGGCGCCGTCCAGCAGCTCTTCTTCGTTCATCATGCGATCCTCCTTCGTATCAAACGATACAAATTTGTCTCACATGAAGCAAGTTTGTTGCGCGGGCCACGCATGCCTCAGCCCGCGCGGGCGGATGCGCCCGTAGGCTGTTCGGGTGATGACGGACGAGAAGCAGGGCTCCGAGCAGGCTCGTGCCGCGGCGGCGAAGTACGAGAAGTGGAAGGAGAACGGCGTGCTGCTGCGCGCGTTCTTCTACATCGCCGGCACGCACCTCTTCGCCGGGTTCGTCTGGCTGCTGTTCATGCTGGGCGAGCACGCCGAGAAGTAGGCGCCCCCGCTCCCCTCCGGGGCTTCAGCCCTGTTCTTCCGTTCCCGTACGGGCGCGCGCGCCGGAGCGGGTGCGGCCGGTGGTCTGGGCGCGTTCCGGGTGGCGGCGGACGTACTCGCGCTCCAGCTCTTCCATCCGCCGGGTGTGCGTGACCAGCGCGTCCTGCGATCCGTGCAGCAGGGTCTCGTGGCGCGTGCGGTGGATGGCTTCGAGTTCCTTCATCAGGCGGCCCTCTTCCAGCCCGCCCGCCGACGGCCCGGCCTCACGGGTTTCGCGCTCCACCATGGCAGGTCACCTCTCCCTCGGCCGGGCCGGGCGCTTCGCCCGTCCGTGCTCCTCCCATCATCGCCGAGAAGCGGAGATAGACACTGTCTACCGCCTGGTGGTAGACAGTGTCTATGGATCAGGACAGCGGGCTGCGCGAGCGGCTGATCGACGTCGGTGTGGAGCTCGTGACCAGCGAGGGGACCGCCGCGCTCGGGCTGCGCGAGATCGCCCGCCGCGCCGGGGTGTCCCACGGGGCGCCCCGGCGGTACTTCGCCACCCACCAGGCGCTGCTGTCCTCCATCGCCCGGCGCGGGTTCGACGAGCTCGGCTCCCGCATCCCCGCCGCGATGGCGGGCCCCGGCGCGGACGACCCGCGCGGGCAGGTGCGGGCGCTCGGGCGGGCGTACGTCGGCTACGCGCTGGAGCACCGCGGCATGTTCGAGCTGATGTTCCGCCATGACCTGCTGGACGGCAGTCGGCAGGGCGGCCCGCCGGGAGTGCGGCTCCGGGACTCCACGCTGCCGCTGTTCGAGCTCCTCGTCTCGCTGGTCACCCGGTGCGGGACGACCCGGGCCCCCCGCATCACCGCCGCCGCGCTCTGGGCCAATCTGCACGGCGTCGCGCAGCTGTGGGCCTGGGGCAGTCTGCCGCTCGTCCTCGACGGCGATCCGGAGGCCTCCGTCGACCGGGTGGTCGACGCCGCCCTCGACGCCCACCTGCCGGGACACCGGCCGTGAGGCCCCGGCTCGCGCTCTGCGTCAGCGCGGGCGGTGCGATGCTCGTCGCCCTCGACGGGACGGTGCTGCTGATGGCGCAGCCCAGCCTGCGGCGGGACCTCGGCGCGAGCATGGCCGAGGTGCAGTGGACGAGCGGCGCGTACCTGCTGAGCGTGGCGGCTTTCCTGATCCTCGCCGGCCGGCTGGGCGACCGGTACGGGCACACCCGGCTGCTGTTCACCGGCGTACTCGGCTTCGGCGCGACCTCGGCGGGCATCGCGCTCGCCCCCGGAGTCGGCTGGGTGATCGCCCTGCGCGCGGCCCAGGGGCTGTTCGGGGCGCTGCTCCAGCCGGCGACGCTCGCCCTGCTGCGGCTCGCGTACCCGCCCGGGCGGATCGGCGGGGCGGTCGCGGTGCGGACCGCGGCGATCGGGGTGGCCGCGGCGGCCGGGCCGCTGCTCGGGGGCCTGCTGGTCGAACGCTTCGGCTGGCGCGCGGTGTTCGTGGCGAACGTCCCCGCCGCCCTCGTGATCGCGGCGGCGGCCCTGTTCGTACGGGTCCCCGCGCCGCCGCCCACCGAGCCCGGGCGGATCCGGCCCAGTGGTGCGCTCCTCCTCGCGGCCTCCCTCGCCGTGCTGGTGCACGCGCTGGCCGGCGTACCGGAACACGGCTGGTCGGGACCCCGCACCCTGGCCGGCTTCGCCGCGGCCGCCGCACTGGCGGCCCTGCTCGTCCGGTCCGAGCGCGGCTCCGCCCAGCCCCTGGTGCCGCGCCCGGTGGCCCGCTCCGTCCCGGTGACGGCGTCCGTCGCGCTGCTGGCAGTCGTCTCCGCCGCCCTGTTCGGGGCGCCGTTCGGGGCCGGCTTCGCGCTCCAGGACGCGGCGGGGCTCGATCCGCTCGAGACCGGGCTGCGCGTGCTGCCGATGACGGCCGCCATGGTCGTCGGCGCACCGGTGGCGGGGGCCCTGCTGCGCCGGTTCGGGGCCCGCGGGACCGCGATGGCGGGGACCGGGCTGGTGGCGCTCGGGATCACGGGACTGGGTCCGGGCTGGGGGTTCGGGGTGCTCGGCGCGGGCTTCGCCGCGGTGATGGTGACGGCCACCGGGACGGTGGTCGGGGACGCCCCGGCCGGGTACGCGGGGGTGGTGGGCGGGCTCAAGCAGACGGCGATGAACATCGGGCCCGCCCTGGGCATCGCGGTGTCCGCGGGGACCGGGGCCTCGGCCGCGGCGCTGACCGCGCTGGCCGCCGTAGGACTGCTGCCGGCATCACGACTGCCCTTCTCACGGCCGACCGCGTCACGGCTGCCGTCCTCACCGCCGGCCGCGTCACCGCTGCCCTCCCCACCGCCGGCCGCGTCACCGCTGCCCTCCCCACCGCTGCCCGCGTCACGGCCGGCCGGGGGCGGCGGTGCGGGCCACGCAGCTGCGGGTCACCTCGTCGGCGAAGGCGCGGGCCGGTGCGGAGAGGGCGGACCAGCGCCGGACGGCCCAGCCGACGGCGAGCGGCGGTAGGGCGGGGACCGGCACGAGGCGCAGCGGTCCGTCCGATCCGGGGACCTGCCAGCCGGGCAGGGCCGGTACGACGGCGTGGCCGAGGCCCAGTTCGGCGAGGAGGAGGGCGGTGTCCCAGTCGGCGGCGCTGGTGTCGGAGCTGATCCGGATGCCCGCCTCGGCGAGGGCGGCGTCGAGCTGGGCGCGGGAGCTGGAGTTCTCCGGCAGCCGGATGTGACGGACCGCGCCGAGGTCGGCCGGCTCCAGGCGGGAGCGGGCGGCGAGGGGGTCGTCGGCGCCGACCGCCAGGACCCAGGGCAGCCGCATGACGGGGCGTTGCTCGATGCCCGGCACGGGGGCTCCGATGGTGATCCACGCGAGGTCGAGGTCCTCGGCGGAGAGGGCTTCGAAGCAGCTCCGGCTGGAGTTCTCGGTCCGGAACTCCAGGCTGACCCGGGGATGGCTGCGCCGGAAGGCGACGATCGCCTCGGCCATGAAGTGCCGCACGGTGGTGGCCCCCGTGGTGACCCGCACCGAGCCGCCGTCACCCCGTACGAGGTCGTCGAGCCGGCGCAGGGCTCCGTCGAGCCCGGCGATCCCGTCGGCGGCGGCCGCCCGGAGGATCAGACCGGCCCCGGTGGGTGAGACCCCGCGCGGGTGGCGCTCCAGAAGCGCGGTGCCGGTCTCCTTCTCCAGGCGGCGGATGTGCTGGCTGACGGCGGACTGGGTGCGGCCGAGGTCGCGGGCCACGGCACTGAGGCTGCCGGCCCGGCACACGGCGACGAAGACGCGCAGATCGTCGAGGGTCACAACTCCCAAGGTATCCCTTGGGAGTTGCCAGGAATCCGGAGGATTGACTTGGATGTCCGGCTGCCCGACGATCGGTTCACGGCCCAGGGCGGCAACCCGGCCCCGCCATCGCGAGGGCGGAACCGGGTGCCGACCCGCCACCGCCTAGGCGGTGACCTCGGGGCGGGCGAGCTCGGCCATGACCGCCTCGCGCAGGAGCTCGTACTCCGTGCGCAGGCGGCGCAGTTCGCTGTCCGGCGGGCGCGGGACGACGATCCCCTCGGTGACCTTCTCCTCCGGGGCGAACTGCTCGCGGGTGAGGTCGATCTCCATGCCGAGGCCGAGCCGGTTCCACCAGTGGTAGTCCACGCGCTCGCCGTCGACGAGGACCTCGCCCCGGATCAGCTCGCCGCCCAGCAGGTCGTTGAGGACGAGGGCTGTCACACCGCACTGGTCGCGGGCCGGGTTCTCCCTGGTCCATCGGTCGCGGTACTCGGGCGTGCACGTCATCGCGCTCCAACCGCCGCGGACGGCACGGTCGATGTCGGTCAGAAGCAAAGGTGTCATGCGGCCCATCCTCGCGGCCGGCACTGACAGGAGCCCGCCACGCCCGCCCCGGCACATCGCACTGATGGATCGCACCCAGGGTCTTGCGCGACACCCCGTTCCGTTCCTACTCTCTCGGCCAATGGTTAGGAATCATTCCTAACTATTGGCCGACCCCCGCATCGGCCGCTCCCCCCACTCGCGCAGCACTCACCCGAGGACGCACGATGTCACGAGCACATCACCAACGCTCCGCGCACAGAGACCGTCGCCACCCCCACTGGTACCGCCCGCTGGCGGGCTTCGCCACCGTCGCCGCCCTGGCGGGCCTCACCGGGCTCGGCGTCCCGGCCGCCACGGCCGCCGGAACCGCACTGCCCACCTCCGCCACCGCCGCCGCGCCCGCAGCGGCCGCCGCGGTGCTGGTCTCGACCGGAAAGCCCACGACCGCTTCCTCGGTCGAGGGGAGCGGCTTCGAGGCGGGCAAGGCCGTGGACGCCAACGCCGCGACGCGCTGGGCGAGCGCGGAGGGCGTGGACCCGCAGTGGATCCGCATCGACCTCGGATCGGCGCACACCATCAGCCGGGTGAAGCTCAGCTGGGAGGCCGCGTACGGGAAGACGTACAAGATCCAGACCTCGAACGACGGGACGAGCTGGACCGACGTCTACTCCACCAGCACCGGGAACGGCGCGACGGACGACCTGACACTCACCGGGACCGGGCGCTACGTCCGCGTGCACGCCACCGCGCGGGGTACCGCGTACGGCTACTCCCTCTGGGAGTTCGAGGTCTACGGCTCCCCGGTCTCCGGCGGCTCCGACACCACCGCGCCGAGCGCTCCGGGCAGCCTGCGCTCGACGGCCACCACCGCGAACAGCGTCTCGCTCGCCTGGAACGCCGCCACCGACAACGTGGGCGTCACCGGCTACGACGTGTACCGCGGCGCCACGTTCGTCGCGACGGCCACCGGGACCTCGTACACGGACACCGGCCTCACGGCCTCCACCAGCTACGGCTACACCGTCAAGGCGCGGGACGCGGCGGGCAACACCTCCGCGGCGAGCAACGCGCTCGGCGTCACCACCCAGCCGTCCGGCGGCTCCGGAGCGGCGGTTCCGTTCGGCAGCCACACCCGCCCCTACACCGCCGGGACGCTGAAGCCGACCGGCGCCCAGGGCACGCTCGACCAGAAGACCATCGACTACTACACCACCTGGAAGTCCGCGTTCGTCCGGCAGAACTGCGGCAACGGCTGGTACCAGGTCATATCGCCCGACGCCGACCACCCCTACGTGGCCGAGGCCCAGGGGTACGGCATGGTGATCGCCGCGACGATGGCCGGCGCCGACCCGGACGCGAAGAAGATCTTCGACGGTCTGACCAAGTGGACGATCGACCACCCCTCTTCGGTCAACTCCGATCTGCTCGCCGCGGAACAGGACACCGCCTGCCGGAGCGTCAACGGCGGTGACGGGGCGACCGACGGCGACATGGACGTCGCGTACGGGCTGCTGCTCGCCGACAAGCAGTGGGGCAGCGCGGGCACGTACAACTACAAGGCGCTCGCGATCAAGCACATCAACGCGATCAAGAAGGACGAGCTCAACCCGTCCACCAACCTGCTCAAGCTGGGCGACTGGAGCAGTTCCGGCGACCAGTACTACTACATCACCCGCACCTCGGACTGGATGGTCGACCACTTCCGGGCCTTCCGGACGGCGACCGGCGACGCGGCCTGGGACACCGTCCGCACCGCGCACCAGAACCAGATCACCAACTTGCAGGCCTCCTACGCGCCGAACACCGGGCTCCTGCCCGACTTCGTCGTCAACACCAACACCACCCCCAAGCCCGCCCCCGGCCAGGTCCTCGAGGACCCGAACGACGGCGCCTACTGGTGGAACGCCTGCCGGACCCCGTGGCGCATCGCGGACGACGCGGTGACCAGCGGGGACGCCAAGTCCCTCGCGGCGGCACGGAAGGTCAACAGCTGGATCAAGGCCAAGACGGGCGGCGATCCCAACAAGATCGCCATCGGCTACAAGCTCGACGGCACGCAGATCTCCTCCGGGAGCGAGGCGGCGTACTTCGCCCCGTTCGCGCTGGCGGCGATGACCGACCCGGGCAGCCAGGCCTGGCTGGACGCGCTGTGGAACAAGATGCTGGCCGCCCCGATCGACACCAGCAGCTACTTCTCGGCGAGCATTCAGCTCCAGGTCATGATCACGGCCTCCGGCAACCACTGGGTGCCGTAGCCCCCGGTCGGCACGCGATCGGCTCGCGGTACGGCCGTGCCTCCGGGCGCGGCCGTACCCTACGCCGGGGCGGCGGCGAGGAGTTCGCCGATGACGTGGCGGGCGATGGCCGCCATGACGGGGTTCGTCTCCTGGTAGTAGTTCAGTTCCATCAGGGCGATCGACAGGGCCCAGCCGCGGGCGCGCGTCCACATCGCGTCGTCTGCGGCCAGGGCGGTCCGGAAGGCGGGGCGGGCCGACGCCGGGAGGGCGTACCAGGCCGGGATCAGATCGACGGCCGGTTCGCCGAGTCCGGCGCAGCCGAAGTCGATGACGGCGGCGAGCCTTCCGTCCGCGAGGAGCAGGTTCCCCGGCTGCAGATCGGCGTGGATCCAGACCGGCGGCCCGGACCAGGGATCGGCCCGCAGTGCCTCCTCCCACAGGGCGGTCACGGCCGCCGTGTCCAGGCCGGCGGCGGCGCTCGCGCCCAGTTCCGCGATCGCGGCACGGGTCTCGGCGTCCCGGCTCCGCAGCGTCTCGCTGCGGTAGGAGGACGGTGCGTCCGACCGATCGGCCCGGTGCAGCGCGGAGACGAACTCCGCCAGGTCCTTGGCCAGGAGCTCCGGCTCCGCGATCCGGCCGGGCACGGGGTTCTCTCCGGGGAACCAGCCGAAGACGGACCAGGACCAGGGATAGCCCTCGGCGGGCCGCCCCACGCCGAGGGGAGCGGGGATGGCGGCCGGCAGGTCCGGGGCGAGCCGCGGTAGCCAGCGGTGCTCCATGCCCACGTCGTCGGCCGCGCCCGGCGTACGGGGAAGGCGTACGACCAGCTCTTCGCCCAGCCGGTACATGGCGTTGGACGTGCCGGCGGAGTCGACGCGCACGACGGACAGCCCCGCCCACTGCGGGAACTGACCTGCGATCAGCCTGCGCACGAGGTCGGTGTCGATGTCGGGTTCGTCGGCGTGCATTTTCCCGGCGGGCATGAGCACCTTCCTGGAGGGTCCGAGGCCTGGAGGGTCCGAGGATCGCGACCCTCACGGTATCCGCCGCGCCCCGAAACCCCGGAGCCCGGCCCGGCTGGGTGCCGGGCCGGGCTCTGTGGGGGGTGTCGGGCGGTCCTCAACAAGCGGGGATCACGGGCGAGCCGCGAACCCCGCGGGTCACCGGGTCACCGGGTCACCGGGTCACGGAGTGAAGGTCCAGCGCTGGGCCGCGGTCGTGGCGCACGCGACCCGGGTCAGCTTGGTGCCGTTGGCCGTGGCGGAACCGGCCGGGGTCAGGCACTGCCCGGAGTTGCGCAGGCTGCCGTCCGGGCCGGTCTGCCAGCTCTGGCCGGAGCTGCCGTTGCAGGTCTGGATCGCGACGGCGCCGGCGGTGGCGGCGTCCAGGCAGACTCCGCCGAGGCCGGTGAGCCGGCCGTCGCCCTGCAGGGTCCAGCGCTGGTTGGGGCCCCCGTGGCAGCTGTAGAGGGTGGGCTGGGTGCCGGGGGTGGTGGCGCTGCCCGGGAGGTCCAGACAACTGGCCGACGCCCCGTTGACGAGGGTGGCGGCCGCGGGCAGCGGGGTCGGGCGGCCGGTGAGGGTGATCTCGGCCGCGCTGGTCCAGGGGCCGCGGCCGCCCGCCTCGGTCAGTGCCTTGAGGCGGAGGTAGCGGCCCGCCTTGGCGGACAGGGAGACCGACTTGAGGGCCGCCGTGTCGGCGAAGGTGCCGGTGGCGACCGGGGATCCCCAGTCGGTGGTGGTGTCCGAGACGTAGACCTCGTAGCCGCCGATCCGGCCGTTGACCCCGCCGTCCTGGCGGGGCAGGTAGCCGAGGCCGTCGGCCGTGTAGCGGGCTCCCAGGTCGATCTGGATCTCGTGCGGGAGCGGTGCGGGGGCGGAGCCGGACCAGGCGGTGTGCCAGATGGTCCCGGTGTTCCCGTCGAAGGCGTTGCGGGCGGCGCCGTTCTCGCCGCCGGTCTCCTGACTGTCGGCGGAGACCAGGGTCCAGGCCGACTGCGGGACGGGGCTGGAGGTGACCGGGACGGGGTCGGCGGCCGGGACGGAGGTGCCGGCGGCGGAGACGCTGAACGCGGCCGACTTCGTACCCGTCTTGGTCCACAGGATGCCACCGCGGTCGGCGGCGTCGAAGAACCAGCCCGTCGCCGCGGCGGCGTAGGCGGCCTTGCTGGTCAGCCGGGTGAGGGCGGCGCCGTCCACGGTGAGGGCGGTGGGGGCGGTGGCCACGTGGAGGCTGAACTCGTAGCCGCGCGAGGCCGGTTTGCCGGTGTAGCTGCCGGCCGGGGCGGAGACGGACACGGTGACCGTGCCGGATCCGGAGGCCGGGGCGGTGACGTCGACCTGCTGGCGGGCGAAGGCGCCCGACTGGTAGGCGCGGGTGATGCCGTCGTCCTCGTAGAGGCTGAAGGAGCTGGCCCCGCGCGGGTGGATGTCGTAGGTGAGGGTGGAGACGGGCTTCTCCCCCGTGTAGTTCATCTGCGGCCACATCGGCACGATGGCGCCGCCCTTGACGAACAGGGGCAGGGTGTCGAGCGGCGCCTGGTAGCCGTTGAGCCAGCCCGGTCCGGCGTAGGTCTTGCCCGTCCAGTAGTCCGTCCAGGTGCCGGCCGGGAGGTAGATGCCGTCGCGCACGGAGGTGTCGGAGACGACGGGCGCGACGAGGAAGGAGTCCCCGGCCATGAACTGGCCGCTGGTCAGGTTGCCGCGCGCCACCGGGTCCTCGGGGTACTCCAGGACCATCGCGCGGGTGCTCGGGACGCCGGTCTCGTGCGCGGTGCGGCTCATCGTGTACAGGTACGGCATCAGCCGCATCTTCAGCTGGAGGTACTTGCGGTTGATCGAGAGGTACGGCTCCGCGAACCGCCAGGGCTGCTTGTCCTGGTAGCCGGCGGTCGGGCCGGTCGCGCCCCAGCCGGACATGGTCATGAAGGCCGGGGTGAAGGCCTTCCACTGGAGGTCGCGGGCGTACGTCTTGGGGCTGCCGGCGAAGATCCCGTCGACGTCTCCGGTGGCGTAGTTGAAGCCGGAGAGGCCGGCGCCGGTGACGGCGGGGACGTGCCAGCGCATGTCGTCCCAGGTGCCGTTGGTGTCACCGGTCCAGACGACCGCGTTGCGCTGGGTGCCGGCCCAGCCGTCGACGGTCCAGACGTAGCGGCGGGCGTCGGAGTTCTTCTCTATCCCGTCGACGGCCTGCTGCACACCGGAGAAGGCCGTCTTGTAACCGCCGCCGATCCAGGCGACGTCCGTCTTCACGCCCCGTGAACCGGCCATCCCCACCTCGTCGTTGATGTTGCCGAGGCCGGTCGAGGTCCACAGTCCGGTCTGGAAGCCCTTGGCCTTCAGCGCGTCGACCGTGGACTTCAGGGGCGCGGTGTAGCCGCAGCCGTAGCCGTCGTTGGGCAGGAACCAGCCCGAGGGCATGTCGGCGGCGCGGGCGTCCGTGGCGTAGCCGACGACGTCCGGGGTGGTCTGGTGGCGGAGCCGGTTGTGGTCGCCCTGGTAGGCCGGGTTGGAGGCGTTGAAGCAGTCGGCGTTGCCGAGCTCGAAGCCCCACGCCGGGGCCATGAAGGGCTTGCCGCTGACGTCGGTGTAGGCGTCCAGGACGGTCTTGAGGGAGTCGCCGGTGAAGTACCAGGCGTCGAAGCGCTTCTCGTCGTGGGTGAGGGTGGTGGGCGCGTTGAAGCCGTACGAGCCGGGGGCCCAGGTGTTGCGCATGACGCCGTAGTTGTTGGTGGACACGTAGAAGGGCGCGGGGCTGGCGTTGTTGTTCTCGCGCCACTTGTTGTCGACCGCGATCGGGACGGTCTTGCCGCGCAGCGCCCATTCGCCCAGGCGCAGGCCCGTTCCGTAGAACTGCTCGTCCGCCGCGCGCGCCAGGTACTGGGTGGTCTGGCTGCTGGTCCAGGAGGTGGGCTGTGTCTCCTGCCAGACCAGGGTGGAGTTGTCGGCCCGGTAGGCGGAGAACTGCAGCGGGGTCTTGTTGACCCGGATGGACAGGGAGCCGGTGGTGATCTTGTAGTACGTGCCCGCGTCGGTCCAGGCGGCGCTCACCGGGCCGAAGTCCGTGGTGGGGGCGAGGTCGGTGCCGGCCGGATCGTTGGTGAAGGCTCCGTCGGGCGAGAGCCAGAGCCGGAAGATGTCGGCGCGGGCGACGACCACCCTGGCCTTGGCCCCGCCGGAGGTTGCGATGGTGAAGGTGTTGCCGGACTGGGTGATGCCGGTGGCGTTGCCCGCCGTCGCGGGGGCCGGCGCCGAGGCGGCCGCCGAAGCCGGCGAGGAGAGGGATCCGGCGGCGGCCAGACCGGTCGCGGCGAGGGCCGCGGCGAGCAGCGCGGCCATCGGGGCCCGTCGGCGCCGTGGGCTCCTGCGGATGCTGATGAGTCTCATGGGGCGGCTCCTCGTGCAGTCCGGACTACGGACACACCCTTTGGCATGCACCGGGCAACATAGCGCCCCGGAGGCCCCATTTGAAGGAAGTTGCTCGGAATGGCTGGTCAAAGAGCATCTTTACGCATACGGGCCACCGCTGGCCCTTCACTCGTATGGCCCACCCGCCCTGCGGGGACCTCCCCGCGCCGCGACCCTGAGACGAACCACGGCTTTTCTGGAGGTCTCGGCGCTCATGGAACAGGCGAAACCGCCCGCATCGCTCCGTCAGATCCTCCACGCCCCCGGGACCCTGTTGCTGCTCGTGCTCTCGGCGCTCATCGGCATCCCGGTCTCGCTGTTCGCCTTCGGCTTCGTCAGCCTGGAACACGAACTCCAGCACTGGGTGTGGCACACCGCGCCCGACCTGCTCGGCTACGACCGGCCCCCCTGGTGGTGGGGCCTGCCCACGCTCACCCTCGCCGGTCTCCTGGCGGCGCCGATCATCACGCGGATGGCCGGCGCCGGCGGCCACGTCCCCGCCTACGGCTTCGGCGGCCCGCCGACCATGCCCCGCGAGACCCCGAGCGTGATCCTGGCCGCGCTGGCCTGCCTGCCCCTCGGCGTGATGCTCGGACCCGAGGCACCCCTGATGGCGATGGGCAGCGGCCTCGCCCTGCTCAGCATGCGCGCCGCCAGGCGCGCCGCCGAGCCCGAGCTGGCCACGGTGCTCGGCATGGCCGGGTCCACCGCCGCCATCAGCACCATCTTCGGCAGCCCGCTGATCCCGGTGGTGATGGTGCTGGAGGGAGCCGCCCTCGTGGCCGGGGGCGCCCGCATCCTCGTCCTGATCCTGCCCGCCCTGGTCGCCAGCGGGGTCGGAGCCCTCGTCTTCACCGGCTTCGGGCACTGGACCGGCCTCGGCATCGGCGCGCTCACCCTGCCCCACGAACCCGCCGCCGGCCTGCCCGACGCCGGGGACTTCCTGTGGGGCATCCCCATAGCCGCCCTGATCAGCGTCCTCGTCGCCCTGGGCAAGTCCGCGGGCCTGCGCGTCCACGCCTGGACGGGTACTTCCGCCCGGCGCATCATCCTGTGCGCGGTGGCCGTCGGCGTCTGCGTCACCCTGTACGCGGTGATCACCGGACGCTCCCCCGAGGAGGTGGCCCTGTCCGGGCAGAACACCGTCGGACAGCTGGCCGCCGAGCCCTCGTCCTGGGCGGTGGGCGCACTGGTGGCCCTCGCGGTCTTCAAACTCATCGGCTGGGGCATCGCCCTGGGCAGCCTCCGCGGTGGCCCCATCTTCCCGTCCATCATGATCGGGGCGGCGATCGGCATCGCCTTCGGCAGTCTTCCCGGCTTCGGCATGGCCCCCGCCCTGGCCGCCGGGGTCTGCGCCGCCGGAGTGGCCGGCACCCGGCTCCCGGTGACCGGCGTGGTCCTGGCCGCCGCCCTGCTGGGCAAGGAGGCACCCGACCTGATGCCGCTGCTGGTGATCTCGGCGGTCACCGCCCTGCTGGCCTCGGCCCTGATCGACCACCAGCGCCCCGCGGACCCGGCCCACCTCCGGCCGGCCCCGGCCGACGCCTAGGTCGCCGGATGACCGAGCCTTTGCCCTTTTCATAGGTTTTGGTGACGAACCCTTCCTTTCATCACGCGCTCTCACTGACCGGCAGCCGGAGCGGCCGCCCCCGCACAGGGCTCAGGAGTCACGCACGATGAAGCACGGCACTCGCCGGGAGGCGCAGCACGGACACGGTCGGGGCCAGGGGCACACCGGCGACCGGCCGCCCCGCTGGCGGCGGTGGGTCGGGGTGCTCGTCCCGCTGGTGACCGTGTGCGGGCTGGCCGCCGGAGTGCTGGTCCACCTCGACCCGTTCGACGACACCGGCGACGTCGTGCACCTCGACGAGCCCCGCGCCTCGGCCCGGGGGCAGGCCGGTGACGCGCCGGGCGACCCGCTGACCCTGATGCCCACGGGACCGACACCCGAGCTGAAGGTGTCCGGCACCATCCCGCAGGACGGCAGCAAGGTGATGGTGACCACCCTCGCCGGAAAGAAGTCCCACTTCACCGGCAAGGTCTGGCTCTGGGTCCCGCCGCAGTACCACGACCCGAAGTACGCGCACAGCGGCTTCCCCGTGATGATCGCGCTGCCCGGCGGGCCCGGCTTCAACGAGAACTACTGGAGCGGGAGCAACCTCAAACTGGAGGCGGACATCTCCAAGTGGTCCAAGGAGGGCTCCAGCCTCCCCTTCATCCTCGCCATGCCCGTACTGAACCCGGCCCCCGACAAGGGCGGGCTGTACTGGGACGGCAGTGACATCCCCGGTCAGCCGAAGATGGGCACCTGGCTCACCGAGGACGTCCCCGACCTGGTCCGCGCGACGTTCCGTACGATCAAGTCCCGCGACGGCTGGGCCTTCATGGGCAGCTCCTCCGGCGGGTTCGCCGGGCTCAAGGCGGTGCTGCAGAAGCCCGACCAGTTCCGGGCCGTGATCGCCGGCGGGCCCGACATCGTCCCCGACTCCCGGCTGTGGAACGGCCACCCCGCCGAGAAGGCCCAGAACAGTCCGCCCGAGCTCGCCCAGAAGCTCATCGCCCGGGGCGGACCCGAGGTGGACCTCGCCTTCCAGGTCGGCACCAAGGGCAGCGACGTCCAGAACCGGCCGCCGATCGAGAAGTTCATCAAGGACTACGGCAAGGGGCCCGTGAAGACGAAGTTCCACGTCGACGAGGGCGGCGGCCACGACGCCTACACCTACGTTCCCGGCATGTACGACGGCGGGCTCATCCAGTGGATCAGCAAGCTCATGCGAGGGCCCGTCCCCAGCCCGTGACGGGTGCGGGGCTCACGGCCAGGACCGGCGCCGCCGGAGATCCGTACCGGTGCCCGCAGGGATCGAAGACCAGGACCACCGGCTGCCCCGGACGCTGGCGCCAGGAGATGCGCTCGGGGGCCTCGTCACACACCGGGCAGCACGGCAGCGGACTCGGCTGATCCGCCCGGTACTCGGGGGCGGCCGCAAGCTGCGTGGAGTGCGGATCGCTCATGGAGACTCCCTGGTCGTGCGGTTGGGCTGCTCGCACTGTGCCATGGACCTGCCCCCTTGCGCACGGGTGAATCCTCCAGTGTTCCGGCGATGTTCCGGCAGGTCAGAGGGGTGTGCCCGGGCTCCTGCCGCCCGTCCCCGGGGAGTTGGCGCTCAGCGCGGCCCCCCGGCGACCTCCACCACACCCGATTCGTAGGCGGCGATGACCGCCTGGGCCCGGTCGCGGACGCCCAGCTTGCCGAAGATGCCGGTGATGTGGTTCTTGACCGTGGAAACGCTGATGTCCAGGTCTGCGGCGATCTCGGCGTTGTCGAGTCCGCCGGCGAGCAGCCGCCAGATCTCCCGCTCCCTCGGTGTGAGTTCGGCCGGGACCTCGGCCGTCCGGCCGGCGGGCCGCACGGAGCCCCGTACGACCGCGCCCCGTACATACGTGGAAATCAGCCGGGTCAGCAGACGCGGTGCCACCACGGCCTCACCGGTGTGGACGGTCCGGATCGCGGCGGTCAGCTCCTCCGGGGAGACGTCCTTGGGCAGGAATCCGCAGGCTCCGGCCCGCAGCGCGGCGACCACGTACTCGTCCATGTCGAAGGTGCTCAGCGCCAGGACTCGGCACTGCGGCAGCAGCGCGGACAGTCGCGCGGTGGCCTCGACCCCGTCCAGGACCGGCATCCTGATGTCCATGACGACCACGTCGGGCCGCAGCCGCTCCGCGAGGGCGACCGCTTCGGCGCCGTCGCCGGCCTCGCCGACGACCTCGAACTCCGGCTCGGGGGCCAGGATCAGGGCCAGGCCCCGCCGGACGAGCGGCTGGTCGTCTGCGATGAGCACACGGATCATCCGCGTTCTTCCTCTCCCTCTCCCCCGGGGGCGCCCGGCTCCGGCGGCGCCGGCAGGCGCGCCGCCACCCGGAATCCGCCGGAGTCCAGGGCGGCCGCCTCCAGGGCGCCGCCCTGCAGGGCGACCCGTTCGCGCATTCCGATCAGACCGTAGCCGCAAGCGTGGCCCGGCCGCGAAGGCGCCGGCCGGTTCCCCGCTCCGTCGTCGCGGACCTCCACCGTCACCTCGTCGGGACGATACGTCAGCCGTACGTGGGCCCGGGCCCGCTGCCCGGCGTGCTTGCGGGTGTTGGTCAGCGACTCCTGCACGATGCGGAAGACCGTCAGGCCCAGGGCCGGCGGCAGCGGACGGACGGGCCCGTCCACGGTGAACCCGGTCTCCATGCCTCCGAGCCTGGCTTCGGTGACGATCCGCTCCAGGTCACCGGTGCCGGGCTGCGGGGCCGGCGGGGTGCCTTCCGGCTCCTCCCCCGCCCGGAGCACGTCGAGCAGCTGCCTCATCTCGCTCAGCGCCATGCGCCCGGAGCCCTCCAGGGTGACCAGGGCCTCGCGCGCCGTCTCCGGGTCGTGCGCGAGGTTGGCCCGTGCCCCGCCGGCCATCAGCTGCATGGTGGTGATGTGGTGGGCCACGATGTCGTGGAGTTCGCGCGCGATCCGGCGGCGCTCGTCGGCCACAGCGCGTTCGGCCAGCAGGGTGCGCCTGGCTTCGGTCTCCTGTTGCCAGCGGCGCGTCAGCAGGGCGGCGGCGACGACGAGGAGGACGGCGATCGTGTTGCCGAGCAGGGCCGTGAACCGGGTCGTCCCGGCGTAGCCGCTGCCGATCACGGTCAGCGGTACGGTCGCCAGGGCGGCCGCCGTGGTGACCGCCGGGCCGCGCAGGCGGGCCACGGAGTAGAGGGCGACGATCGCTCCCGCGGAGAAGTGCGGGCCCTGTGACGTGATCAGGTTCAGTACCAGGCCGAGGGCGAGGACGGCGCAGAGCACCGTCACCGGCCTGCTCCGCCGGGCCAGCAGGCAGGGCGCGGTCAGGACCACCAGGACGAGTGCGGGCACCGTGAGGGCCCGGCCGTCCTCGGTGGCGGAGAGCGAATAGCCGGTCAGGTCCACGACGATGACGGCGATGGCCAGGAGCGCGTCGTTGCGGGTCCAGTTCAGGGCCTGGATCCCGTACGGGAGTCGCGCCGCGCGCGCCGCCCCGTTGTCCGTTCTGATCATCGTCATGCTCCATCTTCCCATCGGGCGGTCCCCGGACCGTGGGCCCCCAGGAGGAGGGCTGACCAGGACCGGAGTCCTGGTCGGGGGCCCGCACCGGGCCCTGGTCCCGGGTGCGAGCTCCTCCCGGGACCCGACGTTTCGGGGTGCGGCCGGTGATGAGCTGGTGAGCGGGCCGGGAACCCCCGGCCGACGCCCCCGTTACGGAGGACTCCTTGATCCGCGCCCTGACCGCCTTCGCCACCCGAAGTCCATGGAAGGTCATAGCCCTCTGGGCGGTACTGGGCATCGCCCTGGCGCTCCTCGGCCAGGCGTTGGTCTTCCGCGCCACGCAGGCCAGTACCGGCGAGTTCCTTCCGGACTCCTACGATTCCGCGGCCGCGCTGAAGGTCGCCGAGGAGCACTTCGGGGTGAAGCCCGATGCCAACCCGCTGACCGTGCTCGTGGCCCGCACCGACGGTGCGCCGCTGACCGCCGCCGACGAACGGCGGATCGACGCACAGGCGCAGAAGCTGACCCGGCAGCGGATCGTCATGCCGCAGCCCAAGGACACCCCGCCCTTCCTGGTGCAGGACCGCTCCCAGCTGCCCCGGGTCAGTCCGGCGATGACGGCGCCCGACCGGAGCTTCCGGCTGCTGTCGGTCGAGCTGACGGGCAATCCCATGGATCCCGGGATGCAGGATCTGTACCGGGCCTTCCGGGACCGCACCCGGGCCGAGTTCGCGGCGGCGGATCTGCGGACCGGGTTCACCGCCGGGCTCGCGGACACCGTGGACACCGCCGACGCGGACGAGACCCGCTCGAAGATCGTGGGCGGCGCCATGCTGGCGGTGATCGTACTGCTGCACGTGCTGGTGTTCCGCAGCGTTCTGGCGGCGTTGCTGCCGCTGGTCGCTGTCAGCATCATCGGCGGGGCGGCGGCCGGGGTCGTGGTCGGTACCGCACTGCTGACCGGGATCGAACTCGACGCGTCCACACCCCAGCTGATCAGTGTGGTGCTCGTGGGCATCGGCATCGACTACTTCCTCTTCCTGCTCTTCCGCTTCCGCGAGCAGTTGCGCAGGCACCCGGAGCAGTCCGGCCGGGCCGCGGCGTACGAGGTCGCCGGCCGGGTCGGTACGGCCATCACCTGCGCGGCGCTGACCATCGTCGCGGCGTTCTCCACCCTCGCGGTGGCCACCTTCGGTCAGTTCCGGGTGCTGGGCCCGGCCATCGCCGTGTCCGTCCTGGTGATGCTGCTCGGCAGCCTGACCCTGATGCCGGCGATCCTCGCCGTTACCGGCCGCAGGATGTTCTGGCCCTCGCGGGCGCTGAAGCGGGAACCCCGCGCGGGTGTGGCCGCACGGACGGGCGGCCTGGTGGCACGGCGGCCGCTGACCCTGGTGCTCGCCTCGGTGGCCCTGCTGGGGGCGCTGGCCGCGGGGCTGGCCGGGATGCGGGTGGACTACGGGCAGAGCGGCTCGGGCGGGGAGCGTACGGCCTCGGCGGCGACGGCGGCCGAGATCGCCCGCGCCCTGCCCGCCGGGGTGTCCGATCCGGCCGGCGTGTTCGTGACCGCCTCCGACGGGGGCACCCTGACGGCCGAGCGCCTCGGCGGACTCTCCCGCGCGCTGGCGTCGGTCGGCGGAGTGGGCCAGGTGGCGCCCCCGGTGCTGAGCCCGGACCGCCTGGCGGCCCGCATCGACGTGTTCCCGACGGCCGACTCCCACGGTCAGGAGGCCCGCGACCTGGTCTCCGGGCCGGTCCGGGACGCGGTGGCCGCGCACCGGCCGAAGGGTACGGAAGCACATGTCGGCGGTACCGCGGCGATCTTCTCCGACATCGCCTCCGCGGTGGACAAGGACCTGAAGGTGGTCTTCCCGGTGGCGGCGGCCCTGATCGCGCTGATCCTGTTCCTGCTGCTGCGGAGCCTGCTCGCGCCGGTGGTCCTGATGCTCTCGGTGGGTCTGGGCTTCGCGGCCACGCTGGGGGCCTCGACGCTGGTGTTCCAGCACGCGGCGGGCCGGCCGGGCGTGGACTTCTCGCTGCCGCTGGTGCTGTTCCTGTTCGTGGTCGCGCTGGGCACCGACTACAACATCCTGATCACGGACCGGATCAGGGAGGAGATGGACCGGCCCGGCCCGGCCCGTGCGGCCGTGGCCCGGGCCGTGCGCCACACGGCGCCCGCCATCGCGACCGCGGGCCTGGTGCTGGCCCTCTCCTTCGGGAGCCTCGCCGCGAGTCCCGGATCCGCCACCCAGCAGATCGGCTTCGCCACGGGCCTCGGGATCCTGCTCTCCGCGTTCCTGCTGTCGATCGTGCTGGTGCCGGCCCTCGCCGCGGTCCTCGGCCGGTTCCTGTGGTGGCCGGTCCGGCCGCGCCCGGGTGCCGGAGGGCCCGCGCCGGCCGGCGGCGGCCACCGGGCGCCCGAGCGGGTCATGACCGGCTGAGGCGCCGGCCCGGCCGTGCGGGGGCCGGTGCGCGAAGCTCCGTAGCAGGGATTTCGCGCACCGGCCCCCGCACGCTCAGGCCCGCTTGTCGACCTCGGGGTGCTCGGACAGCCAGGCGCGGACGGCCTCCTGCTCCTTGCCCTTGCCGGACTCCTGGATCTTGGCCTCCAGGCCGGTGAGCTGGGCCTCCGTCAGCTTGAAGGACTTCAGCCACTGGGCCACCTTCGGCTCGTCGGCCGCGAAGCCCTTGCGGGCGACGTTGTGGATGCCGTCGCCCTTGCCCCAGGCGCCCTGCGGGTCCGCGAGCTTCGTCAGCTCGTACGAGGCGTACGCCCAGTGCGGCGACCAGAGGACGACCGCGACGGGCTCCTTCTTCTCGTAGGCCCGCTTGAGTTCGGCGAGCATGCCCGGGGTGGATCCGTCGACGATCTTGTACTCGCCGTCGAGCCCGTACTGCGGCAGCACCTTGTCCTTGAGCAGGCCCATGGCGCCGGCGCTGGGCTCGATGCCGATGATCCGGCCCTTGAACTCGCCCGCCTTGCCCTTCAGGTCGGCGAGGGTCTTCACGTCCTTCACGTAGGACGGGACGGCCAGCTCGATCGAGGTGGGTCCGAACCAGGAGCCGAGGTCGTCGAGCTTGTTCCCGTACTTCTTCCAGTACTCGGCCTGCGTGGAAGGGAGCCAGGCGTCGGTCTGGAAGTCGACCTGGCCTCCCGCGAGGCCGGTGTAGAGCGCGCCGAGCTCCAGCTGGCGGGCGTCGACCTGGTATCCGCGGCGCTCCAGGAGCTCCTTCCAGAGGAAGGTGGAGGCGATGCCCTCGTCCCACGGGATGTAGCCGATGCTGAGCTTGCGGCCCTTGCCGATGTTCTCGACCCCGGCGCCGCCGGCCGCGTTGACCTGCGACTTGCCGGAATCACCGAAGATGCCCAGGCTGCCGGCGACCAGCGCCAGCACCAGGGCCGAGGCCACGGCGAAGACGGGCTGCGGGCGGTGGCTCCACACCTTGGCGGTGCCGGTGGCGGCGGCGCGCGCCTTGGCGAGGGCGCGGCGGCCGAGCGGGGAGACCTGACGGCCCAGGGCCCCGGTCATCCGGTCCAGGTACATGGCGAGGATGACGATGGAGATGCCGGCCTCGAAGCCGAGACCGATGTCCACGCTGCCGATGGCCCGGTAGACGGCGCCGCCGAGGCCGCCGCCGCCGACCATGCCGGCGATGACCACCATGGACAGGCCGAGCATGATGACCTGGTTGATGCCCGCCATGATGGTGGGCAGTGCCAGCGGGAGCTGGACCCGTACGAGGGTGTCGCGCGGGGTGGTGCCGAAGGCCTCGGCGGCCTCGACCAGTTCGGCGTCGACCTGGCGGATGCCCAGTTCGGTCATCCGGACGCCGGGCGCCAGCGAGAAGATGATGGTGGCGATGATGCCGGGCACCACGCCGACCCCGAAGAAGATGATGCCGGGGATGAGGTAGACCATGGCCGGCATGGTCTGCATGAAGTCCAGGACGGGCTTCAGGACGGCGCTAACCTTGTCGGAGCGCGAGGCCCAGATGCCCAGCGGGATCGCGAAGACCAGCGTGACCAGGGTGGCGACCAGGACCAGCGCGAGCGTGGACATGGCGTCGGGCCACAGGGCGACGGAGTCGATCAGAGCGAAGCCCGCGAAGGCGAGCACGGCGGCGAGCAGGCCGCGCAGCCACCAGGCGGCGACGGCGAGGATACCGGCCAGCAGCAGGGGGTTGGGCGCGGACAGGACTGCTTCGATGCCGTCGTAGAGCCCGGTGACGAGCGTGGCGATGGTGTCGAACAGCCAGGACAGGTGGATCTGGAGGAAGTCGACAGCGCTGTCGACCCAGGATCCGAGGTTCAGGCGCGGCATCAGGCAGCCACCTCCGTGCAGTCCAGTGCGGCGCGTCGCTCGTCGCCGATGAAGGCGACGAGGCGGTCCTGCGGGACGGAGCCGACGACGGTGCCGTCGGCGGCGGTGACGGCGACGGGGTGCGGGATGCGGGCGCTGACGGCGCACACGTCGGCGAGCGGGGTGCCCGCGGAGACGGTGGGGCAGCCGCAGGCCGGCCGGCCGCCGGGGTCCCCGGTCATGACGGCGTCGGCCGTCAGCACCCGCGAGCGGTCCACGTCCTGGATGAAGGAGGCGACGTACTCGTCGGCGGGGCGGGTGAGGATGTCCTCGGCCGTGCCCTGCTGGACGATGCGGCCGTCGCGCATGACGGCGATGGAGTCGCCGAGCCGCATGGCCTCGTTGAGGTCGTGGGTGATGAACACGATGGTCTTGCCCAGGCTCTTCTGGAGTTCGAGCAGCTGGTCCTGCATGTCGCGGCGGATCAGCGGGTCGAGCGCGCTGAAGGACTCGTCCATCAGCAGCAGGTCGGCGTCGGTGGCCAGGGCGCGGGCGAGGCCGACGCGCTGCTGCATGCCGCCGGACAGCTCGTCGGGCCAGGACTTCTCCCAGCCGCCGAGCCCGCAGAGGGCCAGCGCTTCGGCGGCCCGCCGTTCGCGCTCGGCCCGGGGGACGCCCTGGACCTCCAGGCCGTAGCCGGCGTTCTCCAGCACGTCGCGGTGCGGGAACAGGGCGAAGTGCTGGAAGACCATGCTGATCTTGGTGGAGCGTACGCGGCGCATCTCGGCGGGCGAGAGGGCCGTGAGGTCCTCGCCGTCGAAGAGGATCCGGCCGGCGGTGGGCTCCAGCAGGCCGTTGAGCATGCGCAGCAAGGTGGACTTGCCCGAGCCCGAAAGACCCATGACGACGAAGATCTGGCCGGGCTCGACGCGGAACGAGGCGTCGATCACCGCCGCCGTCGTGCCCTCGGCGCGCAGCTCGTCGCGGTCGGTCTCGCCGCTTTCGAGCGCCTGGACCGCCTTCGCGACGGCCGCGCCGTTGTCGGGTCCTTTACCGAACACCTTGTACACATGCTCGGCTATGAGCGTGGACACATACACCTCAAGGGTCGTACCGGAGACGGCCCACCGGCGTAGTGCGGCCGGCGGGCCGTGGAGCGCGACGGGATCCGCCCGTCACCCGCGCCCCGGCCACTGCGGCCGGCGGACGAGTCCACTCCAGCAGCGCTAGTGCCCCGACTTAACCTCTGCAAACGGTGAAGTGAGTCATGTCACTTACGCTGCGTCGCCGCCCGTACCCGCCGCTGCGCCGCCGCCACCGGATTCCACTTGGTCCGGGGCCCCGGCTCCGGGGCCTTCCGGGTCGGCGAGCATCGAGGCCCGCAGATGCGCGAGCACCCGGGTCAGGAGGCGCGAGACCTGCATCTGCGAGATGCCGAGGGCCGCGCCGATCTGGGCCTGGGTGAGCTCCTCGCCGAAGCGCATCGACAGCATGCGCCGTTCGCGGTCGCCGAGGCGTTCCAGCAGCGGCGCCAGGGTCTGGATGTCCTCGACGCGCTCCAGCGCCGGCTCCTCGGCCCCCATCGTCTCGGCGAGGCTGTGGCCCTCGGTCCGGCCGTCGGCCCGCTCGGAGCCCGGGGCGTCGAGGGAGCCGCTGGTGTGGCCGTTGGCGGCGACGAGTCCCTCGATGACCTCTTCCTCGGTGAGCGAGAGGTGCGCGGCGAGGTCGGCGACCGTCGGCGGGTGGTCCAGGAGCGCGGTCAGCTCCTCCTTCGCCTTGGCCAGGTCGATGCGCATCTCCTGGAGCCTGCGCGGTACGCGGACCGCCCAACTGGTGTCGCGGAAGTGCCGCTTGATCTCGCCGGTGATGTACGGCATGGCGAGGGAGGCGAACTCCACCTCGCGGGCCGGGTCGAACCGGTCGATGGCCTTGATCAGGCCGATGGTGCCGACCTGGAGCAGGTCGTCGAGGTCGCCTCCGTCGCCGCGGCCGCGGAAGGGGCGCATCGCGAACCGGACGAGTGAGATGTTCATCTCGATGAGGGTCTCGCGGACGTACCGGTACTCGGGGGTGCCCTCCTCGAGCTCGTGGAGCCGTCGGAAGAAGAGTCTGGTGAGCTCACGAGCGTCCGCGGGGGCCACCTCGCGGGGCTCCGCGATCCGGGGCGGCAGCGCGGTGGCGGCGGGCTCGGCGGCGGGGCCCTGGGCCCGGCCGGCGGCGGGGTCCGGGACGGGGGCGGCGAGCCGGCCGGCGCAGGGGCCGGGGCGGCGACCGGTGCGGGCAGCGGCCCGGGCACCGGGAAGGGAGCCTGCGAGGGAGCCGGTCAGGGGCTCGGCGCGAGGAGCGGGAACGGAGCCGGTGCGGGGACCGGGAACGGAGCCGGACAGAGGGCCGGCGGTATGGGAGAACGGGGCGGGTTTCGGCACGGGGTCGCTCCTTGGGCTGGTCGGCTTGCGGCGCATGACCTTGATGGGCGTACACCCTAGCCGGTTCCGGATCCGTTCCCCAGTTCCCTTCTTCGTAGATCAACCAGCCGGGGCCCGGCCGTATTTACGGCAGGGCCCCGTTCCGGTCGCACATCGGCCGTCCGGCCGCAATGCCCTCGGCCGTCCGGTCAATTCCCTCCGGCCGCGGTCCCGGTGGCGGTTCCCGGGGCGGCTTCGCGGGCCGCTCCGGAGGGGGTGCCCGCGGTGGTGCGCAGCGCCCGGATCAAGGCCTCGATACCGGCTTCCGCCTTGGAACGCGGGCAGCCCACGTTGAGGCGCACGAAGCCCGCGCCTTCGGGCCCGTAGGCGGTTCCGGGCATGATCGCCACCCTCTCGGTATGAATCAGCTCACGTTGGAGCGCCTCGTCGGGAACTCCGAGGGGGCGGAGATCGATCCAGGCGAGGTAGCCGGCCCGGGGCGGATGCCAGTCCAGCTCGGGGAAGGCCCGCGTCAGGCGCTCGCGCACCATCTCCAGGTTCCCCGCGACATAGGCGTTGAGCGCGTCGAGCCACGGCCCGCCCTCGCGGTAGGCGGCGATGTGTCCGGCGACGGAGAGGACGGCCGGGGAGGACAGCCCGTCGGCGTCCTTGAGGAGGGTGAGGTAGCGCCCACAGGACTCGGTGTCACCGAAAATGCCGTAACTGCCCGTCAGCGCCGGGATGTTGAAGGACTTCGAGGCGGAGGTCACGATGGCCCAGCGGCTGCCGGGGCGGCCGTGCAGTGCCCAGGGGCGATGGGGGGTGTGCGCGAGGTCGGAGTGGATCTCGTCGCTGATCAGCGCGACCCCGTACCGCTCGCACAGCGCGGCCATCCGCTCCAGCTCGGGCCCGCTCCACACGTGCCCGGTGGGATTGTGCGGGGAGCAGAGCAGCAGCACGGTGGTGTCGGGGCGGGCCAACTCCCGCTCCAGGGCGTCCCAGTCGTGGAGCGGGACGCCGCGCATGTCCCGCCCGCGGGCCGCGAGCAGGCGGGGGAAGGCGTCGTAGGCCGGGGTGTGGACCACGACCCCGTCGCCGGGTGAGGACCAGAGGTCCAGGATCCGGCCGACCTGGTAGAGGACGGCGGGGGCGTAGGCGATGCGGTCCGCGTCGACGGGGGTGTCGTAGCGGGTGGCGTACCAGTGCCGGACCGCGGAGAGGAAGTCCTCGTGGCGCCAGCGGGAGTAGCCGAGGACCCCGTGCTCCAGGCGGCCGCGCAGGGCGGCGAGCACCTCGGGGGCGGTCTCGAAATCCATGTCGGAGATGGTGAAGGGGAGCAGCCCGGGGACCCCGAAGCGGTCCTCGACGTAGTCCCACTGCGTGCACCAGGTGCCGTGCCGGTCGACCGGTGCGTCGAAGTCGTAAGTATCGGTCGTGGTCATGGTTCAGCCGACCGGGGTGAGCTTGGCGAGGGCGTCCTTCACGGACTGCACCTGGGGGCCGATGATGACCTGCACGTTGTGCCCGTCGAGCCGGACCACGGCGATGGCTCCGAGCTTCTTGAGCCGGGCGTCGTCCAGCAGGGCGGCGTCGCCGACCGTCATCCGCAGGCGGGTGATGCAGTTGTCGAGGGCGTGGATGTTGGCCTGGCCGCCGAGGGCTTCGAGGATGGCGACCGGGTCGTACTTGCCGGCGACGAGCTCGGCCTTCGGGGTGTCCGCGTCGGCGGCTTCGTCCGCCGCGCCGGAGTCCGACGGCTCGTCGTCGCGTCCGGGGGTCTTCAGGTCGAACCTGGTGATCGCCCAGCGGAAGAGGAAGTAGTACACGGCGAACCAGATCGCGGCGATCACCGGGACCAGGTACCACTTGGTGGTCGTGCCCTGGAGGACTCCGAAGACCAGCAGGTCGATGATGTTTCCGTCGGTGTTGCCGATGTACACGCCGAGGACGGCTGAGACCAGGAAGCCGAGGCCCACCAGGACCGCGTGGATCAGGTACAGCCACGGGGCGATGAAGAGGAAGAGGAACTCGAGCGGTTCGGTGACCCCGCCGACCACGCAGGCGACGACACCGGAGATGAGCAGCGCCTTGATCTCCGGGCGCATGGTGCGCTTGGCGCAGTGGTACATGGCGAGCGCGGCGCCGGGCAGGCCGCCGAGGTACGCGGCCATCTTGCCCTGGGACAGGAACTGGGTCGCGGTGTGCGCGGCCCCCGAGGGGGTGGGGCAGGAGAGCTGGGCGTAGAAGAGGTTCAGGGCTCCGCTGACGTTCTCCCCGCAGACCACTCCGGCGCCGCCGGCGTCGGTGAAGCGGAACAGTGCGACGAGGATGTGGTGCAGGCCGATGGCGCAGCAGCACCTCGCCCATGCCGAAGAAGAAGGGGCCGAAGACTCCGGCGTGCGCGATGCCCGTGCCGACGGAGGCGATCCAGCTGCCGAGGGTGGGCCAGACGAGCGGGACGAGGAGTCCGACGATGCTCATGGCCAGGGCGGAGACGATCGGGACGAAGCGCAGGCCGCCGAAGAAGGCGAGCGCGTCGGGCATCTGCTTGGTGCGGTAGCGCTTGTGCAGCAGGGCCACGATGACACCGACGGCGACCGCGCCGAGGAGCCCGGTGTCGATGGACTTCACGCCCAGCACGTCGGCGATGCCGTAGTGCGCGATCTCGCCCTTGTCCTCGAAGTCCACGCCGCGCGTGGTGAGGAAGAAGTTGACGGCGAGGTTCATGGAGGCGAAGCCGACGAAACCGGAGAAGGCGGCGACGCCCTTGTCCTCGCGCGCCAGGCCGAGCGGAATCGCCATCGCGAAGAGCACCGGGAGGAACTTGAAGGCCACCAGTCCGGTGTTGGACATCCAGGTGAAAGCCAGCTGGAGGGGTTCGTTGTCCAGGAAGGAGAGGTTCTGCAGGACGGCCGGGCTGGAGAGCGAGGAGCCGACGCCGAGCATGATGCCGCAGAAGGCCAGGAGCGCCACGGGCAGCATGAAGGTCTTGCCCAGGCCCTGGAGGAATTCCCAGAGCGCTGCCTTCGTCTTCTTCATGGTGGATCTTTCGTCCGGATTCGGAGTGGGTCGCACATAAAGATTCCGTTCTGTGAACGAGTGGCGCTAAGAGGACAAGGGCCTCAATCCCGAGGGTCCGATTCCTCCCACGAGGGCCCTTGTACGGACCCCCGGGCGGACCTTTCGCGGTCCTCTTGTGCGGAGCTTGTGAACGCAGCACTCTGAGCGGACGACTCAGGGGGGTCTGAATTCATGATCATGCGATCGCGCTTATTGCTGCGGTACGGAACCGCACTCGCACTCGCTTCGGCGCTCGCGCTCGGAGTGGACACCGGGGCCTCGGCCGCGGACCTTCCGGAGGGGGAGGTCCTGTACGCCGGCGCGCCCGGAGCCGTCGGCGACAGCTACCTCGTCCTGCTGGACCCGGCGCGCGCGGGTTCCCGTACGGACCGGGGCCGGTACGTGGTCGAACGGTTCGGCGGCAAGGTGGCCCGGACCTACGACTCGGCGGTCAACGGCTTCTCCGTCAGGATGACGGAGCGCCAGGCCCGGCGGCTCGCGGCCGATCCGGCCGTGACCACGGTCGCGCAGAACCGGAAGCTGCACCTCGACACCACCCAGCCGACCCCGCCGTCCTGGGGCCTGGACCGGATCGACCAGCGCAGGCAGCCGCTGAACAACGCCTACACGTACGCGTCTTCGAGCGGTCTGGGCGTGACCGCGTACGTCATCGACACCGGTGTCAACATCAGCCACAAGGACTTCGGCGGCCGGGCCCGGTACGGGTACGACGCGATCGACGACGATTTCGTCGCCGAGGACCTGCACGGACACGGCACGCACGTGGCCGGGACCGTCGCGGGCACCACCTTCGGGGTGGCCAAGCGCGCCAAAGTGGTGGCCGTCCGGGTCCTGGACGCGAGCGGGTCGGGCACGACCGAGCAGGTGGTCGCCGGCATCGACTGGGTGACCCGGAACGCGGTGAAGCCGGCCGTGGCGAACATGAGCCTGGGCGGTGACCCGGACAGCGTCCTGGACGCGGCCGTGCGCGGTTCCATCGCCTCCGGGATCACCTACACGGTGGCCGCGGGCAACCAGGACAAGGACGCCTCGACCCACTCGCCGGCCCGGGTCTCCCAGGCGATCACGGTCGGGGCGACGAGCACCCACGACGCCCGCTCCACGTACTCCAACTACGGTTCGCTGGTGGACCTGTTCGCCCCCGGCGACTCCATCACCTCGGCGGTGTGGTGGGACGACGAGTGGAGCACCCAGATGTCGGGGACCTCGATGGCCTCCCCGCACGTCGCGGGCGCGGCGGCGATCTACCTGTCCCTCAACCGCACCGCCACCCCCGCCCAGGTGGCGACCTACCTGAAGTCCAAGGCCACCACCGGGGCGGTGCTCGACCGCGGCTCCGGCTCGCCCGACCGCTCCCTCTACCTGGGCAGCGTGCCGAACCGGGTCGTCGCCAAACGCGTCTCCAACACCAAGAACTACGCGGTCGGGGACCTGAAGACCATCAGGTCCCCGATCACGGTCAGCGGTGTCGAGGGCCGCGCCCCCTCCAAGCTGGAGGTGGAGCTGGCCGTCAAGCACCCGGACTCCGGGACCCTGCGGATCGACCTGATCGCTCCTGACGGGACGGTCTACCCGGTCAAGGACGAGTACACCGACTGGGGCGAGAGCGACCTCGTCGGGCTGTACACGGTCAACGCCTCCTCGGAGACGGCGAACGGGGTGTGGCGGCTGCGCGTCTACGACGCCTTCGCCGGGAACACCGGGTACCTGGACTGGTGGGCGCTGCGGTTCTGAACGGAAAGGTTCTGAACGAGAGGTTCTGAACGGAAAGGCGGTGCGCTCCGGGGCCGAGGGCCCCGGAGCGCACCGTTGTTCACCTCGGTTGGATCAGCTGGTGGGGACGGTGTCCACGAAGGCCGTTCCCGCGGTCCGGTAGCCTCCGACCTTGGCCGCCACCTGGGCCGGGGTGAGGACCTGGTCCTTGACGTGCAGGACGTAGTCCACCTTCTGGTCGTAGGCGCGCGGGGTAGAGCCCGGCTGCCCGTTGAGGTCGATCAGCCACTGGTTGAAGTTGATCGACATGCCCCGCTCGGGCAGGTACTTGGCGTCGTGGACGCCGAAGACCTGGCCGTCGACGTAGTAGGTGATGGCGTTGTTGTCGATGGTGAGCACCAGGTCGTGCCAGCCCGCGTAGCTCTGCCGGGACTCGGTGTGCTGGTTGACGGCCACCCACGGGTCGGCCTGGTACGTCTCCCACGACGTGGTGTAGAGGATGTTCGAGGGCTCGCCCCAGCCGCCGTTGGGGAGGTACTCGAAGTCGTACTCCGAGTAGTCGTCGGCCAGCGGGGCCTTGAGGTCGTTGATGGGGAAGAAGGTCTGCACGAGGTGGTCCCCGTCCGGGCCGTACTTCGGGGCGTCGGAGAACTTCACCCGCGCCGCGTAGGTGCCGTTCTTGAACTTCATCGTCTTGGTGAGGATCTCGGTGTGCTTGGTGCTCTCGCCGGTGCCGGCCGTCGAGGTCTCCAGGTTCATGATCGTGTTGCCGCCCTCGGCCGCGAAGGTGACGTTCTCCGGCGCCCAGGTGGCGCCCGGGACGCCGGGGCCGCCCGCGTTGGAGCGCACGCTCCAGCCGTGGGCCCCGATCGCCGGGTCGGAGGAGGAGGTGTACGTGAAATCGTCGAAGAGGGTGGCTCCGGCCGGTCCCGGGTCGGTCGGGGTCGGCGTGGGAGTGGGCGTGGGGTCGGTCGGAGTCGGCGTCGGGTCCGGGGTGTTGCCGCCGGGCGCGGTGCCCCAGACGGTGCCGGTGCCCAGCTTGGCGGTCACCTTGTCCCAGTCGGCGTACGCCGTGCGGGACCCGTCGAAGGAGTAGTCGTCGGACTGGCGCAGCGTCTGCCAGTCGGCGCGGTAGAAGCGCAGCTGCATGTCGCCGGTGTCGGCGCCCGGGGCGAGGCTGCCGGCGCCGCCGGTGAAGGTGATCTCCAGGTAGCGGTCGGCGGTGGCCGTCGGGGTGGCCAGGGTGCCGAAGGTGCCGGTGATGTTGGCGCAGCCCTTGACCGCCCAGGAACAGGCGTACCGGTACTGGGTGCTGGGGCTGTCTGCCTTGAAGTAGTAGCGGAAGGAGACCTGGTTCAGGGCCACGGTGCCGGAGCCGTTGTTGACCACCTTGAACCAGGGCTCCGCCTGGTCGGCGGTGGCTCCGGTCGCGCTGGTGCGGTACTGGACCTTGACGGAGTCGGCCGCCGCGGTCGCGGGCAGGGCGCCCAGGGCGGCCGAGCCGAGACCGGCGGTCAGGGCGAGGGCCAGGGCTACGGCCGTACGGCGCTTGCGGCTGGGGGCGTGAGGAGGGGTGTGGCCGGGGGCGTGGCTCGGGGTGCGCATGCTGCGTTCCTCTCGGGGTGGGGGGAGGGAAGGGATCGGCCGCGCACGCCGAGGGCGGCGAGCCGGGTCTGGTGGTGGCCTTGGCGCCGGAGGAAGTCCGGCCAGTCGCGGTGCGCCGACCAAGCGGTGTCGGCCAGGGCGCACAGCCGGGGGAAGGCCAGGTATTCGAGCTCCGCGGGGGTGCGCGCGTACTCGGTCCACAGCTGCGCCTGGGTGCCGAGGACGCGGCGTGCGGCCTCGGGCTCCCAGTGCGCGGGGGCGGGGTCGTTGTCGTAGACCCCGCGCAGGTCGAGCACGCCGCCGTCCTGGCCGCGCGGTTCGCCGGGGTCCGCGGACTGCGGGTAGTCCAGGTAGGTGGAGCGGTAGGGGGTCATGATCACGTCGTGGCCGCTTAGGGCGGCGGCCCGTCCGTGCTCCGCGTCGAGCCAGGCCAAGGCCGTGAAGGGGGCGGGCAGTTCCGTGCCGGTCCCGGTCCAGCCGAGCGGGCGGCGGCCGAGCCGGGCCAGGTGCGCCGCGGCCTCGCCGAGGAACCAGCCGTGGAGGGCGCCCGGGCCGGACAGCCCCTCGGCGGCGATCCGGGCGCGGGCGGCCGGGGAGCGTTCCCATTCCACGCGGGGGCATTCGTCGCCGCCGAGGTGCACGTAGGGCCCGGGGAACACGTCCGCGACCTCGTCCAGGACACCCCGGCAGAAGTCGAGCACGGTGTCGTGGACCCCGAAGACGTTCTCGCAGACCCCCCAGCGGGTCCACGTGTCCAGCCGGACGCCGGGCCGGTTGCCGAGTTCGGGGTAGGCGGCGAGGGCGGCGCGGGCGTGGCCGGGCATCTCGATCTCGGGGACGACGGTGACCCCGCGGCGGGCCGCGTAGGAGACGAGCCCGGTCAGCTCCGCGCGGGTGTAGGCGCCCTCGTGCGGGATGCCGTCCCCCTCGGTCTCGGCGCGACGGCCGCCGGTCCCGGTGAGCCGGGGATAGGCCGCGACCGGCATCCGCCAGCCCTGGTCGTCGGTGAGGTGGAGGTGCAGGACGTTGAGCTTGTGCAGCGCCAGCAGGTCCACGAAGCGGCGTACGTAGTCCACGGGCTGGAAGTGCCGGGCCACGTCCAGCAGGACTCCGCGCCAGGCGAACCGCGGCCGGTCGGTGATCCGTACGCAGGGCAGCGACCAGCCGCCGGCTGGCGTACGGGCCTGCGCGCCGTCTGCGGCCAGCCCCTCGGGCGGCAGCAGCTGGCGCAGGGTCTGCACCCCGTGGAGCAGACCCTCGGGGCGGGCGGCGCGCAGCAGGACGGAGTCGGGGCCGACGGTGAGGGCGTACCCCTCGGCGCCGAGCGGCTCCTCGCCCGGGCCGGCGGGGGCCGCGTCCCCGGGGGGCAGGAGGAAGGTGATCCGCCCGTCGGGGTCCGGGGCGAGCGGCAACCCGGTGGCGGGGGTGAGCAGTTCGCGCAGCAGACCGGCCGCCGCCTCGGCGCCGGGACCGGCACGCAGTCCGGTGCGGTGGTCCAGGGTGAAGCGGCCGGGCAGGACGGTCACCGAGTCGGGGCGCGGGACGAGCCCGAGGCCGGAGGGGAGGGAAGCGGCGGCGGTAGCGGGAGTGGCGGCGGTCACGGTCTCGGAGATTCCTCACCTGGCTGTTCCGTCAACCCGTCCGGCACCTCATGCGACAACTCATGCGAGGAGGAGTGGAGTTGACCAACTGACCAATTGGTTAGCTGAGTGGCTAGAAGGTGACACGGCCCGCGTGCGCCGTCAACCCCGCACGAAGAATTTCAGCGGACTCCTCGCGCCCGCCCTCCCCCGAGTGGTTAGATGCACATGACCAGTTGGACAGGTGAGCAGAGAGAAATGGGGGCGGGCCGTGACGAAGGACGCAACCGACTCGTCAGGATCCGTACTCAAGCGCGAACGGGTACGCGAGCACCTGCTGGGGCTCATCGACATCCGGCGGCCCGGCGACGCGATCCCCTCCGAACGCACCCTGTGCGCCACGCTGGAGGTCTCCCGTCCCACGCTGCGCGCGGCGGTGGACGAGCTCGTGGCCACGGGGCTGCTCGTACGCGAGCACGGGCGCGGGATGTTCGTCGCGCCGGCCAAGATCACCCAGGAACTGGCCGCCGACGAGGCGGCCTTCGCGATGCGGCAGGCCGCCGGGCACTGGTCCAGCCGGGTCCTGGACCACTCCACCGTGCAGGCGGGGGCCCGGATCGGCCGCCGCCTGCGCATCTCCCCCGGTGCGAGCCTGCTCTACATCGCCCGGCTGCGACTGGTGGACGGGGCCCCGATGGCCATCGAGCACCTGCACATCCCGGCCGCCCTGGTGCCGGCCCTGACCCCGGCGGAGCTGGAGGCCGGGGACCTCTACGAGCATCTGCGCGACCACCACGGCGTGTACGTGCACGAGGCGCAGCAGTCCATCGAGCCGACGGTGGTGAACGAGTCGGAGGCGGGCCTGCTGGACGTTCCGCTGCTCTCCCCCGCCCTGCTCATCGAGCGGCTCACCACCGACTCCACCGGCCGGCCCGTGGAGTACGTCCACTCCGTGTACCGGGGCGACCGCTACCGGATCGTCTCCCGCCTGGCCCTCGGGGTGTCCCCCGGCTCCGGGCGGCCGGGCGGCCACCACCCGGGGATCCCGCCGGGCGATCTCGGCCGCCGGGCGGTCATCACCTCCACCACCACCGGGGACGTCCACACGAACACGTGAGGGGCCGGACCGTGGTGGAGGAATCCCTCCAGGACCCCGGGCAGAACATCTTCATCGCCGCGGGATACCTGGCCCAGCTGAAGGCGGAGAGCGAATTCGCCGACGTACCCGCGCAGGAGATGACTCCCGCCCGGTACCAGGAACTGGCAGCCCGCTACAACGGCGGCCCGTACTGGCAGGATCTCGACGACGCGAGGGGAGCACTCGGCTGATGCCCCCTCGCTCCGGCCCGGACCGGACGCCTTCGGACGACGGCTGCCTGAAACGGGTCCTGACCGTCCCGCTCGCACTGCTCTACGCGATCGTCGGCTGGTTCCTGTACACCGCTCTCACCACCCGGCCGTCCGGCACCTGTGACGACGAGGCCACCGCCGGCATCCAGCTGTCCTGCCTCCTCGCCATCGTGGCGAGCGCCCTCGGCCTGCTGATCACCCTCCTTCCCTCGATCCGCCCCGCCATGGGGCGGTGGTGGCTCGCCCCGCCCCTGGTGCTGGGAGCCACCGCGGCCGTCCGGTGGATCCTGGGGAGCTGAGACGCGGAACCCTGCACGTGACTGTGTCGACGAGACCGTCCTGCGAGAGATCAACGGAGGTGCAGCGCCCGCAGTGCGACGTCGGCCGTGTGTGCTAGGTGACCCGGAAGCCGATGGCGGCCGGGGAGCGGTCGAAGGTCAGCCGGTCCCAGGTGGGGAAGGCGAGATCGGTGACGGCGAGCAGCCGGCCTGAGGCGTCGTGCAGGGTGCGGCGTACGGAGAGGCCGCCGGGCGGGGTGGCGGCCTGGGGCGAGTTGGTCCGGGTCATGGTGATGGTCTCGGCGACCCGGCCGGCCCGCGCGGCACCCTCCAGCCAGTGGTGCAGGGGACCCAGGTCCTCGTCCCGGACGCCCGCCACCAGGCGGTCCCGGTAGCGGGCCAGTTCGGGGGTCCGGACCACGGTGCGGGGACAGAGGTACGTCACCGCGTGCCGCCGGGTCTGGCCCGTCGGGCCGCTTTCGCGGTGGTGGTGGACCAGGGTCTGCTCCCCGCCCCGCATGCCGAGCTGGTCGGCGAGTGCCGGAGCGAGCGTGACGAGGGTGAGCCACGCCTGGGCCGCGTCCCCGGCGGGTGCCTGCGCGGGCGCGGGCGCCGGTACGGGGGTGGCCACCGACGCCGGGGCGGGGCCCGGGGCAGCGGGGCCCGCCGGGGGCGCCACCGGGGGCCGGTGCCCCTCCGTCGGGAAGGCCGGCCGGGTGCCCCGCCGTCCGGTGACGACGAGCCCGTCCTCCCTCAGGTGCTGGAGGGCGGCCCGGATGGTCTGCCGGTTGACCTCGTAGCGGGCGGCGAGGCTGCGCTCGGAGGGGAGACGGGCGCCGGGGGTGAGTGCGGTGAGGTCGAGCTCGCGCCGCAACGCTGCGGCGATCCGCTGGTACTTGGGCGTGGCGGCCGGGCCGCCGCCCCGCGAAGGGGAGGGCATGGCTTCTCCTCTGACGGGAGGTCAAGGACTGCGCGGTCTGCCCGACCAACGTAGCATTGGTCTATACCTGTCGGTGAGGGGGGATCCGGTATCCGGACCCTCTTTGGCCGGAACCGCACGCTCCCTCAGGACCGCAGCGGGTTGGGAAGCGGCAGGTAGCGGGAGTCCGCGCCGTCGGCCCGGGTCCAGCGCAGCAGCAGGTTGGTCTTGGCCGGGAGGGCGGGGGCGGCCAGCAGGGCGGCGACCTCGGGCAGGTCGTGGGCCTCGCCGCAGCGCCGGAACTCCTCGCGGGCCGCGGGCCACAGCTCCCCGGCCGCCTCCGGACGGCTCTCCGCGAGCGCGCCCGCCACCTCGGTCAGGTGGTTGACCACCAGGCAGTAGACGAGGCGCTGCCAGGCGGCCTCCCGGTCCAGGTCGGGGAGGAGTTTCACGCCCTCCGCGTCCCGGAAGAGGGCCTGCGCGGGCATGCCCTCGGCGTCGACCGCGACCAGGGTGTTCTGGAGGTGCGCTTCCAGGACCACGCCGTGCCGGGCGAAGAGGTGCAGCACGGGCGGCACCACCTGGCGCAGGTACGCCCGCCACCACGCGGCCGGGTCGGCCGTCCCCGCGAGCGGGCTGCCCGGGTACCCCTCCGCCAGCGCGGCCGCCAGCAAGGGGGTCAGCCCGGGCTCCGCGTGCGCCGCCAGGCCGTCACGGACGAGGACGGCGAGCTCCTCGAAGGCGAAGGCGGCCGTCCGGTACCCCCGGTCGGACAGCCAGGCCGCGCCCGACCCGGACCGGCGCAGTTCCGCGAAGCCCGCCTCGACCACCGCGTCCGTACGGCGCAGTTTCAGCAGGTCGTGCCGCCACAGCCGGCGCACGTCGTTGGTGATCCGCACGTCGAGGCTGAACTTCACGAACAGATCGGCGGCCGTGCCTGCCCTGCCGCTGCCGGCGGTCCCGCCACCGGTCACGCCGCCGCCACCACCGCCGGGAACGTAGAGGGTCCGGATCGAGGCGGTCGGCCAGACCGGCACCCGCCCGGTTCCCAGCGACAGCAGCCTCCCGTCCGCGAGGGCCTCGCGGACGGCGGGACTGCCCGCGACCAGGTCGAGCTGCCAGGGGTGGGCGGGCAGCAGCCGGTAGCCGGCCGGCGGGCGCGGCCCGCCCAGCGCCTCCGCCAGCGAGTCGATCGCGCCGGCCGCCGCCGGCCCGCCCTCCTCCACCACCTGGTCCTCGCGCACGCCGAGAAAGGCCAGCGGGAAGCGGCCGTACGCCTCGGGGGCGTACGGCAGCCAGCCGTTGGCCGGCCCGCCGCCGCGGGCCTTGGGGGCCGGGTGGTGGGGGTGCCCCATGACCAGCGACTGCTCCGAGCGCACGTACGGGTCGGCCGGCGGCGGTGTGACCGCGCGGGCGGCCAGCAGCGCGGCGACGGTCCCGCGGCTGTCGGCGATCTCGACCGGGAGCTCGTCGTTGGACACCCCGGTGTACAGCCGCAGCTCGTCGGAGACGAGTTTGACCAGCTCGGTATGGTTCAGCGGATGCCAGCCGGACCCGGTGCCCAGCTCGGGCCGTTCGGGCCTGCGCCCGCCGCGCACCCGCAGCGACCGGCCGCTGCCCGACAGCCGGTACGCGCACCAGCCGTCCCCCGCGGAACCCGCGGGCCCCCCCGTTCCGCCCGTGCCGCCCGCCCCGGCGGACCCGGACGGCGGGACCGGTTCGGCGGCCTCCCGCAGGAGGCAGTTCAGGAGCGGGGCGGCCGCGTAGGTGTCGGCGGCGGCGTTGTCGGTGGCGTTGAGGTCCACGGATTCCATTCGGTCCAGCTGGAGCGCCGGAGGTGCGCGGGGCGTACCACCGGCCGTGATCTTCAGTATCCGCGATGATGAAGTGATCATCACGTCACCCGAGAGGACCGGGGCCCTGGATCCCAGCATGCACCTCCCCGCCCCCGCGGCCGAAGAGGCCGTGGCCGCCGAACTGGCCGGACCGGCCGGAACCGGCCCCACCGGCCTGCCCGGCCTGCCCGGCCTGCCCGGCCTGCCCGGCCTACCCGGCCTGATCGGACCGATCGGCTCCACCGGCTCGACCGCCCCCACCGGCCTGATCGGACCGATCGGCTCCACCGACCCGACCGCCCTGATCGGACCGATCGGCTCCACCGACCCGACCGCCCTGATCGGACCGCCCGACGCACGCCCCGGCCTCGCGGCGGCCTACGCCGCCGCGCTCCCCGGCGCGCGCGCCGCCGTCCTCACCCGGCTCTGGCGGGCCTTCGCGTTCGAGCCGCTGCCGTGGATCACCCGCCGGGAACGGGGTTCCGGCACGCTCGTGCTCCGGCTCGCCTCGGGGTCCCGGCTGGAGGGCCCCCTCCCCGACCCGTACGCGACGACCTTCTCCGCGGTCCGCGCGAGCGCGCCCCCCGTGACCGAGCTGCTGCTCGACGGGCGCCCCTACCGGCGGGCCGCCGCGCTCGTGGCGGCGCTCGGGCTGCCGTACGGGGAGGAGTTCGCCGCCGAGCTCGACGAGAGCACGGCCTCCCTCGCCCTGTCCCGCGCCGGCCAGCCGGCCGACTCCGGGACGGGCGGCGCCGCGGCGGGGCTCGCCGCCTGGGAGTGGGAGCAGCGGGTGGTGGACGGCCATCCGTACCACCCCAACTGCCGCTCCCGCCCCGGTTTCACGGTGGCCGAGCAGCTCGCGTACGCACCCGAGCACCGGCCCGTGGTCGCCCTCGGGCTGGCCGTCGTACGGGCCGGGGAGTGCCGGGTGACCGGGGAGTGGCCGGAGCGATGGCGGGAGGCCGGGCGCATCCTCGTACCGGTCCACCCCTGGCAGGCCGCGCACGTGGTGAAACAGGGACAGCCGAAGGAGGACCGGCACGGGAGCGGGAACGTGTACGAGCTGCGGCCCGGGCCCGCCGCGCACCCGCTGATGGCCCTGCGCACCCTGTCCCCCGCCGACGGCGGGCCGCACGTCAAGACCGCGCTCAGCACCCGCCTCACCTCCTCCGTGCGGGACATCTCCGTCTACTCCATCGAGACGGCCGCCGCGGTCTCCGCCTTCGCCCAGAGCCTGTCCGAGCGGCTCGACGGCCGCCTGCACGTCACCCGCACCCTGGGCGCCGTCACCGCCGGCACCCCGGACCTGGCCGCCGTGCTCCGCGAGCCGCCCGAGGCGTACGCGGACCGGGGCGCGGGCGAGCAGGTCCTGCCCGTGGCCGCGCTGGCGCTGACCCCGTACGCGCGCTCCGACGCCTGGCGGGCCGGTTTCGCCCGCCTCGCGCTGTCGGTGTGCCTGCGCGTCCTGGACCTCGGAGTGGCCCTGGAGGCCCACGGCCAGAACCTCCTGGTCGTCCTGTCCGCCGACGGCACCCCGCAGCGGCTCGTGTACCGCGACCTCGCCGACATCCGGATCAGCCCGGCCCGCCTCGCCCGCCACGGCCTGTCGGCGCCACCGCTGTCGGGGCGGCTGATCACCGACGACGTGACCCTGCTGCGCCGCAAGCTCTTCGGGTCCCTGGTGGCGGGCGCCCTCGGCTCCACGGCCGGTTCGGCCGCCGCGCTCGCGGCGGACCTGGCGGCGGCCGAGCCCGGCCTGCCGTCCACCGCCGACACCCGGGCCCTGCTGACGGGGCCGCTGCCGACCAAGGCACTGACGCTGATGCGGCTGAGCCCGGGGGTGCCGGGCGACCAGTGGGCCGCGCTGGACAATCCGCTGACCGGGGGCTAGGCCGTCTCTTTCGGGCCAGGCAAGATCCGAAAGAGACGGCCTGTTTCGCGGGACGGGCGGGCTACTGTCCGGGGGCATGGGATCGACTTCGCACCTGAACTCCGTCCGGTCGTCCTACGACGCCGTCGCCGCCGACTACGCCGCCCTGCTGGCCGGGGAGCTGGAGGGCAAACCGCTGGACCGGTCCATGCTCGCCGCCTTCGCGGAGTACGTGCGCGGGGACGGCCCCGGCGCCGGCCGGGCGGTCGCGGACCTGGGCTGCGGCCCGGGCCGGGTGACCGCGCACCTCGACGGGCTGGGGGTGCGGGCCTTCGGAGTCGACCTGTCGCCCGCGATGGTGGCGGTGGCCCGCCGGACGTATCCGGGGCTGCGGTTCGAGGTCGGCTCGATGGCCGCGCTGGACATCGCGGACGGGGTCCTCGGCGGGGTGCTGGCCTGGTACTCCACCGTCCACACGCCCCCGGCCGGGCTCCCCGCGCTGTTCGCCGAGTTCGCCCGGGTGCTGGCCCCCGGCGGGTACCTGCTGATCGCGTTCAAGGCGGGCGACCGGCAGCTCCGGCTGGAACACGCGTACGGGCATCCGGTCGACCTCGACGTGTACTGGACCCCGCCCGAGCTGATCGGCGAGCTGCTGGCGGGGGCGGGCCTGGCCGAGACGGCCCGCCTGGTCCGGGAACCGGACGCCACGGAGAAGGGCCCGCAGGGCTTCCTGCTGGCCCGCCGGGCGGACTGACCCCGGCCTGAGCCGCTCCTCGGTCCCGGAGGGGGGCTCGCGCATGGGCCGTTCGGGGGGCAACCCGGCCCCCGTGGGCCCGCCTTCGCTCCGAACGGGCAAGGCGGTGGCAGGAAGGAGGGATGACCCTCCACCGCCGCCAGGTCCTCGCGGGAGCCGCCACGGGCGTCCTCGCCTCGATCGGCGCGACGGCCCGCACGCCGGCCGGCACGAAGCCCCGTACGGCGCCCCGCCGCGCGGACCCGGACTACGGGGCGCTGGCCCGCTCCCTGGACGGCCGGGTGCTGACGGCGGGCGACCCGGACTACGACGAGGCCCGGCGGCTCTTCCAGCCCCGCTACGACGCGGTCCGGCCGGGCGCGCTGGCCTACCCCGTGCACCCGGGGGACGTGGCCGCCTGTCTGGACTTCGCCCGGCGCTCGGCCGTCCCCGTGGTGCCGCGCGGCGGCGGCCACGGCTACGCGGGCTGGTCCACCCGCGAGGCCGGACTCGTCATCGACACGGGCGTCATGGCGGAGGTGGCCCTGGAGTCGCAGTCGGGCTCCGCGGCCGGGGTCCGGATCGGTGCCGGCGCCCGGCTCGGGGAGGTGAACGCCGTCCTCGCCGCACGGGGCCTGGCCGTCCCCACCGGGCTGTGCCCCTCCGTCGGCATCGCCGGTCTCACCCTCGGCGGCGGGCTGGGCCTGTCCTCCCGCGCCTGGGGCGCCACCTCCGACCGGCTCACCGGGGTCACCGTCGTGACCCCCGACGCCGCGGTCCGCGAGGTCGACGCCGACCGCGAGCCCGACCTGTTCTGGGCGCTGCGCGGCGGCGGGGGCGGCAACTTCGGGGTGGTCACCGGCTTCCGCTTGCGCACCCACCCCGTCACCGACTGCGCCCTCGCGGAACTGCGCTGGTCCGCCGACCGCTCCCCCGCCGTCCTGCGCGGCTGGCAGCGCTGGCTCCGGGAGCTGCCCGATCCGTTCTGGAGCCAGGTGGAGTTCACCGTCGACGGCGGCCCGGTCGGCGCCCCGGCCGTGCGGGTGCTCTGCCTGGACGGCGGACGCGCCGAGCTGGAGCGGCAGCTGACCCGGCTGTCCGACCTGGCGGGCGGTGCGCCCCGGGACAGCTGGACCGTCGTGCGCGGCTACGGGGACACCGTCCGGGCGATGGCCGGCTGCCTGGACCGGAGCCCCGCCGAGTGCCGGCTGCCCGGCAGCCTGCCGGGACACGATCCCCAGGGGCGGCTCGGCCGCGACTCCTACGCCGCCCGGTCCGATTTCTGGGCCCCGGACGGGCTGACCGACCCGGCCGCCTCCGCGGTGCTGGCCGCCCTGCGGCGCTACGCCGGGAGCGTGCCGCCCGGCGGGTTCGGCGTGGTGCAGTTCGACGGGGTCTGCGGCGGGGCCCTCAACCGGCTCCCGGCGCGGGCCACCGCCTTCGCGCACCGCTCGGCCGGGTTCCTCGCCCAGTACCTCGTCTACTGGCCCGGCGCGGCTCCCGCCGCCGACACCGTCCGGCACCAGGGCTGGCTCGACGGGCTCTGGCAGGACCTGCGGCCCTGGGCGGGCGGAGCCGCGTACCAGAACTACACCGATCCGAAGCTGACCGGCTGGCGCGAGGCCTACTACGGGCCGAACCTGGCCCGCCTCGAAGAGGTCCGGCGGCGCTACGACCCGGACCGGCTGCTGCGCTTCCCCCAAGCCGTGTAGCCCCCGGTTCCCCAGCTCCTCGCCCTCCCTCCCATCCCCGAAGAAGGAGACGGACATGCGACGTACGTTGACGGTGGCGGCGGCCACCGCCGCCCTGCTGCTGCCCGGCGGGCCCCTGCCCGAGGCAGAGGCGGGCACCGCCCCGGCCCAGGCCCCGGCGCAGACCCCCGCCACCGACCGGTGGTCGGCCCGGGAGGCGGAGAACTTCTGGACCCCCGACCGGATGGCGTCCGCGGTCCCGATCAGCCGCGGCGGCGCCCCGGCGGCGGTGGACGGGACCGGCCGGGACTTCGACGGGATTCCGGTCGTCGGCCGGATGTTCGTCATGAAGGGCGGCGGCGCGTACTTCTGCACCGCGAGCGTGGTCGCCTCCCCCGGCCGCGATCTGGTGCTCAGCGCGGCGCACTGCCTGCTCGGGACGGACACCCGGCAGGTGGCCTTCGTACCGCAGTACACGGCCCAGAACCCCCAGCCGTACGGGATGTTCCCGGTCCTGCGCGACGCGGGCGGCCGCTCCAAGGTGTGGATCGACCCGCGCTACCGCCAGCTCGGCGCGGACAAGGGCGCCGCCCTCGACGTGGCCTTCGCCCAGGTCGGCCCGGACGCCGACGGCTTCCCCGTGGAGGACGTGGTGGGCGGGAACCGCCTGGTCACCGGCGCCGCGTACGCGCATCCGAAGGTCTCGCTGATCGGCTACCCGGCCTCCGCCGCCCGGCCGCGGCTGTGCGTGAACCGGACGACGAAGTTCACGAGCACCGATCCCGGGATCCCCGGATCGTTCCTGCGGATCGACTGCACCGGGTATCCGGGCGGCACCAGCGGCGGCCCGTTCCTGACCGCCTTCGACGAGCGGACCGAGACCGGCGACGTGGTCGGGGTGATCGGCGGCTGGAAGACGGGCGGGGACACCCCCGACACCTCCTACAGCTCCTACTTCGGCGCCGACATCAGGAAGTTGTACGAGCAGGCTCTTGCCGGGGCGCGGGTGGCGTGAGCACCCGCACCCAGCGGGTGCGGCGCGGGTTGCCCACCGTGCGCGGGGTCACCGGCAGCCCCTCCGCGCTCAGCGGTTCGGCGGGCGCGAGGCCGAGCTGGCGGCGCAGGTCCGCGAGGGCGGTGTGCACGGGGCCGAGGATGACCTCGGCGCGCGGATGGGCGTACGCGAGGGCGTGCGCGGCCGTCTCGATGGCCTCGGCGGCGTCCTCGGCGGCGCCCCGGCTCCACCCTCCGGGGGCGGTGCGGCCCCAGGGCGCCAGGGCGTCGTAGAGGTGGCAGGCGGCATCGGCCACGGCGTCGGCCTGTTCACCGACGCCGGGCGCCGCGATCGTCGGGAGTTCCATACCCGCTCAACGAGCGCGGCCCGCCCGGGGAACGAAGGGCGCCGCGGTCACGTCGGGACAGCCTGCAGCCAGAGCGGCAGCAGCAGGAGGGAGACCAGGGAACTCTTGATCACCACGGCGGCGGAGAGGTCCACGCCCACGTCGTAGCGCTGGGCGAAGATGAACAGGTTCTGGGGTGTCGGCATCGCGGCGATCAGCACGAGGTACGTGAGCCACTCGCCCCGGACCCCGAACAGTGCCCCGCACACCGCCCACGCGAGCAGCGGGAAGGCCAGGCACTTGAAGCCGATGAGTGCCAGCTCCTCGCGGGTGGTGCCCCGGACGTCGAGGCCGATGCCGCCGAGGTGCAGTCCGAGGGCGAAGAGGGCCACCGGGGAGGCGCTGTCGCCGACGAAGGCGGCCCCGTCGAGGACCACCTCCGGGACGTGCACGGAGAGCAGGTTGAGCAGGATCCCCGCGTTGCAGGCCAGGACGAGCGGGGTGACGAGCGAGGCACCGACGGCGCGGCCCAGGCGCTGGGCGGGGCCGCCCGAGCCGGGTCCGGAACGGCCCAGTTCCATGATGGCGATGACGACGAGCGACAGGACGCAGACCTGGAAGAGCAGCACCGGGAAGATCGGCGCGGCCGTCCCGAAGAAGGTGATGAAGACGGGGACGGCGAAGTAGGCGGTGTTGACCTGGACCCCGGCCATCACGCGCAGTGCCACGGTCCGGGGGTCGCGCAGTCCGGCTGCCGCCGAGGCGGTGGCGACGGCCGCGACGGCGAGGGCGGCGGTGGCCGCGTAGCCGCCGATGGCCCGCCAGTCGAAGAGGGCGGCGAGGTCCGCGGCGTAGATGTTGCCGAACAGGTAGCACGGGACCGCGAAGAGGAAGGCGTAGTCAGCGAAGGCCTTGGACGCCTCCGCGGGGACCACCTTGCGGCGCGCGAGGAACACGCCGGCGCCGAAGGCCAGCGCCACCGGTATCAGTTTCTCCAGCGCGGCCGCCCCGCCCATGCGTCCGTGCTCCCCGCTGTCGAGTGATCGCCGTGCCGTGATCGTCCGTGCCGGGCGCAGTCTATGCGGGGCCGCCGCGGCCTCCGGGGCGGGCTTGCCCCTGACGTGCGGGCCAGGGTTCGGCGTCGGCACACCCGCCCGGCCCGGGGGCGGCCCGGCGGCGGCTGTCCGCGCCGTCGCCGGCCGCGCCCTGCCGGGGTGCCCCGATGGCCACGGAGCTGCCCCGTACCCGGGTGGGGCGCGGACGCATACGCTGGACCGATCATGAGCGAGCGAGCCCGATCCCGATTCCGATCCCTCTTCCGTGCCCGCCCCGGATCCCCGTCCCCGTCCGGACCGCCCGACGGGTCCACGTCCGGGTCGCCGGACGGGTCCGGGTCGCTGTCCGGGTCCCGAGCGGCGTCCGGGCCCGGGGCCGGGGCCGGGCCCGCGTCCGGGGCCGGGCCCAGGCCGTCGCCCCGGTCCGGGCCGGTCGGCCCCGGCCGTTCCCCCGCCCGGCCAGGGCCAGGGCGGTTCGCGGTGGCGCTGCGTACGCCCGCCCGGGCCGCCGAGCCGTTGCTCGCTCAGGCGCCCGAGGCCTGGCAGCGGGTGCTGCCGTACGCCGTGACCGCCGTGTGCGTGATGACGCTGCTGCCGGTGACGATCGCGGTGCTGACCAACGACTACAAGGCGGGCGGCGGCTGGGCCGGGGCGCTGGGCGTGGCCCAGACCCTGCCGCTGCTGCTCGCCGTGACGCGGCCGCTGGCCGCGTGGGGCATGGTGCTGTTCGCGGACGCCGTCGGGGCCGTCGTACTGACCCAGGCCGACCGGGTGGCGGGGCACGCCTGGCCCTGGACCCCGATGGTGATCATCGGCTACCTGGTGCTGATGGCCTGCCTGGGGCTGCGCGAGTCCATCCGGACCCTGGTCGGGGTGTGGCTGGCGACCGGGGTGGTGGGGGCGGCGCTGTGGGGCTTCCGGCCGGACGGGACGACCAACACGGTCGCCCTGCTGTTCGTGCTGGCCGGCGTGATGCTCGCACTGACGGGGGCGCTGCGCGGGCTCGGCGACGCGCGCCAGAAGATCGCCGAGCAGGAGAGCATCAGCGAGGCCGAGCGGGCCCGGCGCACCCTGCTGGAGGAACGGGCCCGGATCGCCCGGGAGTTGCACGACGTGGTGGCCCACCACATGTCGGTGATCACCGTGCAGGCGGACTCGGCGCCGTACCGGCTCCCCGGCATGGCGGAGCCGGTGCGCGAGGAGTTCGCCGCCATCGCGTCGAGCGCGCGCGAATCGCTCGGCGAGATGCGGCGGCTGCTGACGGTGCTGCGCGGCGACGAGGCGAACGGCGCCGACCGGACCCCGCAACCGGGGATCGGCCGGTTGCAGCAACTGGTGGAGGCGACCGTACGGGCCGGGCAGCCGGTGGAGTTGGCGCTGGCCGCGGGCGCGGCCGGGGCGGCGCCGCCGGCCGTGGACCTGTCGGCGTACCGGATCGTCCAGGAGGCGCTGGCCAATGTGGTGCGGCACGCGCCGGGGGCCCCGACCCGGGTCTCGGTGACCTTCGACGAGCAGGAGGTCCTCGTGCTGGTGGTCAACGGCGCCGCGCGGGACGCGGTGGTGGCGCTGGAGACCTCGGGCACGGGGCACGGGCTGGTGGGGATGCGGGAGCGCGTACGGTTGACGGGCGGGACGCTGGACACCGGTCCGCTGCCCGACGGCGGCTTCCGGGTCGCCGCCCGCATGCCGATCGACACCGCTTCCGAGGAACCAAGTTGACCATCCGCGTGATCATCGTCGACGACCAGGCCATGGTGCGGGCGGGTTTCGCCGCGCTCCTGTCGGCACAGGCAGACATCGACGTGGTGGGCGAGGCGCCCGACGGACGCCAGGGGATCCAGGTCTCCCGGACCGTCCACCCCGACGTGGTCCTGATGGACGTCCGGATGCCGGAGATGGACGGGCTCAGCGCCGCCCGCGAACTCCTCGATCCCCCGCCGGGGGTGGTGCACCGGCCGAAGGTGCTGATGCTCACCACCTTCGACATCGACGACTACGTGTACGAGGCCCTGCGCGCGGGGGCCTCCGGCTTCCTGCTCAAGGACGCTCCGCCGGCGGATCTGATCGCGGCGGTCCGGGTGGTCGCCTCGGGCGAGGCCCTGCTGGCTCCGTCGGTGACCCGGCGGCTGATCGCGGACTTCGTCGAGCGGCGGCCCGCGCCGCGCCGCGACCCCGCGCTGCGGCTCAACGGGCTGACCCCGCGGGAGACCGAGGTGCTGGAGCTGATCGCGCGCGGGCTGTCGAACCAGGAGATCGCCGGTCATCTGGTGGTCGCCGAGCAGACGGTCAAGACGCACATCGGGCGAGTGCTGGGGAAACTCGACCTGCGGGACCGGGCCCAGGCCGTGATCTTCGCCTACGAGGCGGGGCTGGTGCGGCCGGGCGACGGCGGCTGATCCGCGCACCGGCCCGCCGACGGGCTGCTGATCCGCGCACCCACCCGCCCGCCGGTTCTCCTCCACCCCCTACCGGGGTATGACATCCGACTTGGCTCCACGGTGCGACGCCCGCTCCGGTACCTCCTTCTTACCTTCCTCCTCGTCACGAGGAGAGGAGAAGGGGCATGCGCCGCTTCGCAAGGACACTGGTCACGGCCGCACTGGCGGCGGCCGTCGTCGCCGGCACCGCGGGATGGGCCTCCGCGGACGCCCAGACGGCGGTCACCGGCCCGCCGCCGGGCACCGCCGCCTGGCGGGCCGACACCGTGTCCGGGCGGCCGCTGCCGGACCCGGCGCGGGCGACACCGGCCGAGGTCGCGCGGTTCTTCGCCGGGCTGGACGCCTCCCGGGCCCGGGAGCTCGTACGGGCCCACCCGCTGGTGGTCGGCAATCTGGACGGAGCTCCCCTCCCGCTGCGGTACGAGGCCAACCGGCTGGCCGTGCTGGCGACGGGCGAGCCCCGCTTCGCCTCGCTGGCCGCGCCCGGCCGGCAGATCCTGGCCTTCGACCCGCGCGGACGGGGCACCGTCGCCGAGGTGTTCGGAGACCTGGAGCGGACCGCGCACGTAGCGGTGATCGTGCCGGGCTCGGACAACGACGCCACCACCTACGACCGCGCGCGGGCGCAGTACACCGGCCCGGCGGGCATGGCCCGCTCCTTGCGGTCCGCGACCGGGGAGTCGGCCGCCGTCATCGCGTGGACCGGTTACACCACGCCCGTCGGGGTCGGACTGGACACGGCCCAGGGGCGGCTGGCACGGGCGGGCGCCGTCCGTCTCGCCCGGTTCACCGAGGGGCTCGACGCGGTCGGCGCACCCGACCCGGTGCTGTTCTGCCACAGCTACGGCTCGGTGGTCTGCGGGCTGGCGGCCCGGCACACGGACGCCACCGACATCGTCGCCTTCGGCTCCCCCGGGATGCGGGCCGACAGCGTCGGGGAGCTGCGCACCGGCGCCCGCGTCTGGGCGGCGCGCGGGCCCTCCGACTGGATCTCGGACGTGCCCAACGTGGAGTTCGCGGGACTCGGCCACGGAGCCGACCCCACCTCGGCGGCCTTCGGCGCCCGCCGGATCGACGCCGCCGATGTGGCGGGCCACACGGGCTACTTCACTCCCGGGACCCGGTCCCTGAAGGCCTTCGCCGCCATCGCGACGGAAACGGCCCGATGAGCGCGCCGGTCAGCACCTCGCGGAGCCGGGCGACGAGCACCCCGGGCATCCTCACCAAGGCGCGGGCGGCCGCCTGGCGGATCGACGCGAAGACGCCCGCGCACCGGGACCGGGCGATCGACGGGCTGCGGGCGCTGGCCCTGCTGGCCGTGCCCACCGGGCACTGGCTGCTCGGCGGGTTCACCCTCGACTCCGACGGGGCCCTGCACAACGCGAGCCCCCTCTCCGCCTTCGGCGGCCTGGCCCCGGCCAGTTGGGTGCTCCAGATGCTCGGCGTCTTCTTCCTGGTCGGCGGCTACGCCTCGGCGCTCTCCTTCCGGCGGCACACCGGATCGGCCGGCGCCTGGCTCAAGGGCCGGATCGCCCGGCTCGGCCGGCCGGTGCTCGGGGTCACGGCGGTGTGGGCACTGGCAGCGCCCGTGCTGTACGCGGCCGGGGTGCCCGAGGCCACCCTGCGGACCGGCGCGAAGCTGGTGATCCAGCCGCTGTGGTTCGTCGGGGTGTACGTGGTGGTCACCGCACTGACCCCGTACTGCGTGCGCGCCGCGCGGCGGTTCGGCGGCTGGGCGGGGGCCCCGCTGCTCGTCTCGGTCGCCGTGGTCGACTTCTTGCGCTACGGGCCCTTCGCGGACTCGGTGCCCGGGTGGGTGGCGCTGGTGAACATCCTGCCGGGCTGGCTGTTCGCGTACCAGCTCGGCGTGGACTGGGGCGAGGGCCGGATCGGCCGGCGCGGCGGGTGGCTGCTGCTGGTGGGCGGGAGCGCCCTGGTCGCGGCCCTGCTGATGGTGTTCCACTACCCGGCCTCGATGGTGGGTGTGCCGGGCGAGGCCCGGACCAACTCCCATCCGCCGTCGCTGCTGGTACTGGCCCTGGCCGCGGCCCAGTCGGGCGCGGCGATCCTGCTGCGGGACCGGCTGGCGCGGCTGCTGGCCCGGCCGCTGCTGTGGGCGCCCGTCGTCGTGATCAACCTGTGCGCGATGACGATCCTGTGCTGGCACCAGACGGCGATGCTGGCGGCCGCCGTACCGGGATCGTTCGCGGGCGGGGTGGCCGGGCTGACGACGGCGCCGGACAGTGTGGGGTGGATCGTGGCACGGCTGGCGTGGATGCCGGTCTTCGCGGCGCTGCTGGTCGGCATCGCCCGGTACGCGCGCCGGTTCGAGCGGCCCTGGACCCGGGTCACCGCGGTGCGCGGGACGGTGGCGGGCCTGCTGGCGGCCGGGTTCACGGTGTTCGCGCTGGGTCTGGCGTAGGGGGACTTGGGCCGCCGGCCGCGGCCGGAGCACCCGTACGAAACGAGAGCGCCGCTCCCCTCGGGGAGCGGCGCTCTCGTGCGATCTCGGTGAGCTTCAGCGGGCTTCAGTGAGCCTCGGTGAGCGTCAGGCGATGGAGGCGGCGACGATCGCGGCGACCGCGATGTTGCAGGAGGCCGTCACCCACACGGCGGGGTGCGGCTCGGGGTCGACGACGATGGCGCCGAGCTTGCCCGGGGTCACCAGGTCCAGCACCAGGAAGGCCACGGCCATCAGGACCAGGCCGAGGATGCCGAACGCCGCCGTGGACAGCAGGCCCTTGCCGAAGTCCTCGTAGGTGGTCCAGATCGAGGTGAAGACGATGCCGCCGATGCCGAGCAGCGCCGAGGAGAGCATCACGGAGGCGTTTCGGTTGCGCTCTTCCCAGATCTGCTTCGGCAGCTTGCCGGGGGTCAGCACGTCCACCAGGACGATGCCGAGGATGAGCAGCACCAGGCCGACGCCGCCGAAGGCGGTGGTGCGGCCAAGTCCGTTGATGATGTCGCTCATTGGGAAGCAGTCTCCGGGGTGGGTAGGAAGTACGTCGCGTGCCTGTCGTCGCGGTGGCCGAATCTATCGCACGGCATCGCACCGGACCATGGGGAGGTCAGGAAATGACGGAGCTCAGGGCCGCGCGGCCCGGTGAGGCCGCGGCGCTGACGGCGCTGGTCATGCGGTCCAAGGCGCACTGGGGGTACGGGGCGGAGTTCCTCGCCGCGTGCGCGCCGGAGTTGCGGATCGGGGCCGGGGACGAGGTGCGGCGGCGGATCGTGGTCGCCGAGGGCGCGGCCGGGGCCGCCGGGTACCGCTCCGGCGACGGCACGGCCGCCGTGCTCGGGCTCGCCTCCCTGGACGGGGAGCCGCCCTTCGGCCGGCTGGGGCTGCTCTTCGTCGAACCGGCCGCCATCGGCGGGGGCGTGGGGCGCCTGCTGTACCGGGACGTCCTGCGGCGCGCCGCCGGACTCGGCTTCCGCCGGCTGCTGATCGACTCCGATCCGCACGCCGCCGGGTTCTACCGGGCGATGGGCGCGGTGGGCGCCAGGCCACCATCGGGTCCGGAGCAGGGTCCGGACGTGCCCGGCGGGCTGGTGCGGTTCGAAGTGGCGCCCGTGCCCCTGGCGGACTGGGCGCGGGCCTGGACCGGCGGCGGGGCCGCCGTGCACGTGGGCAATGTGGCCGAGTACAACGCGCAGTTCGCGGACCCCTCGCTGGACCGGGAGCAGCGGGCCGCCCACCACTACGCCTGCCTGGCCGCCTTCTACAGTCCCCGGCCGACCGCGCTGGTGCTGCCGCGCCCGGTGCCGCCGGGCTGGATCTCGCTGCTCGGCCGGCAACTGGACTGGCCCGCCGGGGTGGAGGTGTACGACGGGCTCGCGGACCGGGGTCCGGGCCTGTCGGACGCCGTACGGGCCCGCCCTGCGCTGACCGCGCGGCTGACCGGCGAAGGGGCCGGTGCCGCGGCCGGCGCCGGTGCCGAGACAGGTGCCGGGACCGGCGCACGCCTCGTACCGTGGGGCCTGACCGCCCCCTTCGCGCGGCTGGACCGGCGGCCCTGGCGGCCTGACGAGCTGCGGTACGAGTCGAAGTCGGCGGCGCACGGGCTGTTCGGCCGGATCCTCGCGGAGGGCGGCCACCCCGCGATCACGCTGCCCGCGCAATGGCGGGTGGACACCCGGAGGTCGGCGGTCCGGCTGCTGGCGGCCCGGACCCGGGCGGGCGAGAGCACCGTTCTCAAATCGGAGCACGGCGTCTGCGGTTCGGGCACCACGGTGCTGACCCCCGGGCGGGTCCGCGCGGCGGGCGGGGCCCGGGCGGTGGTCCGGGCCCTGCCGCGCGGGCCGCTGCTGGTGGAGGAGTACGTACGCGGACCGGCGGATCCGGCCGAGCCGCGCGACCTCACCTACGACGGGTTCGTCGACGCGGCCGGCCGGGTCCACGAGGTCGGCGGGGCCGTGATGGACGTGGCCGACGGCGGCTACCGCGGTGCGACGGTGGGTCCGGGCGTGGTCCCCGCCTGGGCGGAGGAACCCCTGCTGGCCTTCGGGCGGGCGGTCGGCCGGGAGCTGTCGGCGGCGGGCTACCGGGGCTGGTTCGACGTGGACTTCGTCGCCGACGGCGCGGGACGGCTCGCCCCGACGGAGACGAACCTGCGCCTGACCGGGCCGTCCGTCGCCTTCGTGGTGGCGGCCCGGCTCGACGAACTGCGGGGCGCCGGGCACTTCGTCAGGATCGCCGACCGGGTGGAGCTGGGTGCCCGGCTGCCGGAGGCGGCCTTCGATGAACTGTGCGAGCGGCTGTCCCGCCGGTGCGCCGCGATGGGCGCGGTGTTCCTCCCCGCCATCCCCACCGGCGCCTTCGAACCGGCGCCCTGGATGGGCGCCCTGGTGGCCGCGACCGACAGGGAACTGCTGGACGCGGCCGAGAGGCTGGTGCGGGCGGAGGCGCTGTCCGTCGGGGCGATGTTCGAGCAGCCGGACGGGGCCCGGCCGCCCGGAACCCCGGCCGCCGGGGCTCAGCCGGCCGGATCGGTGGCCCGGGCCCCGTCCCGGCCCGGTGCCTGCGCCGGAATGGGCGCCGGTGCCGGCACCGATGCCGTGTCCGCTTCCGCGTCGAAGACGCTGAGCGGCGGAAGGAACGCGTAGACGGCGACGATCCCGGCGGCGATCATCAGCGGAATGTTGAAGGCGTAGACGAGCGCGGCCTGTCGGGGCCAGTCCTGCTTGGCCGCGAGCCGGTAGAAGTTGTCCTGCGGCCACCAGGCGGCCAGCAGGTAGACGATCGCCAGATGGGCGGCAGCGGTGATACGGGGGCCGCGGCCCCCGTGGCGGCGCATCCGGGACCGGCCGGCGAACAGGAACCACACACCGGCCGCGAACGCCCAGCACTCGCACAGGTAGAGAAGGAAGAAAAGCGTCGCGTACGGGTTCGGGACGCCGGTGAGGTCCATGGATCCGGGCCAGAAGATCAAGGTCAGGATCATGGTGAAGCCCGCCACCAGAACCAGACCGACCAGCATGAAGAAGACGAGGCCGGCCCACCCGGCGACATTGGGCCCCGAGTCCCCTGCCACGTACCTGCCGCCGTACTTGCCCCGACCGTACTTGCCCCCGCCGCGCTCGTCCCCGGCCCGCCCCGGCGGCATCGGGAGCGCGGTCCGCTGCTCACGGCCGGTCCGGTCCCGGGGGATCCTGGGCAGCCGGCACACCACGCTCGGCATCATGGCCCCGGGGAGCCTGCCCGCCAGGTGGCGGCGCAGCTCCCCGCCGTCGGGGAGGTCGGAGCCCGGGGGCCAGGTGTCGTCCTCCGCGGGCGGGGCCAGGAAGGCGACGAGCAGCGGCCGTGCGTTCACGCCCTTGCCGGAGCCCCTGGCCTCGGCCAGGAGCGCTGCGCCGACCCCCTCGTGGCTGCGGATCGCGGACTCGACGGGATGCGGGTCGAGCGCCTTGCCGTCCGCGGTGAGCCGGTCGCGGATCCGGCCGCGGAACTCCAGCAGTCCGCCCGGGCGCAGCACGCCGAGGTCCCCCGTCGGGACCGGTTCCCCGCCACCGGGCGCGGTCAGGTGGATCTCCCCGTCGCGCAGGTCCAGCCGGCAGCCGGGGAAGGCGGTTCCGATCAGCGAGATCTCCTCGGCCCCGTCCAAGGGGGCCGCGAGTTGCGGGAGTTCGAACCGGGCTCCGGTACCCGCCGCTTCGGTGGGCCCGTAGACGTTGAGCAGCCGGGCGCCGGGCCGCAGCCGGGCGAGCAGGGCCGCCTGTTCGTCGAGGTAGAGGCGGTCCCCGGCGACCGTGACCATGCGCAGGGACCGCAGCCCCTCGTCGGGGCGGTGCAGGGACCGTGCCAGGGAAGCCTCCCGGTCGCGTACGAGGAGTTGGGTGGCGGTGCCCGGGTCGGTGTGCAGGACGGTGACCCGCTCGGCGTCGACGGCGCGGCGCAGCGACTCGGGCGTCCAGCGCGGGCCTTCGGGCAGGACGAGCGCGCCGCCCTCGCACAGGGCCCGCGTCCATCCGGCGGCGAAGCCCGTGAGGTCCGGGGCGGCGGTGATCAGGTGCCGGTCCTCGGGAACCGGCCCGGCCACCGCCGCCCACCCTTCGTGGGCGGCGAGGAGCCGGTCGTGGGAGAGGGGGACGGCCCGCCGGTCCGCACCCCCGGTGAACAGCACGGCGGCGGCGTCGCCGCGCGGAGCCCGGTCCGGCGGGTCGGTGGGCAGCCCGCCCGTGTCGAGCGCGTACTGCCCGTCGGTGCGGATCACCCGCAGGTCGCCGCCGTCGTCGAGGCGGGCCCGGTCCGCGGCGTCGGCGAGCAGGGCGAAGGGGCGGGCCGCGGCGAGCTGGCGCTGCCCGGTGCGCGGGTTGTCGACGTCGATGACGGCGTAGGCGGCGCCGGCCTTGAGGATGCCGAGGAGGAGGACGAGCAGCTCGGCGCGCGGGGCGCAGACCACGGCGACGACGGCCCCGTCGGGCAGTCCGCGGTCGAGCAGGTGACGGGCCGACTGGTTGGCGCGTGCGTCGAGTTGGCCGTAGGTGAGGCTGTGGGTGCCCGCGGCGACGGCCTGGGCTCCCGGGGTGTCGCGGGCCCAGCGTTCGAAGCGGGAGAGAACGGTGTCGCCGGCACGCCGGCCGGAGTGCGTGTAGGGCTCTGATCCCTGCGTCATGGGCCGATTCTGGCACCGGGCACCGACAGGCACGAGGGCCGCGAAAATCCCTCGTACGAACGAGGGTTGACCCACTATCGTCCTGCGCTGGTGCCGACTGGTACCGGTGGACGGGTTTCGGATGGTCGGAGGCGGCATGGCCAAGGAATTCCAGGTGACGTACGACTGCGCCGATCCGGGCGCGCAGGCGGAGTTCTGGGCGCAGGCGCTGGGTTATCGCGTCCAGCCGACGGAGGAGTCCGGCGATGACTGGGCGGCCATCTCGGACCCGGACGGCAAGGGACCGCGGCTCTACTTCCAGAGGGTCCCGGAGGCCAGGGCGGAGACGAAGAACCGGCTGCACCTGGACGTGCGCTCGGCGCCCGGCCTGAAGGGGGACGCGCGGATGGCCGTGCTGGAGGTGGACGCCGCCAGGCTGGAGGCGCTGGGCGCGAAGCGGCTGTACCGCCTGGAGTCCGACGAAGTCAACGAGGGGATCATCGTGATGACCGATCCCGAGGAGAACATCTTCTGCCTCGACTGACGGGGCCGATGCCTCGGCTGACGCGTCGAACCCGTTTCCGTTCATCCAAGAGCCCTCCGCACCTTGACCTCAAGTTTGGTTGAGGTCCTACCGTTCGGCTCATGGATATGGAAGTCACCGCCTGGACCTCGCTCCACAGCGCGATCAACGCCCAGCAGGACCGGCGCCCGCTCTCGCGGGCCGGTGTGCGCCGGGTCGCCGCCTTCGCCCGCCCGCACCGGCGCGGGCTGACGTACTTCCTGCTGCTCAGTGTGGTGACCGCGCTGCTCGCGGTGGCCACCCCGGTCCTCGCGAGCCGCGTGGTCACCGAGATCGTCGAGGGCCGCGAGAGCGGTACGGTCACCCGCCTCGCCCTGCTGATCGCGCTGATCGCGATCGCGGAGGCGGGGCTGGGGCTGGTCCTGCGCCGGCTGTCGTCCACCCTCGGCGAGGGGCTGATCCTGGATCTGCGGACGGCCGTCTTCGACCACGTGCAGCGGATGCCGGTGGCGTTCTTCACCCGGACCCGCACCGGGGCGCTGGTCAGTCGGCTCAACAACGACGTGATCGGCGCGCAGCGGGCCTTCAGCAACACCCTGTCGGGGGTGGTGTCCAACACCGTGACGCTGCTGCTGACCCTGACCGTGATGCTGGGCATCTCCTGGCAGATCACCCTGCTCGCCCTCGTGCTCCTGCCCGTCTTCGTGCTGCCCGCCCGCCGGATGGGGGTGCGGATGGCGGCGTTGCAGCGGGAGGCCTCGGCGCTCAACGCCTCGATGGGCACGCAGATGACCGAGCGCTTCTCGGCGCCGGGCGCCACCCTCGTGAAACTGTTCGGGCGGCCCGACGAGGAGTCGGCCGAGTTCGCGGCGCGCGCCGCCCGGGTGCGTGACATCGGGATCCGGACGGCGATGGCCCAGTCGGCCTTCATCACCGCCCTCACCCTGGTCTCCGCGCTGGCCCTGGCGCTCGTGTACGGGCTCGGCGGCCACTACGCGCTCACCGGCACCCTGGACGCCGGCTCGGTGGTCGCCCTCGCCCTGCTCCTGACCCGGCTGTACGCGCCGCTGACCGCGCTCGCCGGGGCGCGGGTGGAGGTGATGAGCGCGATGGTCAGCTTCGAGCGGGTCTTCGAGATCCTCGACCTGAAGCCGCTGATCTCCCAGAAGCCGGACGCCCGCCGGGTGCCCGAGGGGCCGGTGGCGGTCGAGTTCGACAAGGTCTCCTTCGGCTACCCCGCCCCGGACAAGGTGTCCCTGGCCTCGCTGGAGGAGGTCGCGACCCTCGACGCGCGGGGCGGCACCGAGGTGCTGCACGAGGTGTCCTTCCGAGCCGAGCCCGGGCAGATGATCGCCCTGGTCGGCTCCTCCGGCGCCGGCAAGTCGACCATCGCGCAGTTGCTGCCCCGGCTGTACGACACGGACGCGGGCGCGGTCCGCCTCGGCGGGATCGACGTACGGGACCTCACGGCGGACTCCATCCGCGAGACGCTGGGCATGGTCACGCAGGACGGCCACCTCTTCCACGAGTCGGTACGGGCCAACCTGCTGCTGGCCCGCCCGGAGGCGGGGGAGGACGAGATCTGGGAGGCCCTGCGCCGGTCCCGGCTGGACGGGCTCGTGGCCTCGCTCCCGGACGGGCTGGACACGGTCGTCGGCGAGCGCGGCTACCGGCTGTCGGGCGGGGAGCGCCAGCGGCTGACCATCGCCCGGCTGCTGCTGGCCGGCCAGCGGGTGGTGATCCTCGACGAGGCCACCGCCCATCTGGACTCCACCTCGGAGGCGGCCGTCCAGGAGGCCCTGGCCGAGGCCCTGTCGGGCCGGACCGCCGTGGTGATCGCGCACCGGCTGTCGACGGTGCAGGCGGCCGATCTGATCCTGGTGGTGGAGGACGGCCGGATCGTGGAACGCGGCACCCACACCGAGCTGCTGGCGGTGGGCGGCCGGTACGAGGAGCTGTACCGCACCCAGTTCGCGGCGGCGGGCCCGGACGGACCGGACGGGGACACACCGGAGGCGCGGGCCCTCCCGGGCGGCGCTGCGGCGGTCTCCGGCGGATGATGGCCAGCGGGGCGGCCGGCACCGGCCGCCCCGCACCGCTGGGACACCGGAGTCAGGAGAAGCCGATGGACATCAAACTGGAACTGGTCGCCGTACCGGTCACCGACATCGACCGGGCCAAGGCCTTCTACGAGCGCATCGGCTTCCACGCCGACCACGACGTCACGGTCAGCGAGGAGATCCGCTTCGTCCAGCTGACCCCGCCGGGCTCCGCCTGTTCGATCGCCATCGGCAAGGGCCTGACCCGGATGACGCCCGGTTCGCTGGACAACCTGCAGGTCGTGGTCGCGGACATCGAGGAGGCCTTCGCCGATCTCAAGGGCCGCGGCATCGAGGTGACGGAGATCGAGGACATGCCCTGGGGCTCCTTCGTCTACTTCTCCGACCCCGACGGCAATGGCTGGGCCGTCCAGCAGACCACGCCGCGCACGGCGGGTGGCCCCCGGTAGCGACCGGGCCTAGGGTGCGCGGATGGAGATCCAAGCAGGCGGAGTCGTGGTCCACTACGTGGAGCACGGGAGCGGTCGACCCGTGCTGGTGCTGCACGGGGCCGGCGTCGACCACCGCGAGACCGAGGCCTGCTTCGAGCCGGCGTTCGAGGGCGCGGCGGGGCTGCGGCGGATCTATCCGGATCTCCCCGGCATGGGCCTGACCACCGCCCCCGATTCGCTGCGCAGCGCCGACGACGTCCTCGACACCCTGCTCGCCTTCGCGGAAGCCGTCACCGGCGGGACCGCGTTCCTCCTCGTCGGGCACTCCGCAGGCGCGTACTTCGCGCAGGCGATGGCGGCGAGGCGCCCGGCGCGGGTCGCCGCCCTGGCGCTCGTGTGCCCGTTGCTGCCCGGACTTCGCGACGTGCCGGAACACCGCGTCGCGACCGGAACGGGTGAGATCGGCGACGACGTCTTCCGGAGCTACTTCGTGGTCCAGACCCCGGAAATGCTCGAACGGTACGAGCGTTACGTCGCCCCGGCCGCAGCGCTCGTCGACGAGTCGGCGCTCGAGCGGATCGGCGAACGGTGGGCGCTCACGCCCGTCCACGCGCCGGCTCATGAGGGTCCGGCCCTGGTCGTCGCGGGGCGGCTGGACTCCACGGTCGGATACGCCACCGCCGCCGACCTCGTCCACCACTACCCGCACGCCACGCTCGCCGTGGTCGACGACGCGGGACACGCCCTTCCCCACGAGAAGCCCGCGCTCCTGCGCGCCCTCCTGGTCGAGTGGCTGGCACGCGCGGACAGCTCGCGCTGACCTCGCACCGCCGTCGCTCTGCCCGATCCCATGGGCGAGGTGCCCGGTCTGTCGGCCGTCCCGGGTCGATACGCTGGTCGGCATGCAATCCTGCCGTGAAGGCAGGTATCCGTAGGAGGGCTGGACGGTGAACCGGTTCGCACGCCTGGCCACCCGCCTGCTGGCCGTACCCGGGGCGCTGGTGTGGATGGCCGGCGACGATTCCGCCCCGGTCGAGAGCTGGCCCGCCGGGTCCGCCGACGCCGAAGCCACGGCTCTGTGCCGGCGGGTCGCTGAGCTCGGCGAACCCCTGGCCCTGATCGGGGACGGTGACGCGCGGCTCGCCTTCGCGGGCGTCCCCCTGGCCGGTCCCGCGGGGGAGCTGCTCGGCGTACTCGCCGCCACCGACACCGGGCCGCGCACGTGGAGCGAGGAGGACCTCCGGGATCTCGGAGACCTCGCCGCGGCGTGCAGTGCCCACATGCGGCTGCGCCTGCGCGCGGAGGAGGTGCAGCGCGCCGGGGAAGCCGCCGAGGAGGCGGCTTCGCTCGCCGAGGCCCAGGCCGACCGGATGGAGACCCTGCTGAACCGCGCACAGCTGCTGCTCCGTGCCGCGGAGGACCTGGGTGACACCAGCGGCCTGGACGAGGTCTGCGCGCGGGTGAGCGACCTGGCGGGGAGCGACCTCAAGCCCTCCCACGTGGGCCTGGTCCTGATGGGTGAGGACGGGCTGCTGCGCCAGGTGGCCGGCTCCGAGTCGGGACAGGCGCCCCGGACGGGGCCGGAGGCGGGGTACGGGGTCGATTCGGACCGGCCCGGCGCGCGGGCGGTCCGGGAGCGGCGGACGGTGGTCGTCACGGACCGGCGGACGCCGGCGGGGTTCAGGCCCGCGGCCGTGGACGGCCTCGACGGGTCGGGACTGCACACCCTGGTGTGCGTACCGCTGTCCGGGGCCGAGAGCGTCCTCGGTGTGCTGGAGCTCGGCTGGGACATCCCGCACGTGGTGGACGCGGCCGAGCGGGCGGTGCTCGTCGTACTGGCCGACTACACGGCCCGGGCCGTGGAGCGTGCCGCCTACCTGGACGCTCGCGTGTCCATCGCCGTGGGGCTGCAGCAGGCCATGCTCACCGATCTCGTCCAGGTCCCCGGGCTGGAGACCGCCGCCCTGTACCGGCCCGCCGCGCGGCAGGACATGGTGGGCGGCGACTGGTACGACCTCTACCCGCTGCCCGGACCCCACGGTGCGTGGGCCATGACGGTCGGGGACATCACCGGCCACGACCTGCGCGCCGCGACCCTCATGGGGCAGGTCCGCAGCATGCTCCGGCAAGCCGACATCGACCACCCCGGCAGACCCCCGCACCAAGCCGTCGAGGCACTCGTCCAGGCCTGCCAGACCCTGGGCCTCCCGGCCGGCGGCACCCTCGTCCACGCTCACCTCACCCCCCGCCCCGGCGGCCACTGGCAGTTCTCCTGGACCAACGCAGGCCACCCGCCCCCGCTCCTCGCCCACCGGGACACCCCCGGCGAACCCGCCGAGCAACTCCGGTCCCACGACGCCCTCCTGCACCCCGCCCTGCCGCCGGGGCCCCGCACCACCCACACCCGGCTCCTGACCCCCGGCAGCACCCTGCTGCTCTACACCGACGGACTCGTCGAACACCGCGGGCAGGACCTCGACGCCGCGCCGAACGAGGCCGCACGCCGCCTGGCCGCCGTGAGCGCCGACTCCCCTCTGGACGACGTCCTGCGGCACCTCGCGGGCACCGTCGCCCCCGCCCACCCCGATGACGACACCGTCCTCCTCGCGATCCGCGTCGCACCCCTCCTGCCAGTACGCTGACCGCGAGCCGCTGATAGAAGTTTCGTGCGAAGTGTGTAGGACCGATGAACCGGGGCAGAAGCGCTCCCGGCAGCCGTCAGTCAATCGGGAGGGAGCGGCCACCATGTCTCGCTCGGCCACCGTTGTAGGCCCCATGCGCGCAACAGACGCGTCCGTACCGTCATGTGACGAGGAGTCCGCGGGAGCGCCCGCGCAGGACGCGGACCTGTTCCAGGTCGAGAACGCACGGGAGATGGCACCCGCGGACGCCCGGGAACTCTCACGGCTCTTCTTCGCCAGGCTGCGCACCCTGGAAGAGGGGACGCGCGAGTACCAGTACACGCGCAACACCCTCATCGAAATGAACCTGTCCCTCGTCCAGTTCGCCGCACGCCGCTTCCGCGCCCGCGTGGCCGGCGGCGGCCTCGACATGGACGACATCATCCAGGTCGGAACCATCGGCCTGATCAAAGCCATCGACCGCTACGACACCGAACGCGAAGTCGAATTCTCCACCCTCGCCCTGCCCTACATCACCGGCGAGATCAAACGCCACTTCCGCGACACCACCTGGGCCGTCCACGTACCGCGCCGCCTCCAGGAACTGCGCACCGAACTCGCCAAGACCCAGGACGCCCTCAGCGACGAACTCGGCAGGGCGCCCACCGTCAAGGAAGTCGCCCACCACCTCGAACTGACCGAGGACGAGGTCATCGAAGGACTCGTGGCCGCCAACGGCTACACCAGCAGCTCCCTCGACGCCACCACCACCGACGGCGACACCTCCCCGACCGCCGGCCGCACCGCCCGCCCCATGGCCGAACGCCACGGCGCCCTGGACCCCGGCATGGAACTCTTCGAGGACTTCCACACCCTGGCCCCCCTCCTCGAACAACTCGACGAACGCGAACGACTCGTCCTGCAACTGCGCTTCGGACAGGAAAAGACCCAAGCCGAGATCGGCGCCGCACTCGGCGTCTCCCAGATGCAGGTCTCCCGCATACTCACCCGAACCCTGGCACGGCTGCGCACCGGCATGCTGGCCGTGTAGGGAAGGGGCCTCGCTCGGTGAAGACCGTCGGACCTGAAACGGGTGATCCGTTGAGCGCGATCCTTCCCGCCGGAGGACAGCGCCGCAGGCTCGCCCTGTCCGGTGTCCGCGGCGCCGTGGCCAAGGGCCGCGACTTCACGCGCGAGGCCCTGCGGGACTGGGGCTGGGACGGGACGGAGACCGCCGAGGACGCCCTGCTCCTCGTGTCCGAGTTGCTCACCAACGCCTCCCTCCACGCGGACGGCTGCCGGGAACTCGTCCTCACGGCCGGGGAAACCCTGCGCATCGAGGTCCACGACGGCACGACGGACCTGCCCCTCCCCCACCCCGCCCCGCGGCGCGGCATCCCGGGCGGCCACGGCCTGTACATCGTGGAGCGCCTGTCCGACCGCTGGGGCACGCGCACCCACGAGCGCGGCAAGGCCGTCTGGGCGGAGATCGAGGCATCCCGGCTGAAGTCCGGCAGGCCCACCGGCCGATGACCGGTCCGGGCCCGCCCGGATTCATCTACCGGCGCCCCGCGGTGGGCTCCTCCTGGACGGCCGCGAGGACGAATGCGTGGCCCGCCGGGTCGCTGAACCGGCGCAGCGTCGTGCGGTTGTCCAACTGGGTGCCGTCGTCCTCGGCCGCGAGCGGGCGCGCTCCGAGGGCCACGGCCTCGCGTTCGGCTTCGTCGAGGGAATCGGCCGCCACCAGAATCCGTAGATGGGCCTGCTGGGAGTCCTGCGGCGCGGGCCAGCTCGGCGGCGCGTGGTGGGGGTCGCGGCGGATCCCGAGGACGGCTCCGGAGCTGCCGGTGACGAGGAACAGCTCCCCGTCCCCGGTCGCCGGGCCGGCCGTGGCTCCGAGCAGTTCGGCGTAGAACCGGGCCAGGGGCTCGGGCTCGGCGCTGTCGAGGACGAGGACGCTTGTCTTCAGTACGGTCATGACCCGCGTGTGCCCTGCGTCTTCGTCCGCACACGCCCCGTACCGGCTCGTCCTTCGCAACACGCAGGCGCGCGCCCACGCGGGGTCTCGCGGGCACATGCGCGGAGCCTCGCGGGCGCATGTACGGGGTCTCGCCGGGCACGCGTCGGGCATGACCGACATCCCCCGCGCGGCAGCACGTCGAGACCGTCCCCGCGTCATGGCGCTCGCGGCGCGCGTCCGCGCCGACCTGCGGCGTACGGCCGTCCACGTGTGGACGGACAACCTGGCCGACCACGCGGCCTCCCTCACCTACTACGCCGTGCTGGCGCTCCTGCCCGCGCTCGTCATCGCCGTCTCCCTCGTGGGGCTGCTCGGCGAGGCGACGAGGGCCCGGCTGATCGGCGGGCTCACCTCCTACGCGCCCCCTCAATCGGCGCGGGTCCTGAGCGACGCACTCGAGGGCCTCGCGGCGGAACAGTCCTCGGTGTGGGCCCTGTTGATCAGCGGTGTGCTCAGTGCGCTGTGGTCGGCGTGCAGTTACCTGGCGGTGTTCCGGCGCGCCCTGCACACCATGCACGGGGTACCCGACACCCGGCCACCGCTCCGCGCCGCCCACACCTTGGTCGTCAACGCCGCGGGGCTGCTGGTCCTGCTCGTCGTCGGCGCCCTGGGGCTGGTCGTGTCCGGACCGCTCGCCCGACGCGCCGCCCGGGCCGCCGGTGGGGCCGGACCGGAGGGGATCGCGCTCCTGCGCTGGCCCGTGCTGCTGGTGGTGGTCGTCTTCCTGGTGCTGATCCTGTTCCGCACCGGCCCGGCCCAGAGCCGGGGCACCCGCCGGGGCCTGCCCGGCGGCGTACTGGCGGCCCTGCTCTGGCTGGCCGCCTCGGGGCTCTTCACCCTGTACACGGAGCTCAACACCTACGGCAGGCTCTACGGCCCGCTGGCCGGGAGCGTCGTCTTCCTCGTCTGGCTCTGGTTCGCCAACCTGGCGCTGCTCACCGGCGCCCGGTTCAACGCCGAACGGGCCCGGGGTCAGCTTCGGCCCGGGCCCGGGCCCGGGGACTGCGGGCACCCGGCGGCCAGACGGGAGGACTCGATCTCCGCCCAGACGACCTTGCCCGTGCCGAGGGGGTAGCAGCCCCACCGGTCGGAGAGCCGCCGTACGAGGTACAGCCCGTGACCGCCGGGGACGCCGGGGTGGCGTGCGGCCCCGGGGCGCGGCAGCGCCGCCACGCCGTCGAGCACCTCGATCCTCAGGGTCTCGCCCGCGGTCAGCACGAGCTCTTCGCAGCCGTGCGCGTGCAGGGCCGCGTTGGTCACCAGTTCGGAGACGACGAGCAACGCGTCCTCGGCGCTCTCCCGTCCGTCCCACCCCCAGTCCCGCAGGGTCCGGCGGGTGAAATCACGGCCCTTGCCGACCGCGCCCCGGACACTGCGCAGGCCGAGCCGGCGCCGCCGGCCCATGACCGGCCCGCGCCCGCGCACGCCCCGGGGGTCACCCGCTGCCTCTCCCGTCATCTTCACTGCCGCCTCACCCTGGTTGACTCGCTGTGTTCGTCCGGGGCGGGCGGCCCCGTCCGCGAACCACCCGGACCGGCCGTCCCGCGGCCGTCGTCCCCGCTCCCGCGTATGCCCGACCTGATCGCCCGGACACGTGGACGCCGTTCCCGCGGTGGATTCCCGGTCGGGGCGGTGGATTCCCGGTCCGGGCGGTGGATTCCCGGTCCGGGCGGTGGATTCCCGGTCCGGGCGGTGGATTCCCGGTCCGGGCGGTGGATTCCCGGTCGGGAGGGTCCTACCGTGAAAGCAGCACCTGGAGCGGCCATGCCCATCACCCCACCCCCGGCCCACCCGTCCCGGTCACCGCACGCGCCGGTGAGATGACCGGCACCGGCAGGACCCCTCGGCTGTCACCCCTCGGGCGGATGCGCAGTACGGTGCGCCGCGCGCGGGCCGGACGCCGCTGGGTCCACGTCCGGGGCGTCGACCTGTGGCAACGCTCCCTCGGGTTCGCGGCGCTCGGGTTCCTGACCCTGGTGCCCCTGCTCATCGTCGTGTCCGCGGCGGACACCCGCGGCGGGCAGGGGTTCGCGCAGTGGCTGGGGGACGGGCTCGGCGTGTCGCCGGCGGCCAGGGCCGAGATCGAGCGGCTCTTCGCCCTGCCCGGCCAGGCCTGGCGGACCACGACCGCCTTCGGCCTCGCACTGCTCGCCGTGTTCGGCCTGTCCTTCGGCACGATGGTGCAGAGCGGCTACGAAAGGGTCTGGGACCTGTCCCCGTCCCGCTGGTGGGCCCAGTGGCGTCACGTGCTGTGGCTCGGCGTGCTGGTGGGGGTGCTCTTCCTCTCGGCGATCGCCGCGCCGTGGCGCGAGTCGCCGGCCCGCGGCTTCGTCACGGTGGCGATCGGAACCCTCTTCTTCTGGTGGTCCCAGCACCTGCTGCTCGGCGGCCGGGTCCCGTGGACCGCCCTGCTCCCGGGGGCGGTGGCCACCATGTTCGGGCTGCTCGGGCTGCGGGTCTTCTCCCGGCTCGTCTTCTCGCCGCTGATCGCGTCCAGCGCCGTCACCTACGGCCCCTTCGGCACCGTTCTCGTCATCCAGACCTGGCTCGTCGGCGTCGGTGTGGTCGTGTTCGGGGGCGCGCTCGTCGGCCGGCTCCTCCACGACGAGCTGCTGCGCCGGGCGCCTCCGGTGGAACCCGGGCAGTGAGGAGGGAGCCGATCCGGCCGGGACCCGCCGTCACATGTCGAGGTCGAGGTCGAGGAGAGCCTTCTCCACGACCTCGGTGAGCGCCGGGTGGATCCAGTACGGGGACCTGGCCAGGGTGGGGGCGTCGATGCCCAGGGTCATCGCCAGGACGAGGGGCTGGATGAGGGTGGCGGCCTGCGGGCCCATGATGTGGGCCCCGAGCAGGCGGCCGGTGCCGCGCTCGGCGAGCACCTTGCAGAAGCCGGTGGTGTCCTCCATCGCCCAGCCGTAGGCGATGTCCGCGTACCGGGCCTCGCCCACCAGCGGATCGAGGCCCCGGTCGCGGCAGTCCTGCCCGGTGGCGCCGATCGAGGCGATCTGGGGGCTGGTGAAGACGGCCGCGGGCACCAGGTCGTGGTCGGCCGCGATCAGGTCGTCGGGATGGCGGAGGTTGTGGGCGACGACCTGCGCCTCGCGGTTGGCCACGTGCTTGAGGGGTACCGGTGTGCAGATGTCGCCGAGCGCGAAGACGCCTTCCGCGGTGGTGCGTTGGTAGGCGTCGACGACGACGCGGCCGTCGTCGTGGGTGGCGACGCCCGCGGCGTCGAGGTGCAGCCGGTCGCTGTTGGGCACGCGGCCCGCGGCGACCAGCAGCATGTCCGCCTCGACCGTGGAGGCGTCGTCCAGGGTCAGCCGCAGGGCGCCCGGGCGGCCGCCCACCGCGGTCACCTCCCGGCCGAGCCTGAGGTCGTAGCGGGAACGGACCAGTTCGGTGAACCGTTCGGCGACCGTCTCGTCCTGCGGGCCGAGCAGGCGGTCCTCCTTCTCCACGACGACCACGGAGCTGCCGGCCGCCGCGAACACCTCCGCGAGCTCGGCCGCGATGTAGCCGCCGCCGAGGACGGCCAGGCGGCGGGGCGGGGCTTCGATCCGCATCACGGTGTCGGACGTCTCGTACGGCAGCGAGGAACCGAGCACGGGCGGGGGAACCAGGGGGCGGCCTCCGGCGGCGATGACGAGCTGCCGGGCGCCGAGGTCGACGCGGCCGTCCGCGCACTCGATCCGCAGCTCCCGCGGGCCGGTGAAGCGCGCCGTTCCCTCGTACACGGTGACGGAGCTCGCGCTCGGCGTCCAGGCGGCGGAACACCCGGTCGCGCATCGCCCGCCAGCGCACGCCGAGCAGGTCCGCGCCCACGTCGTACGTACCGGCTGCGCCGACGGTACGGGCCACGTGTGCGGCGTGGGCGAACATCTTGCTCGGGATGCAGCCCGCGTTCAGGCAGGTGCCGCCGAACCATGTCTCCTCGACGATCGCCACGTCGAGACCGGCGAAGGAATCGTCGATGACGGCGTTGCCGGATCCCGCACCGATGACGACGAGATCATGCTGACGCATCGGACCGGGCTACGGACTGCTCGGCGCGGGATGCCGCACGCGGGGCCGCCGGAGCGGGGCGCCGGCGTGGTGGAGGCTGGCGAGGGTCTGCCGGTAGGAGTTGATCAGGCTGGTCTCCAGGTAGCTCACTCCGAGCTCCTGGCAGTGGCCGCGGACGATCGCCTGGGCCCGGCGCAGGTGCGGGCTGGGCATGCTCGGGAGGAGGTGGTGCTCGATCTGGTAGTTCAGGCCGCCGAGCACGATGTCGGTGAAGCGGCCGCCCCGCACGTCGCGGGAGGTCAGCACCTGGCGGCGCAGGAAGTCCGGCCGGTCCGCGCCCCGCAGGGTCGGCATGCCCTTGTGGTTCGGGGCGAAGATGGATCCGAGGTAGATGCCGAAGAGGCACTGGTGGACCACCAGGAACGCGATCGCCTTGCCGGGCGGAAGGACCAGGAACAGCGCGCCGAGATAGACCGCGATGTGCGTGAAGAGGAGGAGGCCCTCCCACACCCGGTTCTTCAGGGCGCCGTCGGCCAGGGACCGGATCCCGGACACGTGCAGGTTAAAGCCTTCCAGTGTGAGCAGCGGGAAGAACAGGAACGCCTGGGAGCGCCCCAGGAGCCACGGCAGTCCCTTCGCGGCCCGGGCCTGGTCCTGGGTCCAGACGAGGATGTCCGGATCGAGATCGGGGTCGAGGTCCTCGTGGTTCGGGTTGGCGTGGTGCCGGCTGTGCTTGTCCTGCCACCAGCCGTATCCCATCCCGATGCCGAGGTTCCCGGCGAGACGCCCGGACAGCTCGCTGGACCTGCGCAGGCGGAAGACCTGCCGGTGCGCGACGTCGTGCGCCAGCAGTGCCACCTGCCCGAAGACGGCGGCCAGGAATCCGGCGGCGAGCAGGGTCCACCAGCTGTTCCCGATGAGGACGAAGGCCGTGCAACCCAGGGCGTAGAGGGTCGTCACGGCGGTGATGCGCAGTGTGTAGTAGCCCGGGCGCCGTCCCATCAGTCCGGCCGCCTGGATCTTCTTGGACAGCCGCGCGAAGTCGCTGACCGTTTCCGCCTCTGCGGGCGGGGGGCGCACCTTCTGCGAGGAATTCATGATCGGACGTCACGCTCCAAATCCGCGTAGCCCTGCGCCGTGGAACAGGTCACCAATAGTGGCGTCGTCCGCCGACCGCGTGCCCGACCGAGCCCAGAATCCAGAGCACCGCGCCCACTACGAGCAGAATGATCCCGATGGTCCACAGGATGGAGATTCCTGTCAGGAATCCGATGAGCAGGAGGATGAGTCCGGCGAAAATCATGGTGGCCTCGTTCTCGTGTCGGGAATTCGACGGAACGGTTGATCCGTCTGTGTGCCCTGGGTCGCGTCTACCCGGGAATTCCGTCCGTAGTTGCCGATCGGCCCTGAATCTCCGCGGCGGTCATTCCACCGCTCAACCGAGGGAGAATTCCCGGACGACCAGGCGGTCGGGCGCCGTCGCGAGCGGCGCGGGCAGGCTCCGGCCCGTCCCGCCGGGGGTGAGCGAGCCGAGGACGCTGGGGTGCCGGGCGCCGGTGCACGATGGGAGGGTCGCGGGCAGACCGTGCGCGGTGAGCCAGCCCAGGACGGCGAAGGCGTACGCCTCCTTCGTGCCGGACGGCAGTCCGAGCTCGTCCGACGTCCGCAGCACCGCGCCCTCGCCGCCCAGTTCCTCCCGCAGCCACCGCATCAGCACCGGGTTGCGGGTGCCGCCGCCCGACGCGATCACCTCCGTCGGTCTGAAGGGCCGTACGGCGTCGGCGACGGTCCGTGCCGTGAGCCGGGTCAGGGTGGCGACGACGTCCTCGGCGGACAGCGGCCGGCAGGTGTCCAGCGCCGCGCGCAGGTAGGGCAGGTGGAACAGTTCCTTGCCCGTCGTCTTCGGTGCGGGCAGGGCGTAGTACGGCTCGTCCAGCAGCTTCCGCAGCAGCCCCGGGTGCACGGTTCCGTGTGCGGCGAGCACGCCGTCCACGTCCATGGACCGCGCCCCGCCCGGGGCGCCCCCCGCTGCGAGCTCCCGTACCGCCGCGTCGATCAGCGCGTTGGCGGGTCCGGTGTCGAAGGCCAGCGGTGCGCCGCCCGCCCCGGCCGCGACCACCGTCACGTTGGCGATGCCGCCCAGGTTGAGCGCCACGGGGACGCCCGGCCGCCCGCGCAGCCACATGACGTCGAAGACGCTCACCAGGGGTGCGCCCTGTCCCCCGGCGGCCACGTCCCGCGTGCGGAAGCCGGAGACGACCGGCCGGCCCGTGGCTTCGGCGATCCAGGCCGGCTCGCCGATCTGGAGCGTGCCGTGCACCCGGCCGGACCCGGCCCAGTGGTAGACGGTCTGGCCGTGCGAGGCGATCAAGTCGGCGCGCCCGGCGCACAGTTCAAGGTCGGCCCGGACAGCCGCGGCGGCGAAGGCCTGGCCGATGCGCGTGTCGAGCCTGCACACCGTGGCCAGATCCGTCGCGGCGGGTGGCAGCGCCCCGGCCAGCTCCGCCCGCAGACCGTTCTCGTACGCGGTACTGATCATGCCGAGCGGCGTGATCACCAGCGTGTCCCCGTCCAGGGCCAGGTCCGCGGCGGCCGCGTCGATGGCGTCGTAGGAGGTGCCCGACATCAACCCCAGCACGCGCAGGGCGCCCGCCCCGCGGACGCCCACCGACGGGCCGCCCACCGACGGGCCGCTCACCGGAGCGTCCGCTCGTGGTCGTCGCCGCGCAGGGTCAGCAGCGCGGCGACGCTGACCGCGCAGGCGCCCGCGGCGTAGTACGCGGGAATATCGGCGTCCCCGGTCCACACGACGGCCCTGGTGATGATCAGCCCCGCGCATCCCGAGAACACGGCGTTGGACAGTGCGTACGCCAGCCCGAGCCCCGTATAGCGCACCGTGGTCGGGAACATCTCGGACAGCATCGCGGGACCGGGTCCGGCCATCAGCCCGACGGCGGCCCCGGCGGCGAAGAGTGCGGCCCCCTTCGCGTACACCGGCGCGCCGGCGTCCTGGACCAGGTTCAGCAGCGGCAGTGCGAGCACGGCCACCAGCAGCGCTCCGGCCAGCATCACCGTCCGCCGCCCGAGCCGGTCGCTCATCGCGCCGGCGGGCAGGATGGTCGCCGCGAACCCCAGGTTCGCCAGCACGGTCGCCACGAGGGCCTGCTGGAACGTCGCGTTCAGCGTGTTCTGGAGGTAGGAGGGCAGCACCACCAGGAAGGTGTACCCGGCCGCCGACCAGCCCATGACCCGCCCCGCGCCCAGCGCGATCGCCCGGGCCGTCTCCCCGGCAGCGGGTCGCCGCGGGGGTGCGCCCGCCGGGGAGAGCGCCCGGGCGAAGGCGGGCGTCTCGTCCAGGCGCACGCGCAGCCACAGTGCGGCGAGCCCGAGCGGCAGCGTCAGCAGGAAGGGCACCCGCCAGCCCCAGGCATTCAGCTCCGCAGGGGTCAGTACGGTCGCCAGGAGCGCCGTCGTACCGGCTCCCGCGAGCAGGCCGAGCGAGACCGTGAACGACTGCCAGGCCCCGTACCGCCCCCGGCGGCCCGGCGGCGCGCTCTCCGTCATGACCGAGACCGCTCCGCCGAACTCCCCGCCCGCCGACAGCCCTTGCACGATCCGCAGCAACGTCAGCAGCCACGGTGCGGCCGCGCCGATGGTGGCGTACGTCGGGAGCGCGCCGATGAGGGTCGTGGCGCCGGTCATCAGGCAGATGACCAGGACGAGCGTCGGCCGCCGGCCGATCCGGTCACCGAGCCGCCCGAACACCGCCGCCCCGACGGGACGGAAGAAGAACGCGAGGGCGAAGGAGGCGTACGTCCTGACGAGCCCCTCCGCCTCGCCGCCGCCCTCGGGGGTGAAGAAGTGCGCCGCGATGACGGTGGCGAGGTAGCCGTAGACACCGAACTCGTACCACTCGATGAAGTTGCCGACGCAGCCGCCGACCAGCGCCCGACGGGAACCGGCGCGCCGGGCCGCTGCCGCAGACGAGCGGACCGGTCCGGGGGCGGGTGAGAGCATGGGACAAGCCTGCTGAGGGCGTGACCGCTCCACAAGTTCCCTCCGCCATCTGCCGTACCGGGCGACGGGGCGGGGAGTCTGCGTCGTCAGGCGGTGGCCACCCGCTCGGCGGCATCGCGGCTGTCCGATTCCCAGGGCGGGGCCACGGCCGACTCGGTCCAGGCGGCCAGGGCTTCGCCGTCGACGCAGACGATGCCGCACGCCGCGGCGTACTCGAGGGCGCGGGTGGTGTAGGAGCTCGTGGTCACGACGACCGCCACGTCGGCGCCGTGAACGGCGAAGCAGGTGCCGCCGAAGCGCTGCAGGTCCTGCGAGCCGACGCGATGGGTGTCGGCGTAGTGCTTGCACTGAACGACGACACGCAGTCCGTCCGGGGTCGTGGCGATGACGTCGGCTCCCAAGTCGCCCGCTCCACCGACCACTTCCACGGGCGTGCAGCCGTCACGGGCACACAGCGCGGCTATCGCGTGCTCGAAGCCGTCGGCGTCGGCCGCGGCGTGGTCCAGCGCACCGGAACCGACGTCGGGCACCCCTCCGGCGGCGGGCACGTCCGGTACCGCCGTCACCTCGGCCGGGTACGGATCCCCGTGCAGGGCCGGGACGGGCGCCGGAGGGGCGGTGGAGCGCCGCCGGACGGGTGACACGCTCCACTTGGCCAGCATCACGCCGACCGCGAGGACCAGCGCCGTGGCGAGGGGGAGGGCCCAAGCCCCCGCGGTGGCCTTGAGGAAGACGGCCAGGCCGCCGAAGCAGATCCCCGCGAGCCCCACGGCCAGCACCACATCGCGCCCGAACGGCGCGGAACCGCCCCCGGCCTTCCTTCCGCCTTCCCCCGGCAACGTCATGCGGGAGCCCTCCCTCGTTCGGTTCGCACGCGCCGCGGTCCCGGACCCGTCGGGGCCCGGGACCGCCTTGATCTTTTCCTCGCTCTTCCCCGTCTGACCCGGATCGCGGCCCGCAAACGCCCGGGCGGACCGCCTTGGCCAGCGCCGCATGGTCGGGACGGGGCGGGGCAGGCGTGAGGCGTCGTGAACGGTGGATCGATGGGCGGCGGCATGCGAAGCGTAGGCGTGGAAGAAGAGCTGTTGCTGGTGGACGCCCGCAGCGGTGAGACGCTGGCCCTGTCGGGAGCCGTGCTGGCGGCCGCGGACCGGTCCGTCGAACGGCAGCCGGAGGGCGACGAGCCGCAGGGGCACACCTTCGAGAAGGAACTGCAGGAGGAGCAGCTGGAGTTCGCCACCGCCCCGGTGACCGAGATGGGCGAGCTCCTGGAGGAGATCACCCGCTGGCGGGCGGAAGCCGCCCGGCACGCCGCGTCCGCCGGGGCGCTGGTCGCCGCCCTCGGCACCTCCCCGCTGCCGGTCCGGCCCTCCTTGAGCACGGGCAAGCGGTACGCATGGGTCGGCGAGCAGTTCGGCCTGACCGCGCAGGAGCAGCTGACCTGCGGCTGCCACGTCCACGTGTCGGTCGAGTCGGACGAGGAGGGCGTCGCCGTCCTGGACCGGATCCGCCCCTGGCTGCCCGTACTCACCGCGATGAGTGCGAACTCTCCGTTCTGGCAGGGTGAGGACAGCGGGTACGCCAGCTACCGCAGCCGGGTCTGGAACCGGCTGCCGTCGGCCGGGCCCACGGACCTCTTCGGGTCCGCCGACCGCTACCACGAGCAAGTGCGCGCCATGCTCGGCACCGGCGTGCTGCGCGACAAGGGGATGGTCTACTTCGATGCCCGGCTGTCCGCCGCCTACCCGACGGTGGAGGTCAGGGTCGCGGACGTCTGCCTGGAGGCGTCGACGCCGGTCCTCCTGGCGGCCCTGGTGCGCGGACTGGTCGAGACCGCCGCGCGCGCCTGGCGGGACGGACAGCCGCCGGCCAGGATCGGTACGGGCCTGCTACGGCTGGCGGCCTGGCGCGCCGGCCGCTCCGGGCTGGACGGCCCGCTCATCGATCCCCGGACGATGCGCGAGACGTCGCCCGCCGTGGCCGTCGAGGCGCTCCACGCCCACGTACGCGAAGCCCTGACCGACCACGGCGACGAGGAACGCGTCCGGGAGGGCATCGCCCGCCTCCTGGAGCACGGCAACGGTGCGCGCGTCCAGCGGGCGCTGCTCCGTACGGAGGGCACCCTCGGCGCCGTTGCCACCCGCTGCGCGGAGATCACCGCGGGAGCCCGCGGCCGAGCCTGAGCCGGACGATGCGGTCTCTCCCGCCCCGCCGCCCTAGGGCGATCCTCCGCGCCCGTCGACACGGCCGCGCCCGTCGACCCGCCCACGCTCCCCGACACGGCCGGGACGACGCCGTGGAGCCCTCCCGTCGCCGTCGTCCGGTCTACTGTGGGAAGGGTCCCGTCCCACGTGAGCAGCAGATGAGGCCGGCAACTGTGTCGACGTCGAGCGGTGAGATCCCCGGTACCCCGTGCTGGGTCAGCCTCCTGGCCCGGGATCTCCCTTCCGCCCAGAGGTTCTACGGTGCCGTGCTCGGCTGGGAATTCCGTCCCACCCATCTCGGCGACGGAGTCCTCGTCGCCTTCCGCGACGGGGCCCCCGTAGCGGGCATCGGCACACTCACCGAGGGTCTGGGCCTGCCCGCGGTCTGGACGCCGTACTTCGCTGTGGAGGACGCCGACGCGACGGCCGCACGGATCCGTGAGCGCGGCGCGACCATGGCGGTCGGCCCCCTGGCCTTCGGCACCGGACGGGCCGCGCTGGCAGCGGACCCCGCGGGGGCCGTCTTCGGTTTCTGGCACGGCGAGGCCGTCCCCGACTGGTCGATGGGCCGCGGAAGCGCCCCGGCCTGGCTGGAACTGCGGACCCGGGACGCGTTCGCCGCCGCCATCTTCTACGGGGAGGTGCTCGACTGGGACAGCCGGCGACCCGGCAGCTGCACGGTCTCCTACGAACACGACCGCGTCGTCCTGCGCCACGGCCACGACACCGTCGCCCACATCAGCGGCGGCGCGCTCGAAGAAGCCCCGGACCCCGCGGTACGCCCCCGCTGGCATCTCCATTTCCACGTGCCCGACCTCGAGACCGCGATCGATGCCGCCACCGGCCTCGGCGGCAGGGCCGCCTCTCCGGTGCGGACGTCCACCACGAGCAGGTCGATGGTCCTCTTCGATCCCGAGGGGGCGCTGTTCACGGTGGTGGCCCCTCAGGGCACGTAGACCTGGCCGCGTGATGGCTGGGGGGATGCCATCACGCGGCTCGGGCCCGCTGGGGAGTCCGCGCCGCTCACCGCCGCGGACTCCCCTGTCCCTGTTTATGGCCGGTCTCCGGGAGCCCAAACGGTCGGAGCGCAGACTTTTCCGGGCGCTTCGGGGTCGGGTCCGGGGAGTTCCGGCTCCAGGCCTTCGGCCACCGCGCTGCGGCGCCGTCCGGTGTCGGACCGCCAGGCCTCGAAGGCCGGCGCCGTCGCGGCGACCACTGCGAGGCCCAGCAGCCAGCCGCCCACGACGTCGCTGACCCAGTGGACCCCGAGCGCGACCCGCGTGTATCCGACGCCCACCACGGTGACCAGCGCGACGGCCCAGGGCAGTGGACGCCAGGCGCGCGGAATCATCGGCAGCAATGCCAGCAGCAGGACGGCACAGGAGGTGGTGGCCGTCATCGCGTGGCCGGAGGGGAAGGAGAAGCCGGGCGCATGGGCGACGGGGTCGGGCAGATGCGGTCGCGCACGTTCCACCGCGCTCTTGGCCAGCAGCCCGATCAGGCCGCCCGCGACCGCCGTGACCCCGGCCCAGGCCGCCAGCCGCCAGGCGCCCCGGCTCACGAGCCAGGCCACGAGTACGGCGACCAGCAGCCGCAGGGTGACCGGGTCCCACACCCGGTCCGAGAGCACGCGCAGGAGGCCGACCCGGTCCGGGTGGGCGAGCGCGTCGGCGTGGAGGCGTTCGGCCGCTCCCTGGTCCAGGCGGTGCAGTGGCGCCCACCGGGACTCCACCAGTACCAGGGCGAGGGCGAAGGGTACGGCTGCCAGGGCCGTCGCGGCCGCGGCGAGCAGCAGTCTCGCGCCGAAGGTGGCGTCGGGGCCGGCGTGCCGCGCGAGCAGGCTCCGTAGCGGACCTCGCGGATGATGCCGGACGCGTCGAGCGCCTTCCGTGCGCCGTGCCATGGTGGCGGCTCCCTCCTGTTGTGCGTGCGGTGGCGGGTCTCCGGCCGCCGGTGGCGGCCGGGGCGGTCAGACCCCGGGGTCCTTCAGGACCGGCTCCCTCACCCCCGCCCGTACGGCTTCCAGCTGGGCGGCGAAGGACAGGCCGAGGAAGAGGGCCATCGAGGTGAGGTAGGACCAGAGCAGCAGGGACACGATGGCGCTCAGGGGCCCGTAGACGCTGGTGAAGGAGCTGCTCTCGCCGATGTAGAGGCTCAGCGCCCAGGTCGCGAGGTTCCACAGCACCAGGTGGACGACGGCCCCGAAGGCCAGCCAGGTGTAGCCGGGCTGCCGGCGGCGCGGGGAGAGGCGGAAGATCGCGCTGGTGGCGAGGACGGCGAGCAGGATGCCCAGCGGCCAGCGCAGGAGTTCCCAGGCCCGCACGGTGTCGGGAGGAAGCCGGTACACCTCGGCCAGGGCACGGGTCAGGTGGGTGCCCAGCACGGTGAGGATGAAGCTGAGTCCCAGCGGGAGGCCCGCGAGGGCCGCCATCACCAGGCCCCGGCCGTACTTGGCGAGGAAGGGCCGGTCCCGCTCGTTGCCGTAGATGCGGTTGGCGCCCCGTTCGACCTGGCAGAGGGCGGTGGTGACGTTGGCCAGGGAGAACAGCAGGCCCAGCCACAGCGCGGCCTGGCCGCCGTCGCCCGCGTGGCGTCGGCTCTCGCTGAGCGCGTCCTCCACGACGTCCTGGCCCGGGCCGCTGGTGAGCCCGCGGATGGTCAGCTCGGCGACCCTGCCCACGTCCTCGGTGTGCAGCACCCCGGACAGGCCGATGGCGGCGATGGCCAGCGGGACGATCGACAGGACGGTCTGCAGGGCGAGCGCACGGGCGTGGCTGAAGCCGTCGGCGTAGCGGAAGCGCACGAAGGAGTCGCGCGCCAGGCTCCAGCCTCCGTAGCGGCGCAGTGCGGTCCACGCCTCGTCGGCGGAGAGCTCCTCGCCTCTCACGTCGTGGCTTTGCGGTACCCGTCTGGCGGTGCCCATCGTGTTCCTGCCTTCCGGTGTCTCGTCCGGTGGACCGCGGAGCCCGCGGACCTACGGGGCTTGCGGCCGACCGGTGTCGCGGGGGGGCGGCGGACTTCAGGACGGTGTGCCGGGGAGCGCCGCCGGAAGCTGGTCGGCGAGTGGGGCCTGCGGCGCCCCGGGCGCGCGGGGCAGGTACACCCGCAGGGCTCCCGGTTCGATCTCGGCGGTGAGGCGGACACCGTCGCCCACGGCGTCACCGTCGAGTTCGCGCGGCTGCGGAACCGCGCAGCGGACGTCGATCCGGGTGGCGCTGAAGTACTCCAGCGCTCCCCCGGCCTCGCTGCGCCCGTCCCGGGCGGCCGGGCCGGCAGCTGCCGGCGGGCGGCGGCGCAGCAGGCGGGCCGCCAGGTACCCGGCCGCGGTGAGCCATCCGGCGGGGCCGCGCGGGTCGAAGAGCACCACTTCCAGGCGTCCGCTGTCCGGTCTCGCCGCCGGCAGGAGCGGCAGGCCGCCCTGCAGGGTGCCGACGTTTCCGATGACGACCATGCGGGCCCGGCGCCGCAGCCGGCGGCCCCCGTCGACGCGGACCGTGAGGCGGACGCCGGGATCGCGCAGGTGCCGCAGGGCCGACAGGACGTACGCGGCCCAGCCCATCCGTGACTTGAGCCGCGGGGAGGCGTCCCGGACCATCGCGGCGTCGAATCCGGCGCCGGCCATGACGGTGAACCGCGTCGGCTCGAGCCCGTCGCCCCGGACCCGGCCCACGTCGATGGCGAAGCTCTCGCCGGACAGGGACTCGGCCAGGGCGGCGGCCGGATCCATCGGGAGGCCGAGGTTGCGCGCGAGGAGGTTTCCGGTGCCGCAGGGCGCGACGGCCAGCGGGATCCGCGTGCCCGCCAGGATCTCGGCGCAGGCGCGCAGGGTGCCGTCGCCTCCGCAGACCACCACGAGGGCGGGGCGGACGGTGCGGAGCTCCTGCGCCAGGGTGCCGCAGGGGAGTTCGGCGGAGGTCAGGATCCATCGGGGGTCCCGGTGGCCGTGCTCGCGCAGGACGGCGGCCAGCCGGTCCGCGAGCTCGTCCGGGCAGGCGTGCGGGTGGCGCACGACGAGGACCGGGCCACCGGCGGCGCGCGGGGCGGGCACCTCCCGGTCGGATCGCTCCGTTCCGTCGGGCTCCGCGTCGGGCCGTCGCCCGTACAGCAACGCGAACCCGGTGATCAGCAGGGTCAGCGCGCCGTTGAGGAGGCCGCCCGCCACATCGCTGGGGTAGTGCATGCCGCGGTACATCCGCGACAGTCCGACGGCCGGCGGGATCAGCAGCAGGGCGCCCGTCACCGCGTGGCGCCACGGGCCGCGCGTTCGCAGCGCGGCGATGACGGCCAGTCCCCCGTAGAGCGCGAGGGAAGCGCCTACGTGCCCGGAGGGGAAGCTCGACGTGGGCGGCGCGGCGTCCTCGTGGGGAACCGCGGGCCGCGGGCGGTCCACGAGGGCCGTCACCACCACGAACACCGCCGACTGCGCGGCCACCGAGACGCCGAGGAAGAGCGCCTCGCCACGCAGTGCGACGCGCGGGAGGACGAGCAGGGCGACGACGCAGACCAGCGTCACGCCGATGACGGCCTGGGTGCCGGCGAGCCCGGAGAACAGCGCCGTAACCGCGGACGTGACCGGATCCCGGCCCTCGGCCAGGTCCCTGCCGACCGAGGCCTCCGCCGACAGCGGCCAGTGCCCGGCCGCGGGTCCGGTGACCAGCCGTCCCAGCCCGACCATCAGGGCCGCCTGGACGGGCAGGAGCAGGAGCGGTCCGACACCGCGCGCGGAGGAACCGCAGCTTCGCTTCATGGATCCCTTCTGGCCCGCGCCGACCGAAAGATGCGCGCCCGGGAGGACCGGCGCTCCTCGGTGGCACCCTGCCGCCGGTGCTCCCCGTCCGCTCCCCCGCCGTCGGGTCGGGGCTCCGGTGGCGGGAGCGGGCGCCGCGCCCGTGGAGACTGTGTCCCGGGAACATCTGAGGGATCGTCGGAAGGGGAGTACCGCCATGAGCACCGTCGCGCTGCTGGGGACCGGAATCATGGGAACGGGGATGGCCCGGAACCTGCTGCGGTCCGGGCTGGAGGTCCGGGTCTGGAACCGGACCCGGGAGAAGGCGGCCGCGCTCGCCGCCGACGGCGCCGTGGTCGCCGACAGCCCGGCCGAGGCGGTGGCCGGGGCGGACGTGGTGATCACCATGCTGGCCGACGGTGCGGCGGTGGCCCGGGCCATGGCCGCCGCCGTGGAGGGTCTGAGCGCGGGTCAGGTGTGGGCGCAGATGGGCACGGTCGGCGTGGCCTCCCTCAGGGAACTGGCGGGCTTCGCGGAGGAACACGGGCTGGTCTTCGTGGACGCCCCGGTGCAGGGCACCCGGCAGCCCGCCGAGGCGGGGACCCTGGTGGTGCTGGTCGGCGGTCCGGCCGACCCGAGGCTGGATCCCGTGTTCGCCGCCGTCGGGAGCAAGGTGCTGCGGGTCGGGGAGGAGCCGGGGGCCGCGACCCGGCTGAAGCTGGCCACCGTCGGGTACGCGATCACCGTGACGGCGGCGATCGGCGAGGCCCTGGCGCTGGCCGAGGGGCTCGGGGTGGACCCGGACCTGTTCGCGCGGGCCGTGACCGGCGGCCCGATGGACAATCCGTACCTCCAGGCGAAGATGCGGGCCGTACTGGACCGGGACTTCACGCCGAGTTTCACGGTGCGCGGCGCCGAGAAGGACACCGGCCTGATCGCCGAGGCCGCGGAGTCGGCCGGGGTGTCGGTGGACCTGGCCGTCGCCGCGCGGGCGCGTTTCCACCGCGCCGACGCCCTGGGCCACGGCGACGAGGACATGGCGGCCGGCTACTTCGCGGGCTTCCCCGACCAGCCCTGAGGGACGGCCCCGCCCCGGTGACCGGGGCTCAGCCCTCGTACGGGTGGGGCGGGTGCGCAGGGCGTGGCCGTGCCGCAGGCCCTCGCGGAAAGCCTCCTCGTAGGCCTGGTCGCCCAGCTCCCCGCGCGCGGTGCGCTCGAACTCGGCTCGTACCGAGGCCAGTTCGGGTGTGCCGCGCTGCGGGTGGCCGACGGCCTGCCAGTAGGCGTGGCCCGTGCCGTAGGCGCGCGCCGCGCCGGCCCCGTCGCCGGTCGCCGCGCGGGCCGCCGCGAGCAGGTCGAGGCCCAGGGCCGTGCCGAAGCTGTCGCCCAGTTCGCGCTTGCTCTCCAGCATGGCGCGGGCGTGGACGGCGGACTCGGCGGGGCGGTCCTCGAAGAGGCAGATCAGGGCCAGTTGGTAGTCGGCGTAGGCCCGGGTCCAGTGTTCGCCGCGCTCGGCGCAGCCGGCGCGCAGCAGTTCCGCCTCCTCCCGGGCGTCGGTGAACAGACCGGTTCCGGTGAGCGCGAAGACCCGTACGAGGTGGCAGCGGATCCGGGGCCCCGAGTCGAAGGGCGTGCCGGGGAAGGCCTCCAGGGCGTTGTCGGAGACGATCCGCGCGGCAAGTGGCCGCCCGGCCAGCAGGTGGCTCAGGCCCAGCAGGTACGCGGCGTCCAGCACCGGTCCCCCGTTCCCGTCCGGGCCCTCGTCGAGCCCCGCGGCCAGGGCCTCGCAGCCGACGGCGATCCGGTGGGCCTGCTCCTGTTCTCCCTGGAGCAGCAGGGTCACCCCGAGCGCCCACAGGGCGCGCACCCGGGTCCGCGGGGCCACCTGCTCCGGGCGTGCGGCGGCCAGCGCCCGCTCCAGGTAGCCGCGCGCGGCATGCAGGTGGCCGCAGCAGGCCCAGTAGAAGCCGGCCCGGGCGGCCAGGTCCAGGGCCCGCTCCGGGGCGGCGGTGGCCAGGTGGTGGTCGAGGGCCGCACACAGGTCCGCGTGCACCGCCTCGACGCGCCGGTACCCGGTCCGCTGGGCGGGGCCGAGCCAGTCCCGCTCGGCGGCGCGCACGAGCTCGGTGAAGTACGCGGCGTGCGCGTCCCGCAGCGCCTCGCGCTCCCCGGCCTCGTCGCGCCACATGGCCCCGTACTCCCGGATCGTGTCCAGCATCCGGTACGAGCCGTCCGCGCCCCGGCGTACGACGGACTTGGCGACCAGGGCGTCGAGCAGCGGCGGGACCTCCGTCGCGGTGAGCGGGGCGGCGGAGCAGACGGCTCGTGCGGCCGCCTGGTCGAAGGTTCCCCCGAACACGGACAGCCGCAGCCACAGCAGCCGTTCGCGCGGTGCGCACCACTCGTGGCTCCAGCCGATGGCGGTGCGCAGCGCGCGGTGGCGGGGCGGCTGGACGGGGGCGGGCGTGGACAGCGGGCCGATCCTGCGGGCGAGCCGCTCGGCCAGTTCCTCGATGGTGTGGTCGGTCAACTGCGCGGCGGCCAGTTCCAGCGCGAGGGGTACCCCTTCGAGGCGGGCGCACACGGTGCGGGCGGCCGCGAGCCGGGCCTCGGTCCAGGGCGGTGCCTGTCCGGGGGCGGCAGCGGCGGCCCGCCGGGTGAACAGGGCGAGGGCCTCCTCGGGGCCGGACGGGTCCGCGGCGTAGGGCAACGGGCCGATGTCCAGGACGCGTTCGTCCGCGAGTCCGAGCGGCTGCCTGCTGGTGAGCAGCAGCACGAGGTGCGGCGCCGCGTCGAGCAGCTCCCGTACGAGGTCCCGTACGGCCGTCACCAGGTGCTCGCAGCAATCCAGTACGAGGAGCAGCCGGCGCTCGCCGATCCATTGCCGCACCGCTGCGGCCGGGGCCCGGGCGGTGTGGTCGGCGAGGTCCAGGGCGTCGGCCACGGTGGCCACGAGCAGCCGCTCGTCGTGGAGCGGGGAGAGGTCGGCCCAGTGGACCCCGTCGGGGAAGGGGCCCACTGGGCCGGCGGCCCCGGCCGTGTCGGCGGGCTTGGTTGTGGTGAGGTCGGCCGCGCGGCGGGCCAGGCGGGTCTTGCCGACGCCGCCCGGCCCGGTCAGGGTGATCAGCCGCTCATCCTGCAAGGCCCGATCGATCAGGGCCAGTTCACGGGTCCGCCCCACGAAGGAGGCGGAGCCCCCGGCCTCGTACCCGTCGCGATGTCCCAGCACCCGCCCAGTGTGGCGTACGGGGCGGGTGCCGGGGGTGCGGTCAGGATCGGGCGGGGTCCCGGCTCAGGCCGCCGGGGGCGGGGGGCGGCACCGCTCCGGGCTGCGGATGCACGGGCGCCCAGGGTGCGTCACAGATGACGGTGCGCCCGTTGCTGACGCAGTGGGTGTGGTAGAGCCTGCCCGTCTTGGTGATGGCCTTGACCTTCACGTCGTTGCCATGGATGGCCAGGGCGACCGTGCAGACGTCGGCGGGGTAGCCGGTGACCGGTGCGACGGTGAGGTCGGTCCAGCCGAAGTCGCCCCACTGGCCCACCATGTCGCGGGTCCGGCGGCCGAGGTAGGTCTTGCCGTCCTTGAGGACGAGCGCGAACTCCTCGGAGTTGTTGGGCATCTGGTTGTCCACCGAGGTGCAGGGCCCGGTCGGGCCGGGCACCCCCTGCGGACCCACCGGGCCCAGCGGCCCGACCGGCCCGGTCACGCCGGTCGGGCCCGGGGCCCCCTGCCGCCCGGACGGTCCCGCGAACCCCTGCGGCCCCGCGGTTCCGGGAAGGCCGGGCAGCCCCTGCGCACCCGCCGGACCGGCCGGACCCGCCGGCCCCTGCTGCCCCTGGGGCCCGGCCGCCCCGACGTCTCCGGTCCGCCCCACGTCCCCCTTGGGCCCCGGATCCCCCTTCCGCCCGACGGCACCCCGGTCCCCCTTGGGCCCGGCGCCCCCCTTCTCCCCCGCCGCCCCCTTCCCCCCGGGCGTCCCGACGTCACCCTTGGGCCCCGCATCCCCCTTGAGCCCGACATCCCCCCTGGGCCCGACATCCCCCTTCGGCCCGACGTCACCTTTGGGCCCTGCATCCCCCTTGGGTCCCGCATCCCCCTTGGGTCCCGCATCCCCCTTGGGCCCGTGGCTCCCCCTCTCGCCCCTCTCACCCCTCTCGCCCGGCTCGCCCCGGAGTCCCGGGGGCCCGGCGTCACCCTTGGCACCGGCGTCGCCCTTCCCGCCCGGCTCACCCCTGGGACCCGGTGGGCCCGCCTCGCCCTTGGGTCCCGCGGCTCCCTTCTCCCCCTTCGCGCCCTTCGGCCCCCGGGGGCCCTGCCCCTCCTCCGGGCACGGATGGCCGCCCTGCGGGACCGCCTCGGCACGCTCCCGCCCGCAGCCCCCGTCGGGCCCGACGAGGACCGACTCCGGCGCCCGGCCCGCCCGCAGCGGCTGCGGAGCGCCCGACACCGGGGACGCGTACGCCGCATGCGGAGCGGTCCCCTCCCGCGACTCGACGCCGCCGGCCCCGGCAGCCTCGCCCGGGCACGGATGGCCGCCCTGCGGGACCGCCTCGGCACGCTCCCGCCCGCAGCCCCCGTCGGGCCCGACGAGGACCGACTCCGGCGCCCGGCCCGCCCGCAGCGGCTGCGGAGCGCCCGACACCGGGGACGCGTACGCCGCATGCGGAGCGGTCCCCTCCCGCGACTCGACGCCGCCGGCCCCGGCAGCCTCGCCCGGGCACGGATGGCCGCCCTGCGGGACCGCCTCGGCACGCTCCCGCCCGCAGCCCCCGTCGGGCCCGACGAGGACCGACTCCGGCGCCCGGCCCGCCCGCAGCGGCTGCGGAGCGCCCGACACCGGGGACGCGTACGCCGCATGCGGAGCGGTCCCCTCCCGCGACTCGACGCCGCCGGCCCCGGCAGCCTCGGCCGGGGCCGTAGCCACGCCCGTCCCACCGCCGGAGGCCACCGCCGGGGCCGTGAATCCGCCCAGTGCCACGGCCACCGGCAGTACGAGGCCGCCGGCCAGCCGGGCCCTTCGTCCGGTTCTTGCTGTGGAAGACATGCGAGTACCCCTTCGCCGAACGGAAATGGTCGTCTGCTCCGGCCGAAGCGAGGGGGAGCATCTCCCGGAAGGGGGTCCGACGAAGATCAAAAACGCTCATGCCGCCGCAGCGTCAACGAGTTGGTCCAACGACACGCGGTACCGGTACGCCGGACGGCGGGGCCACCCACAGATGCCCCGCTCGACACGCAAGTGCCCCGCTCCGCCCGCAGGCACCCCGGTCCACCCCGCGGCCCGCGGCCCCGCGGCCAGCGGTCACCGCACGTGCAGTCCGAAGCCCCCGCGCCCCGCGGGCTCCAGACCCTCCTTCAGCTGCAGCGACGGGATCTCGTAGTCGCCGAAGTTCTGCCGCCGGAAGGGGATGGGCTCGGTCGACTCCAGGGTGAGGAGCCGTTCCTCCCAGGCCTTCGCGGCGACCGCGTAGTCCTCGGCGCCCATCCGGTCGGTGCCGTACAGCACGAACGGCGGCAGCGGCTCGATGCCCGGGTAGTAGAGGATCCCGTGGTGGATCGGGAACAGCAGGTCGTCGATGGGGCCGTTGATCCCGCGAGCGGCGTAATGCGACTCCGGGCCACCGGCGGTCACCGCGAGCAGGGCCCTGCGGCCCGCGAGGGTGCCCTCGCCGAAGCGCTCCCCGTACTTGGTGTCGCTGTGCTCGCCGACCCCGTACGCGAAACGGTACGTGAACACCCGGTCCACCCAGCCCTTGAGGATCGCGGGCATCGAGTACCACCACAGCGGGAACTGGAAGATGACCGTGTCGGCCCACAGCAGCTTCTCCTGCTCGGCGAGCACGTCCGGGGTGAGCTCCCCGGCTTCGAAGGCCCGGCCCGAGTCCAGGGCGACCTTCAGCGGGCTCGACGCGTGGGGGCCGTAGTCCCCGGCGTCCACGACCGCCTTCCAGTTCATCGCGTACAGATCGCTCACCCGCACCTCGTGTCCGGCGCCCTCCAGCGTGGACACCGCCAGGTCCTTCAGCGAGCTGTTGAGCGACTGGGGCTCGGGGTGGGCGTGGACGATCAGCGTCTTCACGGGAACTCCTCGGTGTCGGATGCCTTCGATCCTGGGCCCCACGGCGCCCGTCGTTCAGGGGCGCGTCATCCGTCGGACCGGAGTTCCTGGCACTGACAGGGCCACCCTCGCGGGCGCCGCCCCGGCGATACTGGGCCCATGGACGATCTTGCGGGCTTCCTGCGGACCCGGCGCGCACGGGTCGACCCGGCCGCCGCCGGCATCCCCACCGACAGCCGCCGCCGGGTCGCCGGCCTGCGCCGCGAAGAGGTCGCGCACCTGTCCGGGGTCAGCGTCGACTACTACGTGCGCCTGGAGCAGGGCCGCGCCACCCAGCCCTCCGAGCAGGTCCTCGACGCGCTCGCCCGCGTCCTCGGCCTCGACGAGACCGAGCGGGAGCACCTCTACCGGCTCGCCCGGCAGCGCCGCCGCCGCGCGAAGGCGCCGGGCGGGAAGATCCGCCCGGAGGTGCTGCGCGTCCTCGACCTCGTCGTCGGCGCGCCCGCGCTGATCATGGATCACCGCCTGAACGCGCTCGCCGGGAACCGCCTCGCCGGGCTCCTCTTCGGCCGTCCGATGCCGGGCCTGAACATCGCTGGAGGAGGCCGAGCGCGGTCTCTACGCGGACTGGGAGCAGTGCACCCTCGACGTGGTCGGGCACCTGCGGCTGGCCGCCGGCCAGTACTCCGAGGACCCCGGGCTGGCCGCGCTCATCGGCGAACTGGCCATGGGCAGCGAGCGTTTCCGCCGCCTGTGGGCCCGTGCGGACGTGCGCGCCCGCACCCACGGCCGCAAGGCGTACCGCCACCCGCTGGTCGGACTGCTGGAACTGCACCAGGAGAACTTCGCGCTGCCCGGCGAGTCGGGCATGGAGCTGCTGGTCCTGTCCGCGGCCCCCGGCACCCCCGCCGAGGACGGACTGCGCCTGCTCGCGGGCCTCGGAGCGGGCAGCGCGTTGGGAGCGGCCGGCGCCGACACCCGTACCCCGGTGAACGCCCCGGTCCGCGACTGACCGTACGGACGTACACGCCGCCTATGGCGCGAGTACGTCCAGTTCCTCCAGGGCGCCGACCGCGATCTGCCGCGTCAGCGCCTCCGCGCCGGCCGCGTCGCCCTCCCGTACGGCTTCGGCCACCCGTACGTGCAGCGTGACGGCCGCCGGGTCGGGGTCGTGGAACACCACCGCGTGCTGGGTGCGCCCGGTCAGGACCTCGGCGACGACGTCGCCGAGCCGCGCGAACATCTCGTTGCCGGAGGCGTTGAGCACGATCCGGTGGAAGGCGATGTCGTGCCGGAGGTACCCCTCGAGCTGATGGCCGCGTGAGGTGCGGACCATGCCCAGGGCCGCCTCGGTGAGCTCGGCGCACTGCTCCGGGGTGGCCCGGACCGCCGCGAGTCCGGCGGCGACCGGTTCGATGGCCGAGCGCAGCACGGTGAGGGAGCGCAACTGCCGTGGGCGGTCCGCGCCGGCGAGGCGCCAGCGGATGACGCGCGGGTCGTAGACGTTCCACTCCTCGGTGGGGCGGACGGTGACGCCGACCCGGCGGCGGGATTCGACCAGCTGCATCGATTCCAGTACGCGGACCACTTCGCGGACCACGGTCCGCGAGGCGCCGAAGCGCTCCGCGATCTCGTCGGTGCGCAGCACGCTGCCCGGCGGGTGCTCCCCGGCCGTGATCGCCAGGCCGATGGTGTCCAGCACGTGGGAGTGGAGCCCTTGGCTGCCCGGCCCTTCAGTGGTCATGGCGTAAGCGTACGGTGACCGCCGAGTGGCCAAAAGATGTGATGTTTTACCGATGAACCCTTGAATAAGTACTACGTAATAGGTTTCAGTGGTGCCCAGGTCCTCCGGGCCCGTGTCAACGAAGACAAGGAACGACGAAAACGAGGTGCGCGATGACGCGCGTCATTGTGGTGATGGGTGTGGCCGGGACGGGAAAGACGACCGTGGGCCGGCTGCTCGCCGACGCGCTCGCCCTCCCCTATGCGGAGGGCGACGCCTTCCACCCCGCGGCCAACGTCGCCAAGATGTCCGCCGGCATCCCCCTGGACGACGCGGACCGCCAGCCCTGGCTGGACCTGATCGGCGAATGGATGCGCAACCGGGCCGGCATCGGCGGCGGGGTCGTCTCCGCCTCCTCCCTCAAGCGGGCCTACCGGGACCGGCTCCGGGCCGTCGCGCCGGACACCGTCTTCGTCCACCTCACCGGCGAGCGGCCGCTGATCGAGGAGCGCATGGCCGCGCGCAAGGGGCATTTCATGCCCACCACGCTGCTGGATTCGCAGTTCGCCGCGCTGGAGCCGCTCCAGCCGGACGAACTCGGCGTCCTCGTCGACGTGTCCGGAGAACCGGAGGAGATCACCGCGCGCGCCCTGGCCGCCCTGCGCCGCCTCCCGTCACCGGTCGCGTAGCCGCCCGGGCCCCACCCCGGGCACTACCCCTGGCCCCACCTTGGGCCCCACCCCGGGCCCCGCCCCACTCCCCTGCCTCGCCCCGTCCTGCCCAAGAACGAGAACGAAGGAACCGTCACCGTGACCAGTCTCAGCGTCGAGACTCTGGCAGCGGCCGCCGCCGAGCCGATCACCTCGGCCGGCAACACCCAGCTGGGGATAGCCGTCCTCGCGGGCATCGCCGTCATCGTCCTGCTCATCACGCGCCTCAAGCTGCACGCCTTCCTGGCGCTGACGCTCGGCTCGCTCGCCCTGGGGGTGTTCGCCGGCGCCCCCCTCGCCAAGACCGTCTCCAGCTTCACCACCGGGCTCGGCTCCACCGTCGCGGGTGTCGGCGTACTCATCGCGCTCGGCGCCATCCTCGGCAAGCTGCTCGCCGACTCGGGCGGCGCGGACGAGATCGTGGACACCATCCTGGCGCGCGCCAAGGGCCGCGCCATGCCGTGGGCGATGGTGCTGATCGCCTCGGTGATCGGCCTCCCGCTCTTCTTCGAGGTCGGCATCGTGCTGCTGATCCCAGTGGTCCTGCTGGTGGCCAAGCGGGGCAACTACTCGCTCATGCGGATCGGCATCCCCGCACTGGCCGGCCTGTCCGTGATGCACGGGCTGATCCCGCCGCACCCGGGCCCGCTGGTCGCCATCGACGCGCTCGACGCCAACCTGGGCCTCACCCTCGCGCTCGGCGTGCTCGTCGCCGTCCCGACCGTGGTCATCGCGGGTCCGGTGTTCTCCCGGTACGCAGCCCGATGGGTGGACATCCCGGCGCCCGAGCACATGGTCCCGCAGCGGCCCACGACGGAGCCGGAGCACCGCCCGCGCTTCGGGGCCACGGTCTTCACCGTGCTGCTGCCGGTGGTCCTCATGCTGATGAAGGCCCTGGTCGACATCGTGGTCAACGACCCGGCCGACAGCGTGCAGCGGGTCACCGACGTGGCCGGATCACCCCTGATCGCGCTGCTCGCGGCGGTGCTCGTGGGCATGTTCACCCTCGGCCGGGCGGCCGGCTTCACCAAGGCGCGGCTGTCCGTGACGGTGGAGAAGTCGCTGGCACCGATCGCGGGCATCCTGCTGATCGTGGGTGCGGGCGGCGGCTTCAAGACGACGCTGATCGACGTGGGCGTCGGCCAGATGATCATGGATCTGTCCGAGAACTGGGCGATACCCACCCTCCTGCTGGCCTGGCTCATCGCGGTGGCCATCCGCCTGGCGACCGGCTCGGCCACGGTCGCCACCATCTCCGCGGCCGGCCTGTTGGCCCCGCTCGCGGCGGGCATGCCGTCCACCGAGACCGCCCTGCTGGTCCTGGCCATCGGAGCGGGATCGCTGTTCTTCAGCCACGTCAACGACGCCGGGTTCTGGCTCGTGAAGGAGTACTTCGGCATGACGGTCGGCCAGACCCTCAAGACCTGGTCGATGATGGAGACCATCATCTCGGTGGTCGGCCTGGGCTTCGTCCTGCTGCTGTCGCTGGTCCTCTGACCATTCCGGCGCCCGCTCCCCCGCCGGATCCCGCCGGATCCCGCCGGCTTCCGCTCAACCGGTCCGCCGGCGCCTGCCCCGCTTCCCCTCCCGGGACCCGGGGCAGGCCAGTTGGGCCGCCGCCAGGTCGAAGCCACCCGCCGCGGTGGCGCAGCGCGCGGCCAGGGATTCCACCTCGGCGCGGAAGGCGTCGCCCCCCGGGCCCTGCCAGTCGAGGTCTCCGGCGGCGCGGCGCAGCCGCTCGGCGTGCGAGCGCAGTGCGGCCGAGTGGGCGCGCAGGCCCTCGGCCGGGGCCGGACCGGTCTCGGCCCGCGGCGCGGGCCCGGCGGTGTCCGTCACTGGGGACTCCCCGGAACGTAGACGTCGGGGTGGCCGGGCAGCCTCACGAGGTGGCTTCCGGTGACCCGGCCCCCGAAGGCGGCGAGGGCCGCCGCGGGTCCCGGCTCGGGGCCGGATCCCACCCAGGTGACCCGGTAGACGGTGGTGAACTCCCGGCTCGCGGCGAGCCGTCCGGCCGTCCGGGCACCCGGACCGTGGCCGAGCAGGGCGAGTTCGGTCCCGGACGGCACGAGGCGGCGTACGGTCGCGGCCACGTCCCGGACGTGCGCGGCCGGCTCCTCGTACGGGGTGTCGTACGGGGCATCGTACGAGGTGTCCGCACGGCCGGAATCCGTTGGTGGTCCTGCGAGTTGGAGCACGCACCGCTCGACCCCGTCCGGGCCCGTGACCTGCTGGAGCAGGACCGCACCCGGGGACCCGCCGATCCGGTCGGCGTTGCCCCGGTACCCGGCCGGGGTGCCGGTGGTGTCCAGCTCGGCCAGGAGGCGGCTCCCCGGTTCGGAGCAGGCGGGCCCCCGGTCGAAGAAGGCCCGCAGGGCGGCGGTGATCCCGAGGAGCGGCTCGGCGGTCACGGCCCTGCCGGTGGCGACCTGCCAGCCGGCGTGGTCGTTGAACGGGTTGTCGTCGGTCAGCGCGTTCCAGGCCAGGATGTCGGCGAAGGAGGGGTTCAGCAGCGCGAAGGCGGGCCCCTCTCCGCGACGGCGCACGAGCTCGCGGAACGCCCGTACGGCGTCCGCCTGCCGGCCCTCCTCCACCGCGAGGAACACCTCGGCGGCGCCCGGGTCCGCCCAACTCGCGGTGTTACGGGCGCTCTCGGCCCGGATCCGGCCCCTGAGGCCGCACACCGCGAGGCTCACGGCCAGGCTCTCCCGGCCGGTGAACACCCCTGCGAGCCACCCGGCCCGCGCCACGCCCCGGCCCCGGGCGGCCCAGCCGAGTCCGTCCGGGTCGCTGAGCGTGCGCAGCAGCGTGCGCCAGGCCGCGCGGCGGCGGCTGCCGAGGCCCAGCGCACTGACCGGCAGCCGGGAGCCGAGGGCCAGCCGGGAGGCGTAGCGGGCGGCTTCGCCGACGGCGTCGGCCGTCTCGGCCAGTTCCCGGCACAGGGCGCCCAGTTGATCGGCGTCCGGGTCGGTGGGCGCGGATGTCGCGGAGGTCCCGGGGGTCGCGGCGTCGGACATGGATTCCTCGTCGGGTCGGGTGAACGTCGGGCAGGACGGGGGCAGGTCGGTCAGGCGGGCAGGGCGGGTGGGCCGGCTGCCCTGACGCCGCCGGAATGCGGCCGGGGCCGGTGGTGGCGTCAACGGCGGTTCAGGCGCAGGCGGATCCCTTGCGGGTCCAGGGTCGCGGGGAGCGGGCCGTGGGGGTCGAGCACGGGCCGGACGGGCCGGACCCGGTGTCCGCGCAGCACTTCCGCGCAGAGCGCCGCGGTGACCATCAGCCCCAGCTGTTCGCCGGGGCAGCGTCCGCCGGCATGGCTGAACGGGGCCATCCGGACGTCCCGGTCCGCTTCGCGCGAGGCCCACCGGCCCGGTACGAAGACGTGCGCGGCGGGGACGTGTTCGGGGTCGCGCTGGTGGAACAGCACCGGCAGCACCACGCAGGTCCCGGCGGGATGCCGCACGCCCCGCCATTCGGTCTCGGCCCGGGTGATCCGTATCAGGTCGGGCACGGCCGGATAGAGCCGCAGCGATTCCCGGACGCAGGCCCGCAGCCGGGGCAGCGCGCCCTGGGCACTGCCCTGCGCCCATCCGGCGGCCCGTGCCTCGGCGGCGACGGCGTCCTGTTCGGCCGGATGCGCGCCGAGCAGCAGCAGGGTGCGCAGCAGGATGCCGGGGACCAGGTCGAAGGCGGCCAGCCACTGGCGGACCTGCCCGACCGGGTCCGGCCAGGCCGCGTCCGGCCCCCCGAGGGGGTCCGCGTGGCGGCGGGCCCGCCCGATGAGGGTGTGCGGCTCGGCCAGGTCGGCGTAGGCGGCGATCCGCGCACCCGCCCGGTCGTGGAACCGCCCGAGGCGGCGGCCGAGTTCCACGTCCTCGGCGGCTGCGTCCCCGAGGACGATGCGCCGGGCCGCGCGGGCCACGGAGTGCCTGACGCGGGCGAGTTCGAGGGAACCGCCGGCCGTCAGGCGCCGGGCCTCGTCGGTGAGGACCGAGAGGAAGGCCCCGCACGAGGGGTGCACCGGCAGTCCCGCGGCGAGCACGGAGTCGTCGACCGACCGCTGCCCGGCGTCGAGTCCGGCATGGGCGCAGCCGTCCGCGCCGGCGGCGGGCCGGCCGGTGGAGCCGACCGGCTCGGCGTAGAACTGCCGGATGTCCTGCGGGTCGAGGATGAGCAGGACGGTGCCGGTCAGTCCCCGTACGAGCACGGGCGCCCCGCCGTGCCGGTCGCGCAGCGCCCGCAGGGTGGCGGCGGACCAGCGGGGCCGGTCCGGCCCGGCGTGCCCGCGCACCGCACGGGGGCGGGCGCTCACGAAGCCCCGTACCAGGGCGGGCAGCGTGTGGGCGGCGGCGAACCTGGCACTTCCGCCGCGCCCCGCCCGCGCCGTCATACGGGGCCCTCCGCGGCCGGGGCCGGTGGCGTGCGCACATCGCGGGCGGTCTCGTGGGCCGTACGCATTTGTGTACCTCCGCGCAGCCTGGAATCGACGGTCGGTGATCTCGCGCTCACCGTACGTCGACCACCCCGGGTCCGCGCTCCGAGGACCACGCGGGAGGTACGCGGGGCCGCGGGCGGCTCACCGGCCCGGGGCTCCACGGTCGGATCCGGCCGTGGCCCGGGCGGGTGACGAGGCGGGTGGCGGTGTCGCGCCCGTTTACGGCCGTGGCGACCGTGGCCCTGCGGCCGGTGCGGGAAGGTCGAGCGCGCGGGCGAGCGCGGCGGTGACCGGGGCGGCACAGTGGCCGGGCAGGTGGTGCGGGATCCAGTCGGTGGCCAGCCCGAGGAAGTCCGCCAAGTGGCGCTCCGCGGAGTCGAGCAGGGTGCGCAGCACGGTGACGGACAGCTCGATCACGGGGCTGTCGCGCTGCTCGTCGTTGACGGTGAGCCGGACGGTGTCGCCGAAGCGCGCCGCCGAGGGTGACACGGGTTCGTGGCCGAATCCGAGCAGGCTTCCGGTGTCGGCGAACTGGTGCCAGTCGCGCCAGTCCTCCAGCCCGTCGCGGCACCCCGGCCGGAAGGTGACGCCCGTGGACGTGTCCGTGACCTGCAGTCCGCCGGCGACCAAGAAGTCTTCCAGGGTCAGCAGCCCGTGGAGGACGGAGGCGAGCGGGTCGGCCGGCCGGAGCAGTCGGTCACCGTCGGAGTCGTCGTCTGGAGCGCCGTCATTCCAACTGGCGATGCTCGCGACCGTCCGGGACGAGGATCTCCAGTACGGGCCGCATCACGATCACCCGGCGAAGTGTTCCGCATCCCGTGCACGCGCCGCCTCCTCATTTCCTCACCCCGTCCGGCACCGGCGCCATGGGGTTCAGGTGAAGGCCGCTTCGCGGAAGGCGGTACGGAGCGGGGCCGACGGGGTGGTCGGGAGGAGGGCCGCCCAGCGTTGGGCGCGCGGGGAGACCCACAGGGCCGGGCCCTCGCCGTGGGACCAGGATCCGTGTGCGGAGGGGTGCCAGAGGAGGCCCCGGGCGGGCAGGAGTTCGCCGGTGCGGATGCGGAGCGACTGCGCCGTCCAGGCCCGGCTGACGGGGCCGCCGCCCGTCGGGGCGAGGAGGTGACTCAGGAACCGGCCGAGGTCGGCGGCGGGCGCGCGCAGGGTCCCGTCGGCGTCGGGGCCCGTCCGGGTCATGCCCAGCGGGCCCCAGATCCGGTCGGCGGCGAACCCCGCGAGGGGGCTGCCGCACAGCCGTTCGGCGAGCCCGACGAGCGCGGGCGACACCCCCGAGCCGTGGGTGAGCAAATGGTGCGCGGTGATCCCGGCGGGCAGGCCGTCGGCCGCCCCGTAGGCGGTGAGCGGGGTGTGCAGGGCCAGCTCCCCCGCGTCCACGAGCATCCCGATGACGGGCCAGACGGCCAGCACGCCCGCCAGCCCGGCGACATCGGGGGCGATGGCCCGGCCCCCGGGCTCCACCACCGCGTCCGGACCGTCCACACCACCGACGGCCCACCCGGCCCCCGGGTCCACCTCCCGTACCAGCGCCGCGATCCGGTCCGCACCCCTGCCGGAACCCTGCCGCGCGCCCGGCTCACACCGCCCGCCCTGCGCGCCCTCCGCAGCCAGCCTGGCCGGCCCGCCCTGCCCGGTCTGGTCGGCCTGTCCGGCTCGGTCGCTCTGGAGCGTCATGGTCAGCCACGGTACGGCGCCCTCGGCGCCCGGCCCCGCGCGTCGCGCGGTCCGGCCGCGGCGGGCCACCCGAATGCCACCGCACCCCGCCCCGGGCCGCCGGGCGGCCGCGGCGCGGGGCGTCTCAGGCCATGCCCGCCTCGTCCGCCGCAGGCTCCGCGCGGGACTCCGCTCTGCACCCCGCCACCACCACGGTGATCAGGCAGAACGCGATGAGGATCTCCGCCCAGAGGAAGGCGAGGTAGTCGAGCAGACAGCCGATCGGCGGTGTGCCCGGGGCGGTGTTGCGGAAGGCCGCCAGTGCGAACAGGGTGGCGGCCATCCAGCCGAGGGCGGGCCAGGTGAGCCCCTTGCGGCGGGTGACGAGGAACCACCCGCCGATCAGGACGGACACCGCGAGCGCCCACATCGCGATCATCATGAACACGGCGAACACGAGCACGCTGTTCGACCGGGCCAGCCCGATGTCGAGGACGGCGGCGCCGTCGCCCGCCGTCGAGGCCTCCACCGTGGACGCGAAGAGCACGTCGTTGTTGGAGAACAGGACCCGCACCGGAACCTTCTCGTGGCCCATGACGGCCGCGAACTCCACGTCCGCCCCGTAGGCGTCGAACGGGTAGTCCGTGACGGAGCCGCCCGTCATGGCCACCGGCACGTCCCGGCCGGCGATCCGCTGGTGGGCCTTGAAGGTCAGGTCGTCACGGGTGGACGCCGAGGTCTGGAGGGTGAGGTCCTCGACGGGTGCGACCCCGTCGGCCTCGGCCAGCGCTCCCCTGGGCGTCACCAGGACCCGCAGCACCAGTTCGCGCCCGGCCGCGTCGGCCCGCTGGATCGTCGCCTCGACGTCCACCCGGTCCGCATCGGCCCGCCCCGCGGTGTGCACGGTGTCCTGGGCCTGGCGTTCGCCGAACTGCAGCCAGGCCCCCACCCCGACCGAAGCCACGATCACCAGCAGGAGCAGGGCCGGGAGCAGCGGCAGGCGCCGCGGCGCGCTCACGCGGCGGGTTTGCCGGGCTGGTCGTGGGTCGAGCAGTGGATGCCGCCGCCGCCCGAGGCGATCGTGTCGATCGCGACGGGGACGACGTCCCGCTTGGGGAAGTGTTCCTGCAGGATACCGCGGGCCCGGTCGTCGGCCTGGCGGTCCCCGAACTTCGGCATGAAGACGGAGTCGTTGGCCACGTAGAAGTTGGCGTAGGTCGACACGAAGTCGTCGCCCTCGCCCGTGATCCGGTCCAGGTCGGGCTGCGGCAGGTCGATGATCTCGAACTTCCGCCCGCGGGCGTCCGTGGCCTTCGACAGGACCGCCTTCGCCTGGTCCGCGGAGCGGGACCAGGAGTCCTTCGGGGTGTTCGGGTGCGCGCGGTCCAGCAGGACGACACCGGGGGCGGTGAACCGTACGAGGCTGTCCACGTGCGCGTCGGTGATGTCCTGGCCGCGTACGCCGGCCAGCCAGACCACCTTCTCCACGCCCAGGGTCTTCTTGAGCTCGGCCTCGATCTGGTCCCGGCTCTTGCCGCGGTTGCGGTTGTCGTTGACGATCGAGCTCTCGGTGACCAGCAGGGTGCCCTCGCCGTCGGTCTCGACGGAGCCGCCCTCGGCCACCAGCGGAGCCTGGACCCGGGGGATCCCGTGGTTCTGGAGCAGGAGGCGCCCGACCTGGGCGTCGTTCTTGTGCTCCTGCTTGTCGCCCCAGCCGTTGAAGTTGAAGTCGACGCCGACGAGCTTGCTCCCCTCCTCGACGAAGACGGGGACGGTGTCGCGGGCCCACATGTCGTCCACGGCCAGCGGGATCACCTCGACGTCGGAGCCGCAGGCCTTCTGCGCCGCGGCCACCTGCTCGGGCCGGGCCATCATGACGACCTCCTCGTAGCCGCCGACGGCCCGCGCGATCCGTGCGATGTCCTCGCGCACGTAGCGCAGGTCCTCCATCCAGACCGCGTCCAGGGCCGGCCAGGCCATGAAGGTGAGGGTGTGGCTCTCCCACTCGGCGCCGAACCGGCGCTTCGCCCCGGCCGGGGAGGGCTGGGCGGTACCGGGGGCGGCGTTGGGGCGCGGGGCGCTCTGCGAGGGGCCGCAGGCGGCGGCCCCGAAGGCGAGGGCGCCCAGCCCGGCGAAGGTACGGAGGGCGGTCCGGCGCGTGGGGGGCAGGTGGGGCACGGGAGGGCTCCGATCAAGGGCCGGCAGGACGGCGGTGTCCGGCCGGGGCGGGCGCGGGAGGCACGGCACGGGCCGACCGTCCCGAGCCCCTGAGACAAGGGTGCGCCCTCCGTCGGCGAAGGGGCGTGACGCGGGACGGGCGGCGCGAGCACGTGTCGCCCACTCTGGTACTGACTGAAAATTCAGTCAATTCATGGCACGATGCGCGCAGTCCCCTGCCGCATCCCGGCGCGTCCCCTCCCGCCCGCCGTCCTGCCCGCCGTCCCGCCCGACCGCCGTCTCGCCTCGCCTCGCCTCGCTGAAAGAGCCACCGCATGTCCGAACAGCACTCCGGCGCACTGCCGACCCGTACGGCACTGTCCGCCGACGATCCCCAGGCGATCGGCGGCTACCGCCTGCGCGCCCGGCTCGGCTCCGGCGGCATGGGCGTGGTCTACCTGGCCCACACGCCCGGCGGACGCCCCATCGCTCTGAAGGCCGTCCGCAGGGAACTCGCCTCCGATCCCGAGTTCCGCCGGCGGTTCGCCCAGGAGGTGGCCAGCGCCCGCCGGATCCACGGCCTGTTCACGGCCCAGGTGATCGACTCCGGGGTCGAGGACCCCACGCCGTGGCTCGCCACCGCGTACGTGTCCGGCCCCTCGCTCCACGAGGTCGTACGGCGGCACGGGCCGCTGCCCACACGCACCGTCCTGCTGCTCCTCGCGGGCATAGCGGAGGCGCTCCAGGCCATCCACGGGGCGGGTGTCGTCCACCGCGATCTGAAGCCGGCCAACGTGCTGCTCGCGGAGGACGGCCCCCGGGTGATCGACTTCGGCATCGCCCGCGCGGCCGACGCCGCCGCGCTCACCGGCACGGGGCTGCGCATCGGCACGGCCGCCTTCATGGCGCCGGAGCAGGCGCTCGGCCATCCGGCGACGCCCGCGACCGACGTCTTCGCGCTCGGGACGCTGGCCGCGTACGTCGCGTGCGGGATCGCCCCCTTCGGGAACGGGCCGGAGTCCAGCGCCCTCTACCGGGTCGTCCACGAGCATCCCGACCTCACCCGGGTGCCGCACGAGCTGTACGGACTCGTCTCGTGGTGCCTCGCCAAGCAGCCCGGGGACCGTCCGCAGCCGGCCGAGGTGATCGCCTCCGTGCGGGCGCACCCCCTGGTGTGCGGGCATCCGGAGTTCACCGACGGCTGGCTGCCCCGGCCGGTCCGGGAGGAGCTCGGAGGCGGTGGCGGTGGCGCGGCCGGTGGCACGGGCGGGGGCGACACCGCGTGGCCCGCCGCCCCCGCGCCGTTCCAGGCCACCCGGACGGCCACCGCGTACCCGGGCCCGGCGGGCGCCGCGCCGTACTCCCCCGGGACCGGCTTCCCCGGACCGCGCACGGATTCCGGGGCCCGCCCCGACGGTCAGCCGCCCGCGCCCGCATCGGTGCCGGTGCGCACCCCGGCTCCCTCACCGGTCCACTCACCGGCCCCCTCGCCGGTCCCCGCTCCCGCGTCCGCCCCGGCCCCCGGTCCGGCCCACAGCAGGACCGCCCGGGGGCGGCGGCTTCCGCTTCCGGCGACCCTGCTCGTGGCGTGCACCCTGCTCGCCACCGCCGGAGCCGTGTACTACCTGGACGACCCCGCGGGCGAGGCCCGCGGCCCCGCGACCGGCCCCACGGCCTCCGCCTCCGCCACGCCCCCGCCCGGTTCCGCCCCGCCCGACCCGGCCGCCGCCTACCTGCCGGGCTACACGAAGACCAGGCTCACCGCCCCCGACTCCGGATACGAGTTCGACCTGAAGGCCGGGAAGGTGGTGCCCGCGGAGACCGCCGCCTGGTACCTCGCGCGCGACGGCCAGGCCCTGGTCCCCTCCGAGGACTCGGACTCCTTCGTGTCCGACAGCGGCGAGCTGACGGTGGCCGCCTGCCTCCAGGGCATCGCGACCCGCCCGGCCGCCGACCTGCCCCTCGCCGCCCTCGCGCAGGCCCGGCCGTTCTGCGTGCGCAGCCCCGACCGCGGAGAGCTCGCGATCGTGCGGCTGGTCGAGGCCCCGGCCGACGACTCCGTCACGATCCTGGTGGACCAGTACCGCCGCACCTGACGCCCCGCCCGGCTCCGAAACCCGGATGACGCCGGCCCCGGCCTTCGGCAGGATCTCCGCATGACCCTGCTGCTCCCGCCCCGCGTGACCGCGTCCGCCGCCCGCATCCGGGACGCGGCGCACGCGCGCGGGCTGGCCACCGTACAACTGGACGGCTTCGCCGTGCCCGACGGGCTGCGGGCCGCCCACCTGCACGCCGGGCCGCGGTTCGCCGATGCCGTGGCCCCCGGGCTCGGCATCGGTCTGCTGGAGGCTCCGTCCGACTGGCTGGCGCGGCTGCCCCGGGAGTTCACCGGGCGGGAGGTCCTGCTGATGCCGATCCGTGAGGCGTACGGGCTGCGCAGGCCCGTCTTCGTGAAGTCGCCGAACGACAAGGGCATCCCGGCCCTCGTCTACGCCGACGGCTCCCGCCTGCCGGGGCCGGACGCGGTGGATCCGGGGACGGAGGTGCTGGTCAGCGACGTGGTCCGGTTCACGGCGGAGCACCGCCTGTTCCTGCTCGACGGGGCCGTGCACACCGCGAGCCGCTATGCCGAGGACGGTCGCCTCAGCCTGGGCCCGGCCTCGGCCGGAGCCCTCGCCTTCGCGTCCGGCCTGCCCTTTTCCACCCTCCCGTCCGCGATCGTGGTCGACGTGGGCCTCGCCGGCGGCCGATGGTCGGTGATCGAGGCCAATGCCGCGTGGGCGAGCGGTACGTACGCCTGCGACCCGGGGCGCGCTCTGGACGTGGCCCTCCGTGCGGCGGCCCCGCTCCCCTCCTTCGCCGACCGCGACCGGGAGTTCCTCCGCTGATCTCGGGGGAAAGGACGGCCTGAGGGCGGGGCGCCCGGAGGCGCCCCGCCCGTTGTGCCGTCCGCCCGGAGTTCTGTCCGCCCGGGGTCAGCTCTTGTCGGGGCGGTCCGTCACGCGCAGGGAATTCAGCAGGGGTTTGCCGAATCCGGTGTGGGTGACGAAGCGGATGTTCAGGGTGCCGTCCGTGACCGTGACCGTGTAGGTGCGGGTCAGGGCCGTGTACGTGCCCGCCTCCAGGGCGATGTCCAGGGAGGGCAGGACCTGGGCGCCCTCGGCGAGGACGTCGAAGACGCGCTTGTTGGGCTTCGTCGAGGAGAGCTCCGCGAAGCCCAGTTCCACGGTGTAGGTGCCGTTGGGGACGGCGTCGAAGCGGTATTCGTACATGCCCTCACGGGCGTTGCGGAAGAGCTTCTGGTCCTCCGTGCCCGCGATCGTGCGGCTGGTGGACTGGGAGGAGCCGTTGCCCTGGTAGCCGTACGAGCCCGTCGTGTACTTGCGGTCCGGCGACCAGCCGTCACCCAGCGAGTCCGTGCTCGCACCGGTGGAGCCGGCGTCCAGGGCGACCTGGTAGCGCGGGACGACGAGCTTGACGGGGACGGTGAGCACGGGGGTCCGGCCGCTGGCCGAGGTGATCTTCAGATCGGCCGTCAGGACGGTGCCCGGGGCCAGGCCCGTGGTGTCCACGGACAGCGAGAGCGGTGCCTTCCCGCCCGTGGGGAGGTTCCCCGTGCCCGGGGTCACCGTCAGCCAGGCCGCCTCCTCGGCTGCCGTGAAGGCCGTACCGAGACCGGGGTTGGTGAGGTCGAGGGTCCGCGTCCGCTTCTGGCCGGGCGGCAGGACGATCTCCACCGCCGGCTTCGACGGGGTCACCTTGCCCGTGCGCAGGGACCGGGTCACCTGGGTGACGTCAGCCGCCTTGACGTCCACGGTGGCCGCCGCGGGCTCGTACTGGGCGGCGGTCAGCGCGAGTTCCCGCGCTCCCGAGGGGCTCTGGACCACGTACCCGCCGTCGGCCGCCGTGGTGGCGGAGACCGCGGTGGCGCCCGTGCCGACGGTGACGGTGGCTCCGGCGACCCCGTTGCCGTCGTTCGCGTCGAGCACCCGGCCGGCCACGACGCCGCTCCTGGTGGTGCGGAAGGCGATGGAGAGCCCGTCGGTGATGACGGGAGTGTTGAAGGAGTACTTGTAGGCGTCGGTGCCGGTGGCGTTCTCGACGCCGACGGTGGCGGTGGAGCCGGCCTTGATGCCGGTGCCGCCCGTCCCCTTGTAGGAGTAGCGGACGGTGCCGTCCTCGCCGATCGAGGCCGAGAAGGAGAACGTGTCGGACTGGGCCGACCAGTGCGACACCTCGCGCCACTCGATGACGTAACTGCGGTGCGGCGCGGTGCCGGTGACCGCCGTGAAGACGCCGGACCCGCTGTCGGCGGCGCCGACGACCAGGTCGTCCCAGAACGGGTACAGCGCCGCGTTGGGCGTGGCCGTGCTCGGGATGTCCCCGTTGATGTCACCGGTGTTGTTGCCGCCGAGGCTGATGGTGCCGTTCGTCCCGATCCAGGCCTGCCCGTACGTCTTTCCGTACAGCGGCAGCGGGAAGGGCAGGTCGACGCGCTCGGTGGTGTTGTCTCCGGTCAGAGCCAGCTGACGGTCGCCCGGCTGGTACGGGCTGCCGTTCGAGGTGGCGCAGGCGTAACCGTAGGTGTCGGTGCGTTCGGGCAGGTTCACCGCGACGGTGGTGTCCCCGGCGACGGTGACCTTGGCCGTGCCGCCGGTGAGGCAGCGCGAGGAGTGGGTGGCGTTCACGTCGTACGTGCCGTGCGGCAGGGTGACCTCGAAGCGGCCCTGCGCGTCGGTGGTCGCGGTCACCGGGGTGTCCGCGATGCTCACGGCGGCGCCGGCTACCGGGCCCGCGGCGGAGGAGACGGTGCCGGTGAGCTTGCCGGAGTCCGCCTGGACGAGGTCGATGTCGCCCGTCGCGGTGGCGTCCTCGGTCACCGACGCGGTCGCGCTCTGCTGCCCGTAGCCGAACTTCGAGGCGGTCAGGGCGTAGTCGCCCACGGACAGGGAGGCGAAGCCGTACGTTCCGTCGGCCGCGGTGGTCGTCGTACGGTCGATCGGGCCGTCGGCGACGACCTTCACACCGGCGACGGGCTGCCCGCCGGAACGCACGGTGCCGGCGAGGGCGCCGATCGCGCCGCGCGGGGCGGCGTTGACGGCGGCGAGGACGTCGAGTTTGCCCTCACCGAAGACGTTGTTGTCGGCGGCGGTGCCGCCGCACTGGCTGCTGTCGGTGTCCAGTGCCGTGCCGTCCAGCAGGGCCGTGGTCTGCGCGATATCGCCTTCGAGGGCGGGTGCGGCGGACCAGAGCAGGGCCACGGCCGCGGCCGTGTGCGGCGAGGCCATGGAGGTGCCCGAGAAGGACTCGTAACCGCCGGGAACGGAGGAGCGCACGTTCACACCGGGGGCGGCGATGTTCGGCTTGATGATCCCGCCGGGGCCCGCGCCGCGCGAGGAGAACGAGGCGATCGCGCCGTTGATGTCGAAGGCACCGGAGCTGTAGGAGCTGTCGTAGTCGCCGGGCGAGCCGCTGGTGGCGCAGCCCGGGCCGGAGTTGCCGTTGGAGAAGGCCGGGAAGATGCCGGCCGCGCGCCAGGTGTCGACGATCTGCTGGTACCAGGTGTCGCCGCCCGTGCCGCCCCAGGAGTTGTTGACGACGTGGGGGGCCAGGTCGGGGCGCGGGTTCTGGCCGTTCAGGTCGGTCGGGGCGACGATCCACTGGCCGGCGGCGAGCAGCGAGGCCTCGGAGCAGGAGTTGCTCTCGCAGCCCTTGGCCGCGATCCACTTCGCTCCCGGGGCGACACCGATCTTGTTGGCGCCGCCGTCGTCGCCGACCATGGTGCCCATGGTGTGGGTGCCGTGGTCGTTGTTGTCGCAGGGGGCCGCGGTGGGGCACACCCCGGCCGGGTCGAACCAGCTGTAGTTGTGGTCGTAGGTCCCGTCCGCGTTCTTGCCGCGGTACTGGTTGGCCACGGCGGGGTGGGTGTAGTCGACGCCGCTGTCGATGTTGGCGACGACGATGCCCTCCCCGCGCACGCCCAGCTCGTCCCAGACCTGCGGGGCCTTGATCCGGTCGATGTTCCATTCGACGGCGTCGGCCGAGGCCTTCTCCCGCTTGCCCTCCGCGGGCTTGGGCAGGTCGACCTTGTCGTCGGCGTCGATCCGGGCGACCTCGGGGCGCTGGGCCAGCGCCCCGGCGAGCTTCTCGGTGCCGACGACGCGGACGGCGTTCACGATCCAGTACGAGGTGTACTCGGCCCTCACGCCGTCCAGGGCCTTGATGACCTCGGCCTGGCTGCGCGCGGCGTGGTCCTTCTTCAGCCGAAGGACCGTTTCTGCCTTCGCCGTGCGGGTCTGCTTCCCGGCCGCGGAGGTCAGGTCGGCGGCGCTGTCGAGGTAGACCCAGAAAACGGCCTTCTCGGAGCCGTCGAGCTGGGCGCGCAGGCTCGGTTCGATCTTGCGCTCGGCCGCGCCCGGGGTGGGTCCGGGGAGCGGTGCGGCGGCTGCCACTCCCGCCCCCAGGGGCAGCAGCAGGGCCGCGGTGAGGGCGGCGAGCCCTGTGCGCAGGGGTCGTAATCGTGAGCCTGAGGCTCGTCGGGTGTCGCTTCGTGCCACGTGTGGTCTCCTCGTACGCCGTGTGCAGGTCGTGCGGAAAGGGTGTGCGTGACGTGCGCGGGCCATGGTGCGGGAGGTGTCATGCTCCGTACAAGAGGGCCTATTGAGCCGTACCGGCGCCGCCGGGTGGCTGTTCCCGGCCCGGCGGTCCAGCCTGGGGGCATGACCGCTGCCGTCCCGCCGCCCTCCCCCGGGGTACGCCTCGGCACCGCGCAGGGCCGGTGGATCGTACTGACCACCGTGCTCGGGTCCGCCATGGCGCTGCTCGACTCGACCGTGGTCAATGTCGCCCTGCCCGCCATCGGCCGGGACCTCGGCGCCGATCTGGCGGTGCTCCAGTGGACGGTCAACGCCTACCTGCTGACCCTCGCGGGCCTGATCCTGGTCGGCGGGGCGCTCGGGGACCGGTTCGGGCGGCGCCGGATCTTCGTGCTCGGGGTGGTGTGGTTCGCGGCAGGCTCCCTGCTGTGCGGGATCGCGCCGAACGCCGGGGTGCTCATCGCCGCCCGCGCCCTTCAGGGCATCGGCGGGGCGCTGCTCACACCCGGTTCCCTCGCGCTGATCCAGGGGTCCATCCATGCGGACGACCGGGCCCGGGCGGTGGGCCTGTGGTCGGGGTTCGGCGGGGTGGGCGCCGCCGTGGGGCCGTTCCTGGGCGGCTGGCTGGTGGACGGGCCCGGCTGGCGCTGGGTGTTCCTGCTGAACGTGCCGGTGGCCGCGCTCTGTGTCCCGGTCGCGCTGCGGCACGTACCGGAATCGCGGGATCCGGCGGCGCACGGGCGGTTCGACGTGGCCGGGGCGGTCCTCGGCGCGGCCTCGCTCGCACTGGTGACCTATGCGCTCATCGAGGCCCGGTCGGGCACCGCGCTCGTGGCGGGCGCCGCCGTGGGCGGCGTCCTGCTGGCCGGGATCTTCGTGGTGGTCGAGCGGCGGCGGGCCGATCCGATGGTCCCGCCGGACATCTTCTCCTCGCGCCAGTTCACCGCCGTCAACCTGGTCACCCTGTGCGTGTACGCGGCCTTCGGCGGGTTCTTCTTCCTCGTGGTGCTCCAGCTCCAGGTCGTGTCCGGGTACTCGGCCCTGGCCGCCGGGGCCGCCCTGCTGCCCACCACGGCCCTGATGCTGCTGCTGTCGGCCCGCTCCGCGCAGCTCGGGGAGCGGATCGGCCCCCGGATCCCGCTGACCGCGGGGCCGCTGCTGTGCGCGGCGGGGATGCTGCTGATGCTGCGGGTGGGCCGGGAGGCCTCGTACGTGGGGGACGTGCTGCCGGCGCTGCTCGTGATGGGCCTGGGCATGGCGGCCCTGGTGGCCCCGCTGACGGCGGCCGTGCTGTCCTCGGTGGACGCCGGGCGGGCGGGTCTGGCCAGCGGCATCAACAACGCGGCGGCGCGCGCCGCCGTGCTCCTCGCGGTGGCCGCGCTGCCGCTGCTGGCCGGGATGGGGCCGGACGCGTACCTCTCGGCCGGCGCCTTCGACTCGGCCTTCGGGCGGGCGATGTTCTGGTGCGCGGGGGTGCTGGTGGCCGGAGCGGCCGTGGCCTGGGCGACCGTACGATCTCCCGCGCCCTGGGCCTGTCACCCGCAGTGCCGTACGAACTGCGCGGTCACCGCTCCGCCGCTCGAACCCCCGGGAGCGGCGGAGCGGTGATCAACCGGCGCCTACCAGGGGCTCGGCGCCGGCGGGGCGACGACCGGCGGGCGGTCGTCGCAGGTGATGGTGTTGGGGAGTTCCCAGCCGGCCAGCCAGGGGCCCGTGGTACCGCCGCCGTCGTTGCCGCCGCGGTCGACGAGGGTGAACTCTGAGCCGGTGGCGGGGAAGTTGAAGGAGCCGCAGTTGTTGACGCCGACGGCGCCCACGTTGCGGGCGTCGACGTTCTCGAAGCTCGCCGAGCCGGCCACCCGGGCGCTGACCACGGAGGTGCCGGTGCCGTCGACGCGGACGTCCTTGAAGTGGACGTTCTCGATGCTGACCTTGTCCTTCACCGGCCAGTCGCTGACCAGCATGATCGCGTTGTAGGTGCTGTCCAGGAAGGAGTTGCCGGTGACCTGGATGTCGGCCTGGTCGATGCTGCGGTCCAGGGCGTAGAACCAGATCGCGCCGAGGCCGATCTTCCAGTTGAGCTCGTACGTGCCCGCGCGCACGGTGGTGTTGCCCTCGATCCGCAGGCTGCCGGTGAAGGGTTCGGCGCCGAAGCGGGAGCCCACGTGCAGGGCGCTGCCCTCGCGCACCGGATCGGCCACGAGGTTGCCGGTGACGGTGGTGTCGGCGCCGCCGTAGATCGCGATGCCGTTGGCCAGGGTGGGGCTCTGCACGGTGTTGTGGTCGAAGGTGTTGCGGGCGTTCGTGGTCTTCTCCGCCCACATGGCGAGGCCGTCGTCGCCCGTGTTGCGGACGAAGTTGTCCTGGACGAGGGAGTCGGTGACTCCGGTGTGGAAGTTCAGGCCGTCGGCGATCTGGTCGGTGATGACGTTGCGGGTGACCTTCACGTTGCTCATCGGGCCGTCGAACCAGAGGCCGACCTTGGTGTGGTGGATGTAGAGGGAGTCGACGGTGGAATCGCTCATCGCGCCGCCGACCCCGTTGACCTGGTCGGTGTCCACGCGTTCGCGGACGTCGCCCTCGATGGCGAAGCGGGAGAGGTGGACGTTCCGGCTGCCGCCGTCCGCGGCCTCCTTGCCGTAGAAGCCGACGCCCTTGCCCTTGACGGTGGTGTACCAGCTGCCGGCCCCGGTGACGGTGACCCCGTCCACGATGATGTGGCGGTTGACCTGGTAGGTGCCCGGCGGCAGGTAGACCGGGAGCCGGTGGCGCTTGGCGAAGGCGATGGCCCGGTCGATGGCGTCGGCGGAGTCCCGGCGGCCCGTCGGGTCGGCGCCGAAGAGGAGGGCGTTCGCGGCGGCCGCCTCCACGTGCGGGGCGCCGACGCGCTGCGAGTCGAGCAGGTCGATCACCGTCCAGGCGGCGGGGCTCCCGGCCGGGACGGTGAGGCGGACCTTGTCGCCCGCCCGGTAGGTGCGGCCCAGGAGCAGGCGCTGCTCGTCGTACATGTGGGTGGGCCGGAAGGGCTTGGCGATGACCGGGGCCGGGGTCGTGGCGGCCGGGACGCAGCCGCACTCGGTGATCCACCAGTCCGGGTGCAGGAGATCGGCCTGCGGGTCGTTGGTGAAGGGGTACTGGTTGTACACCCAGGAGTACTGCGAGGTCAGCGTCATGGAGCGGCGGTTCTTGCCGTTGACGGTGACGTCGAGCGGGGTGGTGATGCCACCGCCGGCCGGGGCGTCGGGGATGCTGTAGCGGACGGTGACCGCGTCGGCCGCCGCGGGCAGGGTGAACTCCACGTACTGGCCCGGCGCCAGCTTCACCGCCTTGCGGCCGGAGGCCTCGGCGGGCAGCGAGTACGCGGTGCGGTCGGGGCCGATGAGCGTGCCGGAGGTGGCGGCGTTCTCCGCCTCCTGCTCGGCGAAGTCCACCCGGGCGCCGCGGCCCTCGGCCAGTGCGGGGTCGAGGGCGGCACGGGTGACGGCCGTGGGCGGCGCGGGGTCCGCGGCGGCGGGACGGGCCTGCGCCGCGCCCGCGCCCAGGGCGCCGAGGCCGAGGGCGGACGCGGTGAGCGCCGCCAGGACGGCGGCGGCCCGTGCGGGGGCGGCTCTTCTGCTTGCTGCGCCGGCTGCGGCTCGGCTGGCGGGGAGGCTTGCGGCTCTTCTTGGGGGCATGGCCGGGACAGTAGAACCCCGCACACAAACACGGCAAGAGTCGTGCAGGATCCTTCTCCATCTTGTCGAGTTTTTCCATTGTTCCGTGGTGTGGCAGACGTCGGCACCTCGATCTACCGTGGGATCGGGAGGGCCCCATGTGCTGGAGCGCGACGGCCGATCTGACGGCGGGTACGGTCATCACCGCCGTCGGGATCGCCTGCCTGGCCCGCACCCGGCGCGCCCGGGACCTGCCCGTCGCGGCGCTCCCGCTGATCCTGGGCGCGCACCAGCTGATCGAAGCCGCCGTCTGGCGCTCCGGCGGCGGCTGCGGCCCGGCCACCACGGCCTGGGCGGTGATCGCCCTCCCGCTGCTGCCCGTATGGGTGCCGCTCGGGGTGCTGCTCGCCGCTGCGCCCGAGCTCAGGCCCCGCCTGCTCCTGCCCGTCGCCGCCGGACTCGCCACCGGCGCGTACCTCGCGTACTGCCTGGCGACCCGCCCGGTGAGCGCCGAGATCCGCGGCCACACCCTCGGGTACGGCGTGAACGTTCCGTGGATGCCGCTGGCCCTGGCGGGCTATCTGTTCGCCACACTGGGCGCCCTGCTCCTCTCGGGCGACCGCCGGCTGCGCGTCCTCGGCCTCCTGCTGGCGGTCGGGGCCCTGGTCTGTGCCGCGCTGTGGAGGCTGGAGTTCGCCTCCACCTGGTGCGCCTTCGCGGCGGCCGCATCGACGCTGATCCTGGTCTGGACCGGCGGCCGCGCGCGTTCCCCTTCTGTACGCGAGGGCGCCGGACAGGGCGCGCCGCACCTGTAACACCGGCCCGGGCGCCGAACAGGAGCGTCGGCCGAAGGTAAAAAGATTCGGCCGCCGATCACGGGCCCACCTTGCGGTTTGTCGCTTTTCGGCCTGGGGGCCCACGGGATGCAGCCACGACGGAGTGGCTGGGTGCGCGCCGGGCCCCGGCGGCCCGCCGCAGCGCGAGGTTCCGTAACGCGTTCGACTTCTGACGTGGCGGATTCGAGCGCACGCACCTCGCCCGCGAACCTCTCGACCGGGCCTCGGCAGTCACTCCGGGATGACCGGTCATCCACAGCGGGTGGTCGTTCCCAGCGTCCGATGGGACCTTCACGCCGCTTCCGGGAGCCGCGATCCAAGGCGGCCCGCGGCCGTCGCCGACGAAATACGCCTTGACGTATCTAGTGACTTCGCAAGCACTCGGCAGTAGAACTCGTTCTCATTCCGCCTAGAGTGAGGAAGCTCACATGAGCGACAAAGGCCTGCACAAAACGAACCAGAACGGCGTCTCCCGCCGAGGATTTCTCGGTAGAACTGGTTCCATCCTGGGTGCAATGGCCCTCGCCGGTCAGATCGCCCCGTCCCAGGCCCAGGCCGCCACGGCCGGCGCGGCCGCCGCCGGCCCGATCGACAACGGAGCACACGTACCGGCCCTCGTGATCGGTACCGGGTACGGCGGCTCCGTCGCCGCCCTGCGGCTCGCCCAGGCCGGGGTCGACGTCCACATGATCGAAATGGGCATGGCCTGGGACACCCCCGGCTCGGACGGCAAGATCTTCTGTAACACGACCAAGCCGGACTACCGCGCCTACTGGCTCCGGACCAAGACCAAGGCGCCGCTCAGCAACTTCCTCGGCTTCCCCATCGACTCGGCCGTCCCGCGCTACACCGGCATCCTGGATGCCGAGGAGATGGGCGGGATCATCGTCTACCAGGGCCGCGGCGTGGGCGGCGGATCCCTGGTCAACGGCGGTATGGCGGTCACCCCGAAGCGCGAGAACTTCGGCGCCGTGCTCCCGACCGTGAACGCGGACGAGATGTACAACACCTACTACCCGCGCGCCAACGCGGGTCTCGGCGTCGGCCTCATCGACCCGGCCTGGTTCGACACCGTCGACTGCTACCAGTTCGCCCGCGTCGGCCGCAAGCACGCCCAGCGCGCCGGATTCCCCTTCGTCTTCGTCCCGGACGTATACGACTGGGACTACATGAAGCAGGAGGCGGCCGGGACCGTCCCCAAGTCCGCGGTCGCCGGGGAGATCCTCTACGGCAACAACGCCGGCAAGAAGTCCCTCCAGAAGACCTACATCGCCCAGGCCAAGGCCACCGGCAAGGTCACCATCTCGCCCCTGCACAAGGTGACTTCGGTCTCCCCCGCATCCGGCGGCGGGTACACGGTCGTCATCGACCAGATCAACACCACGGGCGACACCGTGGGCACCAAGACCGTCGTCGCGGACAAGGTGTTCTTCGCGGCCGGCAGCGTCGGCACCAGCAAGCTGCTCGTCCGGCTCAAGGCCACTGGCGCCCTGCCCAACCTGAACAACGAGATCGGCAAGGGCTGGGGCGACAACGGCAACGTCATGTGCGGCCGGGCCAACCACATGTGGGACGCGACCGGCAAGGTGCAGGCCTCCATCCCCTGCGGAGGCATCGACAACTGGGACGCCGGCGGCGCGTTCGCCGAGGTGGCCCCGCTCCCGACCGGCATCGAGACCTACGCCTCGTTCTACCTGTCGATCACGAAGAACCCGAACCGCGCGGAGTTCACGTACAACGCCGCGACGGGCGGGGTCGAGCTGAACTGGCAGACGGCGTGGAAGCAGCCGTCCATCGACATGGCGAAGACCATCTTCGACAAGATCAACAAGAAGGAGGGGACGATCTACCGGACCGACCTCTTCGGCACCAACAAGATCTGGGGCGACCACCTCACCTACCACCCCCTCGGCGGCGCCATCCTGGACAAGGCCACCGACAACTACGGCCGTCTGCACGGCTACACGGGCCTGTACGTCATCGACGGCGCGCTGATCCCCGGCAACACCAGCGTCAACCCGTTCGTCACCATCACGGCGCTCGCCGAGCGCAACATCGAGAAGATCATCGCGACCGACCTCTAGGGGCGGCGGACAGCACGAAGGCCGGGGCCGTCGGATTCTCCGACGGCCCCGGACCCGTGTGCCCACCGCACGCGCTCCGCGCACGGTGGACCGCTCTCAGTGGCCCGGCAGCACGCAGACGCTGTCGAGGCCGAGCACGTGGTTGAGCCGGCCGAAGGCCAGCCAGGAGCCGATGCTCATGGTCAGCTCCACGATCTCCACCTGGCTGTAGCGTGCCGTCATCCGGTCCCAGAACTCCTCGTCCAGGCCGTGGTGGTCCAGGCAGTACCGCTCCGCGTACTCCGCCGCGAGCCGGGTGCGCTCGTCGAAGCGGTCCGTGGTGCGCCACTCGGTGACGGCCTCGGGGAACTCGTCCTCGACCTTCTCCCCGTCCCTGTCGGTGCGCCAGTCCAGGCAGAGGATGCAGCCGTTGATCTGCGCGACGCGCAGCCGCGCAGCCTCGAACTCCCGCAGCCCCAGGGTGGTGTGGGCGTACACCGAGAGGGAGAAGTTGGCGGCGGCCATGCCGATGCCGGGTACCAGGTCGCCCCACACGTACTCGATGGGGTGCTGGCCTTCGGGTATGTCGATCCTCATGGCAGTTTCCTTCCGAGTTTGCCGACGGCGGGGCGCAGGGGGACGTCCAGGGCGTCGTAGAGCCCCGGTTCGGCCTCGACCAGCCAGTCGATGGCTCCGACGAGGCGTCCGACGGCGGTGGCGTTGCCGCCGGCGGAGCGGTTCTCGCCCTCGTCGGTGGCCTCGATGGTGACCTCGATGTGCGGGCGGCCCTCGATGACGACCCGGTGGGCGCCGTCGCCGCCGTCGGGCGGGCTCGGCCAGTCGGGGGCGCAGGAGGCGTGGATGCGGGTGACGTGCTCGATGACGATGCGGGGTTCGCCCTCGACGATCCCCTGCACCTCGAAGCGGATGGCGCCCTGGGTGCCGCCCTCGAACTCGCCCATCGTGCGCGTGGTGACGGTGGTGTCGAGGGCGCGGCGCTCCACGGTCTCGCGGATGTCGTCGAGTTCGACGCCCAGCGCCCGGGCCATCATCCGTATCTGCCCGCCCCACACCATGCTCGGGATCGACGGCATGAGCATCATCGGCTCGTAGTCCATGGGCTGGCCCATGCCGATGAGGTAGCGGACGGAGTCCGGCTGGTCGTAGGTGGAGTAGTCGAAGATCTCCTGGCAGCGGATGACGTCGATACGGGTGCCGAGCCCGCTGAGCAGCAGCGGGAGCACGTCGTTGCCCCAGCCGGGGTCGACGCCGGAGGCGAAGAGCGAACCGCCGCCCTCCGCGACCGCGGCGGTCACCGGATCGAGGAACTCCGGTGGGGCGCTGCGGTAGTCGTAGAGCGGATAGAGGGCGGGGCTCACGACGACGGCCCCGGAGCGGATCGCCCGGGTGATGTCGGCGAGCGCGTCGTCGGGGCGGATGTCGCCCGACGCCGCGTAGACGACCGCCCGCGGACGGGCCGCGAGCACCGCCTCGATGTCGTCGGTGGCCGCTACGCCCGTCTCGTAGTCGAGTTCGCCGAGTTCACCGGCGTCGCGGCCGACCTTTTCCGGATTGTGGACGATGACGGCGGCCAACTTCAGCGCCGGATGGGCCTCTACGGCACGGATGGCCAAACGGCCGACGTTGCCGGTACCCCAGACAACCGTGGAAATCATGCGCGGAGGGTAGCTTCAGGACCTGTAGGTTCCTAGAGCCGTGTACGGAAATTCCGGCCCGCTGTCACTGGTTTTGCGCACCCAGCACGAACAGCAGGTAGACGAAGAACGCGAACAGGTGACCTACGAACAAGTAGGCGATGAGCCGGATGATGAGACCGCGCGGAAACTTCGACTGCTGGGTCTGCGGGGTTTGCTGGGGCTGCGGGGTTGGCTGGTGCTGCGGGGTCTGTTGCGCCTGCTGGGTCTGCTGCGTCTCGGGCATGGCGTACGGGCTCCTCGCCTATCGGTGGTGTGTGGTCGTACCGGTCCCGCCGCCGAGGCACAGACCGGCCAGGCTGCTCTGCAGCAGGGTGTGGACGAACAGCAGCTCCGCCCCGGCGGCCGAGGCCGCTCCGATCCGGTGCGCGGTGAGCGAGTCGAAGTGCGCGCTGTCCCCGGGCTCCAGCAGGTACTCGGTCTCCCCCAGGTGCAGCCGCAGCCGCCCCTGCAGCACGTACAGCCACTCCTCCCCGGGATGTACGCGGACCAGCTCGCCCTGGCTGCGGCCGTGGGGGACGTGCACGCGCAGCGCCTGCATCCCGCGGCCGGAGCCGCCGGCCTGCCAGTACGTCCAGCCGTCCGCCTCGCGGGCGCCCGGACCGCCGGCCCGTACGATGGGATCGGCTACGGCCGGGGTCTCCCCGAGCAGTTCCGAGACGGTGGTGCCGTAGGTGCGGGCGAGTCCCAGCAGCAGCGGCAGTGAGGGCTGGCGGCGGCCGGTCTCCAGCCGCGACAGGTGCGCCGGCGAGAGCCGGGCCCGGGCGGCGGCGGCCTCCAGGGTGAGTCCGGCCCGGCGGCGCAGATCGCGCAGCTGTGGGGCCACGGTGGGCAGCTCGGCTTCGGGGGCGGGGCCGCCCGGGGCGCCGGGGTCGGGAGCGCCGGGGTCTGGGTCGGCCGCTTCGTCGGGGCCGGGGGCAGGACCGGTTGTCATGCCCCGATTGAGCCAGACCTTTACCTCTCTGGCAATCCGCCTTGCCTCTGAGGCAAATACCCCCCCCCCCCCCCCCCATCCACCCTCACTCCGTGCCGAGCACCGTCTCCACGGTGTCGGCGTCCTGCGCCCGCTTGTCGGGGCGGTGGCGCAGGACGCGGGCGAAGCGCAGGGCGACCCCGGCCGGGTAGCGCGGGGAGCGCTGCAGGCCGTCGTAGGCGATCTCCACCACCAGTTCGGGGCGCACCCGGACCGTGTAGCCGTCGTCCTCGACCGCGAGCTCTCCGAGCCGCCCGGTCTGCCAGCGCAGCATCTCGTCGGTCAGGCCCTTGAAGGTCTTGCCGAGCATCGCGTAGCCGCCGTCGGCGGTCCGGGCGCCGAGGTGGAGATTGGACAGCAGGCCGGTGCGGCGGCCGTGGCCCCGCTCGACGGCGAGCACCACCAGGTCCAGGGTGTGCACCGGTTTCACCTTGAGCCAGTGTTTGCCGCGCCGGCCGGCCGCGTAGGTGGAGTCGAGGGCCTTGAACATGACGCCCTCGTGCCCCCGGCCCAGGGTCCGCGTCCAGAACTCCTCCGCCTCGGCCGCCTGCGCCGCCGGGTCCTCGACCACGAGCCGGCCGACCCGGAACTCCTCCGGTACCAGGGCGGTGAGCGCCGCGTACCGTTCGCGCACCGGCAGGTCGAGCAGTACGCGGTCCCCCGCCACCAGCACGTCGAAGAAGTAGGGGACGACCGGCAGGGTCCGCCGGGCGGCCTCGACGTCGGTGCGGGAGCCCACCCGGCTCGCCACCTCCTGGAACGGCACCGGCCGCCCGTCCGCCGCGGAGCGCCCGATGACCTCGCCGTCGAGGATGAACCGCTCCCCCGGAAAGGACCGGGCCAGCTCGGCCACCTCCGACAGCCGGTCGGTGATCTCGTCGAGGGAGCGCGTGTACAGCCGTACGTCGTCCCCTTCGCGGTGGACCTGCACCCGGATCCCGTCGAGCTTCTCCTCCACCGCGCACGGCCCGAGCGCGGCCAGCGCCGCGGCGACCGACTTGGCGGTGTTCGCCAGCATGGGCTGTACGGGCTGCCCCACGCGCAGAGTGACCCCGCGCAGGGCCGCCTCCCCGTCGGCGAGCACGGCCGCCGCCACCCGGGGCAGGGACCCGTCGAGCATCGCGGCCCGGCGCAGGGCGGCGGCGGGCACCCCGGCCGCGGCGGCCACCCCTTCCAGGGCCACGGCGTCGAGCGCGCCCTGGCGCACCTCCCCGCCGAGCAGGCTGCGCAGGAACCGCTGCTCGTCCGCGGTGGCGGCGCCGAGCAGCGCGTCCAGGATCCGGCGGCGTTCGGCCTGGGAGCCGGCCCCGGCCACGGCGGCGAGCCGGGTGACGGCCTCGTCGACGGCGGTCACGGTCAGGGTGGGTCCGGCGGCCGGTTCGACCTCCCCGGCGAGCGCGCGCCACCCGATCCCCGGACGCCCCTGCGGAAGCCTCCCGGCCAGGTAGGAGACGACCAGCGCCGCTTCCTCGGGCGACGCGACGGCGAACAACTCCGCGAGCCGCCCGATCTTCCCCGACCGGGCGGAGGTCCCGGCAACCTCCCGCGACACCCGCGCAACCTCGACCAACAGCATGCGGCCATCCTCCCGCCCCACCCCGACCACCGCAGCCCGGGGGCCCGAGTCGGGCTCGGCCGGTGGGCCGGGTCGGGTCGTGTACCGCAGGTGCGGTATGCCGACCGGACGGTGTAGTCCTTCAGGACGTCCGCAGTTCAGCCTGGGGGAGCGCGGCCACCGGCGGCCTGGCGCTTAGGGTTCCCGTATGAAGCTCCGACTGCCCCGGCGCCGCCGAAGCCGCCTGCTCGCGGGCGCCGCCGCGCTCGCCGTCGTCGCGGGGGCGGGCACCCTCACGGCCACCGCCGCGGCCGGCGACGCCCCGTCCGTGCGCCGCGAGGACAAGGTCCTCGACATGCCCGGCGCCGGGATCGACATCTCGTACTTCACCAGTGGGGACACCTCGGGGGACGGTGGGGCGAAACGTCCCGCCGTGCTCCTCGCCCACGGTTTCGGCGGCAGCAAGGAGGACATGCGCCCGCAGGCCGAGCGCCTCGCGCGCGACGGCTACGCCGTACTGACCTGGTCCGCGCGCGGATTCGGCCGCTCCGGCGGGAAGATCGGCCTGAACGACCCCGAGTACGAGGTCAAGGACGTCTCCCGGCTGATCGACTGGATCGCCGCCCGGCCCGGGGTGCGGCTCGACGCGGCGGGAGATCCGCGCGTCGGAATCGCGGGCGGCTCCTACGGCGGGGCGATCTCCCTGCTCGCGGCCGGCAACGACCCGCGCGTCGACGCCATCGCCCCCTCGATCACCTACTGGAACCTCGCGGACTCCCTCTTCCCGAACGGCGTCTTCAAGAAGCTGTGGGCGGGACTCTTCTTCACCACCGGTTCGGCGAGCGGGCTGCAGCCGGGCGCCTCCGCCCAGGGCGCCGCCCCGCGGGCGACCCCGCAGGCGACCCCGCCCGCACCAGGCTGCGGACGCTTCCAGCCGGAGCTGTGCGCCATGTACGAGCGGGTCGCGGTGGCCGGCAAGCCCGACCCCGAGGCCCGGGCACTGCTGGAGCGGCGCAGTCCCTCGGCGGTCGGCGGCGCGATCAAGGTGCCGACCCTGATCACGCAGGGCCAGGACGACTCCCTCTTCCCGCTGGACCAGGCCGACGCGATGGCCCGGGCCATCGCCGCCAACGGCGCGCCCGTCTCCGTGGACTGGGCGGCCGGCGGCCACGACGGGGGCATGCGCGAGGCGGACCGCGTCGAGGACCGGACGAAGTCCTGGTTCGACCGGTACCTGAAGGGCGACACGTCCGTGGACACCGGTACCGCCTTCCGCGTCTCGCGCTCCGGCGGCATCGACTCCACCGACGGCCAGGTCACCCTGCGCGGAGCGAGCGGCTCCACCTATCCCGGGCTGGTGTCCGGGCCGCGCGAGTTCGCGCTGACCGGCCGGGAGCAGACCTTCGCCAACCCGGCCGGCGGGGCCCCGCCCGCGCTGTCCGCGCTGCCCGGCATCGGCGGGCAGCTCGCCGCCCTCGGAGGCGGCCTCTCGCTGGACTTCCCCGGGCAGAACGCCCGGTTCGACTCGGAGCCGCTGACCTCCGAGACCCGGATCACCGGGACCCCGACCATCACCCTGAAGGTGAGGTCTACAGCTGCGGACGGTTCGGCCGTCCTGTTCGGCAAGGTGTACGACGTCAGCCCCGACGGACGCCAGCAGGTGCTGCCGAGCCAGCTGGTGGCCCCGATCCGGGTGGAGGACGCGCAGCAGGACAAGACCGTGGAGCTGCGGCTGCCCGCGATCGACCACGCGGTCGAGGCCGGGCACCGGCTGCGGCTCGTCGTCGCCGCCACCGACCTCGGCTACGCCTCCCCGGCCGCGCCGGCGACCTACACCGTCTCGGCGCAGGGCCCCCTGGCCGTGCCCGTCGCGGGCGGGGTGCGCACGGCGTCCTCCGGGCTGCCCGCCTGGACCTGGTGGATGCCGCTCGGAGCCGCGCTGCTGGCCGCGGCGCTGGTGGGGATCCGCAGGACCGGCGGCCGCCGGCCGGGCGGCACGCCTAAGGGCGGGGCACGGGCGGGCGCGGCGCAGCCGGACCCGGCGCTGGCCGACGTACCGCTGGAGATCACCGGGCTGACCAAGCGCTATGCGAAGGCGCAGGACCGGTACGCCGTACGGGACCTGTCCTTCCGGGTGGAGAAGGGCCAGGTGCTCGGCCTGCTCGGACCCAACGGCGCGGGCAAGACCACGACCCTGCGGATGCTGATGGGCCTGATCACTCCGGATGCCGGGGAGATCCGGGTCTTCGGACACCAGGTGCGGGCCGGCGCGCCCGTGCTCTCGCGGGTCGGGGCGTTCGTGGAGGGTGCCGGCTTCCTGCCGCACCTGACCGGGCGCGCCAACCTGGAGCTGTACTGGCAGGCCACGGGCCGCCCCGCCGCCGACTCCCACATGGAGGAGGCCCTGGACATCGCCGGGCTCGGCGACGCGCTGGAGCGGGCGGTACGCACGTACTCGCAGGGCATGCGCCAGCGCCTCGCGATCGCGCAGGCCATGCTCGGCATGCCGGACCTGCTGATCCTCGACGAACCGACCAACGGTCTGGACCCGCCGCAGATCCGCGAGATGCGCGACGTGATGATCCGGTACGCGGCCGGCGGGCGGACGGTCATCGTCTCCAGCCACCTGCTGTCGGAGGTCGAGCAGTCCTGCACGCACCTGGTGGTCATGGACCGCGGCCGGCTCGTCCAGGCGGGCGAGGTCGCCGAGATCACCGGCGGCGGGGACGTCCTGCTGGTGTCGCTGGCGCGGCCGGTGGACGAGTCGGCCGTCGGGAAGATCGCCGCGTTGGAGGGAGTGGAGTCCGTGGCGCGCGCCGAGGACGGTCTGCTCGTACGGCTGGACGGCGCGAGCGCCGCCGAGCTGATCGCCGAACTCGTACGGCTGGAGGTGCCGGTCTCTGGAGTGGGGCCGCACCGGCGGCTCGAAGACGCGTTCCTCACCCTGATCGGAGGCGCGGCATGAACACCGTGACGGATGTGGACGCGAACGGGAACGGGAACGGGGCCACCGGCGCGGCCTCGCCCGCGAACGGCGACGTGACGCCGGACGGCATCGGCCGCGAGGTCGCCCACGGCTACCGGGCGAACCGGACGCTGCCGCTGCGCGTGGAGGCGCTGCGGCAGTGGCGCCGACGGCGGACGCTGGTGATGGGCGGGATCCTGGCCGCGCTGCCCTTCATCCTGATGATCGCCTTCGCGGTCGGCGGCGGCCCCGGCAGCCGCGGCGGCGACGACGGCCGGATCACCCTCATCGACACGGCGACGGCCTCGGGCGCGAACTTCGCGGCCACCTGCCTGTTCGTGTCGGCCGGGTTCCTGCTGGTGGTGCCGGTGGCGCTGTTCTGCGGGGACACGGTGGCCTCCGAGGCGAGCTGGTCCTCGCTGCGCTACCTGCTGGCCTCCCCCGTGCCCAGGGCACGACTGCTGTGGAGCAAGCTGGTGGTGGCCCTCGGGTTCAGCCTGGCCGCGATGGTGCTGCTGCCGCTGGTGGCGCTCGCCGCGGGTACGGCGGCCTACGGATGGGGTCCGCTGGAGCTCCCCGCGGGCGGCTCGCTGCCGGCCGGGGACACGGTCGGGCGGCTCGCGATCGCCGTGGCCTTCGTCTTCGTGTCGCAGCTGGTCACGGCCGGGCTGGCGTTCTGGCTGTCGACGCGGACGGACGCGCCGCTGGGTGCGGTGGGCGGGGCGGTCGGGCTGACGATCGTCGGGAACGTGCTGGACGCGGTGACGGCCCTGGGCTCCTGGCGGGAGTTCCTGCCGGCGCACTGGCAGTTCGCCTGGGCCGACGCCTTGCAGCCGCAGCTCGAATGGGGCGGGATGATCAAGGGAACGGTGGTGTCGGTGTCGTACGCCGTGGTGCTGTTCGCGCTGGCGTTCCGCGGGTTCGCGCGCAAGGACATCGTGTCCTGAGGCTGCGGGACTGCGGCCGCGGGACTGAGGCCGCGTGCCTGAGGCTGCGCGCCGGAGGCCGCGGCTACCGCCGAACGGGACCGTGCTCCGACGCGCGGTCCCGTTCGGCCGTCGGGTGCCAACTCGGACGGCCCCGCGTGAGCCTGCCGCCCCTGCGGCCCGTACCCCCCAAGAATCGCCCTCGGTCAGGACGTACGGACGCGTCCGAACGGCACCGAGGGGTACGACCCGATGGACAGAGCAGGACTTCCGCCTCGCAGGTTCGTGCTGACGGGAGGCCTCACGGCCGCCGCGGCCCTGCTCACGGGATGCTCGGCGAAGAGCACCCCGAAGCGGACGACGACGGCCGCGCCGGAGCCCAGGCCGAGCACCCCCGAGGGCGCGTACAGCCGCCTGATGGAGGGCAACAAGCGCTGGGTGAGCGGCAGCCTCAACCACCCCGACCGGGATCCGGACCGCCGTGAGCTGGTGGCGCAGGCGCAGGATCCGTACGGCGTGATCCTGGCGTGCATCGACTCCCGGGTGCCGCCTGAGCTGCTCTTCGACACCGGGCTCGGCGACCTGTTCGTCCTGCGTACGGGCGGGCAGGCGGTCGGCCCGGTGGTGACCGGGTCGGTGGAGTTCGGGCCGATGACGGCGGGCACTCCGCTGATCCTGGTCCTCGGGCACCAGCGCTGCGGGGCCATCGACGCCTCGTACAAGGCGTTGCGGGACGGCGACCCGCTGCCCGGCAACCTGCGGGCGATCGAGAAGGCGCTGGTGCCGGCGTACGAGCTGACGGTCAAGGACCCGGGCTCCGACCCGGTCGACACGATGATCCGCAACCAGATCAAGGTGACGGCGGACGAACTGCGGGCCAACGCGGATCTGGCCCCCCTGGTGGCGAAGGGCTCGCTGGCCGTGGTCGGCGGCTACTACTCGCTGGACACCGGCCAGGTGGAGGTCCTGTCCGGGGCGCCGACGGGCACGGCTTCCGCCAGCCCGTCGGCGAGTACGTCGGCCTCGGCATCGGCGTCCGCGTCCGGATCCGCGTCCCCGTCGGAGTCCGCTTCCGGGAGTCCGTCGCCCGACGCGTCCTGAAGGCGGGACCGAGGCAGGACTCCGGTCAGCCGGCGGTAGCCGCCGCGACGGCGTCGACCTCCGCGAGGAGTTCGGCGTCGAGCGGCCGGTCGGCGACGGCCGCGTTGGCCCGTACCTGCTCGGCGGAGGTGGCGCCCGCGATGACGGAGGCGCAGCCGGGCTGGGCGGAGAGCCAGCCGATGGCGAGTTCCAGCACGGTGCGGCCGTGCTTGTCGCCGAGCGCCACCAGGGCTTCCACGATGTCGAGGCGCTCGTCGGTGAGGTAGGCGTCGCGGCCTTCGAGGCGGGAGCCCGCGGGGACGGGCGCGCCCCGGCGGATCTTTCCGGTCAGCAGCCCGTTGGCCAGCGGGAAGTACGGCAGCACGCCCACTCCGTAGTGGAGGGCGGCCGGGACGAGCTCGCGCTCCGCCGACCGCTGGAGCAGCGACCATTCGTTCTGGGCCGACACGAAGGGCGCCGCGCCGGTCTCGCGGGCCACGTGGGCGGCTTCGGCGAGCTGCCATCCGCTGAAGTTGGAGTGCCCGATGTAGCGGATCTTGCCCTCGGTGACGAGATCGGTGAGCGCCGCGAGCGTCTCGGCCATGGGAACGTCCGGGTCGGGGCTGTGGAGTTGGTAGAGGTCGATGTAGTCGGTCCCCAGGCGGGTCAGGGACGCTTCGACCGCGCGCCGGATGTAGGCGCGGCCGGCGCGGGAGCCGGCGGCGGGTCCGTAGCCCATGTCCACGCCGGCGAAGCCGAACTTGGTGGCGAGGACGACCTGGTCCCGGCGCCCCTTGAGGGCCTCGCCGAGATGGCTTTCGGAGCCTCCGGCGCCCCCGTAGATGTCGGCGGTGTCGAGGAGGGTGATGCCCGCGTCCAGTGCGGCGTCGACGACGGTACGGGTGGCCCTGGCGTCGAGGCGGCCGCCGAAATTGTTGCAGCCGAGCCCGATCGCCGAGACCTTGAGACCTGAACTGCCCAGGGTGAGATGGCGCATTCTTTCGTTCCTCCGCAGTCGTCCGGCACGTGATCGGCAGGACGGCAGTGTAGATCGCCGCAGGGCCCCGGAACGGGAGCGGGCATCCGCGGGGGCTCCTCCAAGCTCCGCCTCCAGCGCCGGGGAAGGTCCCGGGCGGGTGCCTTCAGAAGAGGTCGGCGAGCCGCTTTCCGATGGCCCGGCCCCTCGTCCACGGAGCAGACCGCGAGGTCCCGGTCGGCCGCGACGGCCGCCTCGCCCGGTTCGGGGGTGGCGTAGAAGTTCACGCGATCGCAAAAGACCTCGCGGATGTCGGCGCCGGTGGCCGGAGATCGAGGAACCGGGCGAGGCCACGTCGACCGGATTCGATCGAATCGATCGTTTCGGCTTTCTGTGGTGGAATCGAGCGGCACGCGCACCACGGACCAGGCACCACGGACCAGGCACACCGCAGGGGGATCCTTGAGACCACATGTCGACCAGCGCCAGGCCCGGGTGCTCGCCCTCGTCCGGGCGCGGGGCAGTGCCCGGGTGGCTGAACTCGCCGGGGAGCTGGGCATATCCCCCGTGACCCTGCGGCGGGACGTCGAGGCGATGGCGGCGCGGGGCGAGATCCGGCGGATGCACGGGGTGATCAGCCGACTGGAGGCCGACCCGGCGGGCGCCGAGCTCCGGACCCCGGCTGACGTGAAGACCGGCGCCGCGGACACGGGCACGGAACGGGGCGCCGCCGGGCTGGTGATCGGGATGGTCGTGCCGACCACCGAGTACTACTTCGCGGACGTGGTCCGGGGGGCCCGCGAGGCGGTCGAGGCAAGGGGCGCGCGGCTCACCGTAGGACTGACCCGGTACCTCGTGGGCGAGGACCGCACGCAGGCGGACCGGTTGCTGTCGACGGGGGCCGACGGGCTGCTCCTGACCCCGAACTGGCAGGCCGGATCGCCCGGCCCCGGCGAAGGGGCGTGGACGGCCGAACTGCCGGTGCCCACCGTCCTGGTGGAGCGGTGGGCACCGCCTGGGCATCCGGCGGCCTCCCTGGACCGGGTCGCTTCCGACCACGCGGACGGCGCGGCGCGAGCCGTACGGCACCTGTCGGAACTGGGCCACAAGCGGATCGCGCTGGCCAGCCGCGAGACCCCGACGTCGGGGCGGCTGCGGACGGGCTTCGCGGCGGCCGTGGCCACCCTCGGGCTGGAGCCGGCCCCTGCCTGGCCCGCCGCCGGGACGGCGCCGCTCGCCGAGGCCGAGGCCTTCGCGCGGACCCTTGACTACTTGTGCGCGGCGGTGGCCGAGGGTGGTGTGACCGCCGCCCTGATCCACAGCGACACGGACGCGATCATGCTGATCCCGCGGCTCCAGGCACGGGGGGTGCGGGTGCCGGAGGACCTGGCGGTGATCACGTACGACGACGAGGTGGCCGAGCTGGCCGACGTCCCGCTGTCGGCGGTGGCTCCGGCCAAGCGCGAGGTGGGGGCTCGGGCGGCCGGAATGCTGCTGGACCGGCTGGAGGACCGCGGGGCGGGGCGCGAAGGGCCGCGGCAGCATCTGGACCTGCTTCCCCGGCTGACCGTCCGCCCGTAGCCCGGGATCCGCATCGGATCCTGCGCTGGTTCCCCTCTCCCCTTGCCAGATGTGCGTTTTGAGTGTGCGTTTCGATCGAATCATCGATGCGCCCTTGACGACATGATCGTCCGAGCAAAAGGATGAGGCTCGCGAACAACTCCGGGGCCGCCTCTTTGGGGAGTGGCGGCCCCGGGGCCCTTCGCCCGTGGGGCCCGGCTCGCTCCCGCCCGCGTACCGTCCCGCCCCGTGGCGCCCCCGTGTCGTTCCCGGCGCCGCGGCCGGGGTTTGTGACCATCGGGACTCCGGATCTCACCGCAGGAGCCGTCAAGTGACCCACCCCGCACCCGACTCCGCCCCCTCCTCCCCCTCCTCTCCTCTCTCCGCGCCGCCCCGCCGGCCGGTCACCGTGCTCGCCATGAGCTCCGGTACCCGGGCCGCCGTCCTGGGCGACCGGATCCTTCCGGAGCTGGTCCGCGTCGCCGATGTGGACCCCGCACTCCTCGTCACCGACTTCGGCCCGGCCTGCTCCGAGGAGGCCCTGCGCCGGCGGCTGGCCGTGGCGGAGGTTCTGTTCACCGGGTGGGGTTGCCCTCCCCTGGACGCGCGGGCGCTGGAGCTGATGCCGGAGCTCCGGGCGGTCGTGCACACCGCCGGAAGCGTCAAACACCATGTCACCCCGGCCTGTTGGGAACGTGGGCTGCTCGTCTCCAGCTCGGCCGCCGTGAACGCGCTACCGGTCGCGGAGTACACGCTCGCCGCCATCCTCTTCTCCAACAAGCGCGTACTGGACTCCGCACACGCCTACCGGGTGGACCGCGGCCACATCGACCCGCTGCGCCACTACCCCGCCGTCGGCAACTTCCGCCGTACCGTCGGCCTGGTCGGCGCCTCCCTCATCGGCCGGCGCGTGCTGGAACTGCTGCGCCCCTTCGACCTCCGGGTGCTCGTGCACGATCCGTACGCCGATCCGGCCGGGCTCGACGCCCTCGGTGCCGAGGCCGTCACCCTGGACGAACTGCTCTCCCGCAGCGACGTGGTGAGCCTGCACGCCCCCGAACTGCCGCAGACCCGCCATCTCCTGGACGCGTCCCGCCTGGCCCTGATGCCGGACGGGGCCACCCTGGTGAACACCGCGCGCGGCTCGCTCGTCGACACCGCGGCGCTGACCGCGGAGCTGGTCTCCGGCCGGCTGCACGCCGTGCTCGACCACACCGAGCCGGAGGTGCTGCCCGCCGACTCTCCGCTGTACGACCTGCCCAACGTGCTGCTCACCCCGCACATGGCCGGTTCCCTGGGCGGAGAACTGGACCGACTGGCGGCATCGGCCGTCGAGGAACTCGCCCGCTACGCCCGGGGCCTCGACTTCCACCACCCCGTCGACCCCACCCGGCTCACCTACTCCGCCTAGGCCGTCTCGCACTCCGCCGCGCGGACCAGTCGCTCCAAGTGCTCCCGGCCCGGCCCGAGCCGCTCCGGGAGGTCGGTGGCGCCGGGGTACCAGCGCTTTTCGTACTCCCAGCAGAGCCAGCCGTGCCGCGGTGCGAGGGCCGCCGCCTCGGCGAGCGGTAGTGCGCCCTCGCCGAGCCCCAGCGGGGTCAGCTCCTGCGCTGACGCCACGTCCTTGACCTGTACGTACCCCAGGTGCCCGGCCAGGGCTCCGCTCGACTCGGCCGGGGACTCGCCCCCGAGCCAGGTGTGCAGTACGTCCCACAGTGCGCCCGCGCCCGGATGCCCGACCCGGTCGAGGACCCGGGCCGTGGCGGCCGCGGTGCGGTGCGAGTCGTGGGTCTCCAGCAGGATCCGCACCCCGTGCCGCTCGGCGAACGGCGCGGCGGCCCGGAGCCTGCGGACCGCGTGGTCGTCGGCGTCGGCCGGGGGCTGGTCGCCGCCGCCGGGGAAGACCCGTACGTAGGGGGCTTCGAGGTCGGCGGCGAGCTGGACCAGCGCCTGGATCTCGGCGAGGACGGGCTCGTCGGGGCCGGGCGCGGCCACCCGGGCGTAGCCCGCGACGCCGAGGACGGCGACGCCCGCGGAGGTCAGGGTGCGCAGGCCGGCGGCACGGTCGGCGGCGGAGCTGGCGGGGTGCAGGGGCTCCTCGGGGTGGGCCCGCAGTTCGAGGCCCTGGTAGCCGTGCGCGGCGGCGAGGCCGGCGCTGCGCTCCAGCGGGGTGCCGGGCAGGCCGAGGGTGGAGAAGGCGTACCTCACGGGCGGCCCCCTTCGGCGGTGACGGCGGGCGGCGGCGCGGTGGAGGCGCGCACCGTCAGTTCGGCGGGGAGCGTGGTGATGCCGCCCGGGGGCAGCGCTCGGCGGCCCGTGACGAGCTGGGCCGCGAGCACCCCGGCTTCGCGCAGCGGCAGCCGGACGGTGGTGAGGGCGGGGGCGGTGTCGACGCAGACGGGCAGGTCGTCGAAGCCCGCGACGGAGACGTCCTCGGGTATCCGCAGGCCGGCCTCGCGCAGGGCCGCGGCGACGCCGGTGGCGACGGTGTCGTTGGCGGCGGCCACGGCGGTGAAGGGCGCTCCGCGGCGGAGCAGTTCACGGGTGGCGTCGTATCCGGCGGAGCGCTCGAACCCGGCGTGCACGGTGAGCCCGGCGCAGTGCGCGGGCAGCGCGGGGTCGTGCTCGCGCAGGGCGTCCTGGTGTCCGGCGAGGCGCTCCCGTGTGGTGCTCAGTCCGGGCGGGCCGGCCACGTAGGCGATGTGCCGGTGGCCGAGCGTGAGCAGGTGTTCGGTGAGCCGGAAGGCGCCGCCCCGGTCGTCGAACATGACGGTGGCGACGGGGAGTCCGGCGGGCATGGGCAGCGGGGGCCGTCCGCACAGCACCACCGGGGCGCCGGTGGCCGCGATGCGGGCCAGGCGGGCGGCGAGCGCCCGGGTGTGGTCCGGCTCCTCCACGGCGCCGCCGGTCAGGACGACCCCGCCGGCCCGCTGGCCCTCCAGGAGGGCGAGGTAGTCGAGTTCGGCGGCGGGGGCGCCCTCGGTGTTGCAGACGACGGCGAGCCGGCGCGGGCCGCCCTGTCCGCCGGGGGCCAGTGCGCTCTGCAGGGATCCGGCGAGGATCCCGAAGAAGCTGTCGGCGACGTCGTGGACGAGGACGCCGATCAGGTCCGAGGTCGCGGCGGCGAGGGCCCGCGCGGGGCCGTTCGCGATGTAGCCGAGGTCTTCGACCGCCCGCTCCACCCGGGTCCTGGTGCCGCCCGCCACCGGGTATCCGCCGTTGAGCACGCGCGAGACCGTGGCGGGCGATACGCCCGCGTGCGCCGCCACTTCGGCGAGTGTGACCGCCATCATCCCCTCCTTCCGATCCGTCCCGGGTCATCGTCTCACCCGGTGGGTGCATCTCCATAGTCGCCGAGGAGGAAAGCGCTTTCTATCACCCGTTAGAGTCTTGCGACCCGGCTGGCGGCGGCTCTAGCCTGATCTCAGAGAAAGCGCTTTCTATCCGTTTTCTCGGCAGCTCAGCACAGGAACACGCAACAAGACGAAGGAGGGGACACCGTGCAGCGCAGGACGATCAAGATCGCCATGAACGGCGTCACCGGGCGGATGGGATACCGCCAGCACCTGGTCCGCTCCCTGCTCGCACTGCGCGAGCAGGGAGGGCTCGACCTCGGCGACGGCACGGTGCTGTGGCCGGAGCCGGTGCTGGTCGGACGCCGCGAGGAGGCCCTGCGGGCCATCGCGGAGCGGCACGGCCTGGAGCACGTGAGCACGGACCTGACCGCGGTGCTGGCCGATCCCGAGGTCGAGATCTACTTCGACGCCCAGGTCACCAGTGCCCGCGAGGCGGCCGTGCGGCAGGCCGTGGCGGCCGGCAAGCACGTGTACTGCGAGAAGCCCACCGCCCTGACCTTCGAGTCCTCGCTCGAGATCGCGCGACTGGCCGACGCGGCCGGCGTCAAGCACGGGGTGGTACAGGACAAGCTGTTCCTGCCGGGCCTGCTGAAGCTCAAGCGGCTCATCGACGGCGGCTTCTTCGGCGAGATCCTGTCCGTGCGCGGGGAGTTCGGCTACTGGGTCTTCGAGGGGGACTGGCAGTCCGCCCAGCGTCCCTCGTGGAACTACCGCTCCCAGGACGGCGGCGGCATCGTCGCCGACATGTTCCCGCACTGGGAGTACCTGCTGCACGAGCTGTTCGGCCGGGTCCGCACGGTGCAGGCGCTGACGCGCACCCACATCGGCCGCCGCTGGGACGAGGAGGGCAAGCCGTACGAGGCCACCGCGGACGACGCGGCGTACGGGATCTTCGAGCTGGAGGGGGGCGCCGTCGCGCAGATCAACTCCTCCTGGGCGGTGCGGGTCAACCGTGACGAGCTCGTGGAGTTCCAGGTGGACGGGACGCACGGCTCGGCGGTCGCCGGGCTGCGCGGCTGCCGGATCCAGCACCGCGCGGCGACTCCGAAGCCGGTGTGGAACCCGGACCTGCCCCTGACCGAGACCTTCCGCGACCAGTGGCAGGAGGTCCCGGACAACACCCCCGCCGACAACGGCTTCAAAGCCCAGTGGGAGCTCTTCCTGCGCCATGTCGTACGGGACGAGCCCTGGCAGTGGGACCTGCTGGCCGGGGCCCGCGGCGTGCAGCTGGCCGATCTCGGGCTCCGCTCCTCGGCGGAGGGCCGGCGGCTCGAGGTCCCGGAGGTGGCGTTGTGAGCATCCGGCTCCCCTCGGCGGACGGCGGGCTGCGCCTCCACGCGCCGGTCACCGCTCCGCTGGCGCCGCTCACCTGCGGCCCGGCCCGCAGCCGCACCTTCTACTCGGCCGCGCACGTGGTGGCCGACCCCCTCGCCGCCTCGGCCGAATCCGGACCGGTGATCGACTGGGAGTCCACGCTGGCCTTCCGGCACACGCTGTGGGCGCAGGGGCTCGGGGTCGCCGAGGCCATGGACACGGCGCAGCGCGGGATGGGCCTGGACTGGCCCGGCGCGGCGGAGCTGATCCGCCGTTCGACCGCCGAAGCCCGGTCGGTGGGCGGCCGGATCGTCTGCGGGGCGGGCACCGACCAGCTGGCTCCGGACACCACGCATTCCCTGGCCGCCGTCACCGCGGCGTACGAGGAGCAGCTGGCGCACGTGGAGCAGTGCGGAGCGACGGCCGTGCTGATGGCCTCCCGGGCCCTGGCCGCGGCGGCGCGCGACCCGGAGGACTACCTGGAGGTGTACGGGAGGCTGCTGCGGCAGAGCTCCCGGCCGGTGGTCCTGCACTGGCTGGGGCCGATGTTCGACCCCGCGCTGGAGGGGTACTGGGGGCACGCCGATCTGGACGAGGCCACGGACGTCTTCCTGAAGATCATTTCGGAGTGTCCGGAGAAGGTCTACGGCATCAAGGTCTCGTTGCTCGACGCGGGGCGCGAGGTGGACATCCGGCGGCGGCTACCCTCGGGCGTGCGCTGCTACACGGGCGACGATTACCACTATCCGGAGCTGATCGCCGGGGACGGCGAGCTGGCCAGCGACGCCCTGCTGGGGATCTTCGACCCGATCGCCCCGATCGCGGCGCGGGCGGCGCTCGCCCTCGACCGGGACGACACGGCCGGATTCCGGGAGCTGCTGGATCCGACGGTGGCGCTGTCCCGGCACCTGTTCGCTCCGCCCACCCGGTACTACAAGACGGGTGTCGTGTTCCTGGCCTGGCTCGCGGGACACCAGGAGCACTTCGCGATGGTGGGCGGGCTGCACTCGGCCCGCTCGCTCCCCCATCTGGCCACCGCCTACGAACTGGCGGACGACCTCGGCCTGTTCCCTGACCCGGAGCTCGCCGAGGCCCGGATGCGACAGCTGCTGGCGCTGCACGGGGTCTCCTCGTGAGCCCGGCGCCGGCGCCCGCCCGGTTCAGCCTGAACCAGGAGACGATCCGCCAGTGGTCGCTTCCCGAGCTGGTGGCCGGGTGTACCGCGGCCGGGGTCGGCGCGGTCGGGCTGTGGCGCGATCCCGTCCAGCGGTTCGGGGTGCGGGAGACCGCGAAGCTGGTCGCCGGGGCCGGACTGCGCGTCAGCTCGCTGTGCCGGGGCGGCTTCTTCACCGCCGCCGATCCGGTCGGGCGGGCGGCCGCCCTCGAGGACAACCGCCGTGCCGTGGAGGAGGCAGCCGAGCTCGGCGCCGACACGCTGGTCCTGGTGTCGGGCGGCCTGCCAGACGGCGACCGGGACCTGGTGGGTGCCCGGCGGCGGATCGTCGACATCCTGGGCGACCTGGTCCCGTACGCCGCCGGGCTCGGGGTGCGTCTGGGGATCGAGCCGCTGCACCCGATGTACGCGGCGGACCGCTGCGTGGTCTCCACCCTCGGTCAGGCCCTGGACATCGCCGAGGAGTTCCCGGCGTCGCGGGTGGGCGTGGTCGTCGACTCCTACCACCTGTGGTGGGACGAGCGGCTGCCCGCCGAGGTCCGGCGGGCCGGAGAGGCCGGGCGGATCGTGTCCGTCCAGGTGGCCGACTGGGTGACCCCCCTGCCCGAGGGCGTGCTGCTGGGGCGGGGGCAGCTGGGCGACGGCTCGATCGATCTGCGGGCCTTCCGGGAGCTGACCGACTCCGCGGGGTACCAGGGGCCGGTCGAGGTCGAGATCTTCAATCCCGGACTGTGGGCCCGCGACGGCGCAGAGGTGCTGCGGGAGGTGATCGACCGCTACCGCGAGCACGTCGCATGAGGTGAAGGGGGGGTGCGTGACCGAAGTAACCGAAGTAGCCGAATTACACGGGGGCCGCCGCGTTTCGGGCGAATCAGCGTTTCAGTCAAAGGAGACTGTGATGACAGATGTGTGGAGCCGTCGTGCCTTCCTCACGGCGGTCGGCGGCAGCGTCGTGCTGCTCGGTAGCCCCGTCCTCCCGGCGACCGCCGGGACGGTGACCTCGGTGCACGCCGCCATGCGCGCGGTGTGGCAGGGCCTCGTCCTGGGGACCGTGTCCTCCCCCACCGCGGAGCCGTTCCGCACCCGGCTGGCCGCGCTGGGTGCGCAAGCCGGGCAGTGGCGTTCCTCGATGGCCCCGGCGACCGGTTCGCTCTGGCCCGACCAGGTCTTCACCACCGACCCCGAGTGGATGGCCCAGAGCTACTACCGGCTGCGGACCATGGCCGAGGCCTACGTCAGACCGGGGACGGGGCTCACCGGTGACGCCGCGCTGCGTACGGCCGTGCTGACCGGGCTGGACCATCTCCACGCCCAGGTCTACAACGCCAACCAGACGCGGTACGGAAACTGGTGGTGCTGGCAGATCGGCGCCCCCCAGGCGCTGCTCGACACCGTCGTCCTGATGTACGGCCAGCTCTCGGCGGCCCAGCTCACCGCCTACTGCGCGGCCGTGGACCACTTCGTACCGGATTCCTCGGTCGGCTCGTACACGGGAACCAGTACGGGAGCGAACCGGGTGGACCTGTGCCGGGTGCTCGCGCTGCGCGGTGTGGTCGGCGGCGACGACGACGCGAAGATCGCCCTGGCCCGGAACGCGCTCACGCCGGTGTTCCCGTACGTCACCTCAGGCGACGGGCTCTACTGGGACGGCTCCTTCATCCAGCACACCTACGTCGCGTACACCGGCTCGTACGGCTCGGTCATGCTCGGCGGACTGGGCATGCTGTTCGGCCTGCTGAAGGGAACGGCCTGGGAGGTGACGGACCCCGGCGCTCAGATCGTCTTCGACGCGGTGGAGCACGCGTGGGCGCCGTTCCTCTACAACGGGCTGATGATGGACGCCGTATCGGGGCGGGCCCCCAGCCGGGGGGTCCAACTGGCCGATCCCCTGCAGGCGCAGCTCGACGACCACACCCGCGGGCACTCGGTCCTCGCCGCGATCCTGCTCCTCGCCGAGGGTGCGTCCGCCGCCGAGCGGACGCGCTGGCGCGGACTGGTGAAGGGCTGGACGGCGCGGGACTACTACAGCCCCCCGCTGACGGACGTCACCCAGAGCCTGTCGGCCCTGGCCCGCCTCGCGGAGGTCGCGGCGGACGGCACGGTCGCGGCGGCGCCCGAGCCGGTGGCGCACCGGCTGTTCCCCTCGATGGACCGGGCCACCCACCGCAGGCCGGCGTGGGCGGCCTCCCTGTCCATGGCCTCGAAGCGGATCACGCACTACGAGACGGGCAACGGGGAGAACCTGCGCGGCTGGCACACGGGCAGCGGCATGCTCTCCTGGTGGGGCTCCACGTCCGGGAACGGCCAGTACTCGGACGCGTTCTGGCCCACGGTCAACCCCTACCGGCTGCCCGGGACCACCGTCTCCCGCAAGGCACTGGCCGACGGAGCCGGGGGCGACTGGGGCGCCTCCCGGCCGGACGCCACCTGGGTCGGCGGCACCACCGACGGGGAGTTCGCCTCGGTGGGCCAGCACCTGAAGGGGCTGGGCAGCACCCTCACGGCCCGCAAGTCCTGGTTCTTCCTCGACGACACGGTCGTCTGCCTGGGCGCCGGGATCAGCTCCACGGACGGCGCCGCGGTCGACACGGTCATCGACAACCGGAATCTGGGTGCGACGGGCGCCCACGCCCTGACCGTGGGCGGCACGGTCCAGCCGGCCACCCTGGGCTGGACCGCCTCCTTCCCCGGGCCCGGCTGGGCACATCTGGCGGGCTTCGGCGGCTATGTGATGTCGGGTTCGGGCACCTTCCGGGCGCTGCGCGAGGCCCGCACCGGCCGGTGGAGCGACATCAACCGGAGCGCTTCCACCACGGCCCTCACCCGGCGCTATCTGACCCTCTGGTACGACCACGGGACGAACCCGACCGCCGGCGGCTACGTCTACCAGCTGATGCCGGGCGCCTCGGCCGCCCAGACCTCGGCGCGGTCCGCCGCGACGGGATGGCTCACGGTGCTCGCCAACAACACGACCGCCCAGGGGGTGACGGTGGGCTCGCTCGGCTTCACCGGGGTGAACTTCTGGCAGCCCGCGACGATCGGCGCCCTGCAGGCGAGTGCGCCGTGTTCGGTCACGGTGCGGGAGCCCGGCGACGGCACGGCCGTGGTCTGCGTCTCGGACCCGACGCGCACCCTGTCGGGACTGACCCTCGTGTGGAACCGGCCCGTCACCCAGGTGCTGTCCCAGCCGGGGAGCGTGGTCTCGGCGAGCACCGGGGCCTCGCTCCAGCTCGGCTTCGGCAGCCTCACCGCCCTGGAGGGGGCGAGCCAGGTGGTGAGGGTGAAGCTGGGGTGACCCGCAGGCCCGGGCCACCTGACCCCCGGTTCGGTCTGATCCCCGGGCGCCCGCGGGGCGGCAAAAGCTGAGCCCACAGGGTGACATAGCGTGCCCTGTATGGATCAGGAGCACATATCCGGGGACGGCGAAGGCGCGGGAAGGCGGCGGTTCCTCGCTCTGGCGACGGGGGCCGCGGCCACCGCCGCCGGGCTGGGGGCCGTGGCCGGCTGCGCGAACGGGGACGCCGGGAAGCCGGACGGAGCGGGCGGTACGGACGGGGCGGGGCCCGGCGGGAGCCGGGAGCCGTCCGGCCCCCCGGGGGAAGAAGGAGGGGCCGCACGGCTTCGATGTCCGGGCCGAGAACGCCCGCCCGGGGAACGCCGACTGGCAGGTCTCCAAGGCCGGCCCGGCCCGCGCCGTCGAGGGCTTCGCCGACCGGGTCAGCGTGCTGCCCGGCGAGTCCTTCGGCCTGTACGTCTCCACCACCGCGCCCCGGTTCACCGTCTCCGCGTACCGCATGGGCTGGTACGGCGGCGCCCGGGCCCGCCTGATCTGGCGCTCCGAGGCCCTGCCCGGGGTGCGCCAGCCCGACCACACGGTGGACGCCTCGACCCGTACGGTCCGCACCCGGTGGGCCCGTAGCACCACCGTGGAGACCAAGGACTGGCCCGAGGGCTGCTACCTGCTGCGCCTCGACGCACAGGGCGGCGAGGGCCAGCGGTTCGTCCCGGTCACCGTGCGGTCCGCCGCCACGGCCGGACGTACCGTCGTGGTCAACGCGGTGGCGACCTGGCAGGCGTACAACCGCTGGGGCGGCTAAGGCAGTTACGACGGCCCCAGCGGCGGATACGCCTCGCGCTCGCTCGCCGTGACCTTCGACCGGCCCTACGAGTACGACGACGGCGCAGGTCTCTTCCTGGTGTACGAGGCTCCGCTGCTCGCGCTCGCCGAGCGGCTCGGCATCCCCCTGGCGTACACGACGACCACCGACGTGGCCCGCGAGAAGCGGCTGCTGGAGGGCGCTTCGGCGGTCCTCTCCCTCGGCCACGACGAGTACTGGTCGCCGGAGCAGCGGGCCCACGTCACGGCGGCCCGGGACGCGGGCACCAACGTCGCGATCCTGGGCGCGAACTGCTGCTACCGCCGGATCCGGCTGGAGGCCTCCGAGCTCGGGCCGGACCGTACGGTGGTCTGCTACAAGTCCTCCTACGCGCAGGATCCCGGCGTCAAGCGCGGCCACCCCGCCACCGTCGACTTCCGTTTCCCGCCGGGCGCCGACGCGGAGAGCTCGCTGCTCGGCGTGATCTACGACGGCTACCCGGTGGACGCCCCGTACGTGGTGACCAACCCGGGCCACTGGCTGTTCGAGGGCACCGGCGCGAAGGCCGGCGACAGCTTCCCGCACCTGGTCGGCGTGGAGTACGACAAGGTCGACACCGGTTTCACGACTCCGCGCCCGATCGAGATCCTGGCCCACTCCCCCGTGGTCTGCGAGGGCCGTCCCAGCCACCAGGACACGGCGTACTACACGACGCCGAACGGCGCCGCCGTCTTCGCGACGGGGACGATGCGCTGGGTGGAGGCACTCGACGCGAAGGGCGACGGGCGCAGCGGAGCCAACCACGGTCTGGACGCGCGCTCGGGCGCCCTGACCACCCGGGTGACGGAGAACCTGCTCCGCGCCTTCGCGGCCGGCCCGGCGGGGCGGACGCATCCGGCGCGGGACAACGTGAAGGCGGTGTACGGGGGGTAGACCCGGACCCGGACCCCGCGCCGAACGCACTGGACTCCACCCGTAAGGGATGTTTAGGATCATGTCGCGGCATCGCGTGTCGGTCACCGGCCGGGTGAGGCATGGAGGTGCCGAGATGTGCCTTTCGGAGGCATCCATTCATGACGGTTCAGCTCAACCACACGATCATCCAGTCCCGTGACCGCCGGGAGTCGGCCGAATTCCTGGCGTACCTCCTCAATCTGGAGGTCGGAGCCCCCTGGGGCCCCTTCATCCCGATCGAGATCGCCAACGGCGTCACCCTGGACTTCGCGAACATCCCCGCCGAGTCCATCACCCCGCAGCACTACGCGTTCCTCGTCTCCGAGGCCGAGTTCGACGAGGCCTTCGAGAAGATCAAGCGGGCGAGGATCACCTACTTCGCCGACCCGCACGGGCAGCGCCTCGGCGAGATCAACCACAACGACGGCGGCCGCGGCGTCTACTTCGAGGACCCCTCGGGCCACGGGATGGAACTGATCACCGTCCCGTACGGCGGCTTCAAGAAGTAGGCCCGCCCCGCCCAGCCCCCGGCGCTCCGTTCAGTCGAGCATGCGCCGCATGACCCACTCCGGCAGCGCCGGGTTCCGGGCCGCCGCCCGGGCCGTCTCCTCGTCGGCGAGCAGCCCGGCCAGCGCGGGCACGGGGAGCCACGGATGTTCCGCGGCTTCCCGGCGCACCGACGGGGACGGGTCGCCGAGCAGCCGCAGCGCCGACTCCCCGGACAGCCGGGGGTCGGTCGCCGCCCGGGCCCGGACCTCCTCGTCCTCGTCCCGGCTGAAGCGTTCCACCAGCTCCGCCGTGGAGTCGGGGTCGTCCAGCGCCAGCTGCCGCAGCCGCCGGTCGGGGTCCTCGGTGTAGCGGAGCAGGTTCCGGCCGGGGAAGTTCGGGTGGCCGTAGGGGCGGTTCGGCGTCGAGAAGCTGCCGGTCCACCAGGTGAACACCTCCAGCAGCATGTCCGCCGGGGCGTCGTCGCACCGCTCGGCGAGGAACAGTCGCACGGTCCGGTCCTCGTCCCGGGCCAGCCGTTCCACCACGTCGGCCGGCAGCCGCCGGGCCATCGCCACGCTGCCGCGCAGCACGGGGTGGACCGAGCCGGCGAGCCGCCGCATGGCCTCGGGATCACCGTGCAGGGCCGTCACCCACGGGGCCGGGCGGAGCATGCCGTCCGGTTCCAGTCCCGCCAGGAGGCCGGCCCGCTCCTCCTCTGTCAGCTCGGGCCTCACCGATACGGCGAGGCGTACGGCGTGCTCCGGATCGGCGGCGAGTGCGGCGACCTGCCCGGGGTCAGGTACGGGTTGCGCGCGAGGCAGCAGCGCCAGGTGGTGTCTTTGTCGGCGCCGAGGCGGAGCACCAGTTCCGGTGCCAGCCTCCGGGTCTGCACGAGTTCGAAGGTCAGCCGTGCCCGGTCGAAGAGCGCGCAGGTGACGGGGATCTCCTCGTGCCGGGCCAGGCCCACCGCGGTCCGCACGGCTTCCGCGGGGTCCGCGGCCAGGCGGGCGCGGACCCCGTCGTCGAAGCCCGCCCAGCCGGCCTCCACCGCCGCCGCGCGCACGCCGGCCGCCGGGTCTTCGGTCAGGGCCCGCAGCAGCCGCTGCGGCATCGAGGCCAGGCTCGCGGCGGCCGCCCGCACCTCGTCGGAGCCGGCCGCGGCCAGCGCCTCGTAGACATCCGGCGCGGGCCGTCCCCCGGCGGCCTCCGCCGCGTACGCCAGCTGGTACCGGCGCCGCTCGGACGGCTCTCCCCGTACGAGCCGGGACCACTGTTCGGTGGTGAGCGTGACGCAAGTCCGGGTGCCGGTCCGGGAGAAGCGCAGCGTGGTGCCCCGGTGCTCGGCCAGGCCGGCGCGCACGCCCCAGGCGGGGTGTGCGATCGCCGCCTCCACCACCGCCTGCGGCAGGTCCGCCCGGTACAGCAGCTGGTCACTGATGCCGAGCATCGCCACCAGGATCCCGTCGGGCGCGGCGCGGTTCATGCTCAGGCCCTCCAGGCGCTCCTGGCGCAGCCGTGGGCCCACGGCCTCCCCGAACTCCAGCCCGTCCCGGCCCGCCGTCACGCCACTACCCCGTTCGCTCCCCATCCTCAGGAAGGTAGACGATGTTCGGCGCGCCCGTCGTCGGGTGGGTGCCGATGCGGGTGCGGACCCCGTAGACCTCGGCCAGCAGGGATTCCGTCAGCACCTCCGCCGGGGTGCCGGAGGCGACGACGCGGCCGTCCGCCAGGACGTACAGGCGGTCGCAGTACATCGCCGCCAGGTTGAGGTCGTGCAGGACCAACAGGGCGGTGGCCGGCAGGGCACGGACCAGGCCGAGGATCTCCAGCTGGTAGCGGATGTCCAGGTGGTTGGTCGGTTCGTCCAGGGCGAGCAGGCCCGGGTCCTGGACGAGGGCGCGGGCCACCAGGGCCCGCTGGCGCTCGCCGCCCGAGAGCCCGTCGAAGCGGCGGCCCACGAGGGCGGCCGCGCCGACGGTCTCCAGGGCCCGCGCCACGCGGCGTACGTCGTCGGGTCCGTCCTGCTCCCAGAACCGTTTGTGCGGGCTGCGCCCCATGGCCACCACCTCGCGCACGGTCAGCCCGAAGGTGCCGGCCGCGTCCTGGGGCACCACCGCCACCCGCCGGGCGCGGTCCTTGACGCCCAGCGAGGCGGCGTCCACCCCGTCCAGCAGGACGCGTCCGCCGGTCGGGCGCAGGGTTCCGTAGACGCAGCGCAGCAGGGTCGTCTTGCCACTGCCGTTGGGGCCGACGACTCCGACCGTCTCGCCCGGGCGGGCGGTGAGGTCGATCCCGTGCAGCAGCGGCCGTCCGTCGATCTCGTACCGCACGCCCTCGACGGCGAGGTCCGTCGCCTCCGCCTCCATCCTTGCCCCCGCCATCGGACCGGCCGGCCGTCGCGCCCTCATCCCACGACCCCTTCGGTACGGGTGGACCTGCGCAGCATCCACAGGAAGAACGGGCCGCCGACGAGCGCCGTGACCACGCCCACCGGTATCTCCTCCGGTGCGGCGGCGGTACGGGCGATCAGGTCGGCCAGGGTCAGGAACACCGCCCCGCCCAGCGCGGCCACGGGCAGCAGCGCCCGGTGCCCGGCGCCGACGACCATCCGGGCTGCGTGCGGGACCATCAGCCCCACGAAGCCGATGGCCCCGCTGTAGGCCACCAGTACGCCGATGACGAGCGAGGCGAGGACGAAGACGGCGGCCCGGAACCGGGCCGTGTCCAGGCCGAGCGTGCGGGCGCCCTCCTCCCCCGCGAGCAGCAGGTCCAGCGGCCGGGCCAGGGCGACGAGCAGTCCGGTGCCCAGGAGCAGCGCCCCGGCGGGCAGGGCCAGTTCGCTCCAGCGTGCCCCGCCGAGCCCGCCGAGGGTCCAGAACAGCACGGTGCGCACCTGGTCGGGATGGGCGGCCAGCACCAGGACCAGGCTGGTCAGGGCGGACAGCACGTACTGGACGGCGACTCCGGCGAGGATCAGCCGGCCGGTGGTCATGGTGCCGCCGCGCCGGGCCATCGCGTAGACGGCGACGAGTGCGCCCATCGACCCGGCGAACGCGGCGAGCGGTACGGCGCTCCCGCCCGCGAAGCCGAGGAATCCGGCGCCGAGGACGATCACCAGCACCGCCCCGGCCGAGGCCCCGGAGGAGGCCCCGAGCAGGAACGGGTCGGCGAGCGGATTGCGTACGAGTGCCTGCAGCACGGTTCCCGCGACGGCGAGCCCCGCACCGACGACGGCCCCGAGCAGGACGCGCGGTATGCGGACGTCCCACACGATCGCCCCGAAGGCGCCCGATCCGGCCCGGGGCCCCGGGCCGGCGAGCACGATGTCGAGCACCCGGCCCGGGGGGATCCGTACGGGCCCGAGGACGAGCCCCGCCAGGGCCGACGCGGCCAGGGCGGCGGCGAGCAGGGCCAGTACGACCGGGGTACGGGTGAACGCGCGGGCGGCCCGGAGCCTCACGCGGCGTCGGGGTGGAGCTGGCCGCCCAGCGATTCGACGGCGTCGGCGACGCGTACGCCGAGCACGGCGGAGGACAGCGGCAGCACGACGAACCGCCGGTTCCTGACCGCGGGCACCTGCGCCAGCGCCGGGTCGTTCAGCAGGCGCTGCTTCTTGGCTTCGACGGTGGTGCCGCCGTAGTCGTAGATGAGGACGACCTCGGGCTTGCGCTCGATGACCTTCTCCCACGACACGTCGCCGAAGGTGTCGTCGAGATCGGCGAACACGTTCGTCCCGCCCGCGAGCGCGACGATCTCGTTGCCGATGCCGTTGCCGCCGGAGGTGAAGGCGGAGGCCTCGCCCGAGTCGTAGACGAAGACGGTCGGCCTGGCCTTATCCTTCACGCGCGCGCTGACGGCGTCGATGCGGCGCCGTTCGTCCGCGATGAGCTTCTCGCCGCGCTCGGGCACGCCGAAGGTCCGTGCCACCTCGGTGATTTCGGTCCTGAGCTGGTCGAGGCCGACCTTGCCCTTGGTGCAGTACTCCACGCTGAGGCGGGAGTTGATGCCGGACTGCGCGAGTCCCTCGCGATCGCGGCCCTGCGCCTTGTCGAAGGCGCTGGAGTAACCCCCGTACACGAAGTCGGGGTTGGCGCCAAGGAGGACCTCCTTGGAGGGGTACTCCTTCGCCAGCACCTTGATCTTGTCGTACGCGGGCCGGTAGGCGGGCAGTACGGCGTCGTCCAGGTAGGCCGTCCCGACCGTCCTCCCCTCCAGCCCGAGGGCCAGGAGGATCTCGGTGGCGTGCTGGTTCATCGCGACCGCACGCTGCGGCGGTGCCTGATAGGTGCTGGTGACACCGCAGTTGGTGACCGAGTACGGAAATCCGGGCGCGGAGCCCGCGCCGGCGTTCGCCTTCGCGTCCTGCGCCGCGGGGGATCCTCCGCACGCGGCCAGCGGTATCAGGAGGGGGACGGGCACGAGCGCGCGCAGCAGCGCACGGGGGTACGAAGGCAAGGTGGAGCCTCTCCGGGGGATCCGCGTCCCCTGGTCGAACCGAAAGAGGCGGTGCGTCAGTGTCTGACTCCCGGGTCCCCGCGCGGGGACGTCCGGTCACAGTGGCGGGACCGCACCGGATTCGCACCGGTTTCCTGTCCTGCACCGCCTGGATGACCCGGCCCAGTCTGCCAGACGGGTGAGGTCAGTGTTTCGCGCGCGACGCGCCGGCCGTCCGGGAGGCGAGGGCCCGCAGCGCCTCGTCCGAGGGGGATCCGGGCTCCGCCGTGTAGAGGTAGAGGGTCTGGGTGGGGTCGTCCGGGAAGGTGAGGTTTTCGTATTCCAGGGCCAGTTCGCCGACGAGGGGGTGCCTGAACCGCTTGGTTCCGTGGGTGTGTTCGAGCACGTCGTGGCCGGCCCACCAACGCCGGAAGTCCCTGTCGAGCGCGCTGAGTTCCTCGACGAGCGGACCCAGCCCGGGATCGTACGGGTGCCTGCCCGCGTAGAACCGCAGCGCGGCGACGGCTCCGCGCGCGGCGCCCTCCCAGTCGGCGAGGAGCTCGCGTGCGGCGGGGTCGCGGAAGAGGAACCGCGCCAGATTGCGGCCGCGCCGATCCGGCGCGCCCGGCTCCGGGGTTGGGGGCTCCGGAGTGTGGGGCTCCGGGGTGTGGGGCTCTGCCGCGCCGAAGCCGGTGTACAGGGCCTCGGCGAGCCGGTTCGCGGCCAGGACCTCGAGCCGGCGCCCCACGATCATCGCCGGAGTGCCGTCGTCCAGGGCGTCCAACACCCGGTGCAGCCCAGCCCGCACCAGCTGCGGGCCGACGGCCTCAGCGGGGCCGCGGGCGCCGTCCGGCTCACCGGCCGCACGCCCGGGACCGGGGGCCGGCGCCCGCTGGGACCGCGCCAGGTCGAAGAGGTGGGACCGCTCGGTGGCATCGAGCCTGAGCGCCCGCGCCACGGCGTCGAGGACCTCGTCGGAGACGTGCAGGGTGCGCCCCTGCTCCAGCCGCGTGTAGTAGTCGACGCTGACCCCCGCAAGCTGCGCGACCTCCTCGCGCCGCAGCCCGGGCACCCGCCGCCTTCCCGGGTGGGAGGCGGCCCCCACCTCCTCGGGACCGATCCGGGCGCGCCGGGAACGCAGGAAGTCCCGCAGGTCGGAACGGGGCTCGCGCCCAGCGGTAGCGGTCATCCCCCCAGGCTAGGCCTTCTCCCCGGCTTCCTCCGGCACCTCCGGCACCTCCGGCCCCTCCGCACCGGGCCGCCACCACCCGGCGGCCCCACGCCCGCTGCGCACCGTGTCACAGCCCGGTCACAGCGGCCCCACAGGACCCGGCCCCGGGCCACCATGGCCCGATGCGCAGACACCACGTGATCATCGCCCTCTCCGCCGCCGGCATCCTCGCCCTCACCGGGTGCGGCAGCGACTCCGGGGCACCGAACGCCGACAAGCCCTCCGCCTCGACCGTGCCGAGCGCCGCCCCGAGCAGCAGTCCCAGCGCCGATCCCAGCGCGGCCCGCCCCGACAGCGGCCTCCCGCCGAGCCCCGCACCCGCGCAGCGCGCCGCCTACCTGGCCGCGCTGAACGCCATCGACCCCGAGATCGTCAACGGCAAGGACGACAAGGCCGTCTCGCGCGGCCTCGACCAGTGCCAGTCCATGAAGGGCGAGAAGGACCCGGCCGAGCGGGTGTCCGGCGCGAACCAGCGCTTCATCGGCCCCAACCACCCGAACGGCTTCGGCCCCGTGAAGTCCGGCCTGATCGTCGCGGCCGTCCAGACCAACCTCTGCCCCACGTACTGAGCCCTCCTGCGGCGCGCACCCCGAACGGGCCCGAGGAGCCACAAGGGGCCGGAGCTTGGCCCGGACCTGTCCCGTTGTCAGACCCCCGCCCTAGGTTGCTCAGGTGATGATTCCCGATGCGTTCAGCCGCCGGGTCGCAGAGGCCGCGGCTGCCGATGTCCGGCTGGCGAGGGTTCGGCTCGACGGTGCCGGTCAGTGGTTGACCACCATCGGCCAGGTGGCCACGGCGCCGCTCGCCGCGGAGGTCTGGGTCTTCGACGAGGATCTCGCCCGGGTGCTCCTGGTTCGTCACCGGTGGCGCGGCTGGGTTCCGCCGGGCGGGCGCGTCGAGCCGGGTGAAACGCCCCGGGAGGGAGCACGTCGCGAGCTCTTCGAGGAGACCGGCATCGCGGTGGAGCTGCTGCCCGAACCCGCGGCGGCGACGGTGCGTTCCTACGGTACGGAGTGGGCGGCGACTCTCGGGCTGTCGTTCGCCGCGATCGCGAGTGCGGCAACGCCTCTGGTCACGGAGCGCGGACAGCCGGCGGCCTGGACGCCCTTGAAGGAGGAGTGGTCCGGCTACTTCCCCGGGGACGCGTCACGGGTCCGGCAGCATGCCCGATGGCTGAGCGGGACGACAGCCATCGGGCATTGATCAAGGCGTGTCCGAATCCGACGTGTCTTCTTCGGCCTTGAAGGTACGAAACCCACGGCGGTGGTAGTTGGGCAGCGCGTTCGGGCTGTCCGCCGACGACGTGTGCAGCCACACCCGGCGCACGCCCGGCACCAGATTCCAGCCCTGCCGGATCGCGAGCGTCAGCGCATGACCGCCGAGCCCCTTCCCGGTGAACTCAGGCAGGAGCCCGAACGACCTGATCTCGACGTCGGCACCCGGGTGGAGGTCGTAGCAGACCATGCCGGCCGGCTCGTCGGCCAAGGTCAGCAGCCAGCAGGTCCGGTCCGGACGCTCGGTGAACCACGCCTGCCACTCCTGTGGGCTCCGGCGGGCGCTGCGCCACTGGTACGGCGCGCCGATCCTGGCCATCAGGCCGGGAACCAGCGACAGGTCCGCGCCCACCGCGGCGAGCGCGAGTTCCGGTACCGGAACACCGGGCACGAGTTGACCGGGGTCCGTCATCGCTACATACGTCACGGTCTTCGTCACCCGAGGCAGGCTACGCGCGGGAAAGACGAGAGGGACCCCCGGAGCGTTCTCCGGGAGTCCCTCTTCCATGAAGTACCTGGTCAAGCTTGGCAAGGGTGGCAGGGCTCGAACCTACGACAACCGGTTTTGGAGACCGGTGCTCTACCAACTGAGCTACACCCCTTCGGTGAGACCAACCATGCCACGGCGTACATCGAAGATCCACTGAATTCGGTGGTCAACCGCCGGGAATCTCGTCCCGGGTCCGCCCCGGCCGCCCCGGCCGCGGTGCGGGTCGCGAGCGGCGCGTGCGCGGAGGATCGTGGAGGGGGTGAGGAAGGGTGCGGCGTCATCAGGTTCGGTCCGGCGCCGACCGGCACGACCGGCCGGGCGGCGCCCGCGCGGGCTCGCCGCGCTCGCCGTGCTGACGGCCGCGCTGCTCCTCGGGCCCGCCCTCCCCGGCGCCGGCGCAGGTCCGGCCGTCGCCCCGAGGCCGGGGGCCTCCGGCGAGACCGTGTCCCTCACCGGGAGCGACCCCGGCGAGCGGCTCGACGTGACGCTGACCGGGGTGGCCGACCCGGCGGGGCCCGCGCCCGGCGGCGCGGACCGGCTGGTCTCCGTAGAGCTGCGTCTGGAGAACACCGGGACCGCCGTGTACGAGGACTCCCCGGCCGCCGCGACTCATCTGCTGGACTCCGAGGGGCGCCGGTTCACCGGCCTGAGCGCGTCGGCGGAAGCCGGTGCGGCCGGGGCACCCGACGCGGCCGACGCGGCCGGGGCCGTCTTCCCCGACACCGTCACCCTCGACCCCGGCTCCACGGCGACCGGATCCGTCGCCTTCCGGGTACCGGGGGACGCGGGCCTCGCCGCGGTCCAGTTCGCGCTCGACGGCGGCCTCGCCAACGATGTCGGGCAGTGGAGCCTGTCCTGATCCGGGCGAGTCGAACACCCTCCCGTCCGGACCGAGTTGCCCCACCCCCTTGACCCGCTGTGGTCCAGACCAATAGTTTCCGCATGCACAGCGCACGCGCCCCGGCACCACTCACCGCATCCGCAAAGGAAGCCCATGCGCCGCAGCATGCTCGGCAGGCTGGCCGTCGCCGCCTGCTCCCTCTCCCTGCTGACCGCCTTCGCCCCCGCCCATGACGGATCCGGGCACGGACGCTCGTACAAGAAGGTCGGCTACTTCACCCAATGGGGCGTCTACGGACGGGACTTCCAGGTCCAGGACCTGGAGAAGAACGGCAGCGCGAGCAAGCTCACGCACATCAACTACGCCTTCGGCAACATCAGCGCGGACGGCAAGTGCTTCACCGGCAACATCCCCGGTGAGGCCGACGCGTGGGCCGACTACGTCCGGCCGCTGGACGCCGAGAACTCGGTCGACGGCGTCGCCGACGACTGGGTGCAGCCGCTCGCCGGCAACTTCAACCAGCTCCGCGAGCTCAAGGCCAAGCACCCCGACCTCAAGGTCCTGCTCTCCCTGGGTGGTTGGAGCTGGTCCACGCACTTCTCGGACGCCGCGCTCACCCCGGCCTCCCGCAAGGCCCTCGTGTCCTCCTGCATCGACCTGTACATCAAGGGCAACCTCCCGCAGGACGGCACCCGCGGCGGTGCGGGTTCGGCCGCCGGGATCTTCGACGGGTTCGACATCGACTGGGAGTGGCCCGGCTCCTCGGGCGACACCGACACCACCTACCGCCCCGAGGACAAGAAGAACTTCACCGCGCTGGTGAGCGAGTTCCGCACGCAGCTCGACGACTACGCGCGCAGCCAGAAGCGGAAGGCGAAGTACGAGCTGTCCGCCTTCGTCCCGACCGCCCCCGCCAAGATCGACGCGGGCTTCGACGTCCGCCGGATCATGCGCGACCTGGACTTCGTGACCCTCCAGGGCTACGACTTCCACGTCTCCGGCGAGGCGACCACCGCCCAGCAGTCCGCGCTCTACGCGAGGAACGACTTCAGCGTCGACGGCACCGTGGACGCCTGGGAGCGGCGCGGCGCGCCCGCGCACAAGCTCGTGATGGGCATGCCGTTCTACGGACAGGGCTGGACCGGCGTCAGCGGTGGCGGGGACGGCATGGGGCAGCCCGCGACAGGGCCGGCTCCGGCCGCCTGGGCCAACGGGTACGCGGACTACAAGGAGCTCAAGCAGCTCGCGGCTTCGGGTAGTTACAAGCTCCACCGGGACCGCCGCAACGGCAGTGCCTGGCTGTTCGACGGCACCACCCTGTGGACGTACGACGACCCGCAGGTGCTGCGCACCAAGACCCGGTACATCCGCGAGGAGGGCCTCGGCGGCGCGATGTTCTGGTCGCTCGACGCGGACACCGCCGACGGTGAGCTGATGACCGCGGTCGACGAGGGCCTGCGCGGCCACTGACGTCCCCGCTCCCGAACAGCGCCGCCGGACCGCGGAAAACGACCCGGTCCGGCGGCGCCCCAACCCTTACGCTCCCCCGAATGAAGACGAAAACGGTAGGGGCGGTCAACGCGCTCACCTCCCGCTGGGCCGGACACGCGGCGGCGGACGGCACGGACACGGTGTTCACCGCCGCCGGGGTCTGGCCGCTGCTGGCCCTCCTCGCGGACGGCGCCGCCGGCCCCGCCCGGACCGAGCTGGAGCAGGCCCTCGGCATACCCGCCGACACCGCGGCCGAGGCCGCCCGGGAACTGCTGACCGCCCTGGACAGCGTACGGGGCCTGCGCGCGGCCACCGGCCTGTGGACGCGGCGGGACCTTCCGCTGGAGGCGGCCTGGTCGGCCCGGCTGCCCGCCGGGACCCGGGCCACCCTCAGCGGAGACGAGGACACCGACCGCAAGGCCCTGGACGCCTGGGCCACCGAACGCACCGACGGCCTGGTCGAGAAGATGCCGGTCCCCGTCGACGAGGAGACGCGCTTCGTGCTCGCCTCCGCCCTCACCCTGCGCACGCGGTGGATCCAGCCCTTCGAGGCCTGGACGACCGAGATCGGCGAAGGCCCCTGGGCTGGGCGGGAGGTGCAGGGCCTGAGCCGCAGTACGACCCTCCTCGACCGGGTCCGCGTGGCCCGGGCGCCCGGCGGCCCGGTGACCCTGCTGGAGGTGGTGGGCGACGGCGGGGTGGACGTCCACCTCGTCCTGGGCGAGCCGCAGGCCCCGCCGGGCCCCACCCTCCAGGCGGGCATCGCGGCCGTCACCCGGGCGATCCCGTCCACGGGCGCGAGCCTGCTGCCCGAGGGGAACCCGGGGCCGGGACTGCACATCCGGAGCGTCCGTTCGGAGAGCCGCGAACACCGGCTGCGGATCCACACGGTGGCCTTCGAGGTGGAGGCGGACAACGATCTCCTCGACCCGGCCCGGCTGTTCGGCCTGGAGAGCGCCCGCTCCACTCGGACCGGCCACTTTCCGGGCATCAGTGGCGAACCGCTCGCCGTCGGCTCCGCCGGGCAGTCGGCCGTGGCGCGCTTCCACTCCGAGGGTTTCGAAGCCGCCGCCGTGACGGCGTTCGCGGCGGCCGCCGGCTGCGCGGAGCCCCGGCTGAGGTACCGGGTCAGGCAGGCTCAGGTGGCCTTCCACCGCCCCTTCGGCTTCCTCGCCGTCCACCGGACCTCGCGCCTGGTGCTCGCCGCGGGCTGGGTGGCGGACGCCCTGCCGCCCGAGGAGTGGGACCACGAGGCGGAGGAGGCTGCGTACTGGGCGAACCTCGATGCCGAGAAATCGGATTGAGGAACAGGATGGACGGGACGGACGGGACGGAACGGTCCCGCTCCGCCCCGCCCTTCCCCGTACGCTCCGTTCCATGGACAACTCGACGGTGGAGGCGGTCAACCGCCTGACGGCACGGTGGGCGGCACAGTGGTCCGCGCGGTCCGAGGACGGGGCCGCGGCCGAAGGCACGGTCTTCACCGCCGCCGGGGTCTGGCCGCTGCTGGCCCTCCTCGCGGACGGCGCCGCCGGCCCCGCCCGTACCGAACTCCGGGAAACCCTCGGCATCCCCGCCGACACGGCGGCCGAGGCCGCCCGCGCGCTGCTGACCGCCCTGGACGGCGTACGGGGCCTGCGCGCGGCCACCGGCCTGTGGGCGCGGCGGGACCTTCCGCTGGAGGCGGCCTGGTCGGCCCGGCTGCCCGCCGGGACCCGGGCCACCCTCAGCGGAGACGAGGACACCGACCGCAAGGCCCTGGACGCCTGGGCCACCGAGCACACCGGCGGCCTCGTAGAGCGGATGCCGGTCGAGGCCGGTCCGCACATCCAGCTGGTCCTCGCCTCCGCGCTCGCGCTGAACCTGACCTGGGAACAGCCCTTCTCCGAACGGCAGGTGCGGCCGGCGCACGGCCCGTGGAGCGGGCGCGACCTGCGCGGGCTGGCCGTCACGCACGCCTTCCCCGAGCGGCTCCGGGTGGCCCGGGGGCCCTCCGGCCCGGTCACCCTGCTCCGCGTTCCCGGCGGTCCCGGCGCGCACGGCGCCCTCGGCGTGGACGTGCACCTGTTGCTCGGGGAGTCCGGGGCCGCGCCCGGGGACGTTCTGACGACCGGGATAGCCGAGGTCACCGGCGCGCTCGCCGCCTCGACCGCGAGGGAGCTTCCCGACGGCGCCGCGGGTCCCGGACTGTCGCTCAGCACCGTGGACTCCACCAGCCCCGACCCGGTGGCTCGGATCGCCACGGTGGCCTTCGACATCCGCGCCGAACACGATCTGCTCCTCCACTCCGAGCTGTTCGGGCTCACCTCCGCGGCCGCCCGCCCCGGCCACTTCCCCGGCATGTCCGCCGTCCCGCTCGCGGTCGGCTCCGCCCGCCAGTCGGCCGTGGCCCGCTTCCACGCCGAGGGGTTCGAGGCCGCGGCCGTCACCGCCGTCGGCATGTTCCGCGGGGCCGCGCGGGTGCGCTCGTACCGGGTCCGGCAGGCCGAGTTCGAGGTGGACCGGCCCTTCGGCTTCCTCGCCGTCGACCGGCGGTCCGGTCTCGTGCTGTTCGCGGGCTGGATCACCGACCCCGATATCCTCACCCGATGACTTCCGACAAGATCACCGCAGCCGACTCCGGCACCTGGCTCCTCGGCGACCTCCCGGTCCGCCGCATCGGGTTCGGAGCGATGCGTCTCACCCACCTCGCCGACGGCTCCCCCAGCGACCGGGACCGGGTGACCGGGGTGCTGAGGCGGGCGGTCGAGCTGGGCGTCAACCACATCGACACGGCCGCCTTCTACTTCTCCGCGACCCGCTCCGCCAACGAGCTCATCAACCGGGCCCTCGCCCCGTACGGCGACGAGCTGGTCATCACCACCAAGGTCGGGCCGGGCCGCGATGCCGCCGGCGACTGGTGGTGGGCCGCGCCCGGGCAGCTGCGCGGGCAGGTCGAGGAGAACCTGCGCCAGCTCGGCCGCGACCACCTGGACGTGGTCAACCTGCGCGTCCCGCGCCAGGCGGAGACCGGTTCGATCGCCGAGCACTTCGGCGCGCTCGCCGAGCTGCGCACCGCCGGGCTGATCCGGCACCTGGGCGTGTCCAACGTACGGCCGGACCACCTCGCCGAGGCGCGGGCCATCGCGCCCGTGGTCTGCGTGCAGAACGCGTACGGGATCGGTTCGCCGGCCGAGGAGCACGCCTTCCTCGACGCGTGCGGCGAGCAGGGCATCGCGTTCGTCCCCTTCTTCGCGATCGCGGGCGCGGGCAAGGAGGCCGGAGGGGTCACCGAGGAGGGTCCGGAGGTACGGGATCTCGCGCGGGCCCACGGGGTGTCCCCGGCCCAGCTCCGCCTGGCGTGGACGCTGAGCCGGGGCGCGCACGTCCTCGCCATCCCCGGCACCGGGAACCCGGACCACCTGGCCGAGAACGTCGCCGCCGGCGCCCTGCGGCTGTCCGCCGAGGACACCGCCCGGCTCGAAGCCGCGTAGGCCGTCCCTTTCGGATCCTGCCGGGCGGCGTCCCGCTCCCTACCGCTCGTGGACCGAGCCGTCGGCGAGGGTGTCGGCCCGGTGGGCGGCCGCCAGGGCGGCCGTCTCGGTGAAGTGCGGGACGCGGCCGGTGCCGCCGCGGCCGGACACGGAGAGGGAGGCGGCCGCCATCGCGTACGCGACGGAGTCCGCGAGGCTGTCGCCGAGGGCGAGCCGGGCGGTGGCGGTGCCGGTGAAGCAGTCCCCGGCGCCGGTCGCGTCGACCGGATCGGGATTGACCGGAACGGGGAGGTACGCCGCCCGCGTGCCGTCGTCCAGCAGCAGCCGGTCGGCGCCCGCGGTGACCGCGACGGTTCGGGCGCCCAGGGCCCGGTAGCGGGCGGCGGCCTCGGCCGGGTCGTCGGTGTCGACCATGGCCAGCGCGTCGGCCGGGCAGGAGGTCTTCAGCAGCCCGGCCAGCGGGGCGATGCGGGCCAGCAGTGTCCGGGCGTCGTCCCGACCGGTCAGCCGGGAGCGGAAGTTGGGATCGTAGGAGAGGTGCCCGCCGGCCGCGTGCACGGTCTCGGCGGCGAGCAGGACGGCCTCGCGGCTGCTGGGCGACAGGGCGCCGGTGATGCCGCTGGTGATGAGGGCCTTGGAGCTCGTCAGCAACTCCCGCCAGGACTCCACGTGTTCCACCGAGAGGGTGGATCCGGCGCTGCCGGTGCGCCAGTACACGAACTCGCGGTCGCCCTCGGTGTCGGCGCACAGCAGATAGGCGCCGTTCGGGCGCGGGGAGCGGCGTACGTGGGAGACGTCCACGCCCAGTTCGGCGGCGCGGGCCAGCAGCGGGACGCTCAGCTCGTCCTCGCCGACCACGGCGAGCAGGGCGGTGCGGGCTCCGGCGGCGACTGCGGCGGCCGCGGCGTTGAGGGCGTCCCCGGAGAAGGAGACACGGGCGGGGGTTCCGTCGGCGGCGTCCCGCAGGGCCGTCCCGGTGTGGATCTCGACGAGGACCTCGCCGAGGACGAGGACGTCGTACCCCTGCGTCCCGCTCGTGGCCACGGCGGCCCCGGTCCCGATGCCGGCCCCGCTCACGGCCGGGGCTCCGTGCCCGCGCAGGAGCCGCAGCAGGGCTGGGCGAGGTCGGTGAAGACGGCGGCCAGTTCGCCCGGGTCGGCGGGCAGGCCGCTGCCTATCCCGACGGCGGCGGCCCCGGCGGCGAGCCAGTCGCGGACCTCGCCCGGCGCGATCCCGCCGGTCGGGATGATCAGGGCGTCGGGGAGGACCGCCTTGAGGGAGCGGATGAAGGCGGACCCGCCCACGTGGGCAGGGAACACCTTCGCCGCGCCGCCCGCACGGACCGCGGAGGCGATCTCGCCGGGGGTGAAGCCGCCCTCGATGAAGACGGCCCCGCGCTCCAGGGCGACCTCGCGGACCTCGGGAGCCGGGTACGGGGAGATGAGGAAGGCGGCGCCCGCGTCGAGCGCGGTCCGCGCGGCCACCGCGGTGGTGACGGTGCCGACTCCGATGACGGCGGGCCGTCCCCGCGCGTCGGTGAGCGGCACGGTGCGGGCCACGGCCTCGGCCCAGCCGGGGGTGGAGGTGGTGAGTTCCACGGCGCGGCAGCCCGCGGCGAGCAGGGCGGTGGCCTGGCGGACGGCCTCGTCCGCGTCGGCGTTGCGCAGGACCGGCAGCAGGCGCTGCGCGGTGATGGCCGCATACGGGTGACAGGACAAAGCAGCCTCCATTTGTTCCACCTAATGGAACTTGGTATCGTGTAACGGAACTTATGATGCAGACCATACCCACCTCGGGAGACCCGTTGTCCATGGATGGAAGGCCCGAGAACCCGGAGGGCGAAAGCCCGGCCCGCGGAGGCCGGACCTCCGCGGCGGGTACGGCGCTCGAGAAGTCGATGCGGATCCTGGAGGCCGTGGCCGCGCCCGGCGGCCCGCACCGGCTCACCGATGTCATGGCGGCGGCGGCCGTGCCGAAGTCGAGCACCTTCCGCATCCTGGCCTCGCTGATCGAGCAGGGCTTCGTACGCTCCGAGGGCGAGAGCCGCTACGGCGTCGGCCCCCGGCTGCGCGGGCTGTCCGCCCTGGTCAGCGGCGGGGAGCCGGCCAGCATCGAGCAGATCCTGCGGGAACTGCAGGAGGCCACCGGACAGGCGGTCCACCTCGCGCTGCACAGCGGGGAGACCATCACCTACATCCGGAAGCTGGAGAGCGAGCAGCAGCCCTTCCAGACGACCTCGCGGATCGGCATGCGGATGCCGCTGCACACGACCGCGATCGGCAAGAGCATCCTGGCCGCGCTCCCCGCGGCCGAGGCCCGCGAGCTGGTCGCGGCGGCCGGGCTGCCCCGGCGCACGCCCCACACGCTCACGACGCGGCGGGCCCTGGAGGCGGAGCTGGAGGGGGTGCGGGGGCGGGGTTTCGCCGTGGACGACGAGGAGAACGAGGCGACCATCCGCTGCATCGGCGCCGCGATCCTCGACACCGGCGGCCGGCCGATCGGCGGAGTCAGCATCACCACCGTCACGTTCCTGGTCTCCCGCACGGAGATCGAGGCCTACGCGCCCGCCCTGCTCGCCGCCACCCGGGCACTGGCCCCGCTGCTCTAGGCCCGGTCGGCGGTACGAGCCCGGCCGGCGGCCCGGTCCAGCAGTTCCCGGGCCGTCCGCAGGTGCCGGTGGCCCGGTTCCAGGACGGACTCGGCCCGCGCCAGGGCGCCGGTCAGTACCTCCGCGGCCTCGGGAGCCCGGTCCCGGGCGAGCAGGGCGCGGGCCCATTCCAGGCGGGAGTAGAACGCGTGCGGGTGGTCCTCGCCGAGCACCCTGGTCCGGTCCGCGGTGAGCTCCGCCCAGGCCTGCGCCGCCTCGGCGGTGCGCCCAGCACGGGCAGCCAACGCCGCCATGCTGCTCCGGACGGCGAGGGTGTGCGGATCGTCGGGCCCGATCCCCTCGGCGGCCTCCGCCTCGGCCAGCAGCTCCCCCAACGCGGCTTCCGCGGCAGCCGGTTCCCCCGGCCGGAACCAGATCAGACTGCGCCGGGTCGCCAGCACCTGCGGGTGCCCGGCGCCCTGGACCCGCAAGCGGTCGGCCAGCAGCCCTTCCAACTGCTGGGCTGCCGCGCGGGGGTCGCCGCCCTCTCCGGTGAAGTAGGCGAGCTGGTGACGCGCCGCCAGGGTGTCCGGGTTGTCGGGCCCCAGTACCTCCAGGGCATCCACGAGCAGCTCCGCGAACTGGGCCGCCGCGGCCAGGTGGTTCCCGGACTCTCCTACGAAGAAGGCCAGTTGATGCCGCGCTGCCAAGGTGTCGGGGTGCGTGGGCCCGAGCCGGCCGGCACGCCGGCGGGCGATCCCGGCGAGATCTGCGGCGGCCCGGCGCGGTTTCCCGGAGTCCCCGATGGCGGTGGCGAGCGGGAGTTCGGCGCCGGGGACGCCGCCGCGCGAGGCGAGGCCGAGGGCCTCGACGGCCCGCGCGAGGCGGCCGTCCTGATGGGCGACGAGCCCCATGTCGTAGGCGTCGGCCGGTTCCACCAGGGCGAGCAGCCCGCGCCACAGGTGGTCGGGCACCGGACCACTGCCCGGCGCGTTCAACAGGTAGTCGAACGCGGTGAATCCGGCTCCGAAGTTGCCGATGAGCAGTCCGCTCGTGGCGTAGGCGGCGGCGCAGGCCCACTCCATGGCCTCGGCGAACGGCTCGGGCTGGAGGTCCCCGCCGCCGCGGGCCGCCAGGTAGGGGGCGTGCAGCTCGCGCAGCCACGCGCGGCTCACCGGGCGGCGCAGTCCGGCCCGGCGGCAGTCCACCGCCGCCGCGACCACGGCCGCGCCGCGCGGATTGGCGCCCGGGGCCCAGGCGTTCTCCCAGGCCGCCAGGAGTTCCGGTCCGGCCGCCAGCACCTCGGCGACCCCGAACCGCTCGCCCGCGCGCAGCGCGGCCCCGATGCGCGGATCGCCCCGGTGGGCGGCGGCCCGGCCGCGCTCCGCGCTGGACCAGTGCCGGGGCAGCCGGATGACTGCCGCCTGGTGGAGCAGGTCGCGCTGGGCCCGCCAGGCATCCCGGTCGGATCCGGTGAGCCGGCTCTCCTCGCGGGCGTCGTAGCGCCGGTACTCCTGGACCCGCATGGTCGCGATGACCACCGCCGTGCGCAGGGAGGCCAGTTGCGCGGCGTTGAGGCCGCCCGCGCCGAGGTGGTCCTCCAGGTCGTCCAGCCACAGCACGGCGCGGCGCCGCCGCCCGGCGATCCGTACGGCTTCGGGCAGTGCGGCGCGGGAGAGCGGGCGGACGAAGGCGTGCCGGGGGTAGCGGGTGCGGGCCACCTCGTAGGCGAGCCGCGTCTTGCCCGCCGTGGACTCCCCCACCACGAGGACGAACCGCGTCCGGTCCAGGGCCGCGCGCAGCCCCGGTTCGGCGTCGCGCCGGATGTACGCGGGCGGGTCCGCGGGGGCCTCCGCCGGGTGGGCTCCGGCCAGTTCGGGGCGGTCCACCTGGCGCAGCAGCGGAATCCGGCCCGCCGCCGTGCGCAGCAGCTGCCCGGCGGCCCGGGGGTCGGCACCCTCGCCGGGAGGCCGCATCCGCTCGGCGGCGAGTCCGGACAGCGTGGTGACGGCCGCGCCGATCCCGGCGGCCCAGGGCCCCGAGGTCCACACCGCCGCCAGCGCCACCGCACCTGCTCCGAGCCCTACCGAACCGAGGTATCCGGCCCAGCCCCTCGCCCGGCCGGATCCCCTCAAGAGCAACGCCGACATGCCGCCCCCAACACGTCCCGTGGGACCACATTGTGCCCCGGACCCGGCCGGGGGAACCCCAACGGGATGACGGGCGGCGGATGTTCGTCAGTACGTGACGAAGACGCGGCGGGCCGGGCCGTCCACCCGGACCCGGCCCCCGACGGGGATCACGAGCTGCGGGTCGGTGTGCCCGAGGTCCACGTCGAAGACGGCCATGGTGCCGGGGGCGTAGTCGGCGAGGGCCCGCAGGACGGCCTCGCGCTGTTCGCGGCGGTAGCGCTCCCGCTCCTCGGCCCCGTGGGGCTTCTCGAAGGACCAGCTCTTCGCCCGGCCCATCAGAAGGGCGGGGAACTGCCGGAGCAGTCCGCGCTCCCCCATGCCGCGCAGGATCCAGTAGACCTCTTGGGCGCGCGGCATGTCCTCCGAGGTCTCCAGGAACTCCTCCCGGAGTCGGCGCAGCCCCAGTTCGTAGGGCTGCGGGAAGAGCCCGGGCAGACCGGCCGAAGGCGAGAGCACCGCGACGCGGTCTCCGGGGCAGGGCTTGGCGGGGTAGCGGGGATCCTTCATCCGATGATCCTACGAGGGGTCCCGACCGCAGCCGAACCGGTCTTCCCGGGGCCATGGCCCCTCTCGCCCTCTCACCCCCGCGCCCCCTCGCCCCTCTCACCGGAGGCGGCCGTGTGATCGAATCGGTGGCATGACCACCGAGTTGATACCCGTCGCCGATGGAGGCCGCATCTGGGCCGAGCGGGCCGGCGACGGCCCCCCGCTCGTCCTGCTCCACGGATCGGTCCACGACAGCCGCCTGTGGGACCGCGTCTTCGCCACCTTGGCACGACACCGCACCGTGGTGCGTTACGACGCCCGCGGCCATGGCCGCTCGACGCCTCCGACCGGGCCCTTCCGTTACGAGGACGACCTGCTGGCGGTCCTGGACCGGTTCGACTTCCGGACCGCGGGGCTCGTCGGGTTGAGCATGGGGGGCGAGGTCGCGCTCGACTTCGCCCTGGAACACCCGGAGCGGGTCCGGTCGCTGACGCTGATCGCGGCGTCCGCCGGTGGGCACGAGTGGCCCCGGAGTCCCGAGACGGACGCGTACGCCGCGGCACGCCGCGGATCGGTCGGCCGTCGCACCGCCGAGCTGGAGCTAGCGCTCTGGGCGAGCCTGGGCGACCGGGCCCCCGGTTTCGAGGTCATCGAGCCCATGGTGCGGGAGAACGCCGAAGCCGGAGCCGCCGCGGAGAAGGGACACGCCCTCGACCCGGCCGAGGACGCGGTCGGCGGTCTGGACCGGATCGGGGTTCCGACCGTGGTCGCCGTCGGTGATCACGACCACCCCGAGATCCGCGTCATCGCCGATCGCCTCGCCGACGGCATCCCCGGCGCGCGGCTGGAGGTGGTCGTCGGCGCCGATCACTACCTGCCGCTGCGGGCTCCCGGGCGACTCCTCGAACTCCTCCTCCGGATTCCCCAAACTTCCCTATCAGAAGGCATCCTCACCTCTTAGGGTAGGATCCGGATGTATGAGTGACGAAGGACGCGAGCTCTACTCGGTCGGCGAGGTCGCCGAGCTGCTCGGGCTGCACGTGCGCACCGTCCGGAACTACGTGCGCGACGGCCGGCTCAAAGCCGTCCGGATCGGCAAGCAGTACCGGATCAGCCGGGCGGACTTCGAGGCCCTGACGAGCCGCCCCGCCCCCGCCGCCGCCGAGGATCCCGGTGCCACCGGGGAGACCCCGCGGCGGCACGTGGAGGTGTCGAGCATCGTGCAGATCGACGCGATCGGCCCCGACGCGGCGAGCCGGCTCGCGAACCTCGTCACGGCGAGCGCGCAGTCCCCGCGGGCCACCCCGGCGGCCCTGCGCGTCCAGACGGTCTACGACAAGGAGCGGGCCCGTATGAAGATCGTGATCCTCGGCGACGCCGCCACCACCGCCGATCTGCTGAACCTGGTCGATGGGGTGCTCGGCCCGGGCAACGGCATGGGGAACGACCTCGACACCCACGACGCGGCGGGGGCGCACCATGGCTGACCTCCTCGTGGAACACCACGGCGTGCCGGTCCTGGTCTGCGCCGCCGACGGCCCGCCGGTCGCCACCGAGCAGGACGCGCTCGACCAGCTCATCGGCGGCGCCTTCTACCGGACCGACATCGTCGCCGTCCCGGTGGAACGCCTGGACGCCGGCTTCTTCGACCTGCGCAGCGGGCTCGCCGGGGCCATCATGCAGAAGTTCGTGAACTATCACGTCCGCCTGGTGGTCGTGGGCGACCTCTCGCACCACCTGGAGGCCAGTACGGCCCTGCGCGATCTCGTACGGGAGTCGAACGAGGGCCGCCACATCTGGTTCCTGCCCGACCTGGACGCCCTGGCCGCCCGCCTCGCCCCGGCCGGCGAAACGGGCCCGGGCACTCCGGATTCCGCATCCGCGGAATCGTTCGGCGGATAAGCGTTATCGAAGTCCCCCTCGACGGTCTCCCAGGTATTGGGCATCATCGAGCGCCGGTACGGACAGGGACTTTTCTATGAGCACTCAGCACACGGCAGCGCTGGTCGCCGCGGCCCGCGCGGGCGACCCCCGCGCGCAGGACGACCTGGTCAGCGCCTATCTGCCGCTGGTCTACAACATCGTCGGGCGGGCCCTGAACGGGTCCGTCGACGTGGACGACGTGGTCCAGGACACGATGCTGCGGGCACTCGACGGGCTGGGCGGCCTGCGCGACGACCACAGCTTCCGGTCCTGGCTGGTCGCGATCGCCATGAACCGGGTCCGCGCCCACTGGCAGGCCCGGCGCAGCGCCCCCGGCGAAAGCGGCCTCGAAGCCGCCTGGGAGCTCGCCGATCCGGGCGCCGACTTCGTGGACCTGACCGTCCTACGGCTCCAGCTGGAGGGCCAGCGGCGCGAGACGGCCCGTGCCACGCGCTGGCTGGAGCCCGACGACCGGGCGCTGCTGTCCCTGTGGTGGCTGGAGTGCGCCGGGGAGCTGACGCGCGCGGAGATGGCGCAGGCCCTGGAGCTGTCCCCGCAGCACACCGCGGTACGGGTGCAGCGGATGAAGGCACAGCTGGAGGCGGCCCGGGTGGTGGAGCGGGCGCTGGGCGCCCAGCCGCCCTGCGAGGAGCTGCGGGCGATGGCGGGGAGCTGGGACGGCCTGCCGTCGGCCCTGTGGCGCAAGCGAATAGCCCGCCACGCCCGAGAGTGCCTGCACTGCGCCGGTCTGTGGAACGGCCTGGTCCCGGCCGAAGGGCTGCTGGCCGGGCTGGCGCTGCTGCCGGTCTCGGCGGCGCTGGTCGCGGGCGTACGGGCCGCCCTGGACTCCGGCTTCACCTCCGCGGGCCTGGCCACCACGGCTTCGGCGTACGGCGCTGGCGGTGGAACGGGCGGGGACGGGACCAGTGGCACAGGCGGTGACGCGAGCGCCGGAGGCGGCGAAGCGCAGTTCGCCGTCACCCCCGGCCCCGGCGACGGGCGTGCCTCGCTGCGCAAGTTGCGGCGCACCCGCGGCCGGCGCCGGGTGATCGGCGGGGCGGTGCTCGCCGCCTGTGTCGTGGGAGGCGGGCTGACCTACCTCGGCACCCGGCCCGGCACCGACCCCGTCGAGGCACCTCCGGCCGCGCTCGTGGCACCGGAATCGGGGACCGCGCTGTCCCCGGAGCCGGCCTCCCCCACCCCGAGCCTCTCGGTGTCCGCCTCCCCGAGCACCTCGGCGAGCCCCGGCCCGAGCCCCACGCCGACGCCGAGTCCGACGCCCACGCCCACCCCGAAGCCCAGCCCGAAGACCACCCCGCCGAAGAAGCCCGCTCCCGCCCCGCCGGGCGGCAGCACCGCCGCCCAGGTGATATCCCTGGTCAACTCCGAGCGCGCGAAGGCCGGCTGCGGGCCGCTCAAGGAGGACGCGCAGCTGCGTACGGCCGCCCAGGGACACTCCGACGACATGGCGCGGCGGGACTTCTTCTCGCACACCAACCCGGACGGCGCGGACCCGGGCAAGCGGACCACCGCCGCCGGGTACCGCTGGTCCACCTACGGGGAGAACATCGCCCTGGGCCAGCGGACCGCGGCCCAGGTGATGGATTCCTGGATGAAGAGCCAGGGCCACCGCGAGAACATCCTCAACTGCTCCTTCAAGGACATCGGCGTGGGCATCCACCAGGGCGCCGGCGGCCCGTGGTGGACGCAGAACTTCGGCGCCCGGATGTAGCACCTCCCGGCCCGGCCCCGCTGCCCCGCACCGCGCTCCACCGCGTCCACCACCCCCGCCCACCCGATCTCCCCGCAATGATTCAAAATGGGGGCAAGATAGGAGCTGGAAGCAAACCGGCAGATCACGGCGGAGGTGGGGCGCATCAGCAGGCAGAAGCTCCGTCCGCACCAGCGCGAGGCCGTCGACGCCGCCGTGCGGGCGCTGGAACTGCCCGCCGGGCGCAGGGTCCCACGGACCGGGCTCCGTACGCAGGTCATCATGGCGACGGGCTCCGGCAAGTCGCTGGTCGCCGTGCACACGGCCGAGGAACTGCGGGCCGGCCGGGTGCTGGTGCTGGTGCCCTCGCTGGACCTCCTCGTGCAGACCGCGGCGGCCTGGCGCGAGGGCGGCCGCACCGGCCGCGCCTTCGCCGTGTGCTCGCTGCGCGCCGAGGACGCGGGGGTGCCCACCACCACCGACCCGGCCGAACTGGCCGGCTGGGCGGGCCCGCCCGTCGTCCGGGTCACGGTGTACGCCACCTACGCCTCGCTCGGCCTGGGCACCATCGAGCGCGCGCACCGCGAGGGGCTGCCCGGCTGGGACCTGGTCGTGGTCGACGAGGCGCACCGGACCTCGGGACGCATCGGCAAGCCCTGGGCGGTGGTGCACGACAACGTCCGGATCCCCTCGGTCCGCCGGCTGTACATGACGGCCACGCCCCGGGTCTGGCAGGACGGCGAGGATCCCGGGTCCGCCGAGGGCGAGGAGCCCGGCGAGGGCTCCGACCGGCCGGAGGCGGTGCGCGGCCGGGGCGACCTGGTGGCCTCCATGGAGGACGATCCGGACGGGCCGTTCGGCGCGCGCTGCTACACCCTGACCCTCTCGGAGGCCGTCGACCGGGGCATCTGCGCGCCCTATCGGGTGGTCTGCGTGGACGTCAGCGATCCGGAGTTCCAGGCGGCCGTGCTGCTCGGCCCGGACGGGCGCTCCGACGCCGTGCGCGGGGTGCGGCTCGCGGCGCTCCAGACGGCGCTGGTGACGGCGGCCGTGAAGCAGGGGTTCCGGCGCACGCTGGTCTTCCACCACCTGACCAAGGAGGCCGAGGCCTTCGCGGCCGGTCTGCCGGCGGTCGCCGACCGGCTGCGCACGGCGAGTTGGGCCCCGCGGCCGGTGTACCCCCGTACCGTCTGGGCGGACTGGCTGTGCGGGCAGCACACCGCGGCGCACCGGCGCCGGGTGCTGGGCGCCTTCGCGGACGAGCGGATCGCGGACAAGGCCTTCCTGGGCAGCGTCCGGGTGCTGGGCGAGGGGGTGGACACCAAGGAGTGCGACTCGGTCTTCTGGGCCGACGTGCGGGGTTCCATGCCCGACCTGGTGCAGGCCGTCGGCCGGGCGCTGCGCATCCGGCCCGGGGAGGGCAAGGTCGCCTCGCTCGTGGTGCCGGTGCTGCTGGGGCCGGGCGAGTCCCCCGAGACGATGCTGACCTCACGGGCGTACGGGGACCTCGCGCGGCTGCTGGAGGCGCTACGGGCCCACGACACCCGGCTCGTCGAATCCCTGGCGCAGCCCCAGGCCCCGAGCCGGCGCACGGCGCAGGGCGCGGCGGAGGCCGTGGGCGGTTCCGGTCTGCGCGGCGGCGCGCAGTCCCTGCTGAGCTTCTCCACCCCGCGCGACCCGGCGCTGCTGGCCGCCTTCGTCCGGCTGCGCGTCCTGCACCCGGAGCACGAGCACTGGCGGCGCGGGGTGGAGGCCGCCCGGATCTACGCCGGGCTCGCCGGTGACCTCAAGGTGCCGTTCGCGTTCAAGGTGCCCGCGGACGGGGGCGCGGGGGCCGACACGCCCGCGCCCGCGGACGGGGGCACGGAGGCCGAGACGCCCACGCCCGCCGCGGAGGACCGGGAAGCCGGGGCCCTGTGGCCGCCGGGGCTGGCCCGGTTCCCGCTCGGCCAGTGGATCGCGGATGCCCGGCGCACGTACCGCCGCGGGGCGCTCGGCCACCGCCGGGTGGCGCAGCTCGACGAACTGGGCATGGTGTGGAGCCACTTCGACGTGGCGTTCGAGGGGGGGCTCGCGGCGGCGAGCGGCTGGGCGGCCGAGCACGGTCACCTGCTGCCTCCCGTGGACGCCACCTGGCGCGGCGCCCCGGTCGGGGTCTGGGTCAAGAACCAGCGGGCGGCGGCCCGCCGAAAGGGCCCGGGCGCCCTGTCCGAGGAGCGCCGGGAGGCCCTGGAGGCCGTCGACGCCTCCTGGTGTCCGTCCTGGGAGATCTCCTGGCAGCGGGCCTTCCACCTGACCCGGGTCCACCTGGACGCGGGCGGCCGGCTCCCGGCGCGCCCCGGGGAGGCCGTGGTCCAGGGCGAGGACCTCGGCGTGTGGCTGCGCGGCCAGCGCGCGTCCTGGGAGCGCCTGGCCTGGGCCCAGCGCTGGCTGCTGGAGCACACCCTCGGGGTGGTCCCGGCCGAGGGCGCGGACCGGCCGAAGCCCCGGGTGGCCCATGCCGACGCGTGGGCCGCCCATCTGGAGGCGGCCCGGCGGTTCCACGAGCGCGAGCGGCACCTGCGGGTGCCCCGTACGCACGTGGAGCGGGTCGGCGACCGGGACCTGCGGCTCGGCTCCTGGATCGCCAACCAGCGCTCCCGCGCCGCGTCCCTCACCCGGGAGCGGACGGCGGCGCTGACGGAGCTGGGGATGCGCTGGTCGGCGTCCTGAGCGCCGGACCCGTCCCGTCGGCCGTCAGTGGTGGAAGCCGGACCGGGGCGGCGCCGCGGGCGTGGGCTGCGGGTGCGCGACCAGGTGTTCCACGGCGCCCCGCAGGTCGGAGACGAGCAGTGCGATCTGGTCCCGGGTCACCCCGTGCCGGATCAGGACCCGCTGGATGACCGTGTCGTCGCGTTCGGCGGGCAGCGGGTACGAGGGCACCTGCCAGCCGCGCATGCGGAGCCGGTCGGAGAGGTCGTAGAGGGTGAAGCCCGCTCCCTGCGGATCGGTGAGCCGGTAGGAGACGGCGGGCAGCGCGCCCTGGCCGTCGTAGAGGAGGGTGAAGGGGCCGATGGTCTCGATCTCCCGGGCCAGGTACTGGGCGGTGTCGGCGCAGGCCTGCTGGACCCGGCGGTAGCCGCCCCGGCCCAGTCGCAGGAACAGGTAGTACTGGGCGATGATCTCGCCGCCCGGCCGGGAGAAGTTGAGGGCGAAGGTGGGCATGTCCCCGCCGAGGTAGTCCACGGAGAAGACGAGGTCGGCCGGCAGCAGATCGGCGGTGCGCCAGACGATCCAGCCGACGCCCAGCGGGGCGAGGCCGTACTTGTGCCCGGAGGTGTTGACGGAGGCCACGCGCGGCAGCCGGAAGTCCCAGACCACGTCGGGGTGGAGGAAGGGGGCCACGAAGCCGCCGCTGGCGGCGTCCACGTGGATCGGGATGTCCCAGCCCCTCTCGGCCTGGATCCGGTCGAGTTCGGCGGCGATCTCGGCGACGGGCTCGTAGACGCAGGTGTAGGTGACCCCGAGGATGGCGACGACGCCGATGGTGTTCTCGTCGACGTTCGCGGCGAGCTGCTCGGGGCTCAGGCCGGTGGCTCCGGGCAGCAGGGGGAGCTGGCGGAGCTCGACGTCGAAGTACCGGGCGAACTTCTCCCAGCAGACCTGGACGGGCCCGCACACCAGGTTCGGCCGGTCGGTGGGCAGTCCGGCGGCGCGTCGGCGCTCGCGCCAGCGCCACTTGAGGGCGAGGCCGCCGAGCATGGCGGCCTCGCTGGAGCCTGTGGTGGAGCAGCCGGTGCCGGTGGTGCCGGAGGGGGCGTTCCACAGGTCGGCCAGGATGTTGACGCAGCGGGCCTCGATCTCGGCCGTCTGCGGGTACTCGTCCTTGTCGATCATGTTCTTGTCGAGGCACTCGTTCATCAGCCGGTGGACCCCGTCGTCCGACCAGGTGGTGCAGAAGGTGGCCAGGTTCTGGGCGGCGTTGCCGTCGAGGAGCAGCTCGTTGTGGAGGAGCTCGTAGACCACCTCGGAGGGCGAGTGGTCCTCGGGCATCCGGTACTTGGGGAGGATCTCGCCGCTGAGGACGGACGCGAACACGTCCGTCTCGGCGTCGCGGGCACGCAGGTCCTTCGTCTCATGGAGAGCCATATCGGGACTATAACGGGATGGATAGGGATCTAACCTGACAGATCATCCTGAAGTCGTCTTCAGGATGCTTCAGGGAGGATTCAGGAGGGCCTCCGAGAGTGGAGTCATCACCAGCCGGTGAGACAGCCGCTCGGGAGGGCCCCATGAACGTCCGCACGACCGCCACCGCGAAGACCCCGGCCACCGCCCGCCGCCGCCTGCCGGCCGCCGCCCTCGTGGCCGGGGCCCTCGTCCTCTCACTGACCGCCTGCGGCGGCGCGGGCTCCGACCCCGGCGTGGACAAGGCCCGCGCCGCCGGCAACGCGGCCCCGGCCGCGGCCGCGGCCGCCGTACCCCCCACCGCCCCCGAATCGCCCGCGACGGCTCCGGAGCGGGGCCCCGCCGAACAGGGCGGGCCCAAGACCTCCCGCGCCCAGGCCATGGCGACCGCCGAGAAGGCGGTGCCCGGCGGCAGGATCACGGACGTGGAGCTGGAGACCGAGGACGGCACCCAGGTCTGGGAGATCGACGTCATGACCGCCGAGCCCCGCGTGCACAACCTCACCGTGGACGCGGCCACCGGCGCGCTGCTGGGCAACCGGGCCGACCGGATGCCGGATCGCGCGCGCCAGTACCTGGAGATCCCGCTCGCCGAACTGGACGCCGCGAGCGTGGACCGGGAGGACGCCGTCCGCACCGCCGTGGCGAAGGCCGGCGGGGGCTTCGTCCGCGAACTGTCCATCGAGGGCACCGAGGCCAGGCCGCTGTGGCAGATCGAGGTCAGTGACGGCTCCGTCCGGCACGAGATCGACATCGACGCGAAGACGGGCGAGGTGACCAGCCACCAGAAGGAGTCGAAGTGACCCCTCACCAATAGGTAGGATCCGGACAATAGGCAGCATATTGATCGTCGAGGACGAGGTCTCCCTGACCTCCGTCCTGCGCCGCGGATTCGAGGCCGAGGGGCTCCGGGTCGACGTGGCCCACGACGGGCACGAGGGCCTGCGGCTCGCGCTCACCGGCGCCCACGACGCGATCGTCCTCGACGTGATGCTGCCCGGCCTCGACGGACACCGCGTGTGCCGGACCGTACGGGCCGCCGGTCTCTGGACGCCGATCCTGATGCTGACCGCCCGGGACAGCGAGTACGACGAGGCCGAGGGCCTCGACACCGGCGCCGACGACTACCTCACGAAGCCCTTCTCCTACCTGGTGCTCCAGGCGCGCCTGCGCGCCCTGCTGCGCCGCGGGGGCGCCGCCCGGCCGGCCGTCGTCGAGGCGGGCGACCTCGTCCTGGAGCCCGACAGCAAGAGGTGCACGCGGGCCGGGCCGAGATCCCGCTCACCGCCAAGGAGTTCGACCTCCTCGCGGTGCTCGCGCGGCGTCCGGGGGTCACGGTCTCCAAGGGCGCACTGCTGGAGGAGGTCTGGGACCTGCCCGCGGACAGCGATCCGAACGTGGTGGAGGTGCACGTGAGCGCGCTGCGCCGCAAGCTCCAGGACCCCTTCGGGGACACCGCGCCGCCCCTGCTGCACACCGCCCGCGGGATCGGCTACCGCCTCGTCCCGCGGCCCGCCGCGACCCCGTGAAGCGCCGGCGGCGGCGACTGCCCCGACTCCCCGGATTCTCCCGGCTCCCCGGCCTCCCCCGGTCCCCCCGGCTTCCCCGATTCCGGCTCCCGCTCGGCTCGGTCCGTGTGCGGACCACCCTCGGCGCCGTCGCCATCGTCACCGTCGCCCTGCTCGCCGCGTGCGCGGGTCTGCTCGGCGTGATCCGCCACGGGCTGGTGGGCTCCGCCGAGCGCACCGCGCTGACCCGCGCCGAGGCCGTCGCCGCGGTGACCGGGTCGGGGCGGCTCGTCGACCGCCTCGCCGTACCCGAGGGTGAGGACAGCCTGCTCCAAGTGGTCACCGACGACGGCCGGATCCTCGCCGCGAGCCACAATCTGGCCGCCCGCGGCCCCGTGGCCTCCTTCGAGCCCGCCGAAGGCCACGACGCGGCCGCCCGCAGCCTGGACCTGGCACTGCGCCCCGATCCCCGGCCCCACCCCTTCCGGATCGCCGCCGTCCGGGCGGCGACCGCCCACGGCTCCGGGGCCACCGTGTACGCCGGCACCAGTCTGGAGACCGCCCGGTACACCCAGGACCTGATCCTGCGTTCCATGGTCCCCGGCATCCCGCTGCTGCTCCTGCTCGTGGCCGCCGTCACCTGGCGCTCCACCGGCCGGGCCCTGCGTCCGGTGGAGGCGATCCGCACCGAGGTCGCGGAAATCACCGAGCGGGACCTGGGCCGCCGGGTACCGGTCCCGGCCTCGCGCGACGAGGTCGCCCGGCTCTCCCGGACGGTGAACTCCACGCTGGACCGGCTGGAGGAGTCCATATACCGCCAGCGCCGGTTCATCGCCGACGCCTCGCACGAGCTGCGCAATCCCATCGCCGCGCTGCGCGCGCACGTCGAGGTGGGGATCGCCCATCCTCGGCTCCTGCACGGCGGTGAGCTGCTGGACGACGTGATCCGGGTCCAGCAACTCGCCGACGACCTGCTGACGCTGGCCCGCCTCGATGCGGGCCGGGCCCCCGAGCGGACCGTCCTCGATCTGCGCGAACTCGTACGGGACACCGTGGCGCGGCGCCCCGAGGGGCGGGTGCCGGTGTCGGTGGAGGCCACCGGGCCGGTCCTGGTCCGCGGCAACCGGGGGCAGTTGGCCCGGGTGCTGGACAACCTCCTCGACAACGCCCAGCGGCACGCCCGCGAGGCCGTCGCGGTGACCGTCGACGCCGGGCCCGCCGGGCCCGGCGGACTCGGCGGACTCGGCGGACTCGGCGGACTCGGCGGACTCGGCGGACTCGCTGAGCCCGGTGAGCACGGTGAGCCCGGCAGGCCCGGAGAGCCCGCCGGGGTCCTCCTGGAGGTCCGCGACGACGGCGCCGGGGTCCCGGAGGCGGACCGGGAGCGGATCTTCACCCGCTTCACCCGGCTCGACGCCTCGCGCAGCCGGGACGCGGGCGGGACCGGGCTCGGGCTGGCCATCGCGCGGGACATCGCCTCGGCGCACGGGGGCACGCTGGACGCCGGACCGGGCCCCGGAGGGCGGTTCACCCTGCGGCTTCCGGCCGACTCCGCGATGTGACCCCTCCCATAGCCACCCCGTGCGACCGAAGGATTTCCGGTCAGTTAAGCTTTTTCACGCAGGTCTTCCCGTCCGGGTGGTTGGAGCCAGTCCGGACGGGAAGATCATCCAACTAGTTCGACCGGCAACTTATCCGCGCATGTCTGGATAACAGCCCTCCGTTCTCCGCGCCCTGATACCTCTTCAGGCCATGAACAAGATCACCCGCCGACAGGCCTTAAGCGCCACCGCCGGCGCACTCACCGCCCTCGGCCTCGCCGGCGCCACCGCGCACGCAGCCGTCACCGGATCCCGTACCGCCGGCCCCGCAAGCCCCGCGGGCACCATCGACGAGGTCTACCAGGGCCGCCGCATACGGATCGTCCCCACCTCGGGCGGCGGGGACGGCCACGGTGGCCACCACGGCGGCCACCAGTCCCCCGGCCAGCCGACCGTCCTCATAGACGGCCGCGAACTGCACGTGATGCGGAACGCCGACGGCAGCTGGATCAGCGTGGTCAACCACTACGAGACCTTCTCCGGCCCGCTCCCGCTCGCCCGCGCCGCCGTGCGCGAGCTCCAGGGCGCCACCCTCGTCCCGATGGGCGGCATGTGATGACGATCCGCAAGAACCAGGCCACGCTCACCCCCGAGGAGAAGCGGGCGTTCGTCGCGGCGCTCCTCGAACTGAAGCGCACCGGCCGCTACGACCGCTTCGTCACCACGCACAACGGCTTCATCATGAGCGACACCGACTCCGGTGACCGGGTCGGCCACCGCTCCCCCTCCTTCCTGCCCTGGCACCGCCGGTTTCTGCTGGAGTTCGAGGCCGCGCTGCAGGCGGTGGATCCGTCGGTGGCCCTGCCCTACTGGGACTGGACGGCCGACCGGACCGCCCGCTCCTCCCTCTGGGCCGCCGACTTCCTCGGCGGCACCGGACGGGCCCGGGACGGGCAGGTGCTCGACGGACCGTTCGCGTACGCGGCGGGCAAGTGGGAGATAGCCGTACGGGTGGACGGGCGCTCGTACCTGCGCCGCGCACTCGGCACCGGCGTGGCCCAACTGCCGACCAGGGCCGAGGTGGACTCCGTCCTCGCGATGCCGGTGTACGACGCGGCCCCGTGGAACAGTTCCTCCGGCGGCTTCCGCAACAACCTGGAGGGCTGGCGCGGGGCCAACCTGCACAACCGGGTGCACGTGTGGGTGGGCGGCCAGATGGCCACCGGGGTCTCCCCCAACGACCCGGTGTTCTGGATGCACCACGCCTTCATCGACAAGCTGTGGGCCGACTGGCAGGCACTGCACCCGCAGTCGGCCTACCTGCCGGCCGCGGGCACCCCGAACGTCGTGGACCTGAACGACACCATGCGGCCGTGGAACGACGTGACCCCGGCCGACATGCTGGACCACCGGAAGTTCTACACCTTCGACACCGAGCCGGCGGCGGCGGCCGCCGGGGCCGCAGCCAGCCAGCGGTAGTGCAGTTCGGGGCGGCCGACCTGGCCGTACCGGGGGGTGCGGTCCGCGCGGCCGGTGTCCACCAGGTGCTCCAGGTACCGGCGGGCGGTGATCCGGGAGATCCCGGCCGCCTCGGCCGTCCCGCCCGCGGTCAGCCCCTCGGGGGCCGCCCGCAGCAGCGCGGCGACCCGCTCCAGGGTCGGGCCGCCGATCCCCTTGGGCAGTTCGGCCGGCCGGGGTGAGCGCAGGGCCGCCATCGCGCGGTCCACATCGTCCTGGCCGGCCGCCTCGCCCGCCGCGGTCGCGCGGAACTCCGCATAGCGCAGGAGCCGTTCGCGCAGGGTGGGGAAGGCGAAGGGCTTCAGTACGTACTGCACCACCCCGAGCGAGACGCTCTCGCGGACGACCCCCAGGTCCCGCGCCGAGGTCACCACGATCACGTCCGCCGGGTGCCCGGCGGCGCGCAGGCCGCGCGCGAAGCGCAGCCCGTGCCCGTCGGGCAGGGTCAGGTCGAGCAGCAGCAGGTCGATCCGGGTCCGGTCCAGGACGCGGGTGGCCTCGGCGAGGGAGTGCACGACCGCGACGGCGGTGAAGCCGGGCACCCGCCCGACGTACAGCGCGTGCGCGTCGGCGGCCACCGGATCGTCCTCGACGACGAGGACCCGCACCTCGGGCGTGCTCATGCCTCCCCTTCCCCGCGCGGCTCCCTGCGCGCCGGCAGCCGTACGGTGAACCGCGCGCCCCCGTCGGGCAGTTGCTCGGCGTCCGCACTTCCGCCGTGCCGGTGGGCCACCTGCCGCACCAGCGCGAGGCCCAGGCCCCGCCCCTCACCCTTGCCCGACCAGCCGCGCCGGAACACGTCGGCGCCCTCGGGAAGTCCGGGACCGTTGTCCGCCACGCCGATCAGCACCCCGCGCCCGTGGGGGCCGGTGGGGCCGTCGGGGCCGATGGTGACGGAAATCCGGCCGCCGGGCACGCCGGTGAGAGCGTCGACGGCGTTGTCGACGAGGTTCCCCAGCACGGTGACCAGGTCCCGAGCGGGCGGGCCGCCGGGCCCGGCGTCGATGGCTCCGCTGTCCGGGGTGACGACCAGCTCGACCCCCCGCTCGTGGGCCTGAGCGGCCTTGCCGAGCAGCAGGGCGACGAGCACGGGCTCGCCGACGGCGGCGATCACCTCGTCGGTCAGGGCCTGGGCGAGGGACAGTTCGGCGGTGGCGAACTCCACCGCTTCGCGGCTGCGGCCGAGTTCGATGAGCGAGACCACGGTGTGCAGCCGGTTGGCCGCCTCGTGGGCCTGCGCGCGCAGCGCCCGGGTGAATCCGCGTTCCTGGTCCAGTTCCCCGGTCAGCGACAGCAGTTCGGTGTGGTCGCGCAGGGTGATCACGGTGCCGCGGCGGCCACCGCCGGCGACGGGCGCGCTGTTGAGCACGAGCACCCGGTCCGCCGTCAGATGGACCTCGTCCACCCGGGGCCGGTCGGCGAGCAGGGCCCCGGTGAGCGGGGCGGGCAGGCCGAGGTCGGCGACCCCGGTCCCCTTGATCTCCCCGCGCAGGCCGAGGAGTTCGCGGCCGGCGTCGTTGACGAGGGTGATCCGGCGGCGGCCGTCGAGCATCAGCAGCCCTTCGCGGACCCCGTGCAGGGCCGCCTGGTGGTAGTCGTACATCCGGCTCAGCTCGGCGGCGTTCATCCCGTGGGTGTGGCGGCGCAGCCGGGCGTTGATGACGTAGGTGCCCGCCCCGCCGAGGGCCAGGGCCCCGCCGGCCATCCAGGCGAGGGCGGAGAGCCGCGCGGCGAGGCGGGCGCTGACCGCGCGGACGGTGATGCCGGCGGCGACCATGCCGATGACCCGGCCGTCGTCGGTGATCGGGGTGACCACGCGGAGGGAGGGGCCGAGGGTGCCGGTGTAGGTCTCGCTGAAGGTCTCGCCCCGCAGGGCGGGGGCGGTGTTGCCGAGGAAGCGTTCGCCGATGCGCATCGGGTCGGGGTGGGTCCAGCGCCGTCCGTCCGGAGCCATGATCGTCACGAAGTCCACGCCCGCGTCCACGCGGACCCGCTCCGCGTAGGGCTGCAGGACCTCGCGACCGCTCCCCCGCGCCGCGTCCCGGACCGACGGGGAGTCCGCGACCGCGCGGGCCACCGCTCCGGTCTGGCGCCGGGCGGCCTCCTCGGCCTGGTCGCGGGCGGTCGCGTAGGCGAAGACGGCGCACCCGGCGACGACCGCGGCGACCAGCACCACCTGCATGGCGAAGAGCTGGCCGGCGAGGCTGCGCGGCGGCCGGAGGAAGCGGAACATGGCGCTCAGTGTGCACCCGGGCGTGAACTCAATGAACGCAAGGGTGACCGGGGTCACAGGGCGGGCGATGGTCCTCCCGGGACGCCTTCGCCATCAGGGAGGCGAAGGGCACTACCAGGAGGCATCGTGGCCGCCAGACGCGACAAGACGCATTATCTGTACATCGCGGTGATCGGGGCGGTGCTGCTCGGCATCGCCGTCGGCTTCGCCGCACCCGGCACGGCCGTGGAGCTCAAGCCGCTGGGCACCGGGTTCGTCAACCTCATCAAGATGATGATCTCGCCCGTGATCTTCTGCACGATCGTGCTGGGCATCGGCTCGGTGCGCAAGGCCGCCAAGGTCGGCGCGGTGGGCGGGCTGGCGCTCGGCTACTTCATGGTGATGTCCACGGTGGCGCTGGCCATCGGGCTGCTCGTGGGCAACCTGCTGGAGCCCGGCAGCGGGCTGCACCTGACCGAGGCGGCCCGGCACGCCGGTGAGGCGCAGGCGAAGGCGGGCGGAGCGGAGAGCACGGTCGAGTTCCTGCTGGGGATCATCCCGACCACGCTGGTGTCCGCCTTCACCGGGGGCGAGGTGCTCCAGACGCTGCTGGTGGCACTGCTCTGCGGGTTCGCGCTCCAGGCCATGGGCACGGCGGGCGAGCCGGTGCTGCGCGGGATCGGGCACGTGCAGAAGCTGGTGTTCCGCGTGCTCGCCATGATCATGTGGGCGGCGCCGGTGGGCGCCTTCGGCGCGATCGCGGCGGTGGTCGGGGCGACCGGGATGGACGCCCTCACCTCCCTCGCGGTCATCATGATCGGGTTCTACACGACCTGCCTGCTGTTCGTCTTCGTGGTCCTGGGCACGCTGCTGCGCCTGTGTACGGGGATCAGCGTCTTCTCCCTGCTGCGCTACCTGGGCCGGGAGTTCCTGCTGATCCTGTCCACCTCCTCCTCGGAATCGGCGCTGCCCCGGCTGATCGCGAAGATGGAGCACGTGGGCGTCTCGCGGCCGGTCGTCGGCATCACGGTCCCGACGGGCTACTCCTTCAACCTGGACGGGACCGCGATCTATCTGACGATGTCCTCGCTCTTCGTCGCGGAGGCGATGGGCAAGCCGCTGGCGCTGGGCGAGCAGATCTCCCTGCTGCTGTTCATGATCGTGGCCTCGAAGGGTGCTGCCGGGGTCACGGGCGCGGGACTGGCCACGCTCGCCGGAGGACTGCAGTCGCACCGGCCTGAACTCGTCGACGGCGTCGGCCTGATCGTGGGCATCGACCGGTTCATGAGCGAGGCCAGGGCGCTGACGAACTTCGCCGGCAACGCGATCGCGACCGTGCTGATCGGCACCTGGACGAAGGAGTTCGACCGGGCCCGGGCCACCGAAGTCCTCGCGGGACGCCTGCCGTTCGACGAGAGCACGCTCACCGACGACGGGCACGAGCAGGCCGCGGACCTGCCCGCCCAGCCGGGCGTCGCCAAGGACGGCGTCCCCGTCTGACGGGAACGTCCGGCGGACCGGCCGGACAGGGCTCGCCCCCACGGTGCCCAGCCCGGCCGGTCCCGACACCTCGGGCGGGAGTCTTTTTTCAGCCAAGATCGCATCAACCGTCTAGCTGTAAAAGGTACTTCCATATCGGGGCACGCTTCTGACATCTTGCGTCCACCACTCGTTTCGTACGGCCCGGTAGGTGCCACCCGCACCGCCGGGCCGTCTTCGGAGGACGCATTGATACCCCACATATCCAGCCGACCTCGACGCACCCTCGTACTGGCGGCCGCCCTGGCCGCCCTGGCCTTCGGGGCCCCGGCCGCGATCGCCGGCACGGCGCCCGTCTCCCCGGCGGGCATCCCCGGCACCTCCGCCCCCGCCAAGGCTCAGGCCCCGGCGCCGACTTCCCAGAGTGCGACCTGGGCTGCCGGCACCCGCGCCTACGTGGTGATCACCGCCGCGGGTGACAGCTCCGCGGTCCGTTCGGCCGTCACGGCGAACGGCGGCACGGTCTTCTCGTACTACGACCAGATCGGCGTGATCGTCGCCCACTCGACCTCCTCGACCTTCGCCGCCACCATGCGCGGGGTCAGCGGGGTCCAGAAGGTCGGCGCGACGCGCACCTCGGACGTACCGGCCGACGCCTACAACCCGGCGCTGCCCGCCAACCCGTCCCAGTCGACGACCCCCGCGGGCGAGCCCGTACGGGCCGACATGAGCCAGATCAAGGCCGACCAGGCCTGGGCCGTGACCACCGGCTCGGCCTCCGTCAAGGTCGGCATCCTGGACACCGGCGTCGACGACCAGCACCAGGACCTGGCGCCGAACTTCAACGCCGCGGACTCGGCCTCCTGCGCCTACGGCAAGGCCGACACCCGGGCCGGCGCCTGGCGCGACGTGGACACCCACGGCACGCACGTGGCCGGCTCCGTGGCCGCCGCGAAGAACGGCAAGGGCGTCGTCGGCGTGGCCCCGGGCGTGAAGATTTCCTCGGTCCGCGTGGCCGAGCCGGGCACCTCCTTGTTCTTCGCAGAGAACACCATCTGCGCCTTCGTGTGGTCCGGCGACCACGGTTTCAAGGTCACCAACAACAGCTATTACACGGACCCGTGGCAGTTCAACTGCCCGGACAACATCGACCAGGCCGCGATCATCGAGGGCGTCAAGCGCGCCCAGGAGTACGCGGAGAGCAAGGGCTCGCTCCAGGTCGCCGCGGCGGGCAACGAGAACTACGACCTCGCCAACAAGACCACCGACTCGGCGAGCCCCAACGACTCGACGCCGACCACCCGGACCATCACCAACGCCTGCCTCGACATCCCGACCGAGCTTCCGGGCGTGGTCACGGTCGCGGCCAACGGCACCGGGACCACCAAGGCCTCGTTCTCCAACTTCGGCCAGGGCGTCATCGACGTCGCGGCGCCGGGCAGCAACGTCTACTCCACCGCTCCGGGCGGCGGTTACAGCACCAAGAGCGGCACCTCGATGGCCACCCCGCACGTCGTGGGCGTCGCGGCGCTCATCGCCAGTGCCAACCCGACCTTCACCCCGGCGCAGATCCGCACCGCGCTGGCCACCCAGGCCAACGACACCGCCTGCCCGTCGGACACGCGCTGCAAGGGCACCACGGCCAACAACGGGTTCTTCGGCGAGGGCCAGGTCGACGCGCTGAAGGCGGTCGGCGGCTCGACCCCGCCTCCCGGCAAGTACTTCGAGAACCTTAACGACGTCGCGATCACCGACAACGCGACCGTGAACAGCGCCATCACCGTCAGCGGGGTGACCGGCAACGCGCCGGCCACCCTCAAGGTGGGCGTGGACATCAAGCACACCTACATCGGTGACCTCAAGGTCGACCTCGTGGCTCCGGACGGTTCCGTCTACGTCCTCAGCAACCGGGCCGGCGGCAGCACGGACAACATCATCCAGACCTTCACGGTCAACGCCTCCTCCGAGGTCGCGAACGGCGTCTGGACCCTCCGTGTGAACGACAACGCCAACTCGGACACCGGCAAGATCGACGCCTGGAACCTGACCTTCTGATCCTCGGGCCCTCCGGCCTTCCGATCAGTGGCGCCACGGGGGCCATCGGGGAGCGGTACGCCGCACCCCGGTGGCCCCTTGGGCCCGTCGGCGGCCTACGTGGTCCGCAGGACGCAGTCCCCGCACAGTCCGCCGCCGGGCACCTTGTAATAGAGGCAGCAGCTGCGGCGCACGAACGCCACCCCGAGGCCGGGTTCGTGGACGAAGGTGCCGGTCCCTCCGAGCGGACCCCCGTCGGCGAGCAGCCCGGCGGCCAGCAGCGCGGCCGTCTCCCCCGGCACCCGGTCCGTGAGCACCCGGACGGCGCCGACCAGCCCGGAGGCGGCATTGCCGCGCAGCACCTGCGGCGAGACGCCGAACCGCTCGCGCAGCGCCGTGTCGAGCACCGCGAGGTTGCCGAGCACGGAGTCCGCGAGGGCCCGCTCCGGGGTTTCCCCGGGGAACTCGGCGGGCTCGGGCAGCCACAGCTCCAGCGACCCCGCGCCGGGCAGCCGCCACCACAGGCCGCCGGGCCCGAGGTCCGGCACCCGCCCCGACAGCACGGCGCAGCCGAGGGCGAGCGACCAGAGCCGCGGGACGATCCCGAACTGCGCGGTCGAAGCCGCCACCCGGCCGGGTCCGGTCCCGATCCGCCGCCCGACCTCGCCGACGTAGGCCTCCAGCTGGTCCCCGTACAGCTCGTCGAGGGGCCGGAAACCGGGCCCGGGCGGTTCCTTCCCGTACGCCACGGTGAAGAAGGGGCCGACGGAGCGCAGCTCCCGCAGTACGCCGTCCACCTCAGGCTCCGTAGCCGTCGTCGGGCAGGCTCGGGTCCGGCTCCGGACAGGAGCGGTGGTGCAGTCCGTACGTGCCCGCCTTCTCCATGGGCCAGTCCGCCGTGGCCGGATCCTCGTCGTCGGGCGCGAGGAAGACGAACTCGGCGACGATGCCGGGAGCCGGGTCGGTCAGGAGGGTGCGCTGGTCCGGCAGTGTGGGCGACCACTGCGTGCGCCAGGTGATTCCGGCGGCCGTGAGGGCGGCGGTGAACCGCGATTCGGTGACCGGCGCGGTCACGCCGTATCCCGGTGCGCGGCCGGTCCCCGGGATCTCCAGCCCGTCGCGCCAGACGGGTACGAACATCCGGTCCAGCAGCCGGCACCGGCAGAAGACGATCTCCAGACCGCCGTAGCCGAACCAGTGGGGCCAGCGCTGATCGGCCTGGATCCGCCCCGACCACTCGGGCTCCCCCTTCGCCGCGATGAGATCGGGCAGCCGGGCACCGACGAAGAAGTCGCCGAACCTGCCGGTGGCGGCGAGGCGGGCGAGGTCGGTCGACAAGGGATCCATCCGTGCATGATCCCAGGCCGCCCGCGCGCGTCCCGGGCCGGGGAGCGGTGGGGTCCTGCGGGGGCGGCGGTGCGCACATGCCACGGCCCGCGGGATCCGGAGGATCCGCGGGCCGTGGGGTCGGCTTGCCGGGGCTCAGGCCTGGGTGAAGGCCGCGACCTCGAAGTCGGACATGTCGAGGCCGCCCTGCTTGGTGTCGTCGTTGGCGAAGACGAAGGACTCGATCGGGACGTCCCGCTCGGCGCTGAGCTGGGCCACCAGCTCCTGGAGGACCACCGTCTCCAGGACCACCCGGACCGCGTCCGGGACCTCGGGGAGGCGGACGACCGACAGGCTGTCCGCGGGCTCCACCTCGGCCGTGGTCATCAGCAGCGTGAGGTGGCCGGCGCCCGCCAGCGAGCGGGCCAGCTCGATCTCGCGGCCGTCACCGTAGACGAGGTGGAGGGTATTGCCCGCCGACTCCATCTCGCCGTGCAGGTAGTTGCGGGTCGCCGAGTGCGCCGCGGTCATCCGCACCACCTCGCGCAGCAGCAGCGAGCCCTCCTCGGCGGAGGCCCGGGAGGCCCCGGCCGCCACGCCGTCGGAGGCGATGCAGCGGGCGCCGCGCTCCCGCAGGCCCGCCACCACCTCGGTGGCCTGCGAGTGGATCGCAGTGGTCTGCTCGGCGATCTCGCCCCACGGGTCGCCCGCGCGGCCCGCGACGGCCCCGGCGATCAGGTCGAGGGCGACGATGGTGCCGGTGTAGCCGATGGTCGAGGCGTACGAGTCGGGCTCGTTGCCGAGGTCCACGGTGAGGTCCGCGAGGTCGCCGAGCGGCGAGGGGACCACGTTGAGCAGCGCGGTCTTCGTGATGCCCGGGGCGGCGCACTCGAAGGCGGCGATGGTCTCGGAGCTGCGGCCGCCCTGGGAGACGGCGATCAGGCAGTCGGTGTCGAAGCCGGCGGTGCCGGTCTCGATCTCGCTGGACAGCACGCGCTGGGTGACGATCCCTGCTTCGCGGAGCTGCTGGACGGGGACGGCGAGGGCGGCGTACGAGGCTCCGATGCCGGTGAACAGGGGGCGCTCGGCGGCGCGCAGCCCGGCGAGCTCCGGGGAGGCGAGCTGGGTACGGACGCGGTCGGCGATCCGGGCGAGGGCTGCGCCCTGGTCGGCCTGGCCTTCGAGGAACGTGATGCGGGATCCGGACATGGTGGGGGGTCCTTAGCGGAGTGTGCGGGTCGCGGGCCCCCGCCGGTTCGGGCGGGCGGGGGCGGGCGATCGGGCGGGGCGGTCGGGCGGAGCGGGGCCGGTCGGCCGGCCGGCCGGCCGGGGGGAACGGCCGGCCCCGGCTCAGGAGGCGTGGGCCTTGCTCAGGAGGTGCGGGCCTTGCTCAGAGGCGTGGGCCCTGCTCAGGAAGTGGGCCCTGCTCAGGAGGCGTCGGCCTTGGTGAGCGGATTGCCTTCCTCGTCGCGTTCGCGGCCCGGGGTGGGAAGGTCGAACTTCACGATCGCCCAGCGGAAGAGCACGTAGTAGATGGCGGCGAAGGCCAGGCCGATCGGGATGAGCATCCAGGGCTTGGTGGCGATGCCGTAGTTCACGATGTAGTCAATGGCGCCGGAGGAGAAGCCGAAGCCGTCGCGGATGCCGAGGGCGTAGCAGACGGCCATCGAGACGCCGAAGAGGAAGGCGTGGATCGCGTAGAGGAGGGGAGCCACGAACATGAAGGCGAATTCGATGGGCTCGGTCACGCCGGTGACGAAGGAGGTCAGGGCGACCGAGATCATCATGCCCTTGACCATGGTCCGGTTCTCGGGGCGGGCGGTGTGCGCGATGGCCATGGCGGCCGCCGGGAGCGCGAACATGTAGATCGGGAAGCCGCCGGTCATGAACTGGCCCGCGGTCGGGTCGCCGGCGAGGAAGCGGGCGATGTCCCCGTGCACCTCGGTGCCGGTGGTCGGGTTGACGAAGGAGCCCGCCTCGAACCAGGGGAAGACCGAGAAGAAGTGGTGCATGCCGATCGGGATGAGGGCCCGGACGACGAGGCCGAAGAGGCCCGCGCCCCAGGCGCCGGTGCCGACCAGCCACTCACCGAAGTGGAAGAACCAGCCGCCGACGGTCGGCCAGACCACTCCGAATACCACTCCCATGCCGACACCCGCGAAGGCGCTCAGGATGGGGACGAGGCGGCGGCCGCCGAAGAAGCCGAGCCACTCGGGCAGCTTGGTCCGGCTGAAGCGCTGGTAGAGGAGGGCCGCGACGATGCCCATCACGATGCCGCCGAGGACCTTGGCGTCGAGCGGCTCGCCGTCCACGCCCTTGGGGAAGGCGGGGCTGGCGAGTACCGCCTTGAAGACCAGGTAGCCGACCACGGCGGCGAGTGCGGTGGAGCCGTCCGACTTCTTGGCGAAGCCGATGGCCACGCCGACCGCGAAGAGCAGGGGCAGGTTGGCGAAGACGGTGTCGCCGGCCGCCGCCAGGACCATGGCGAGCTTCTGGATGAGCACGGGGAAGTTCTCCCGGCCCAGCAGGTCGGCGCCGCCGAGCCGGGTCAGCAGGGCCGCGGCCGGCAGCGTGGCCACGGGCAGCATGAGGCTGCGGCCGATGCGCTGCAGGACCGGCATGACCCGGCCCGGCTTCTTTCCGGCTGCCGGCGCGGTGGCCGGGACTGTGGCCGTACTCATCTGGTGCTCCTCGTCGAGCGGGGTGGTGGGGACGACTCGAAGGTAACCAGTGGTTTTGGATTGGTCAACGGTGGTCTCTTGTGGTCTTTAAGAAAATATCAAGATGAGGTCGTAGGTCCCGGATCAGCAGGGACTGAAGCCGAATCAAAGTGGTAGTAAGTGGTATGGTTTGCCCCATGACCGACGACGCTGCCATCGCCGACGCTTCCTCCTCGATCGCGGCGAACTCCCGCGCCGCGGACCCCCTGTGGGCCCAGGCCGCGGACCGCATCCGCGAGGAGATCGCCCGCCGCGGGCTGTCCGAGGGCAGCAAGCTGCCGCCCGAGCGCGAGCTGTGCACCCGGCTGGACGTCTCGCGCGTCACCTTGCGCCGCGCGCTCGCCCGGCTCGTCGAACAGGGCCTGGTCACCGCGTCCCACGGGCGCGGCTGGTTCGTCGCGGCGCCGGTGGCCCCCACACCCGCCCGCGAGTGGCCCAAGGACCTGGAGTCCTTCACCGCCACCGCGCGGCGCAAGCACATGCGCGCCAGCTCGGTGGTCCTGCGCCACGACACCGTCACCGCGTCCCTGGACGACGCCGACCGACTCGACGTGCCCGCCGGCACCCCGCTCCTGCGCCTGGAGCGGGTCCGGCTGCTCAACGACGTCCGGATCGCCGTCGACCGGACCCTGGTCGTCGCCGAACTCGCGCCCGACCTCGCCCGCGCCGACTTCCGCGAGACCTCCCTCTTCGAGGAACTGCGCCGCTGGGGCGTCGAACCCGACCGCGCCGAGGCCACCATCGAGGCGCGCAACGCCGACGGGGAACTCGCCGACCACCTGGGCATCGCCGAGGGCGCGCCCGTACTCGTACTCGACCAGACGGTGTACACCAAGGACCAGCGGCCGCTGCTGCTGTCCACGGTGGAGTACAGCGGGGACCGCTACCGGCTGCGCACCACCCTGCAGACAGACTGACACCGTCCGGCCGGCACGCGGTAGCCCCGTTCGTCACCCACCGGGAGCCCCCTTCGGCACCCCCCCGGGAGCCCCGTTCGACACCCGTCGGGGCAGCCGAAAGCCCCGGCCCGGGGCGGTCGTCCGCCCCCGTCCGGGGCCCGGTGGTGCCGCGGGTCCGCTCCCGGCCCGCGCGTGCCGGTCAGATCCCCGCGAGGAACTCCAGCAGCGCCCGGTTGAAGGCCTCCGGCTGTTCCACGCCCGGCAGGTGCCCGGCCCGCTCCACCACGGCGAGCACCGAGTGCGGGACCAGCGCGTGCAGGGACTCGGCCTCGGCCACCGGGGTGTAGACGTCGTCCCGGCCGACCACGATCAGGCAGGGCACCTCGGCCGGCAGCCCCGCGAGCACCGGGGCGTAGTCGGGCCGCTCGGCCCGCCCGCGCAGGGCGGCGGCCGCGCCCTCGGGGTCGGTGGCGTACATCATCGCGGCGACCCGGGCCGCGGCCTCCGGCAATCCGGTCACGTTGTACGGGGCGAGCATCTTGTCGATGACCTCGTCGGTATAGGGCTTCATTCCCTCCGCGAGGAGCCTCTCGGCGAGTCCGAGTCGGAAGATTTTGCCGTCTTCCGTTTCCGGCGGGGCGGAGGTGTCGGAGAGGACGAGGGCCCGCACGCGACCCGGGTGGCCGAGCCGCATCTCCATGGCGATCTGGCCGCCCATGGACACACCGCCGACGACCGCTTGTTCGACGTCCAGATGGTCGAGGAGAGTCACCAGATCGTCGGCGAAGTCCGCGAGCAGCGTCTTGCCCGGGAGCACCGGGCTTTCCCCGTATCCCCGCAGGTCAGGGGTAATCACGCGGTAACCGGCCGTGGTCAGTGCGGCCGTCTGGGGGGCCCACATCGAGTGGTTGAACGGATGTCCGTGGATCAGGATTACGGGGGTCCCGTCGCGGGGACCCAAGTCCTCGAAAAAGAGTGTCACGCCATTGCCAATTTGGGGGTTCATGGAAGGACTCTAAGGGGCTACATTGAGCCACTCGCGTTCACCTGACAGCCCGTTGCCTTTCACCCGTGTTTTGCACTGGGGGCGACGTCAGGGACGCAGACTGTGCAACCACCCCACCGCCTAGAAGGACCGAAGGCTCCGTGCCCGTACCCGTACTCCTCGCCGGCCGCTCCGTGCGGCTTGAGCCCCTCGCCCCCCACCACACCGAGGCCTTGGCCCTGGCCGGGGCCGAGGATCGTACGACTTACGCCTTCACCCCCGTACCGCACGGGTTGCAGGCGTCACACGAGTACATCGACCGTGCCCTCGCCGATCAGGCGGCGGGTCGATCGCTCCCGTTCGTGGTGGTCAGAGCCGCCGACGGCCGGGTCGTCGGTTCGACCCGGTTCCTGGAACTCGACTACTGGCAGGGGCCGCTGGTGTGGCCCGCCGTGCCGGGAGTCCCGTTCGGCGATCCGGCGACGGCGATCCCCGATGCCGCCGAGATCGGCAATACCTGGCTGTCCCCCGCGGCCCAGGGCACCGGCATCAACACCGAGGCGAAGCTGCTCATGCTCCGCCATGCCTTCGAGACCTGGGGGGTCCGGCGGATCTCGCTCCGCGCGGACGCCCGCAACGGACGCTCGCGCGCCGCGATGGAACGGCTCGGGTTCACCAGCGAGGGGGTCCGCAGGGCCCATTCGCGGGGTCTGGACGGTGCCGTGCGCAGTACGGCCTTCTACTCGATCCTCGACGAGGAGTGGCCGACCGTGCGGTCGGTCATCGAGCTGCGGATGTCGGCCGCGGCGCAGCGCAAGCGGCGCCGCAAGACCCTCATCCCGGCGTAACGCTCCTTCTCGGGCCTTCCCCGAGAATCCGAGCGCCCCTGCCCCGCCCCCTCTTCCCGGTGTCAGCCGAGGAAGGCGGGGGCGAGGGCCGAGGTCATCAGCCGGGCCGGGGCCCCGCCGCCGTCGGCGGGCAGGGAGTACAGGTCGGCGCCGAAGTCCCCGGGCAGCGAGTAGACGACCGTCTTGTCGTCGGCCCACACCACCTGGTCGTCGACGCTGCGCTCCTCGGCGAGCGGTGCCTCGGCCATCGTGGCGAGGTCGAGGACGTACAGCCGCCACGGAGCGTCCGGCGACAGGCCGGGCACCCGCTTCTTGAACACCAGCCGGGTCCCGTCGGGCGACAGGGACGGGCATTCCAGGTTCTCGCGCAGCGTGGTCACCGTGCGCGCCGCGAGGTCGCCGCGGACCAGGTGGGTCCGGCCGCTGGTGGCGAGCGTCGCGTAGAAGGTCCGCTCGTCGGCGGCGAAGGTGACGCCCCAGAAGTTGACGTCCGCGTTGCGGTACGTCTTGCCGTCCTTGTGAATGGTGAAGTCCTCCAGCGAGGCGTCGTACGTCCCGCTGCGCAGGTCCAGCAGGGAGGTCCGGGTCGAGAAGTTCGTGCCGGCGTAGGAATCCCCTCCCACGAACACGGTCCAGGCGACCAGGTGGCCGCCGGGCGAGACCCGGGCCCGGGTCGGGATGCCGGCCAGCGGGCGGGAGGCGACCTCCTCGAGCCGGGAGTCGAGGACCACCGCCTTGTAGCCGTCCTGCACCCCGGCCTTGTCGGCCTGGAGGCAGATCCCGGTGCCTGCCGCCGCGTGGAGGCGCAGGCAGCTCACCCCGGAGGCGGTACGCGGACCTTCGGGTGCGCCGGCCGCCGCGGTGGCGAGCTCGTCGCGGTGCGGCCCCCAGGCCATGTTCCGGAAGACGATCCGGCGGCCTGCGCCACCCGCGGCGAGGGACACCTCGCCGCGGGTGATCGCCGGCCCGCCGGTCTGGACCCGGTCCTTCTCCCCGGCCCGCGCGGAGGCCCGTACGACGGCGAGCGCACCGACGGCGGCGAGCAGGACGACGGCGGAGACCAGGATCAGGATCCGGCGCTGGAGGGGCATGGGTGGGGGCCCTTTCGGAGACGGCGGGGGACGGGGGATCGGCGCGGCGGCGGTTGCCGCGCGGTCAGGACGTGACGACGTCAGGACGTCACCACGTCACGACGTCACCACGTCACGACGTCACGACGTCACGACGTCACGACCTGAGGACGTCAGGACGTCCAGATCCCCGTGATGTCCTTGGCGGTGGCCGCGTTCCCGGCGTGGGTGGTGAGGCCGGCCAGGCCTTCCAGCGTGCGCAGCACGTCGTAGTGGTTGTAGGTGGTGGAGGTGCTGGAGCCGGGGGTCACGGACTGGCCGTAGAACACGGTCGGGATCTTGTTGCCGGCCAGCCGGTTGTCCTCGTCGAAGGTGACGACGAGCAGGCTGTTGTGGGTCTTGGCCCAGTCCGCGTAGGCCTTGACCTTGTTCTTGAGCCAGGTGTCTCCGGTGCCGACGGAGCAGTCGTGCATGTCGTTGCAGAGGTCCGGGACGACGAAGGACACCCGGGGCAGGGTGGTGAAGTCCGTGGGGAACTGGGTCATCGTCTTGGCGGTGCCGGTGGGCACGTTGGAGAACGCGAACCAGGGGTTGTGCTTGCGCGCGTACTTGCCGCTGGAGCAGGTGGTGGAACCCGCGCTGGGCAGACCCTCGTTGTAGCTGCCCCAGGTCTTGCCCGCGGCGATCAGCTCGGAGGCCAGGTTGGGCGCGGAGCTGAAGCCTGGCGTGTAGCAGCTGTCGCCGGTCACGCCCTGGTTCGAGCCCGAGAAGAGCTGGAGGTAGTTGGGCTGGCTCGGGTGCGTGATCCCGTACGAGGCGCTGAGGTTGGCTCCCCCGGCCTTGAGGGAGTTGATGTACGGGGCGCTGGAGCTGCCGATGACCTGGCTGTAGGCGTGGTTCTCGAAGACCACGACGACTATGTGGTCGGGTGTGGGCAGACCGGCCGCGTGGGCGGGCTGGGCGGCGCCGATGCCCGCCCACAGGGCGGCGCCGGCGGCGGTGACGCCCAGGGCGGTGGCGAGGGCCGTCTTGCGGCGGAACCGTAAACGGGACATGCCGGACACGGAATGTACCTCCGGGTGGGGGGTCTGGGGGCTGCGCGGAGGTACCGTACCGAGCGGCATGTGCACAGGCCAGGGATAGTCGGCGAACAGATCGGGAACTCCGCGGACCCATCGCGCGCCGGGCAACGTGCTCCCCTCCGGAACACCAAGAGACGTAAAAATCGGGAACCCTTGAGCACGTACGCTCATCTTTCGATCGAAAGCAGTCCCAACCCCGCCCCCACGGGGCAGCACCAGCCGGAGAGCAACCGCACATGTCGCACGCACCCGACGGACAGCAGCAGCCGTACCGTTCGGAAGGGCCTTACCAGCAGCCGTACCGCTCGGAAGGGCCTTACCAGCAGCCCTACCAGCAGCAGTACCGCCCTCCGCAGCCCGAGGAGCCGCGGCAGCCCGAGGAGCCGCGCCGGCCGTCCCGGGTCCGGCGGTGGGTGATCGCGGGTGCCTCCGTGCTCGCACTGGCGGCCGTCGCCTCGCTCGTGATGAGCCACTACGAGATACCGCCCTTCACCGACAAGGGCGAGTCCGTCTCCTTCGGGCAGCTCCCGCCGTCCGGCTCCGCCGGGGGCGACACTGGTGGAGCGGCGCTCCCCACGCCCCCGCCGCACTCGAAGATGTCGATGCCCACCGGACCGGCGGCCGACTTCAAGAACGCGATGACCCTGCCCGACGGCACGCACGTCGCCGTCACCACGATCACCGGCAAGAAGTCCGGGTTCAAGGGCAAGGTCTGGGTGTGGGCGCCCAAGGAGTACGGCGACCCGAAGTTCGCCAAGAGCGGCTTCCCGGTCATGATCGCGCTGCCCGGCGGCGCCGGTTACCCGAACAACTACTGGATGGGCACCGACCTGGGCCTCCAGAGCAGCATCAGCAAGTGGTACGCCGCGGGGAAGAGCAAGCCCTTCCTCCTGGCCATGCCGGTGCTGAACCCGGGCCCGGACGACAAGGGCATCTACTGGGACGCCTCCGACATCCCGGGCCAGCCCAAGATGGACACCTGGCTCACCGACGACGTCCCCGACCTGATGCGGCAGAACTTCCGCACGGTCAAGTCCCGTGACGGGTGGGCCTACATGGGCTCCTCCACCGGCGGCTTCGCCAGCCTCAAGGCCGTGCTGAAGTACCCGGAGAAGTTCAAGGCCGCGATCTGCTCCGGCCCGGACATCCTGCCCGACTCCCCCCTGTGGAAGGGTCACGACAAGGAGAAGGCGGAGAACAACCCCGAGCTGCTCGCCAAAGCGCTGATCGCCAAGAAGGGCAGCCCGGACGTCTACCTCGCCTTCCAGGTCGGCACCAACGAGAACAACAAGAACACCCTGCCGAACGTGAAGAAGTTCGTCGCCACCTACGGCAAGGGGCCGATCCACACCGACCTGAAGATCATCCAGGGCGGCCAGCACAACGCCAAGACCTACGTGCCCAACATGGGCGAGGGGCCCATCCAGTTCATCAGCAAGGTCATGGAAGGCCCCGTCGAGTAGTCACCCCTCAGGTCGCCCCGCCGACCTGGACGGGCTCCTCGGGCTTCTGCCCCTCGCGCCCCGGCTCCTCGTGCCCCGGCCCGCCGAACACCTTCGGCGGGCCGTCGCCGTTCCAGGGCGACCAGCCGGGATCCCCGTCGACGGCGAAGCGCACCCAGGCCGCGTGCATCTCCCCGGCGAGCTCCCGCGGGGCGTCCGGCCCGGCCAGCCAGGAGGCCTCGGGCACCTCCAGGGTGTCGAAGACGAAGCCCAGTTCCAGGGCGTGGCAGGACCCGAGGCCCGGTACGCCGGAAGGCCAGGCGAACTCGTACACGAAGCTCGGCGCGCTCCGCCCGGCGGCGCCCGCCAGCGCCCGCAGCGGATCGCGCAGCAGCCGGTCGGTGAGCAGGTGGCCGAGGAGGTCGGCCGGTCCCGCGCCGGGCCGCTCGGCGCGCAGGGCCCGTACGGCGGCCCGGTCCTTGCCGGACCGGATCCGGCCCAGGGCCACGGACAGCGGTCCCAGCCGGTCCAGCAGCCGCATCGCGCCGGTCGGGGCCAGCCAGAGCCGGTACTCCTCGGCGGTCCAGCCCAGGAGCAGCGGTACGTCGCCCCGCGCGGCCGCCGCTCCGAGCGGATCGGGCCGCAGCGTCCCGGGGTCCGCGACCAGGCCGAAGGCGGGGCCGCCGAGCAGCGGGGAGGAGCGGCGCAGTACGGCCGCCTGGGCGGCGAGCAGATCGGGCAGGGCGGCCCCGGTGAAGGCCTCGGCGGTGGCGGGGATCCTGAGCAGTGCGGCCATCCGCCGGACCATGGTGCGCACCCGGTCCCGCGCCAGCACCTCGGGGGCTCCGCTCTGCAGGACGGCCTGCCGGAAGAGGCCCGCCGCACGGGGTGCGGCGAGCAGGGCGCCGATGCTGATGGCCCCGGCGGACTCGCCGAAGACGGTGACCCGGCCGGGGTCGCCGCCGAAGGCCGCGATGTTGTCCCGTACCCAGGCCAGGGCGGCGATCTGGTCGAGCAGCCCGCGGTTGGCGGGTGCGTCGGGGAAGAGGCCGTAGCCGAGGACGCCCAGGCGGTAGTTGACGGAGACGAGCACCACGCCATCACGGGCGAAGGCGGAGCCGTCGTAGACGGGGACGGCCGAGGAGCCACAGGTGAGGGCGCCGCCGTGGATCCACACCATGACCGGCAGCCGGGCTCCGGGCGCCGGCTCGGGGGTCCACACATTGAGGTTCAGGCAGTCCTCCCCGGGGACCTCGGGGTCCGGGAGCAGCGCGGCGAACGCCTCGGGGTAGGGCACCTTGGGCGCGGTGGGGCCGTACGCGCCGGCGTCGCGCACCCCGTCCCAGGCCTCGGGCGGCTCCGGCGCGGCGAACCGGCGGGCTCCGACGGGCGGGGCGGCGTAGGGGATGCCCCGGAAGACGGCGATGCCGCCCGGCCCGGTCCTGCCCTCGACCTCGCCGTGGGCGGTCCGGACCCGGGGACGGGAGCGGGGAAGGTCCCGGTCCGGGGTCTCGCTCGCCGCTGCGGCCATCACGTCCTCCTGGGGGCTCCTGGGGCCGGCGCTCCTGCTGCCGGGGCTCCTAGTGTCCGCAAGTCCCACCTGCCTCGCGACGCCCGGCACGCGCCAGGGCTACTGGACCGAGTGATCCGCACCGCGCCGGTCGCACGGTCGCACAGGCATGCGCGGGGTGACAAGGCGTAACCCGGCCCCGGGCGCGCCGGGTTGGGCGGGGCATGCGACCACTGTCTCTCCCCCACACCATGCGGAGCCTCGTCCGCACCGGATCGGTCCCCCTCCTGCTCCTCGCGGCCACGGCCGCGACGGCGGCCGGAGCGGTGGCCGGCGCCGACGCGTACGCGGCCGACGGCCCGACCGCCGCCCTCGGGACCCCGACGGCCGTCGGGCCCGCCTTCCAGTACCTCGGTACGGACGACCGCCCGCACGGCATCGACTCCCCCAAGGGCTGCGTGGAGGCCCTGGGCGGCGGCGGGCGGGCGGTGACCAACAAGACCGGGAGCTCGGTGGCCCTGTACCGGGAGCCGGGCTGCGTGGGCACACCGGTGGAGGTGCTGGCGCCGGGCGCGGTCAAGCCGGTGCCCCGGTACTTCTCCTCCGCCCGCTTCTCGGCCCCCTCGTAGTCCGGAACCGGCGGGTGGTCCGAAACTCCGGGCGTCCGAAACCTCCGGGCGTTCCGGAACCTCCGGGTGGTCCGCGATCGGGCGGTCCGCGATCACCGGCGGCCCAGCGGCCGTGACCCTTGGGCGCTCCCCGCGTTGTATGCCATGTCAAACGCCGCAGCTTCGGTTCTCTGCGGCACCCCCATTCCTTTCTAGGAGATCTTGATGTCGCGTATCGCGAAGGCATTCGTCATCACCGCTGCCGCCGGTAGCGCCCTGGCCGCCGGTGCGGGTCTGGCGGCTGCCGATGCCGGAGCGTCCGGTGCGGCCGTCGGCTCCCCCGGTGTCCTGTCGGGCAACCTGCTCCAGGTTCCGGTGCACGTCCCGCTCAACGTCTGCGGCAACACCGTCAACGTGATCGGCCTGCTGAACCCGGCGTTCGGCAACACCTGCATCAACGCGTCGGGCCACGACGGCGGCCACCACACCGAGGGCAACTACGGCGGCTGAATCGCCTGGTGACCCCGAAGGGCCCCCGCCGAACGGCGGGGGCCCTTCCTCGTGTTCCCGGCCGGGTGTCACTCGTAGCGGTAGAGCCCCTGGTGGCCGAGCATCTCGCGCGGGGTGACGTCCCACGGCGGCATCGGGTCGTCGAGGGCGATCACCCGGCCGCGCTGGAGGTCACCGGGTGCGAGCGGGGCGGCGGGCAGGTAGCCGGAGGCCGGGTGCCGCTGCTGCCACCGGTCCCAGAGCAGGTCCACGAAGGCGTGGTGCAGCCAGAAGGCCGGGTCGTTGGGGGCCGTGCCGCCGGTCATGTGGCCGCCGATCCACTGGTGCACCTTGTTGTGGTTGCGCCACTTCTCGCTCTTCGGGGCGGCCCAGCCCTCCAGTTTGTTGCGGAAGCCGCCGCGCCCGGCCGTCGAGTCCCAGGGCGAGCTGTCGTACAGCGGGTCGTCGATCGCCCATTGGAGCTCGGCCGGGGTCGGCAGGCTGATCGGGTTCTGCGGGCGGCCCAGGTTGCGGGTCAGGAAGGCGGCCTCGGTGATGCCGACCGTGACCGTCCAGTTGCCCTTGGCGTAGGCGAACGGGCCGGTCATCACCTGGCGGTCGGTCGCGCGGCCGGTCCCGCCGAGGAAGTCCTCCGCCCACAGGGAGGAGGCCGGGCTGTTGTCGGTGGTCCAGTCCCAGTACGGGATGGTGACGCCCGGGTCGACGGTCTGCAGCTGGCGCTCGAACTCCAGCAGGTAGCGCCGGTGCCAGGGGAAGAAGGACGGCGACATGTGCCCGACGCGCAGTTTGCGGTCCCGGTCGGGGACGAAGTACTTGTCGTGGGTGCGGACGAACCCGTCGTAGGTGCCGTTGCGCTTGAGCTCGATCACGGCCGCCGTGAACCGCTTCTTCTGCGCGCTGGTCAGGTTCTTCTGGTTCTGCCGGGTGTACACGCCCCGCTACTCCTGTCGCCCGTGGTGCGCGGCGGCGAACGCCAGCTGGGTGGTGCCCAGTTCGTCGACGGCCGCGCGGGCGAGCTCCAGCGGGGTCGCGTAGGACTGGAAGTGGTTGATCCCGCTCAGGTACGTGCCGTCGGAGCGGCGCATGACGTGCAGGGCGCGGCCGTCGATGCGGACGGAGGTCCACGCCGGGTCGACGGCGATGTGCCGGCCGCGGTACGTCTCCTCGACCGCCGGGGTCAGCGGGGCCGGTGTGAGCGTCTGCCGGGGACGGCGGGCGCGCAGTACGGGGGCCAGCGCCGCCGCGGTGCCGGCGAACACGGCCGCGGTGAAGGCCGTACGGAGGACCGCGCGGCGGGTGAGTGGTGCGGCGGGTGCTGCGTACATACGGTCTCCCTCGCTCGGTGGCCCATGGCTACGGGTCTAACGCGGCGCGGCGGGCGAGGTCACCGGGGAGCCCCCCGCCGCTTCATGTGTTTGTAGGAGGAGACGGCCTCGGGCGGCGGCACGGATCACCCGGTGAGCCCAGCCGGACGCGCGGATCCGGCGGCCCCGTGTGTCCCATGGGACACACGCACGTCGTCTCGTGCCTGGTCCCCGGGAGTGCCATGAGTGTGCCGTCCGATCTCCCCGACGAAGTGCCCGCACCGGGTCGGTCGGGTGGGTCCCGCGCCGGGCGGATCGTCCTGAGCTCGGTCTCGGCGGTGCTGATCACGCTCACGTGCGTCCTCGTGCCGGTCTCCCTGCTCACCGTCTGGGTGCACGACATCGTGCTGGACACCGGCCGCTACGTGTCCACGGTCGCCCCCCTCGCCTCGGATCCGGCGATCGAGGCGGCGGCCGTCCACCGGATCACCGAAGCCGCCGACGTCCGGGTCGACGGTGCTCGGGTCACCGCCGACCTGGCGACGTGGCTCGAAGCCCAGGGGCTGCCGCCCCGCGTGGGGACGGCGGTCAAGGCGCTGGGGCCGCAGCTGGACTCGGCCGCCGACGCGGCCGTATCCAAGGTGGCGACCCGGTTCGTCGAGAGCGACCGGTTCGAGACCGTGTGGACCACCGCCAACCGCGCCGCCCACGGCGCGGTGGTGCACGCGCTGACCGGCGAGGGCCGCGGGGCGGTGGGAGTGGAGGGGGGCACCGTCACCCTCGATGTCGGCGCCGCCGTCGAGAAGGTCAAACAGGACCTCGTGGAGGCCGGCCTGTCCCCGGCCGAGAAGATCCCCGATGTCGACAAGCAGATGGTGCTCTTCCAGTCCGAGAAGCTGGGGAAGATCCGGGGTGCGGTCCACCTGCTCGACGTCGTCGGCAACTGGCTGCCCGTGCTCACGGTCGTCCTCGGTGCCGTGGGAGTACTGCTCGCCCGGCGCCGTCGCCGGGCCCTGGTGACCACCGTGCTGTGCGCGGCCGGCGCCTGCCTGCTCGTCGCCATCGCTCTGGCCGTCGCCCGCCGGTACTACCTCGACCACCTCCCGGAACAGGTCCAGTCACCGGCCGCGGCCTCGGCGGTCTTCGACACGCTCGTACGGTTCCTGCGCGCCGGCCTGCGCACCGCGATCGTCCTCGGGATCGTCGTGGCGCTCGGCGCCTACCTCTCCGGCGCGGGCCGCCTCCCGCGCGGCGTGCGCGGCCGAGCCGAGCGCGCGGCCGACTCCGCCGCCGGGTGGGGCGCCGCCCACGGAGTGCGCACCGGACGGGCCGGCACCTGGGTACAGGACCGTCGGCGCCCGCTCACCATCGGCGTGCTCCTCGTGCTCGCGCTCGTGTTCGCGCTGTGGAACCACCCGACGGTGCTCACCGTCCTGCTGCTGGTCCTCGTCCTGCTGGCCGTGCTCGCCGTCCTCTCCCTGCTCGCGGCCGCTGGCCGCCACGGCGACCGAGCCGACCGCGCCGGACGGCCGTAGCCGCGCGGCGTCACGGCGTCACGGCGTCACAGGGTCCACGGGCGTACGGAGCCAGGCCGCCGGGAGCGGTTCGCGGGCCACCACGTACCCGACGGCGATGGCGAGGGTGACCACGATGAAGAACGCGATGAGCCAGGACAGCAGGACGAAGACCGAGCCGAGGCTGCCGAACTGCTGCAGGCTGCGATCCACGGCATGGGGCATGTAGACCCTCGACGCCACCGTCAGGACCTGCTCCCCGAACCCCGCCAGCAGCGCACCGGGCAGCAGCGGCAGCCACGGGATCCGGGAGCCGAGCAGCAGGTGCTGCGTCCACCACCACAGCAGTGTTCCGCTGACCGCGGCGAGGGTGAAACCGGTGATCCGGCTGGTGCCGAACGCCGTCTGCACCAGCCCCTGGAACAGCAGGGCGACGAGCCAGACGACGAGCCAGGCCAGCCACCGCCAGGCGGCGACCCGGGCCTTGGACTTGGGCAGGTGCCAGGAGCGCTCGCACGTCTTCTGAAGGGCCCGGCTGCACGCGGTCGCCGACAGCAGCGTCACCACGATTCCCACCCCGCCGGTGCTCGCGACGGCCGCGACATCGGTGGCAGAGTAGACCGACTGCACCTGGTCCAGCGTGGCGTCCGAGAGCCCCAGTGTCGTACGGATGGACGTGACCAGCTGTTGCTGGAGCCAGTCGGGTGCGAGTGCCGCGATGACGAAGACGGCCGGTACCGTGCCGAGGAAGGCCTGGGCCGCCAGCCTGGTCGCGCAGTCCAGCACCCTGACCGCCGCGAGCTGCTCCAGGAGCCGGCTCAGCAGCGGGGTGTGCTTGCGCATCCACCCGGGGACGAGGCGCAGGTGAGGGATCGTCTCCGGTCCGGACACGGTGGGACTCCTCGGGGCGCGGTTCCCGGCGGTCGTGACCGCCCTTCCCGAGAACAATGACGGAAGAGCCCGCCTCCGGCACGTCGCCAGGCGGTCAGACGTCAGGCGGTCAGGCGATCAGGCGATCAGGCCTCGGACGTCAGGCCGCGGTGCGCTGGAGCCTGGGCAGGTGCAGATCGCGGAAGATCGCGGTCATGCGCAGGGCGAAGACCAAGGAGGCCGACACGACGATGTTGGCGGTGTCCTGGACGCCGGCCCAGTGGAGGCCGAGGTAGGAGAGCGCCCCGGCGAGGGCGGCGGTCGCGTACACCTCTTCGCGCAACAGCAGCGGCGGGAACTCCCCGCAGAGCACGTCGCGGACGACCTCGCCGGTGACGCCCGTCAGGACGGCCAGGATGAGCACGGCGACGGGGGTGACGTGCGCGTCGATGGCGGCGCGGGCGCCGATCACGGTGACCACGGCGAGGCCCACGGCGTCGACGACCATGAGCGCACGCTGCGGGAGCTCCCAGCGGCGCAGGTAGAGCATGGTGGCGACGGCCACGGACCCGATGAGGACGAGCAGGAGCCAGTCGTGCGTCCAGTAGAGCGGGTGCCGGTCGAGGATGAGGTCGCGCAGGGTCCCGCCGGAGATGCTGGCCGCGAAGGCCAGGACGAGCCCGCCGAAGGGGTCCATGTTGGCGCGGTGGGCGGCGAGGACGCCGGAGGCGGCGAAGGCGGCGATGCCGAGGAGGTAGAGGGCGTGCAGCATGGCGCCTCCTTCGAGGGGTGGAGCGGGGGGACCCGTCGAGGCTGCCGGATCCGCCCGGATGCCCGCATCGGCCGTTCGGCCAGAACGGCGGCGCCGGCGCTGCCCCGGACCGGACCGGACCGTCAGACGTCGTCGCCGAGCCGGTCGCGCTGGATGCGGTGCGCGAGGGTGCGGCGTACGGAGGCCGGGGCGTCCGTGGTGGCCCCCGAGGGGACGTCGAGGCCGCGGCTGATCGCGTCGTAGGCCTCCCGGTAGCCGCCGGGCAGCTCCTCCCGGTGCAGCCTCAGGTCCTCCTCGACGAGGCGGCGCAGCTCGTCCACGTCCCGGGGGGTGAAGCGCTTCTTCCCCCGGGCGACGGCATCGACGTGGCGGGCGCAGCGCGCGGTGTCCGGGCAGGCCGCGGCGATCTCCTCGGCCAGGCCCCACAGGCGCCCTTCCAGCCACGGCGCGTCGCCCTGGTCGAGGGAGAGCCCGATCGGCGGGAGCGGCTCCTCCGCCTTGTACTTCGCCACCTGCTTGGACACGGCGGGCTGGCTCATGTCGGTGAGCTGGGCGATCTTGTCCTGGGTCCAGCCGAAGCCGGCGAACACCTTGATCATCTCGGTGCGCAGCTTGCGCATCTCCTCGCCCGCGCGGATGACCTCGTTCATCTCCGCGAGCATCCGCCCGGCCTGCTCCTCCGTCAGCGACTCGGGAATCCGGCGCACACCCTCTTCACCTGTCATAGCTCGGTTATACACCGGAAGCGCGACACGGGGACAGGCTTCATAACCAGGTTGTACAACCGGGTTATGAGTGGCAGGCTGCACCCATGCCCACCTTTTGCGCACCCGATGGAACCCGGCTCGCCTACCGCACGACCGGAGAAGGCGACCCGCTCGTCTGCATCCCCGGAGGACCTACGGACGCCCGCTACCTCGGCGATCTCGGCGGCCTGTCCCGCCACCGCCGGCTGATCCTCCTCGACCTGCGCGGCACCGGCCGCTCGGCCGTTCCCGAGGACACCGCCTCCTACCGCTGTGACCGGCTCGTCGACGACGTGGAGGCGCTGCGCGAGCACCTCGGGCTCGCCCGGATCGATCTGCTCGCCCACTCCGCCGGGGCGAACATCGCTCTGGGGTACGCGGCCCGGTATCCCGACGCCCTCGGCAAGCTCGCCCTGATCGGCCCCGGCACCCGGGCCGTGGGAATCGAGATCACCGGCGGGACGCGGCTCGAACTGGCACGGCTCCGCAAGGACGAGCCCTGGTTCCCGGCCGCGTTCGCCGCCCTGGAGGCCGTCTCCGCGGGCACCGGCAGCGACTGGGACGCCCTCGCCCCCTTCTTCTGCGGCCGCTGGGACGGCGCCGCGCGGGAGCACCACGCCGCCGGCCTGCCGGTCAACCGGGAGGCCGTGGCCCACTTCGGCGCCGACGGCGCCTTCACCCCGCCGGCCACCCGGGCGGCGCTCGCCTCCTTCGCGGCGCCCGTCCTGCTGCTCACCGGGGAGTTCGACCTGAACAGCCCCCCGCGCTCGACGGCCGAGCTGGCGGGACTGTTCCCCGACGCCACGCTCTCGGTGCAGCCCGGAGCGGGCCACTACCCCTGGGTCGACGATGCCGGACGGTTCGCGCGGGCCGTCTCGGCGTTCCTGGGGTAATGGCCCGGGCAGACCCCCTACGGCGCCGGGAGTTCCGCGAAGTCCGCGACCAGGCCCCGGTGGTGGCCGGCCGTACCCAGGGCCAGGGAGTCGGCCTTGGCGCGCTTGAGGTACAGGTGCGCCGGGTGCTCCCAGGTCATGCCGATGCCGCCGTGGAGCTGTACGCACTCCTCCGCGGCCCGGACCGCCACGCCCGAGCAGTAGGCCTGGGCCACCGCCACCGTGAGCGGCGCGTCGGCGGCGCCGGTCGCGAGGGCGTCGGCCGCGGCACGGGCCGCCGCGCGGGCGGAGGCCACGTCGAGCCACAGCCGGGCCAGGCGGTGCTTGACGGCCTGGAAGGAGCCGAGGGGGCGGTTGAACTGGTGGCGGGTGCGCAGGTACGCCACCGTCTCCGTCAGGCACCACTCGGCGGTCCCGAGCTGTTCCGAAGCCAGCAGCCCGGCCCCCGAGAGCAGTGCTCCGGCGATGGCCGCGCGGGCGGTGGCCGGATCGGCGAGCCGGGTTCCGGCGGCTCCGTCGAGGTGGACGGCGGCCAGCGGGCGGGTCAGGTCCAGCGCCACGAGCGGGGTCCGAGAGACCCCGGCCGCGCCGGCCGGGACGGCGTACAGCCCGGTGTCGGCCAGGACCAGCAGCACGTCCGCGCAGACGGCGTCGGCGACGGAGCCGACGCTCCCGCCGAGCGAGCCACCGCCGGAGTCCCGGACCGGTGTCGGCAGGGGGGCGCCCGGGGCCAGGGTCAGGGGCAGTGCGGGCACGCAGACGCGGCGGCCCGCCGCGAGCTCCCGCAGGAGGTCGGCGGCCTCGGCGCTCTCGCAGCCGAGCAGGATCTCCGTCGCCAGGACCGCGCTCGTGAGGTACGGAACGGGCGCGGCGGCCCGGCCGAGCTCCTCGAGGACCACGGCCGCCTCCCGGTGGCCCGCCCCCTGTCCGCCCAGCTTCTCCGGTACGAGGAGTCCCGCCGTGCCGATGTCGGCGGCGAGCACCCGCCACAGTTCGGGGTCGTGGGGCGCGCCCGTCTCGATCCGGGCGAGGACGGCCGCGGGGGCGCAGCGGGCGGCGAGCAGGGACCGTACCGCCGTGCGGAGTTCCTCCTCGGTCTCGGAGTACAGCAGGTCCAGCGGGGCTGCCGCGGGAGAGCTCATCGGGCCAGGTCCTTCCACGCGAGGTCCTTGTCGTCGCGCGGCTCGGCGGGCAGGCCGAGGACGCGTTCGGCGACGATGTTGAGGAGGATTTCGCTGGTGCCGCCCTCGATGCTGTTGCCCTTGGCGCGCAGGTAGCGGTAGCCGGCGTCGCGGCCGGTGAAATCGACGATCTCGGGGCGGCGCAGGGTCCAGTCCTCGTACAACAGGCCTTCCTCGCCGAGGAGTTCCACCTCCAGCCCGCTGATCTCCTGGTTGAGGCGGGCGAAGGTCAGCTTCATGCCCGAGCCCTCGGGGCCGGGCTGGCCCTGGGCGAGCTGCTGGCGCAGCCGCTCCCCGGTCAGCCGGGCGACCTCGGCCTCGACCCACAGCTCCAGCAGTCGCCCGTGCAGGTCGTGCGTCCGCAGCTCCGGCCGCTCGCGCCAGGCGGTGGCGACCGGGGCGATCATTCCGCCCTCGCGCGGGATCCGCATGCCGCCGATGGAGACGCGTTCGTTCATCAGGGTGGTGCGGGCCACGGCCCAGCCCTGGCCCACCTCGCCGAGGCGGTGGGCGTCGGGGATCCGGACGCCGGTGAGGAAGACCTCGTTGAACTCGGCCTCGCCGGTGATCTGGCGCAGCGGACGCACCTCGACTCCGGGCGCGGTCATATCGCACAGGAAGTAGGTGATGCCCTGGTGCTTGGGCAGCGCCGGGTCGGTGCGGGCGATCAGGATGGCCCAGCGGGCGGTGTGGGCGCTGGAGGTCCACACCTTCTGGCCGTCCACCACCCAGTCTCCTCCCTCACCCCCCTCGCGTACCGCACGGGTGCCGAGGGCCGCCAGGTCGGAGCCGGCGCCGGGCTCGCTGAAGAGCTGGCACCACACCTCCTCGCCGAGCCACAGGGGGCGCAGGAAGCGCCGCTTCTGCTCCTCGGTGCCGTACGCGAGGATCGTGGGCGCGGCCATGCCGAGGCCGATGCCGATCCGGCGGGGGTCGTTGTCGGGAGCCCCGGCCGCCTCCAGCTCGGCGTCCACGACGGCCTGCAGCGAGCGGGGCGCGCCGAGGCCGCCGAGGCCTTCGGGGTAGTGCACCCAGGCGAGTCCGGCGTCGAAGCGGGCCCGCAGGAACTCCGCGGGTGCGGTGGTGGCGGGCGGGTGTGCGGAGAGCAACTCCCGTACGCGGACGCGAAGGTGCTCGGCGGTGAGCGCGGCGGCCGTCATCGGGACCCCCCTGCGGGCGAGGCGGGCAGCGTGGCGTCCAGGGCCGGTACGACGACCAGCCGGCCGGTGGTGGTCCCGTCGGCGAGGCGCTGCACCGCGTCCGCGGCTCCGGCGAGCGGTACCCGCTCGCTGACCAGCGGCTTGATGGATCCGTCGGCGGCGAGCCGGGTGAGCTCGGCGTGGCAGGCGGCGATCGCGGCCGGGTCCTTGGCGGCGTACAGGCCCCAGTGGAGGCCGAGGATCGCGTAGTTCTTGACGAGGGCGTGGTTCAGCGCGGGGGCGGGGATGGTGCCGCTCGCGAAGCCGACGACGATGATCCGGCCCTCGAAGGCCACGCACTTGGCCGAGGCGGCGTAGGCCTCGCCGCCGACCGGGTCGTAGACCACGTCGGCCCCGCGTCCGCCGGTGAACTCCTTGACGCGGGCCACCAGTTCCTCACTGGTGCGGTCGATGACGAGGTCGCAGCCGAGCTCCTCGGCGGCGCGCACCTTGGCCTTGCCGCCGACGACCCCGATGACGGTGGCCCCGGCGGCCTTGCCGAGCTGGACGGCGGCGCTGCCGACCCCGCCGGCGGCGGCGTGCACCAGGAGGGTCTCCCCGGCCTGGATCCGGGCCCGGCGGTGCAGACCGAACCAGCCCGTCTGGTAGCCGATGTGCAGCGCGGCCGCCTCGGCGTCGTCGAGGGTGTCCGGGGCGGGGAGCAGGGCGCGCGCGGGGGCGGTGACGTACTCGGCGAAACCGCCGTGCGGCAGGCTCGGGTTGGCGATGACGCGGCGGCCGTCGTCGGTCTCGCCGCAGATCTCGACGCCGGGGGTGAAGGGCAGCGGCGGGCGGATCTGGTACTGGCCGCGCACGAGCAGCGCGTCGGGGAAGTTGACGTTGGCGGCGAGCACCTTGAGCCTCACCTCACCCTCGCCGGGCACCGGTTCGGGAACCTCTTCGAGGCACATGGCCTCGCGGGGCTCGCCGGGGGTGTGTACTCGCCATGCCTGCATCCGGGGCCTCCAGCCGCCGACGGGAACCACGCTCGCGGGCATACTAAGCGGTCGCTTGCATCCTGGGAACCAGTCGGCGCCACCGGGAACGAACCCATCCGGAACGACACGCGCCTCGACGGTGCCCGCCCCCGCCCCACTCGGGCAACATATGGCAGGCGCACGTCATGATCGGATATGACGTGCCACGGGGGCCCCACCATGCGGACGGGGCGAACTTCTTTGGGGGAAGCACCACATGACGAGAAGCATGTCAGCCGCCGCGGTCGCCGCCGCCGTCCTCGCGGGACTGATCACGGCCGCCGGTCCGGCCCCGGCCGCACAGGCCGCGGCCACCGCGTGCGCGCCGGAGGCCGTCCGCCTTCCGAGCCTGCCCGACGGCCCCTGGAGCGACGCCGGCTCCGTCGAAGGCCTCGGGGCCGCAGGCCTCTCGGTCGGCCGGAGCCGGGGCCTGCCCGCGTACTGGACCGCCGACCGCGCGGTGCACGCCGTACCGATGCCCGCCGGATTCCAGAGCGGCACGGTCGCGGACGTCAACGCCAAGGGCCTGATGACCGGCACCTTGGAGCGCACCTCGGACAGCGCGCGGGCCGTCTTCACCTACCGTGCGGGCGACGCGGCGGTCCGGCTGCTGACCGGCACCGCCACCCGCACGGGCGCCGGGGAGGTCAACGACGCCGGCCACGTCGTCGGGATGGACGCCGGCACGGCCAAGGAGTGGGTGAACGGAGCCGTCGTGCGCGAGCTGCCGGTCCCCGCCGACGCGCACGCCGGCACCAGGATCGTTTCGCTGGACGGCATCAACAAGCGCGGGGACGTCCTCGGAACCGCTCAGACGAGGTACGACGACCTGGAGAACGACCGGATCGTCGACTTCACCTTCCCGGTCGTGTGGCCGGCCGGCGGCGGCTACCCGCCGTTCGGCCTCCCCGTCTGGACCGAGACGGACTGGACCGTGGGCACCCAGGCCACCGGCATCGACGACAAGGGCCGCGTCGTCGGGTTCGAGCAGGAGAACCACCGGGACGTACGGCGCCGGACCCCGGCCGTCTGGAAGAAGCCGTACGACGCCCTGCCTTCCAGCCCCGCACTGGTCACCGGCTACGAGAACCTCATCCTCGACGCGATCAGCCCGACCACGAACGTGACGGTCGGCACGGCCGTCACCTCCGTCGAGGGCTACGCGCGCTACGTGCGGGCCGCGTACTGGCCCGGCACGGGCGCCCCGCTGGTGCTGCCGGACCCGGCGGGCGCGAGCTCCGACGTCAACACCGAGGCCCACTCCGTCTCGGACGACGACCGGGTGGGCGGCTCCTTCCGCGACCTGACCGCCGGGACGAGCAGCGCGATGATCTGGACGTGCGCGGGCAAGCAGGCCTACGCCCCGAAGAAGTAGCACGGGAAACCGAACCCGGCACGGGCATGGCGGTCTCGGCGCCCGCACGCTATCGATGGGCCGCATGGAGACCCCCACGCGCGGCCTGCCCGCGCCGCCCCCGCTCGGTTCCGCCGCCCTGCCGCCCGGCACGTTCACCGGCCGGGCGGTGCTCGTGACCGGCGGCGGGACCGGGCTGGGCAAGGCCATCGCCACCGAGTTCGCCCGGCTCGGGGCGGACCTGGTGATCGCCGGCCGCCGGATCGAGCAGTTGAAGTCGGCTCAGGACGAGCTGGCGGCCGTCCCCGGCGCGGGCCGGGTGACGGCCGCCGTCTGCGACATCCGCGACCCCGAGCGGGTCGCCGAGGTCTTCGACGCCGCCGGGGCGGCCTTCGGCGGGGTCCCGGACGTGCTCGTCAACAACGCGGCCGCCAACTTCCCCTCCCCCGCAGAGGATCTGTCCCCCAACGCCTGGCGCGCGGTGGTCGACATCACCCTGACCGGCACCTGGTTCGTGACCCGGGAGTTCGGCCGCCGCCACCTCGCCGCGGGCAGCGCCGGGTCCATCGTGAACATCGGCGCCTCGTACGCCTGGACCGGCGGGCCGGGCTACGCGCACAGCGCCGCCGCCAAGGCCGGGGTGAAGAACCTCGTCGAGACCCTCGCCGTCGAGTGGGGCCCGTACGGCATACAGATCAACGGCCTGGTCCCGGGGCTGTTCCCGCACGCGGACATGACCGAGGACATCCGCGGCGGCCTGGAGCGGGCCGCCCCGGACGACAAGGACACCAGGCAGCCCGCCCTGCGGGTCGGGGCGCCGCGCGAACTGGGCTGGGCGGCCACCTTCCTGGCCTCGCCCTACGCCCGGTACATCACCGGGCACACCCTGGTGGTCGACGGGGCGAACTGGCAGCGGCGCTCGCTGGTCAATCCCGAAGTGGTCACGGTGCGTGACCAGTTGGGGAGGGGGCCGTTCGTCCCCTGACCCAGGAGGCCCGGCGCTCAGGCCCGGCGGTCCGGCCCGTTACGCCATATCGGCGCGATGCGCCATGGCGCGGTCGTGTGGCACCCTGACGCCGTCTACATCCCCTGTCCAGCCCCCGGAGGTGTTGCGGTGAGCACGGTGAGCACGGGCCGCCCGTCGTTGACGGCACGGCGCAGGGAGGCCACGTGGTACGAGATCGCGGAGGCGGCCGCCGACCTGTTCTCCGAGCGGGGGTTCGAGGCCACCACGGTCGACGACATCGCGCGGGCGGCCGGCATCTCGCTGCGCACCTTCTACCGGTACTGCCCGACGAAGGAGGACGCGCTGACCCCGGTCCTGACCGCCGGCGTCTCCACCCTGGTCGAGGAACTCGCCCTGCGCCCCGCGTCGGAGCCCCTCACCGAAGCGGTCCAGGCCGCCTTCACCACCGCCACCGCGGGCACGCGCTACGAGGGGCCGGGCCAGACGGCCCGCCTGATCCAGGTGATGGGCGGCGTCCCCGAGATCCGCATGCGCTGGCTCGCGGCCGCGCGCGCCATGCAGGACCGGCTGGTGCCGGTCCTGGCGGTCCGCACGGGGCGCCCCGCATCCGCCCTGGAGACCCGCGTCCTGGCGGCCGTGCTCATCGACGCCGTCACCGTCGCCCTCGAACACTGGGCCGCCGAAGGCGGCCACGAACCCCTCCCCGCCGTATCGGCGCGCGCGCTCGCCCTCCTGCGCCTGGAGGAGTAGCCGGGGGCCCCGCTGTCAGTGGTCCCGGCCATGATGGCCTGCATGTCCTTCGCTGATCTGACCCTTGACCGGTGGCGCTCGTTCGACCTGCCGCAGGCCCTGCACTTCGCCCGGGAAGCCGCCGCTTCGGTGGACGGCCGGGTGAGCCTGGTCGACACCACCGAACACCTCGGCGGCCCGCTCCACCGCGTACGCGTCGAACGGGACGGGCAGGAGTTCGCCCTGGTACCCGGGGGAACGGCCCGCCTCGGCTTCGACCTGGACGCCTGGGAGCCGACGCCGGAGCAGACCGCCGACTTCGAGCAGAGCCTGGCCGAGGAGTACGGCTACGGTCCCGATCTCAAGTCGCACCTCGCCGAGTTGTTGAGCCCGCCCCGCACCGTCACCCTCGCGACGGTGTTGATGGCCGTGGCCAACGAGCCGCTCGCCGAACCGCCCGCCGGGATGCCCGCGGTGCTCGCGGGGCGCGGACTGCGGCTGCCCGGCGCCGACGAGTGGGAGCACGCCTGCGGGGCCGATGCGCGCACCCTCTTCCGGTGGGGCGACACCTGCCCGATCGCCGAACCGTCCTACGGCGCCGGTACGTTCGCTCCGCGGTGCGAGCCCAACGCCTTCGGGCTGCGCATCGCCCACGACTCGTACGCCGCCGAGATCGGCGCCGATCCGGGCGCCGTGCACGGCGGGGACGGTGGCGAGTCCGTGTGCGGCGGGTACGGGGACCTGTGGGCCTGGCTGACGCTGGCCACGGCGAACCGCAACCCGGCGATGGCCGAGTTCGTGTACGGCCCGGAGGGCGAGTACGCCTGGGAGGCTTTCTCCGTACGGCCGGTGCTCGACCTCCGCTGAAGTCCCGCACTCGGCCTCCGGTGACGTCCCGCGAGCTCAGCCTCCGCTGAAGTGCGGGGGCCGGCGCTGCGCCTTGGCCGCGTACCCCTCGCGGGAGTCCTCGGAGGTGAGGGTGAGGGCCGCCGTCATCGCCACCCGGTCCAGGGCCGCGGGCAGGGCGGCGTCCGCGTAGGAGTCGATCGCGCGCTTGATGCCCTGGACGGCGAGCGGGGCGTTGGCCGCGATCTCCGCCGCGAGCGCCCGGGCGTCCTTGTCCAATTCCTCCACAGGGAGCACCTGTTGGACCAGACCCAGGCGCTCCGCCGTCCCGGCGTCGATGCGGCGGCCGGTCAGCGCCAGGAACTTGGCCCAGCCGGCGCCCGCCTCGCGGGCGATGCGCAGGTCGCCGCCCGCATCCACCGCGACGCCCAACTGGGCCTCGGGCAGGGCGAACACGGCGTCCTGGGCCGCCACCCGGATGTCCGCCATCAGGGCCAGTTCGAAGCCGAAGCCCAGGCAGTAGCCCTGCACCGCGGCCACGACCGGCTGCGGCAACCGGGCCAGGACGGCGAAGCGTTCGTGGACCCAGCGGATGCCCTCGTAGTAGTTGCGGTTGCGCTCCGCCGCCGAGGCCCCGGTGATCGCGCCGCCCGGGGCCGTCACGTCGATGCCCGCGCAGAACGCCCGCCCCTCGGCCCGCAGCAGGACCACCCGCACGGCGGGGTCGAAGCGGATCCGGTCCGCCAGCAGGCCGAGCTGGCGCGTGGACTCCCAGCTCCAGCCGTTGAGCTTCTCCGGCCGGCAGAGGGTGAGTTCCGCGATCCCGTCCGCGACGTCCAGACGGATCCGTTCCTCACCCTCCGCGATCTCCGTGCTCAGGGTGTCGATCACGCGGACACCCTAAGCGTGTCCGCCTAGCGCGGGAAGACCTCGAACGGCACCGCCGGCCGGCCCCCGAACCGGGGGGCCGCCTGCTGGGCGTTGCCCGTCAGGAAGGTGCGTACGTACGTCTCCGGGTCCTCGTCCGTCAGCGCGGCGATGTACGCCTTGTGCTCCATCAGGGATTTCACCGACCGCTCCAGGCCGGGGCCGGCGTCGGCCGCGTGCGTGGGCGTCGTGGTGCCGGACACCGCGACCCAGCGCACCCCGTTCCACGGTTCCAGGCCCTGTTCCGTGAGGAGTTCGGGGAAGATCCAGCGGTTGCCAGCGTCGCCCGCCGCGTCCAGGGTGGCCCGGCCGACCGCCTTGTGGTCGGGGGTGTTCCAGTAGCCGCCGCCCTCGGCCCCGCCCCAGGTGTCGCGGTGGTTCATCGTGATCACCAGCTCGGGGCGGTGGCGCCGGATGGCGGCGGCGATGTCCCGGCGCAGGTCCAGGCTGTACTCCAGGACCCCGTCGCGGTGGTCGAGGAACTCCACCGTGGGGACGCCGACGACGGCCGCGCTCGCGCGCTGCTCCGCTTCGCGCAGCGGGGCGCACGCGGCCGGGTCGATGGTGTCGATGCCGGCCTCGCCGCGCGTGGCGAGCAGGTAGACGACCTCGCGGCCGCCGTCGGTCCAGTCCGCGATGGCCGCGGCGCAGCCGTACTCCAGGTCGTCCGGGTGTGCCACGACGGCCAGCGCACGCTGCCAGTCGGTGGGCATGGGCTCCAAGGGCGCGGGCCCGTGCTGTTGTTCGCTCATGGGTCGCACAATAGGCGAATGGACAGTCAGGAGCCGGTGGTGGCCCTGCTCGACGCCTCCGGGTCGTTCTTCGAGCCCGCGGTCACGGCCTTCCCGGGGGCGGACGCCGCCGCCTGGGAGCGGGCCGCGCTGCTGGATCCGGGCGCGGCCGGGCCGGACGGCTCCTGGCGGCTGGACTTCCGGTGCTTCGCCGGGCCCGGCCGGGTGGCCGCTGGGTGCTGGTCGACGCGGGGGTCGGCCCGGAACGGGGTCCGGCGGCCGGCTGGGCCCCGGTGCCGGGCCGGCTGCCCGCCGCGCTCGGGGAGGCCGGGATCGCCCCGGCCGACGTGGAGGCGGTGGTCCTGACCCACCTGCACGAGGACCACACCGGCTGGACGCAGGACGAGGCCGGGCTGCCGTTCTTCCCCGACGCCCGGTACCTCGTACAGAGCGCGGAAGTGGCCGCCCTGGACCGGGCGGATCCCGTGTGGGACTGGACGGTGGCCCCGCTGCGGGCCGCCGGCCGGCTCCAGGAGGTGGCCGGGGAGCACCGGCTCGCTCCGGGCATCACCCTGCTGCCCACGCCCGGGCACACGCCCGGCCACCAGTCGGTGCTGGTGGAAGGGGCTGCCGGGCCGGGCGGAGCGGTCCCGGGCCGGGGCCGGGACGTGCTGATCACCGGTGACGTCCTGGTCCACGCGGTGCAGCTGGCCGATCCGGCGGTCCCGTACTCCCACGAACGCGACCGGGCCGCCGCCCGCGCCTCGCGCGAGGAACTCCTGGCCCTGGCCGTCCGCCGCCGCGCCCTGCTGGCCACGGCGCACCTGACCCGGGCCTTCGTGGAGCCGCCGGGGCCTTGAGGCGGGCGCGGTCAGGCCTCGCGTACGAGTGCCAGCAACCGGTCCAGGACGCGCGGGCCGCCGGCGCGGACCCCGTCGTGCTCGAACTCGTCCGTCACCCAGGTCCGCAGACCGCGGATCGCCCCGGCGGTGGCCAGGGAGTGCGCGGTGTCCACGTACATGTCGTCGTGGTAGACGGCCGCGGCGACCGGCACCTCGTTCTCGGCGAGCCGCGCCGGGTCGTACAGCGGGGTCCAGCCGGTGCGGGCCGTGAGCAGCTCGGCGGTCTCGCGCAGCGGGGCGAGCGCCGGGTCGCAGTCGAAGTGCCAGGGGTGGATGGTCTCTCCGGTGAAGTACAGCGGCTCCGCCCCCGCGAGGGTCTTCGCGGCATCGAACCGCGGGTGGCCGGAGCGGACCTTCTCGGCGGCCCAGCCGATGGGCGCACCCGGGTCCTGCGCGTAGATCGCCTCGTGCATCAGGGCGTAGAGGGGGTGCCCGGCGAAGGAGAGCTGTCCGTGCACGGCCTCCAAAAAGGCGTCGGAGAGCGCGGGCCCGGCCGGGGTGGGGACGAAGGCGTCCTCCAGCAGGTAGTGCAGCTGGTGGCTGCCGTCCGAGCCGCCCAGGAGCAGGCCGAGGGACTGGAAGGCCTCGGCCGTCAGCAGGTATCCGCCGGGGAGTTCGGCCGGGCGCTCGAGCAGGTGGGCGGCGATGCGGCGGGCGCGCTCCACGTCCATGGGGTAGCGGGCGTAGTGCGCCCGGTTCTTGCGTGCGACCCGGGGGTACGCGGCCTCGTACACCTCGGTGGCGGTGGCGTCGAGGGAGGGCAGCCCGCCGGTGATGAGGGCGGCGGTCAGCCCCTCGGGGGCGGCGCCCAGGTAGTGGGTGACGCAGAAGCCGCCGAAGCTCTGGCCGAGGACCGTCCAGGGCGCTCCGCCGGTGAGCAGCGGGCGGATGGTCTCGGCGTCGCGCACGATGGAGTCGGCGCGGAAGTGGGCGAGGTACTCGGCCTGCTGCGCGGGGCCGCCGCGCAGCGGCAGGGTCTGCCGGTTGGCCGGGGTGGAGCGCCCGGTCCCGCGCTGGTCGAGCAGCAGGACCCGGTACTCGGCGAGGGCCCGCTCCAGCCAGGCCTGCCGACCGACGAACCTGCGGGCGCCGAAGCCGGGTCCGCCCTCCAGGTAGAGCAGCCAGGGCAGGGACTCCGGGTCCTTGCCGGTGGCGACCAGTTCGCGGGCGTACAGCTCGATCCGCTCGCCGTCGGGGCGGGCGTGGTCGAGGGGGACGGCGAAGTGGTGGTCGGTGAGGACGACTCCGGGCTGGCGGTAGCTGCCGGCGGCGGCGTTCTCGTGGGGCACGGGGTTCACGGGAGGTCCCTGGGGTCGGCGCGGTGCGGTGGTGTGCGCGGCAGCCGTCCCGGGGCCGGTGGGTGAGGACGACCGGGGCGGCGGGCCCGACCGAGCTTACGCGAGGCCCCCGGCCGGGGGCGGGGCCCCGGGGCTCCCCTCGGATGGCCCGATGAGCGCTTCGACCCCGTCCAGCATCCGGGCGAGCCCGAACTCGAACAGCGTGCCGAGTTCGAGCTCGAACCGCTCCCCTTCGAAGAGGGTGGACAGGACCGGGAAGGAGCCGGCGGTCTGGATCGATTCCATCCGCGGTTCGTTGGCGGCCAGCCATTCCTCGGGGGTCATGCCGGTGTCCTGCCGGGCCTGCGACTCCAGCTCCACGGCCGCCGCGACGCCCTGGGCGTACCCGAGGAGGGCGAGGTGGGTGTGGAGGATCTGGGCCGGTGTCAGCCCCAGGCCGGTCAGGGCGCCGAGGACCCGCTCGGTGTACCGCATCGCGTGGGGCGAGGCCATCGGCCGGGTGAGCCCGGCCGTGGCTCGCGCCAGCCAGGGATGGCGCTCGCACAGGCCCCACAACCACCGCACCTCCTGCTCCAGCTGCGCACGCCAGCCGGGCGGTCGCGGCCCCGGCGGCTCCGCGCTGAACACCGTCTCCGACATCAGCCGTACGAGTTCGCCCTTGCTCGGAACGTGGCGGTAGAGCGCCATGGTGGAGACGCCGAAGTCGGTGGCGACGCGGCGCATGGACAGTGCGGCGAGCCCTTCGCCGTCGACGAGGGCGATCGCGGTGCGGATGATGCGGTCCCGGGTCAGTCCGTGAGGGGGAGCCGGGGGTCGCTCTCGTCCCGGCTCGGCGACGACGGTGCCGACACCGGGTACGGGCCGCACCAGACCCTCCTGGTTCAGGGTGGCGAGCGCCTTCGTCGCGGTCGCCATGGCGACCCCCCACTCCTGGGTGATCCGCCGGGTGGAAGGGATGCGGGCACCGGGTGCGAGCTCGCCCGAGGTGATCCGCCGACGGATGTCGCCGGCGATGCGGAGGTAGGGCGGTTCCATGGCCATGAGTGCACTGTACTAGTGCACTCCCACAGCGTTCAGGCAGTTCCAAGGCCTGTGTTGGCGGAGTGCACTAGGCATGTGTTTGCGGCGCACACCTTGGTCCCGGTCTCCTGCCGTTCATGGACAACACGCCAAGCCCCCGCGCGGGGCGCAAGGAATGGACCGCCCTCGGGGTCCTGATGCTGCCCCTGCTCCTCGTCTCGATGGACGTCTCGGTCCTGTACTTCGCGATCCCCTACATCAGCCGGGACCTGGAGCCCAGCGCGACGCAGCAGTTGTGGATCCTGGACATGTACGGCTTCGTCCTCGCCGGGCTCCTCGTCACGATGGGCGCCCTCGGTGACCGGATCGGCCGGCGCACGCTGGTGCTCGCGGGAGCGGCGGTCTTCGGAGCGGCCTCGGTCGCGGCCGCGTACGCGTCCTCGGCCGAACTGCTCATCGCCGTGCGCGCGCTGCTGGGGCTGGGCGGCGCCGCCCTGATGCCCTCGACGCTCGCCCTGATCCGCAATCTCTTCCACGACGAGGAACAGCGGGGCAGGGCGGTGACCCTGTGGACCGCCGTCATGACGACGGGCATCTCGCTGGGGCCCGTGGTCAGCGGTCTGCTGCTGGAGCACTTCTGGTGGGGCGCGGTCTTCCTGATCAACCTGCCCGCGATGGTGCTGCTGCTCGTGCTGGTGCCGTTCCTGGTAACGGAGTTCAAGTCGGCGAAGCGCGAGCCCTTCGACCTGCCGAGCGCGGTGCTGTCGCTCGGCGCGGTGCTCCTGGTCATCTACGGCATCAAGGAATGGGCCCGGCACGGGTACGAGCCGCTGCCCACGCTCGCCATCGGCACGGGGCTCGTGTTGGGCTTCGTCTTCGTCTTGCGGCAACAGCACCTCGCGCATCCGATGATCGACCTCGGCCTTCTCGGCCGGCGCAGCTTCGGCGGCCCGGTGTTCGTCAGTCTCCTCGCGATGTTCGCCACGGTCGGGATGGCGGTCTTCCTCACCCAGTACCTGCAGTCGGTCCTCGGCATGAGGCCGTTCAACGCCGCGCTGTGGAGCCTTGTTCCGGCCGCCGGAGTGGCCGTCGCGGCCCCGGTCGGAGCCGTCCTCGCCCAACGCGTCGACCGTGCGTACGTCATGGGCGGCGGTTTCCTCCTCTCCGGGTGCGGCTTCCTCTGGCTGACCCAGGTGCGCACGGACTCGGCGCTCTGGTTCACCCTCGCGGGCGCCTCCCTGTACGTGGGCGGCCTCGTCGCCGCCATGACCCTCGCCAACGAACTCGCCCTCGGCGCGGCCCCGCCGGAGCGGGCCGGATCAGCCGCGGCCGTGGTGGAGTCGGGCCAGGAGCTCGGCGGAGCATTGGGCATGGCGATCCTCGGATCCGTCGGGGCGGCGGTCTACAGCCGGGACATGGCGGGGGCGCTGCCCGCCGGCGTGCCGCAGGCCGAAGCCGTACGCGAAACGCTCGGCGGCGCTGTGGCCGCCGCATCCCAGCTGCCCGGAGGGGCCGCGGATGCCGTACTGACGGCCGCGCGCGACGCCTTCACGCACGGGATGAGCTTCGCGGCCGTGGGCGCGGCCGTCACCATGACCGGCGCCGCCTTCTTCTCGTTCACCTGGCTGAGGGGCGTGGGCACGGCGGGACGCCCGGCACCCTCACCTGCCGCCCCGCCGTCCGCCACCCGCACACCCTGACGGCCGGCCTCAGCGGGCGTCGCGCCACCAGTAGCGCCCGACGACGAGCTCCTCCAGCGAGCGGAGCCGGTCCGCCGCCATGCGCGCGTGGACCTCGGGGCGTTCCAGTACGACACGGAGATCGGCCGCGAGGTGGGTCGCTTCGCGGACCTCGCAGCCTGCCCGAAGGGTGTCCGGAGGGGTTCCCGTCGCACGGGCGACGACGTCGAGGAGGGTCTCCATGTGCGGTCCGCTGAACCGGATCAGGAAGAACCAGTCGTCGACGGGGTCCCCGAAGCGGGCCCATTCGAAGTCCAGCAGGGCCGTCACGTTCCCGGCGTGCGCGAGCCAGTTGTCCCAGTGGCAGTCCGCGTGGACGGGGACGGCCGTACGGGCGTGCGGGGGCGCGTCCCGCGCGATCGCCCTCAGCCCGTCGAGCAGGTGGGTAGGTACGGTTCCGTGGCGGTCGCGCTCGGCGAGGCCCTCGATCTCGGCGAGGAACGCGGCCCGACCGGTGAACCCTCCGTGGTCGAGGGTTTCCCGCAGCGTCCGGTCGGCCTCGCCCTGGGGCACCCAGGCGTGGAGCCGGCCGAGCCGTTCGACCGCCTGCTCGGCCAACGCGCGCGCGGTCGCCCCGTCCACGCCCGGCATGCCCATGCTGGGAGCCGTCCCCGGCACGCGGGCGTAGCAGGCAAAGCGGACGTCGCCCGTCTCCAGCCGGTGGGTCCCGCTGTCGAGCAGCGGGGCCGTGAGCCCGGCGGGCAGGTGGGGCGCGAGCGCGATCTCCCGGTTCAGCCGCGTGTGGGAGGCCGCATCGATGATCTTGACGACCACGTCCGGGCCCCCGTACACGTGGTGGGAGCCGCTCGCGGCGGTGGCCATGGGGCCGGGATCGCGCCCCAGGGCCGCCGCCGCGATCGCACGGGCGGCGGCGCGGGCCCGCCCCGGGTCGGCCATCGGCGCGCGGGCGGTCAGCGGCCCTTCGGTGGTCACAGGTCCCTCGGCCGTCATAGGCCCCTCGGTCGTCACAGGTCCCTCGGTGGCCACCGGGCCGCCGGCGGTCACAGGGCCGTGGGTGGTCACAGGGCCGTGCGCGCTCAGAACTCGACCACCGAACGGAGGACCTCGCCGCGTTCCATGCGGGCGAAGGCCGCCTCGACCCCGTCCAGTGCGATCCGCTCGGAGACGAACGCGTCGAGGTCGAGCCTGCCTTGCAGGTAGAGGTCGATGAGCAGCGGGAAGTCCCGCTCGGGCAGGCAGTCCCCGTACCAGGAGGACTTCAGGGCGCCGCCGCGTCCGAAGACGTCCAGCAGCGGGAGTTCGAGCCGCATCTCCGGCGTCGGGACGCCGACCAGCACCACCGTGCCGGCCAGGTCGCGTGCGTAGAACGCCTGCTTGTACGTCTCGGGGCGGCCGACGGCCTCGATGACCACGTCGGCCCCGTTGCCGCCGGTCAGTTCCTGGATGGCCTTGACCACGTCCTGCGTACCGCCGTTGACGGTGTGCGTGGCGCCGAGTCCCCGCGCCCACTCCAGCTTCCGGTCGTCCAGGTCCACGGCGATGATGCGGGAGGCTCCGGCCAGCCTGGCCCCGGCGACGGCGGCGTTGCCCACTCCCCCGCAGCCGATGACGGCCACGGAGTCGCCTCGGCCGACGTTGCCGGTGTTCAGGGCGGCGCCCAGGCCGGCCATCGCCCCGCAGCCGAGCAGCCCGGCGGCGGCCGGCGAGGCGGCCGGGTCCACCTTGGTGCACTGGCCTGCGGCCACCAGGGTCTTCTCGGCGAAGGCACCGATACCGAGGGCCGGGGAGAGCGGGGTGCCGTCCTCCAGGGTCATGGGCTGGGTGGCGTTGTGCGTGTTGAAGCAGTACCAGGGGCGGCCTCGCTTGCAGGCCCGGCAGTCGCCGCACACCGCGCGCCAGTTGAGGACGACGAAGTCGCCGGGGGCGACGGAGGTGACGTCCGGGCCGACCGATTCGACGACCCCGGCGGCCTCGTGGCCGAGCAGGAAGGGGAACTCGTCGTTGATGCCGCCCTCCCGGTAGTGCAGGTCGGTGTGGCAGACCCCGCAGGCCTGGACCCGTACGAGCGCCTCGCCGGGGCCCGGATCGGGCACGAGGATCGTCGTCGTCTCCACCGGTGCGCCCTTGCTCCGGGCGATGACCCCTCGTACGCGATGCGTCACGTGCTACCCCGATCTCGATCATGGCTTCTTCGACTGAACCCGGAGGTCCCGCGAGGGTTCCGCGAGGTTTCCGCCGGTCCCGCCAACGTACACGCGCAGTCCCTTGTGCGGGAGTTGCCCCGCGTCCCAGCGCGGTGCGCCGGGCGCCGTGGCGTGCGGTCCGGTGGGCTGCGTGCCGGCCAGGGCGGGGCGGCCCGACCCGACCCGGCCCGGCCCGGCCCGGCCCGGCCCCGGCACGAAAATCCCGTGCGGGGCCGGTGCGGCCGCTGGTCCACTACGCGCATGGACAACGCCCCGAACGCCGAAACCCCGCCCCGCGACCCCTGGCTCGCGTACTTCGCCGACCGCGGGCACACGGGTGTCCGCCGGATCGGCGCCGGTTCCGAGGGCGTCGTCTACGGGCTGGGCGGGGGCCGGGCCGCCAAGGTGTGGAGCGGTCGGCCGCCGGCCGGGCTCGAGCTCAGTCGTCAGGTGTACGCGGACATGGCGCGGCATCAGCTGCCCTTCGACACCCCGGAGATCTTCGACGTAGAGGACCACGAGGGCGTCCTGGTGACGTACGAGCGCGAGCTGCCCGGAGCCCCGATGAGGGTCGACTCCGCACACGCCGACTACGAGCGCGAGCTGCCCGCGAAGCAGAGCGAGACGCTGCTCTCCGTTCTGCGCGGTCTGGCCTCCGTTCCCGGCACCGAGGCCATGCGCCGGCTGACCGTCCAGGGTGACGACCGTCCGCTGTGGCGGGATCACGACTCCTTCCGCGACGCCCTCGCGGCCCTGGTCCAGCGGGCCGCGGCCCGGCACGGCGACGCCCTGGCCGCTTGCGTACCGGACTTCGGGGCGGGAGTGGAACGGACGCACGAGGCACTGCGCTCGCTCCCCGACGCGCCGGTGACCGCGATCCACGGCGACCTCGTACCGCCCGACATCCACACCGACGCGGCCGGCCGGCCCGTCGCCGTGCTCGACTTCGGCTTCTGCACCACCGCGGGCGACCCGGCCTTCGAGGCCGCGGTGACCGCTGCCGTCTGGGACATGTACGGGCCGTATGCCGAGGAGCACACCACGGAGCTCTCCCGGCTCTTCGCCCACGAGCTCGGCTACCCGCCGGCGACCCTCACCACCTATCAGGCGGCGTACGCCCTCGTGACCTACGACCTCTTCGGCCTGGACGAACGCGACGGCCACTTCCGGTGGTGCGCGCAGCAGCTGCGCCGCAACGCCGTGTTCGGTGGTGCGGCCTAGACCTGCTGCCGACCGGACAGTTCGAGCGGCAGCGCCGCCCGCAGGGCCGCGCCGAAGGCGGCCACGGCGGGGTGGGCGGCGGCGCCGCTGCGGAAGGCCACGTGGGTGCGGCGCTCCACGGCGAGACGGGTGAGCGCGACGGCCGGATCCGCGGGCCCGGTGATCCCGAGCTGCGGCACCACGGCCACCCCCTGGCCGGCCGCGACCAGGGCGAGCACGGTGGCGAACTCGTCCACCTGGTGGCGGATCCTCGGCACGAACCCGGCGTCCTCGCAGGCCCGTACGGTCATGGCGTGGCAGAGGGTGCCGGGTGTGGCGGTGATCCAGGGTGCGTCGGCATGCGTACGGAGCAACGCGCGCTGCCCGGCTCCGCCCGCCCCGGCGATCCCGGCCGGATCCCCCGTGCGCCCGGAGCCCCCGGGCGCCCGCTCCGGCGCCGCCAGGTACATCGCCTCGCGGTAGAGGGGTTCCGTGGCCAGCCCGGGCTCCTGCGGCGCGGGGAGGAAGTCGTAGGCGTGGATCAGCGCCACGTCCAGGTCTCCGGCGCGCAGCCCGTCCGCCACCGCCGCCGGGTCGGTCTCGGCCACCATCGGCTCCAGCCCCGGGTGCCGGCGGGCCAGCTCGGCGAGGGCCGCCGGGACGACGGCCCTGGTCGCGGTGGGGAAGGAGCCGATCCGCAGCGCTCCGGCCAGTCCGCCGCGGGCCTCCGCGAGCTCGGCGTCGGCCCGCTCCAGCAGCTCCAGCACCGCGTCGGCGTGCCGGACCAGGTTCTGACCGGCGGCCGTGAGCCGGACCCCGCGGCCGGTGCGTTCCAGCAGGGGCAGACCGGACTCGCGTTCGAGGACCGAGAGCTGCTGGGACACCGCCGAAGGGCTGAAGGAGAGCACCTCGGCCACCGCGGCGATGGTCCCCCGGTGGGCGAGTTCGCGCAGGAGGCGCAGGCGTCGTACATCGAGCATCGGATCAGCTTACGGTTCGGATAAGAAACGCGAACTGGATTCGATGCTCGGCACGGGCGAGGCTCGACCCATGACCAGGACACGCAGGACCTCGCCCCCCACCGCCCCGTACACCCCGCAGGGGATCCACGTACCGCTGATCACCCCCTTCACCGCCGACGACGAGGTCGCCTCCGACGCCCTGGAGGCGCTCGCCCACGAGGTGCTCGACGCGGGGGCCACCGGAATCGTGGCGCTGGGCACCACCGGCGAGCCGGCCGCCCTCGACGAGGCCGAGCGCGACCTCGTCACCGAGGTCTGCGCCCGGGTCTGCCGGGAGCGCGGCGCGGCGCTGACCGTGGGCGCCGGGGCGAGCGGGACCCGGGCCGCCGAGGAGTCGCTCGGCCGGCTGAAGCGGTGGCCCGAGGTGCGGGCCGCGCTGGTGACCGTGCCCGCGTTCGTGCGGCCCGCGGCCGCCGGTGTGCTGGCGCATTTCGAGCGGCTGGCGCGGGTGAGCCCCGTACCGCTGATCGTCTACCACGTCCCGTACCGCACCGGGCAGCCGCTGGACGCGGCCCTGCTGCGGGAGATCGGGGCGCTGCCCGGGGTGGCCGGGGTCAAGTACGCCGTCGGCGCGCTCGACGGGGAAGCGGTCGCGCTGCTCGGTGATCTGCCGGACGGTTTCGCGGTGCTGGCCGGCGACGACGCCTTCCTGTCGCCCCTGCTCGCGCTCGGCGCGGCGGGCGGGGTCCTCGCCTCGGCCCATCTCGCCACGGCGCGGTTCACCGAGCTCGCGGCCGCCTGGCGGGCGGGCGACACGGACCGGGCGCGCGCCCTGGGCCACGCGCTGGCCCGGCTCTCCGCGACCCTCTTCGCCGAGCCCAACCCGTCGGTGACCAAGGGGGTGTTGTACGCGCAGGGCCGCATCCCGAGCCCTGCCGTACGCCTCCCCCTGCTGCCCGCGGGCACGGAATCGGTCGCGGCGGCGGTGCGGGAACTGGCGCACCTGACCTGATCGACGACGCCCTCGCCCCCACCACCCCACCACCCCTCACCGGGCGCCGGGCGCCGGTCTCGGGGCGCTCGCGGCGCCGCCCGAGCGCTCGAGGTCACTCGGTGGGGGTGAGTGAGCGCAGGTCGGCGTCCAGCATCCGGATCAGCTCACCGACCCGTCCGCCGCCGCTCGGGGCCGCCGGGAAGCGTGTCAGCACGTCGACGAGGACCGGTGTCGCACGGTGCACCGCCTGCTCGACGTGCGCGCCGCCAACGCCCCGATCGTCGTCGGCGAGGAGTTCGGCCGCTCTGGCCGCGTGGGCGCCGGCTCCGAGGATGTGCTTCACCTGGGTGGCCTTGGCCAGGGGGTGCAGGTAGGCGGCGCCTGCCGCGGACATCGCTGCCCGGGCGGCCTCGCGCGCAGCCTCGGAGTCGGCGCTCTTGGCGGCCTTGAGCGCCGCCCACGCCCGGTCGCGCAGCGCCTTCCCCCGCTCGCCGCCCCGCGCGAACTGCCACGCGGCGCCGATGGCCTCGCGAGGCCGCGCATCGTCCGGCTGACCGTCCTCGAACACCCCGAGCACCACTTCCGCGCACGCCGCGGCGAATGCGGTGACCTCACGAAGGTCTTCCTTGCTCAGGGCGATCTCGCCCGCTTCCCCTGTCATGACTCCATCCTCGGCCATCGCGCCGGCCCGGCCCATCCGCCCGTCCATCCGCCCGCCCATCCCGCGAGGGACGAGGTCGGCAGGCTCGCACGCGAGGGACGATTGACCCGGGATGGGCGATTCGCCGCCAACGGGTGGGTCGCCCGAATCGGCCCCGGCGACGGGCGACTTGCCCGAATTGAGCCATGGCCCGCCGGCCCGTGATGTGAGTCACGCCGAAGGCATCAACATCACTTCCCCGAGAAGGGCGATTCCCTTTTCCCGGTTGGATATTCGGGAATTCCCCTAGATCTTTTCAAGGTCGCCCGTCGGCCCGAATGCGGGAAGTTGATCTCCGGGGCGAATTCGTGTCTTGTTCCGGCCCGTCGGACTCACCTACGGTCACCTCGTTCCCGGTGGTCAGCTGCCGAATCCGGTCACCGCCAGGGGCTCTTCCGTACCCCACACGTGAGGAATTCCGCCATGCCCGCATCGGGAAAGCACCGCCGGCCGAAGCAGCACCACGCACTCACCCGCAAGCTGGCCCTCGCCGGTACGGGCAGCGCGGCGCTGGCCCTCCCGCTGATCAGCGCGACCACGGCCGGCGCGGCCGAGGTGGCCGTCGCCCCCACGACGTATTCCGTGGTCAGCGGCGACACCCTGAGCAAGATCGCCGCTGAGCACTCCATCGGTGGTGGCTGGCAGAAGCTCTACGAGGCCAACAAGGGCATCGTCGGCGCCGACCCCTCGGCGATCCGCCCCGGCCTGAAACTGAACCTCACCACGGCCGCCGCCCCCGCCGCCGCACCGGCCGCGGCCAAGGCCGCCACCGGCTACGCGAACAACCTCGACGGCTGGATCCGCGAGTCGCTCGACGTCATGGCGCAGCACGGAATTCCCGGGAGCTACGAAGGAATTCACCGCAACGTCATGCGCGAATCCTCGGGGAATCCGATGGCCATCAACAACTGGGACTCCAACGCCGCGGCGGGCATCCCCTCGAAGGGGCTCCTCCAGGTCATCGACCCGACCTTCAAGGCCTATCACGTCCCCGGCACCCCGATGGACTCGTACGACCCGGTCGCCAACATCACGGCCGCCTGCAACTACGCGGCGGCCCGCTACGGTTCGATCGACAATGTCAACGGCGCCTACTGAACCAGCTTGCGGTACGCCGCCCCCAGCTCGCTCACGTCCACGGAGGCGTGCACGACGGGGCCGGCCCCGTCCGCCCCGGCGGGCAGGTGCTTGAACAACAGGTCGAGCACGGCCTGGCTCAACTCGGCCTTGACCGCCTCGGTCCGGCCCGGCAGCAGGCCGATCTGCACATGGACCAGCGCGGATCCGGGCGCCCCGTCGGCCACGTATACGTCGTCCGGACACCGGAAGCGCGTCTTGCAGTTCGCGACGGTGGCGGCCGCGACCTCGGCGGTCAACGCGTGCAGGGCCGACGCGAATCCATGCCGGTCGAAGGTGTCGGACAAGTTCGCCGAATAGTCGACGGTGATCTGCGGCACAGGGCGCTCCGGTTGGCTCGGCGACCCGGCCCCGGCAGGGCCGCATCGCGTGGTGACGGATGACGGACGGCGAGCGGCGCGCACGGCGCGCCCCTCCCGCGGTTCAGTCCAGACCGTACCGTCGCGCGGACTCCTCCTCCTGCGCCAGCCGGTGCATGGCCTTCAGTACCGGCTGGACGAGGACGACCGCGGCCACCGCCGTCTCGACCTTCTCCTCCTCGGAGGGGTAGGTCTCCATGAAGTCGAAGTCGCGCACGGCCGCCCGGTGCATCAACTCGGCGTACGGGGCCATCATTTCGGCATCCCACGGATAGCCGAGCCGCAGGAGGGTGGACACCGCCGACACGAGCGAGCGGTGGACGGGGGACAACTCCCCCACCTCGCGCGCCGACGACCAGCCGAGCATCTCCAGCAGCCGGTCCACTTCGCGCCGTGCGGTGATCACCGCCGGGTCCTCGCCGTCCGGTTCGGGCCCCTGCGGCAGGGCCCACAGCGCGGCGCCGATCCGCATCGTGCGCCCCAGGGACTCGTCGTCCACGTGCGCGAGCACGTCCCGGGCCGTGGCCACCGGGATCCCGCCGACCTGGATCAGGGCGCGGACCAGCCGCAGCCGCCGCAGATGCCCTTCGCCGTAGTCGGCGGTCGTCGCGCTGACCCGGCGGCCCGGAGCCAACAGGCCCTCCCGGAGGTAGTACTTGATCGTCGCGGTGGAGACGCCACTGCGTTCGCTCAACTCCGCCAGCCGCATCGCTTGAACCTTCCCTTGGAGAGTCCGGCTATCCAAGCATGCGCGGGAAGGGCTCTGCACCTGCGTCGCGGCGCCGTCAGCTCTTGTAGACCTTCTTGATCTTGAAGTCGGTGCCCGCGAGAACGTAGCCGCCCTGGCCGTACGGGTCGTTGAAGTACGGGCGGATCGCGGGAGCGCCGAGCCAGGGGTTCACGATGAGGTAGCGCGTGCTCGGGATCTCGACGCCGAGCTCCTTCTTCGCCTCGTCCATCAGCGCGGGGAGACGGTCCCAGTCGAGTGCGGCCATGTCCATGAGCTCGGCCTTGACGGTACCCGCCGGGCCGGTGCGCTGGGCGACGCCGCCGCGGTACTGCCAGGAGTCGACGGTCCTGGCTCCGGGTGCGGTGGGGATGTCGGCGAGCACGTACTCGTCGTAGACCTTCATGTCGACGAAGGTGGTGGTACCCGTCTGCTGCTTGAGGGCCTCGACGGCGGTACGGATGCCGGCCGGGTCGATCAGGCTGCCCTTCGGCGGGGCGGCCGGCTTCGACGAGCTCGCCTTCGGGGTGGGGGTGGGCGTCAGGGCCACGGCGGTGCCCTGGGCCGGAGAGGCCGGTCCCGACGCGGACGGGGTGCGCGAGGACTGCGTGTCACCGCCCTTGCCCGCGGCGTCTCCGGCATTCCCGTCGGGCAGCCATGCGACGAGGCCGACGACGCCTGCGGTCAGGACCACCGCGAGGACTCCGGCGAGCAGGGCCGGCCGGCGGCTCCGGCGCGGGGCGGGCGGCGCGGGGAAAGTCACGGGGACGGTGGACGCGTACGGGTTGCCCGCGCCCGGAACGAACGGCGTCGGCGGTGGGGTGTGCGCGGGGCCCATGGCGAGCCCGGGGGCCGGGGTCGCCGGCCCGAAGCTCCCGACGCTCCCGAAGCCGCCCGGGACGACCGGCGGTACCGCCGGGGTGGCGCCACCGAGAGCACTGCTCGCACCACGGAGCAGCGCTTCCAGCTCCTCGGCGTCGGGCCGCACGGAGAGGTCCCGTACCAGCAGCCGTTCCAGTACGGGCCCCAGCGGGCCGGACCTGACCGGCGCGGGGATCGGCTCGTCGAGCACCGCGACCACGGTGGCCAGACTGGTGGCCCGGCGCAGCGGGTGCACCCCCTCGGCGGCCACGTAGAGCAGCATCCCGAGCGACCACAGGTCGGAGGCGGCCAGCCCCTCCGCGCCGCGCGCCCGCTCGGGGGCTATGTACTCCGGCGAGCCGATCAGCGCACCGGTCGAGGTCAGCCCGGTCGCGCCGTGCAGGGCGGCGATCCCGAAGTCGGTGAGCACCGCGGAGCCGTTGGGGCGCAGGAGCACGTTGGCCGGTTTCACGTCGCGGTGCAGCACCCCCTCCGCGTGCGCGGCCCGCAGCGCGGAGAGCAGGTCCAGCCCGAGGCGCAGCACGTCCGCCACCGGCAGCGGTCCGCCCTCCAGCCGGTCGGCCAGGGAGCCACCCCTGACGAGCTCCATCACGATCCACGGATGGCCGTCCGAGCCGGGCTCGGACTCCACGATGTGGTGGATGGTGACCACGTTCGGGTGGGCGAGCCGGGCGAGGGCGCGGGCCTCCCGGACGGCCCGTTCGCGCAGTTGGACGACGAGCCCGGGCTGCGCGGCGGCGGTCGCCGGGTCCGGCGGCCGCACCTCCTTGAGGGCGACCTCCCGGTCCAGCGCGATGTCGCGGGCGCGCCACACCGTCCCCATCCCGCCACTGCCCAGGGGCCGCGCGAGTTCGAAGCGCCCGTCGATCAACCGTCTGCCGGCCTCACTGCTGTCCATGGCCGGTCATCGTAGGCGCCACCACCGACGCCGGCGTACCCGTACCGGGACGTGGACAACGCGGGCACGGGCGCGGGCGGTACGCGGCGTGGGCCGCACCCGGCGTGGGCCGCACCCGGCGTGGGTAGTGTGCCTGCCCGATGTCACCGAGCGCCAAGGCCGTCCGGCCCGGAAGGAGGTGGAACGGTGCCCGCATGGCTCCCGCCCGCCGAGTACGTCAAGACGATCGCTCCGGCCACCTCTTACGCCTGCCTCTACTTCACCGACACCGCCGGCCGCCCGGTGCAGCTCCGTGCGACGTACTCCACGGAGACCTGGCAGTGGCCGGGCGGGAACATGGACCACGGCGAGACCCCGTGGGAGTGCGCGCTCCGGGAGTGCCTGGAGGAGACGGGCATCGCCTTCGGGGGCGAGCGGAAGCTGCTGGGAACGCAGTTCATCGCCCACCGGGGGGAGGCATGGCCCGCGAACCACATCGGCTTCCTCTTCGACGGCGGCACCCTCACCGACGAACAGATCGCCGCCATCGTCCTGGACCCCGAGGAGCACAGCGAGGTACGGGTCCACTCGGTGCGGGAGTGGGAGGCGCTGATGAGCCCCGCGAACTTCGCCCGCCTGCGGGAGATCGACGCCGCCCGGCGCACCGGCACGGTGGCCTACATGGAGCCCTGACCCGGCCCGCCGGTCAGTTGCGGGAGTTGCCGAAGAGCAGCCGGTAGGCGATGAGGAGGACCAGCGAGCCCGCGATGGCGGAGCCCCAGGTCGCGAGGTCGAAGAAGTCGTTCTGGATCGACCGGTTCAGGAACTTCGCCGAGAGCCAGCCGCCGGTGAAGGCGCCGGCGATGCCGATGAGGGTGGTGCCTATCAGGCCGCCCGGGTCACGGCCGGGCAGCAGGACCTTGGCGATCCCGCCCGCCAGCAGTCCGAGGATGATCCAGCCGATGATGCCCATGCCCGTTCACTCCGCTCGCTGTGCGCGCCTCGTCGTGCGCGCGACGTCCGTTGAGGTCTCACGGGGAGAGACGCGTGAACAGGCGAAACGGTTCTCAGACGGGCCGGCGGGACCCGGCGGCGGGCCTGAGGACGGCGATCGCGACCAGGCCCAGCACCGCGGCTCCGGCGACTCCCGCCGCTCCCGGCGCCAGGAATCCGCCACGGGAGCGCCAGGACAGTACCGACAGCGTCGACTGGGCGGAGGCGAACGAGCCCGCGCTCAGCACGGATCCCACCGAGACGGCCGACAGGGCCGAGCCGATCGAGCCGATCGACAGCACGCTCCCGACCGAACCGATGGAGAGGATCGAGCCCACCGAACCGATGGAGAGGATCGAGCCCTGGGAGCGGATCGAGAGGAACGAACCGTGGTCGACAACCATGCGGCTCATGCTGCCACACCGGCCATGGGCACGGACTGAGGCGCGGACTGAGGCACGGACTGAGCGGGAACGCCCGCAGTCTGCTGCGGGGTCCGCGTGAGCAACAGCACGCCCCGGGCCGCCGCGAGCGCCCCCGCCACGGCCAGCAGGACCCCGAAGGCGCCTCCTTGGATCCGCTCGCCCAGCAGGATCATCCCGATCGCGGCCGCGGCCAGCGGGTTGGTCAGGTTCACCACCGCGAGCGGGGCCCCCAGGCCTCCCCGGTAGGCCCGCTGGGACAGGAGCATCCCGCCGACCGCGAAGACCACCACGAGCAGCGCCACCGAGACGACCCGGACGCTGAGCAGGGACCCGCCCCGGCCGCCCGCCACGGCGACGGTCTGGGTCAGGGCGGAGGCCGCCGCGGAGGCCAGCCCGGACGCCGTCGCGTGGCGCAGCCCCGAGCGGGTGTCGCTCCGCGCGGTCAGCAGCATGATCACCGCGGCCGTGGCTCCGGATACGGCGAGCGCCTCGGCCAGGGTCAGGGTCTCGTCGGGGGACGGGCCGGAGGCGGGCAGCAGGAGCAGGCCGAGGCCGACGACGGTGGCCAGGGTCCCGCGCCATTCGCTGGCCACGACCCGCCGCCCGGCGCCGCGCGCACCGAGCGGTACGGCGGCGACGAGGGTGAGCGCGCCGAGCGGCTGGACCAGCGTGAGCGGCCCGTACCGCAGGGCGGCGGCGTGCAGCAGCGCGGCGGCGGCGTTCAGGCCCGCGGACCACCACCAGGCGCCGTTGCCGAGCAGCGCCGCGGTGCTGCGGGCGACCGCGCGGCGGGCGAGGCGTTCCTGGGCGACGGCCGCGGCCGCGTAGGTGACGGCCGCCGCGAGGCAGAGCAGGACGGCGAGGAGCGTGGCGTTCACCGGACCGCTCCTACGGGCTCCACTGGCCCTGCGGGCCTCGGCGTCGGCGTCGAGGTCGGCGCCGGGGCACCGGGGCCCGCACCCGTCGGCACGGGCTCCGCCGCGGACCGCGGGACCGGCACGCTCCGCCGGGCGATGAGCGACCGGCCGGCGCGCGACCGGCCGACCGGGCGCGGGACGAGGAGCGGGGCGGCCCCGAGGAGCAGCGTGGCGACGACGGCGTCGAGCCAGTAGTGGTTGGCCGTGCCGACGACCACGAGCAGGGTCACCAGCGGGTGCAGCAGCCACAGGCCGCGCCACCGGGAGGAGGTCGCGGCGATCATGCCGAGGGCCAGCATCAGCGCCCATCCGAAGTGCAGCGAGGGCATCGCGGCGAACTGGTTGGCCATCGTGTCGGCGGCGGGCGCGGCCCCGTAGACGGTCGGTCCGTAGACCTGGCCGGTGTCGACCAGGTGCGCCGCGCCCAGCATCCGCGGGGGTGCGAGGGGGAAGGCCAGGTGGATGACGAGGGCCGCGCCGGTCAGGACGGCCAGGACCCGGCGGGTCCAGAGGTAGTGCGCGGGGCGGCGCAGGTAGAGCCAGACCAGGAAGAGCACGGTGGCGGGGAAGTGCACGGCCGCGTAGTAGGTGTTCGCGGTGTGCACCAGGGCGTCGCTGTGCAGGAGCAGGCGCTGGACCAGGCCTTCGCCGGGCAGGTGCAGGGTGCGCTCGGCGTCCCAGACCCGGGCGGCGTTGCGGAAGGCCTCGTCCGTGCGTCCGGTGGCGAGCGTACGGCCGAACTTGTAGACGGCGAAGAGGCCCACGACGAGCAGCAGCTCGCGTATCAGGCGGCGGCGGGCGCCCGGCCCCGTACCGGCCCCGGCGGGTGTGGTGTGGGAGGTCATCCCCCGGTCTCGCTTCCTGTACACAGCTACGGCTCACAATCGACACACCAGTGTATCGATACATTCTCGTATCGATACGAGTGTGTACCGATACGCTCGCGTTCCCGTAGACTTTCACTAGAGCCCACTGCCCTGCGACCGAAAAAAATCGGCCATCATGACAAGGGCCCGCCCGGCCACACCGCCCGGCCACACCGGCCGGCACGCACGATCGAGGAGAGCCGCCCCATGACGTCGCCGACGCCGGAAGCCGCCCCGGCCCCCGCGCGCCGCTCGAAGATCACACCGGAGCGGGAGCAGCAGCTCTACGACGCCGTGCTGGAGCAGTTGCGCGAGGACGGCTACGAGGCGCTGACCATGGAGAAGATCGCCGCCCGGGCCACCTGCGGGAAGTCCACGCTCTACCGGCAGTGGAAGACCAAACCGCAGCTCGTCGCCGCCGCCCTGCGTGCGGACCGGCGCGGCACCCTCGCCGCGGTGGACACCGGAACCCTGGCGGGCGACCTGCGCGAGGCCGCCCGGATCGCCGCCTGCACCTCGGGGAACGACACCCGGCTCATGCAGGCCCTCGGGCACGCGGTGCTGAGCGACGAGGAGCTGAAGGCGGCCCTGCGCGAGGCTCTGGTGGGGCCGGAGCTGGCGGCGTTCGACGCGATGGTGGAGCGGGCCGTGGACCGGGGCGAGCTCGCCCCCGAACACCCCGCCGTGGAGTTCCTGCCCGCGCAGCTGATGGGCGTGCTGCGCATCCGGCCCGTGCTGGAGGGCCGCTTCGCCGACGCCGAGTACCTCGTACGGTTCGTCGACGCCTGCCTCCTGCCGGCGCTGGGCACGGCCCCGCCGGAAGCGGACCGGGCCCCCTGAACCAGCGGGCCGCCGTCCCCGATGACCGGACGGTGACCCGCTCGCGCTGCCTCGTGGGGACGGTGGCAGCGCAGCCCCCGGGCCGGACGGCGGGCACTCCCTCGCGGAGTGACCGCCGACCGGTCCGTGCGGCTTTCCCGTGCGGCTGCCCGCGCGGCGTCCTCGCGGCCGCCCGCGGCGGCCGGGTCAGCTCCGGGCCGCGCCCATCGCCCGGGCGAACTCCTCCGGGTCGGCGTCGAAGCCCCGTACCGTCGGGTCGATCGACCAGACCCCCGCCGCGTCGCGGGTGAACTCGGCGACCGTGACCGCGCTCACCGTGCCGAAGCCGGTGAGGTCGTCCACGGCGAGATCGGTGTAGCCCTCCCTGATGCGCAGCCCCTTGCCGGCGACCTCGGCGAAGGTCAGGGCCGGGCCGCCAGCCGCCCGCTGGATCACCACGCCCACCACGACCCGGTTCAGCTCCTCCGCGATCCGGTTCAGTTCGACGGTCATGACCTCGTCGAAACCCAGCCCGAGCCCGGTCCTGCTGTCCCGGTTCAGCGTGATGGTGCCGTCGGGCGACCGGCTGCCGAAGTGCACCAGGTGGACGGGCTCCCCGTACGGGTCCGCGGCGGTGTAGACCGCGGCGAGCAGGTCGAGGTCGTGGACGGGCGCTCCCGCCGGGCTGGGATCCCACCGCAGCGCGATCTCCACCTTGGCCAGGCCCTTGCTTACTCCACTCACCGAACTCCCCCTCCGAACACCGTGCGTTGCCCTGCCATGCTGTCACGGGTCCCGCCCCGGGGCTCGAACGACCGTACGTTCCAGGCCAGTCCGGGGACGTGACGGCGGCGACCGGCAAGGGCAGCGGGTTCGGCGGGGGCGGTCGGTGCGCCGCCGGTTACCAGTCCCCGTCCTGTACGGGCTTCCCCGGCCGGGGCGCGTTCCCCAGGGGCGCGATCTGACCGGGGGCCGGTTCCACCCACGGGGCCTCGTCGGCGCCGAGCCATTCCCCCACCGGCTGCACCTGGCCGAGGGTGCCGGAGGGAGCGAGGTCGGCGGCGGCATCGTCGGCGTCGTAGTAGTCGAACCACGGCAGCCCGGCCTTGGTGTAGGCGGCCCGGTCCACGGGCGAGGGCGGCGGCTCCTCACCGGTGATCCGGCGCCACGCGGGCGGGGTCACCAGGTGGACGAAGACCCGCGCGGCCGGCTCGGACGCCCAGTCCTTCGCCTTACGGTCGTCGCGGTACACCTCCTGCCGCATCGAGCCGCCGACACCGAGCCCCATCGCCGGCGCCGCCTGCGGGGCCGGCCCGCCGGCCGACCGCCGCAGCGGCCCCGCGGCCGGGGCCGGGGCCGCGGGGGCTCCGGGAGGCCCGCCCACGAGCCCGCCCGGCGCCGGGGCCGCCATCTGCGGCGGCGCCGGCATCCCCGCGGCCGCTCCGTAGCCGCCCGCGTAGCCACCACCCGCGTAGCCACCGCCCGGACTGCTCCCCGGCGGCAGGACCCCGTACGGGACACCGCCGCGGGGAGCCCCGGCCGCACGTGCCCGCTCGCGCTCCTCCTCCCGCCACCGCGCCAGCGCCTTCGCGCCGAGCGGGAAGGCCTGGAGCTGCACGCCGCCCGCGGTCTCCTCGCCGGTGACCTGGCCCTCCACCGTGGCGCCGAGCCCCAGCGGGACGGCGACGAACTGGCGGACCGTGCCCGTGCCCGAATTGATCCCGTCCAGCCACGGCTGGCGCGGCAGCACGAGGTAGTTCTGCGGCCGGCGGCCGAGCGCGCCCGTCCACCGCTCGCCGGAGACGGCGCACACCTTGCCGACACCGACCTGGAGCGCGGTGGGCTCCCGGGTACCGCCGAAGCTGAGCCACATCGCCTCGCGCAGGTACACGGGGAGCATCACCCCGCCCTTGGCGAGCCAGTCCGCCGGAACCGTGTCCGGATAGTCCTCCACCCGCCGCAGCGGAAACTCCCCCAGCCCCGGGGGCAGATTGTGTGTACCGCTCTCCGGCAGCCGCAGCGTCCGCATGAAACGGACCTGCGCCCCCTCGCCCAGCAGCAGTGCGTTCCCCTCGACCCGTACTCCGCTTTCGGCCACCGACCGGCCCCTCTCCCGTTCAAAGCCGGATTCGCAGCAGGATCTGCCGCCGTTCCGGATCGTGACCCTCAAGATTTGCTCAGATGTCGTGACACTGCGCCCGACGAGTTCCTAGCTTCCTCATATACGCGTCCACCAGCCTCCGCGGTTCCCCGCGCCCCGGCCCGGTCCCGGTGCGCTCCGCGCGCTCCCGCGCGGCTCCGCCAGCCCGCGGCATCGCGTATCCGCGTACCCCAGGAAAGAGTGCAGCATGAAGGTTCCCCAGGCCGGCGTGATCGCGGCAGTGATCGGTCTCTCCCTGACCGCATCGGCGTGCGGCGGTGCCGACGACAAGGGGCCCCTCGCCGTCGGCATCAAGTTCGACCAGCCGGGCGTCGGCATGCGGGAGCCCGACGGCACCTTCACCGGTTTCGACGTGGACGTGGCGAGGTACGTCGCCAAGGAGCTCGGCTACCCGAAGGACAAGATCGTCTTCAAGGAGGTCCTCAGCAACGACCGCGAGCTCCTGATCGAGTACAACGAGGTCGACATCGTGGTGGCCAGCTACTCGATCAACGCCAAGCGCAAGCAGAAGGTCGACTTCGCGGGCCCGTACTTCCTCGCGCACCAGGACCTGATGGTCCGCGCCGACGACCCCACCATCACCAAGGCCGAGGACCTCAACAACGCCAATAAGCGGCTGTGTTCGGTGACCGGCTCGACCTCGGCGGAGAACGTCAGGAAGAACCTGGCCCCCAAGGCGAGCCTCCTGGAACTCGGCGGCTACTCCGAGTGCGTCGTCGCCCTCAAGGAGGGCCTGGTCGACGCCCTGACCACGGACAACTCCATCCTGGCCGGCTTCGCCGCCCGCAAGGGCAACGAGGGCAAGTTCCGGCTGATCGGGCTGAGCCTGAGCAGCGAGAACTACGGCATCGGGATGAAGAAGGGCAGCGGCGAGCTCCAGGTCAAGATCAACAAGGCGATCCGCAAGATGGTCGAGGACGGCACCTGGGAAGCGGCCGTGAAGAAGAACTTCGGCACGGGCTACAAGTACGAGGCGGCGCCCGCCATCACGACGAGCAACTGACGCCCGTCGAGGCGGCGGCCGGGTGAGTGGCCGGAACCCGCCATCGGCCCCTCACCCCGGGCGATGATCCGCCCGGCTTCGACCGACTCCGCACGATTTCTCGCGGCTTCGCCCGGCCCCTACCGACTCCGGCGGGCCCGGCGCCTCGCGGCGCCGGGGCCGCGCCGGCGGGCGCTCAGCGGCCCGAGACGGGGGCCTTGGCATGCAGTACGGTCAGGAACTCCCGCATCCAGGCGGAGTGGTCGGGCCACGCGCGGGCCGACACCAGCGTGCCGTCGACCACGGCCTCGGAGTCCTCGAACACGGCGCCGGACGCCTTCATGTCCAGCTCCAGCGCCGGATAGGCCGTGACCCGGCGGCCGTCGAGCGCTCCGGCCGCGGCGGTGATCAGGGGGCCGTGGCAGATCTGCGCGATCGGCTTGTCCTCGCCGGCGAAGGCCGCCAGGATCCGCCGCACCTCGGGATCGTTGCGCAGGTACTCCGGGGCGCGTCCGCCGGGAACGACCAGCGCCACGTACTCCCCCGGGTCCACGTCGGCGAAGGCGATGTCCGCGGGCCAGGTGTAGCCGGGCTTCTCGGTGTAGGTGTCGAAGCCGTCCTCGAAGTCGTGCACGACGAACCGCAGCTTCTTCACCGCCGGCGCCGCGATGTGGACCTCGTACCCCTCCTCGATCAAGCGCTGGTAGGGGTAGAGGACTTCCAGAGATTCCGCCGCGTCGCCGGTCACGATGAGGATCTTCGGTGCCATGGGCTGCTCCTGGTAGGGCTGTTCACGGTGTGGCCTCCGTCACCGTGCCCGCGCCGCCCGCTCCTGCATAGGGAATCTTGCGCCATTCACCCGCATGACGCGCGTAGAAAATCCTGACTCCCGACACACGCTTTTCACCTGTAGGGCACATGACAATGTGAACCTCGCTCTGCCACCTGATGCCCCGCCAATTCCCCGGGCGGGAGCGGTGCGTGTGGAGAGGTACCCCCACGTGATGAGAATCTCGCGCCTTACTCCCTGGGCAGCCGGCCTCGCGGCCACGGCCCTGATACTGGTCCCGGCCTCCGCCTCGGCCGGCCAGCGGACCACGGCCGCTTCCCCCGCGGCGGCCTCGGCCTCCGCCGTCGACACCTACTACGCCGCCGCCGAGGGCAAGACCGGCGCCGCGCTCAAGACGGCGCTGCACAACATCATCAAGACCCAGTCCAGGGTGACGTACGACGGCGTGTGGAACGCCCTGAAGGTCACCGACCAGGACCCCGCGAACCCCAACAACGTCATCCTGGTCTACTCGGGCCGTTCACAGTCGAAGTCCACCAACGGCGGCGGCGTCAACGACTGGAACCGCGAGCACGTCTGGGCCAAGAGCCACGGCGACTTCGGCACCGCCACCGGCCCCGGGACCGACCTGCACCACCTCAGGCCCGAGGACGTCACGGTCAACAGCACCCGCGGGAACAAGGACTTCGACCTGGGCGGCGGTCCGGTCTCCGAGGCCCCCGGCAGTCTGACAGACTCCGACTCCTTCGAACCGCGCAACGCGGTCAAGGGCGATGTCGCGCGCATGCTGCTGTACATGGCCGTGCGCTACGACGGCGGTGACGGCTTCGCCGACCTGGAGATGAACGACAAGGTCAACAACGGCAGCGCGCCCCTCTTCGGCAAGATCAGCGTCCTGAAGCAGTGGAACCTGCAGGACCCGCCGGACGCCTTCGAGCAGCGCCGCAACCAGGTGATCTACGACACCTACCAGCACAACCGCAACCCGTTCATCGACCACCCGGAGTGGGTCAACTCCATCTGGTAGAAGCGGAGGAGGACCCTACTGCGCGCCGAGGGCCATCCACTTCCCCGGTTCCGCGAGCGGCTCGAAGCCGGCCTTCGCGTACACCGCGTGGGCGTCCGCGGTCGCCAGCAGGATCCTGCGCAGCCCGTACGGGGCGAGGTGGTCCCGTACCGCCCCCGCCAGGGCGGTGCCGAGCCCCTTGCCCCGTACGCCCCGGTCCACGTACACGTCGCAGAGCCAGGCGAAGGTCGCGCGGTCGGTGACGACGCGCGCGTAGGCCACCTGGAGGCCGGACACGGCGTCGTAGATCCCGTAGTTGAGCGACCCCTCGATGGCGGCGTCCTGCTTCTCCCGGCTGCGCCCGAGCGCCCAGTAGGAGTCCTCGGACAGCCACCGGTGGATCAGCTCCCGGTCGAGGCGACCGGGGTCGGTGGAGATCTCGTAGCCCTCGGGGGAAGGCAGTGCGCTGTCGTTCATGACCGCATCCAAGCAGAGCGGACGGGCTCCGGCCAGGGGGTTCCGGCAGCCGATACGCCGATACGTGGCCGCTACAGCCGGTCGGCCAGGGCCTTGAAGGCCGGCCAGTCCAGGGCCGGAGTGCGGGAGTCCCAGACCTTCTGGGACAGGGCGGCGAGGGGGAGCCGGATGCCGGCCGCGACCCGGGCCTGGGTCTGGGCTCCGGCCAGATCGCAGCAGGACGGCGAGGCGCGCGCCCGGGATCTCGCGCAGGTATTCCAGCGGCGGCCGGGCCCCGTTCTCCTTGCCGGTCCAGTACTCGACCTGGATGTCCCGGGCCGGCTGGGCGATCCCACCGGTGAAGAAGCCGTCGTTCCAGGCCGCCGGGGCGCGGCCCGCCGAACGGACCATGGCCGCGCGGTCGTTCAGCCAGCCCGTCGCCAGGTCCTGCACCCGCGCGGTGGGCCCGTACCGCTGCCGGGCGGCGGCCCTGAGCTGCGGGAAGGAGGTCTGCGGATCGCAGTGGACCAGGGCCCGGTACTCGTCCGCGCCCACGTTCCAGATCGCACCGGGGAACAACGGCAGGTACTCGCGCAGGAGTTCGTCGACGAGTTTCGCCGCCGCCGGATCCGCGATGTCGACCGCCCCCTTGACCGCCCGGCCCTGGACGTCGCGCAGCCGGTCCTCGATCCAGTCAGGGGTGAAGTGCTTGCGGGCGATGTCGAGGTTGAGCCCGCGCTGCGGCTTGGCCGGGGCGTCGCGCACGGTGCCCTCCGGGGCCGAACCGCCGCCGCTTACCTCCTGTTTGAGGGTGCGTGCCGTAGAACACCCCGGCCTGGTCGGGTCCGGTGATGCGGACCTGCGCGTCGCTGACGGTGAGGGTGTACGACTCGGGGGTGCCGGAGCCCTTCGCCCCGAGGGCGAGCTCCACGTCGCCCTCGGGCGGGGTGGCCGACTCGGCGAATCCGATGCGCAGTTCCCCGGCGAGCAGCTTGCCCTCGTCCGCCAGGGCCGCACTGTCGCCCGGCGGCACGACGACCCGCGCCTCGGGGCCGGGCCGCCAGCCGGGGCCGTGGGCCGGCACGTGTTCGCGTACGGCGGGAACGGTGCGCGGGGTTGTGGACAGCGGGAAGGCAGGCGTCGGCTGGGGCGCCGGGGCCCGCGGGGTGGTCGGGGTCGCATCGGGGGCCGTCGCGATGACGTGGCTGCGCCCGTACTGCTTCGCCTTCCGCATCATGCGCCTGTCCCCCGCACCAACGGCACGGGGGACAGCGGTGCGCGACCCGGGCGCGAGGGGTCAGGCGAGGACGCCGAGCGCGGACTCGGCGAACCCGTGGTCCTGGGCCGGGGCTCCGCCGCCGACGCCGATGGCTCCGACCAGCCGGCCGTCGCGGTGGACCGGGAGCCCGCCCGCGATGAACAGCAGCGGCCGGTCCAGGGCGGTGGGCAGGGTGTGGAAGGGGCCGCCGGGCTGGACGGCGTCGACGAGGTCGGCGGTCGGGGCGTCGAGCTGCAGCGCGGTGAAGGCCTTGCGGGTGCTGGTCTCGCCCGAGATCAGGACGGCCCGGTCGTCGCGCCGGAAGGCGAGCGGGTGGCCGCCCGCGTCGAGCACGGTGACGCTCACGGCGACCCCGGCCGCTCCGGCGGCGGCCGTGGCAGCGACGACGAGCGCCTCGGCGTCGGCGGTGGTCAGGGGGGCTACGGCGGTACGGGTGGGGGTGGACATGCGGGACTCCTGTGAGGCGTGTGCGTGTGGGGGGTACGGGGGTGGTGGTGGATCAGTGGTGGGCCGGGACGGCGGCACTCGCCGGGACGGCGGCACTCGCCGGGGCTCCGGCCGAGGCGCCGGCCGCGATGACCCGGCTGCCTCCTTCGCCGCCCGCACGGGTCCCCGTACGCCGTTCCAGCGCGCCGGAAACCAGGGCGAGGGCGAGGGCCGAGGCGGCCAGTGCCGCGCCGACCCAGTTCGGGGCGGTCCAGCCGAGTCCGGCGGCGATGACGAGTCCGCCGAGCCAGGCGGCGAGGGCGTTGCCCAGGTTGAAGGCGCCGATGTTGACGGCGGAGGCCAGGGTCGGGGCGCCGGCGGCCTGGTCGAGGACCCTCTTCTGGAGCGGAGGCACGGTGGCGAAGCCGAGGGCCCCGATGAGGAAGAGGGTGACGCCGGCTCCGGCCCGGGTGTGGGCGGTGAGGGTGAAGGCGGCCAGGACCACGGCGAGCGCGCCCAGGGAGGTGTACAGCATCGGCATCAGCGCGCGGTCGGCGAAGCGTCCGCCGACGAGGTTGCCCGCGACCATGCCGAGGCCGAGGAGGACGAGCAGCCAGGTGACGGAGGTGTCGGCGAAACCGGCGACGTTCGTCATCATCGGGGTGATGTAGGTGATGGCGGCGAAGACCCCGCCGAAGCCGAGGACGGTCATCCCCATGGCCAGGAGCACCTGGACGTTGCGGAACGCGGCCAGCTCGTGGCGGATCCGTACGCCCTGGGGGCGCGGCAGGTCGGGGACGAGCCGTGCGATGCCGAGCAGGCCGAGGAGGCCGAGCGAGGCGACGATCAGGAAGGTGACCCGCCAGCCGAGGTGCTGGCCGACGAGGGTGCCGAGCGGGACGCCGACGACGTTCGCCACGGTGAGGCCGGTGAACATCATGGCGATGGCTCCGGCCTTCTTCTCGGGGGCGACCAGCTCGGCCGCGACGACCGCGCCGATGCCGAAGAAGGCGCCGTGGGCGAGGGAGGCCACGACCCGTCCGGCGAGCATGACGCCGAAGGCGGGGGCCAGCGCGGAGACCACGTTGCCCACGATGAACAGGCCCATGAGCAGCATCAGCATGCGCTTGCGGGGGATGCGGGTGCCGAGCACGGTCATCAGCGGGGCGCCGAGGACCACTCCGAGGGCGTAGCCGGTGACCAGGAAGCCGGCGGTGGGGATCGAGACGCCGTACGTGCCGGCGACCTCGGGGAGCAGGCCCATGATCACGAATTCGGTGGTGCCGATCCCGAAGGCGCCGATGGCGAGTGCGAGGAGTGCGAGAGGCATGAGGGGTGCCCTTCAGGAGCTACAGGGGCTTCAGGGGGGAAGTGGCGGGGCCGGGCGATTGCCACAGCGGGTTGCCTGCGTCCACATTAATTGCAGACGCGGGATATTTGCAAGCGCGGGCAATTGCAGACGTGCCCTATCCTGGAGTCACACGCCTTCGAGGAGGAAGCCATGACGGCCACGGACAGCGCACTCACCGCCCTCTCCCAGGGCTGGTGCGCCCTCTCCCTCCTGCACGGGCGGATCGAGGCGCACATCGAGCGCGCGCTCCAGGCGGGGCACGACCTGAGCGTGCGCGAGTACTCCCTGCTCGACGTCCTCAGCCGCCAGCACAGCGGCCCGGGCGGCCACCTGCGCATGCACCAGGTCGCGGACTCGGTGGTGCTCAGCCAGAGCGCGACGACCCGGCTGGTCAGCCGGCTGGAGGACCGCGGGCTGCTGAGCCGCTACCTGTGCGACACCGACCGCCGGGGCATCTACACCGAGGTCAGCCCGACCGGTCTCGCGCTCCTGGCCGAGGCCCGCCCCACCAACGACACCGCCCTGCGCGAGGCGCTGGACGAGGCGGCGCTCAATCCGGAACTCGCCCCGCTGGTGGCCGCGGTGAAGAACACTCCGGAGGGGGTCCGATCCCTCTAGAGGCGGTCAGAGACGGCCTAGACCCGCTGGGCCAGTACCTGTCCCGGCCAGGTGCCGGAGAGGAACGGGTCGGTGCGGGTGAAGCCGTTGCGCTCGTAGTACGCGACCAGTTCGCCCGTACCGCCCGCCCAGCAGTCGACCCGCAGCAGCTCCACTCCGGCCCGCCTGGTCTCCTCCACGGCCCGGGCCAGCAGGGCGGCGCCGATGCCCAGTCCGGCGTGGCGCCGGTCGGAGAGCAGCAGGCGGACGTACCGCTCGGGTTCCCCGGCGGGTGGGATCATCGGCATCTTCGGGCTGGGCCCGGTGTCCAGCACCAGGGCTCCGACGGGTACCCCGTCCAACTCCGCGACGTACGGGGAGTTCTCGGTGGCGTACCCCTGGACCCGCTCCACCCCGCCGGGAATCCGGGAGTACGGGGTCGTGCCCCACTGCTCGGTGTTCCCACGGGCGTTCATCCAGGCCACCGCGGAGTCGAGCATGTCCAGAATGGCCGGTACGTCCGCCGGGCCGCCCGGCCGGATCCGTATGCCGTGTGTGCTGTCGTTCATGGGGCGAGCGTAAACGGTCGGCTCCGGGGGCCTTTCGGGGGTTGAGCAGGCCGCCCGTTCACGGGGTTTCGCGGCCGAGGGAGTCCAGGACGGAGAGTTCGCCGGCGGAGAGGCGCAGAGAGCCCGCGGCCACGTTCTGTGCGAGGTGGTCGGGGTTGCCGGTCCCGGGGATGGCCAGGACGTGGGGGCCCTGGTGCAGGGTCCACGCCAGCCGGACCTGGGCCGTGCTCACCTGGTGGGCACTCGCGATGGTGTGCACCTCCGGACTGTTGTCGGTGATCGCGCCACCCTCGCGTCCGGCGCCGGCGATCGAGTAGAACGGCACGAACGCGATGCGCTGTTCGCCGCAGGTGCGCAGGAGTTCCCCTTGATCGGGCGATCCGCCGATGCCGTACATGTTCTGGACGCAGACCACGGGCGCGATGCTCCGCGCCTCGGCGAGGTGGTGGGGGCGGATGTTGGAAAGTCCCAGATGCCGGATGAGCCCGGCCTCGCGCAGTTCGGCGAGTGCGCCGAAGCGTTCCGCGATGGAATCGGCGCCGACGATGCGCAGGTTCACCACGTCGAGGTGGTCGCGGCCGAGCTGGCGCAGGTTCTCCTCGACCTGGCCGCGCAGCTGCGCGGGGGTGGCGTGCGGCAGCCAGTGGCCTGCGGGATCGCGGCCCGGTCCCACCTTGGTGGTGATGACGAGTTCGTCCGGGTAGGGGGCCAGGGCGCGGTTGATCAGCTCGTTGGCGGAGCGCAGCGGGGAGAAGTAGAACGCGGCGGTGTCGATGTGGTTCACGCCCAGCTCGACGGCGCGGCGCAGCACGTCGATCGCCCGGTCGCGGTCGCGCGGGACGGCGGCGGCCGCGAACGCCGCGCCGTGCTGGGGCAACCGCATCGCGCCGAAGCCGATGCGGTTGACCGTCAGGTCGCCGAGCTCGAAGGTGCCCGATGCGGCCGCGGTGATCGTCTGTGAAGTCATGGCGGGATGATCGCCCTCCGCTATGCTGGCCCGCCATTGATTCACCCATGACTGAATCCATTGAGGAGTGGTCGCCCTGGCGGAGCTGGCGTTCTCGGCGGACGATCTGGCGCAGGTGAGGTTCGCCGTCTCACCGATGTGGGAGATCGCGCCCAGTTTCCGGCTGCTGACGTCCGCCGCCGCGCATCCGGTCCACCGGCCCTGGGTCGATCAGGTACGGCCGCGTCTGCTGGCCGCCGGGCTGGACCGGGGCTGGGTCTCCGAGCTGATCCCGCCCTCCGGCTACGTCCCGGACTTCCTCAATCCGGCCCCCGCCACGCCGGCCCCCACGCCGGCGGCGGAGCGGGATGCGATCCTCCGTTCGCCCGCCGCCCGGGTACGGCAGGACCTCGACCACCTGGCCCGCCACCAGGGCGGTCTCGGCCCCCGGCTGCGGACCCTGCGTGCCGACCCGCAGCTCCGCATGGCCAAGGTCGTCGAGGAGATCGCAACGTACTGGGAGCTGGCACTCGGCCCCTACTGGGCGCGGATCCGGGAAGTGCTGGACGCGGATGTCTTCCACCGGGCCCGCATCGTCGCCGAACACGGTGCGGGCCACCTCCTGAACCACCTGCACACCTCGGTGAGCTGGGACGACAATGGGCTGCGGCTGGCCCGCCGAAAGCAGCCGCTGCATCGCGAAACGGCCGGTACGGGACTTCTGCTGATCCCCTCGTCCTTCACCGGACCAGGTCTGCGCACGCGGACGACGCCACCGGACCCACCCCAACTCGCCTATCAGGCGCGCGGTGTCGGCTCGCTGTGGAACCGACGGCCCGTCACCCGGGCCGCTGCCCTCGCAGCCGTGCTCGGTCGCTCGCGGACCTTGCTGCTGACCGAACTGGAGACCCCGGCCTCCACGACACAGCTGGCCCGCCGCACCGGACTCTCCCCGGCCGGGGTGTCCCAGTACCTCACGGCGCTGCGCGACGCGGGCCTGGTCAGCGCCCACCGCGCCGGCCGCTCGGTCCTCTACGCCCGCACCGCCGCGGCCGAAACCCTCCTCGAAGCCGCTACCGGCTGAGGACGGCCCCGAAAGGGGCTACGGAGCCGGCCGCTGAACGCTGTCCCGGTGCGTTCCCCCCGCGCCCAGCCCACGGTACTCCGTGGGCGTGAGTCCGTACGCCTCGCGGAAGGAGCGGCTGAAGACCTCGGGTCCGCTGAAGCCCCAGCGGGCGGCGATGGACTGGACCCGGTGGGCGGCGAGTTCGGGGCGGATCAGGTCGGTGCGGCACTGTTCCAGGCGGCGTCGGCGGATCCGGGACCGGACGCTCTCCCCCTGCCCCTGGAAGAGCTGGTGGAGGCCGCGCACCGAGATGTTGTGGCGGGCCGCGATGGTGGGCGGTGCCAACTCCGGGTCGGCGAGGTTGTGCTCGATGAAGGCGTGGATCCGCCGCAGGAGCACCTCCGCACGGGCCTCGGAGGGGATCCGGTCCTCCGCGTCCAGATGCTGGGCCAGGCAGGCCGTGGCGAGGTCGACGGCGACCGCGCCGAGCCGGGCCAGTTCCCGGGGCTCGCATTCGGCGGCGTGGTCCTCCAGGGCGGTCATGAAGGAGGCCAGGATCGCCGCGATGCCGCGGTCACCCGGGATACGTCGGGCCAGCAGCCGTTCCAACCGCTCGGGGCGCAGGGGCAGTACGTCCCGGGGGAGCATGAGGATCGTCGCCCGGACCTGGCCGCCGTCCTCGTGCATCACGTTGTCGGAGGGCCGCGAGGTGTCCCACAGCATGAGGTCACCGCCTCCGACCGTGCACGTGTTGCGGTGCTGGGACATCGAGGTGACGCCCTTGCGCAGCAGGGCCAGTTGGTACTGCTCCGGATCGCCACGGCGGATCAGCGCGGGGGTGCGCCGCGAACGCAGCGGCGACAGGGCGAACTTGGACGCGCGCAGGGGACCGAGGTCCACGACGGCTGCCTCGCCCCGGAACTCGGCCGGCCGCTCGCTGCTGAGCGCCGCCGGCATCACCTCACGGGAGATGATGTCGGCGTACCAGTCGAACCGCTCCCCCGCCGGGACCCCGCCCGACGACACCGCTGACCACATCCCGCGCCCCCGTCCGCATGCTTCGACAGGATCCAAGGATGCGGCCAACTGATCTGCGTCGGCGCATGGTTGCGGCCCGCGTGGCGCCCCGAACAGGCGGTTCTCCCCTCTCAGCGAGGCGCCCGCGAAGCCGTGGGCGGCGGGGACGAGGCCGGGGGCGGCGAGACGGCCGCCGACGTGCCCGGTGGAGCGGAGGGGGAGGAACTCGGCCGTGGCGCGCCCGTACCGGACGGTGCCCGTGACGGGCTCGCGGTGGGTACGGAGGAGGGCGAAGGCGAAGGCGAGATCCGCGACGGGGACGGGGACGGCGACGCGGGCGGGGCAACGGACGGGGACGGCCCGTCCGGAACCGGCCGCGGAGCCGAGCCCGTCGGCGAGGGCGACGGCGGCGCGGCCGGCGGCGCCGGTACCGGGCCCGGGCGGACCGGAGAGTCCGGTGCCAGTACGGCGTACCCCACCACCACCGCGGCGGCCGCCGCCAGCCCCGCCAGGGGCAGCGCGAAACCGCGCGGCCAGGCCCACGGCAGTCGTCGGGCCCCGAGCCCCGGCGGCTGCGCCGGACGCAGTTCGCGCACGGTGATCCCGGCCGCGCGGGCGGCCAGGGCCTGCCGCAGCCGGTACTCGACCGGCCGCCCGGCCGGTGCCCCGGAGGGCTCGTTCATCCCGGACGGCCCGGAAGGCGGCGCCTGTCCACGCGTCATATCCGACCCTCCAGAATCCGTTCCAGCGCGTCCAGCCCACGGCTCGCGTTCGATTTGACCGCCCCCCGGCTGATCCCCAGCGTCTCGGCTATCTCCGCCTCGCTGAGGTCCGCCCAGTAGCGCAGCACCAGGACCTGCCGCCGCCTCGGCGTCAGCCGCCCCAGCGCGGCGAGGACCTCGCGGTGCGCCTCGTCGAGGACCACGGAGGCCTCGGCGGAGGGTACGTCGGCGGGTGCCTGCGGGGTCCACGCACGGGCGGTCCGGCGGCGGCGCAGTACGGAGCGGGCCGTGTTGACGACGGCGGTGCGCAGGTAGCCCAGCGCGTTGTCCACCTCCGTGATCCGCTCGCCGTGGCGCCGGTACAAGGCCGTGAAGGCGTCCTGGACCACGTCCTCGGCGGTGCCCAGATCGTCCACCAGCAGCACCGCCAGCCGGACCATCGGCAGCCGGTGGGCGTGGTAGAGCTCGGTCACGGTGGGCGGCGGGCCGCCCGGCTCGCCGGGGTGGCCGTACGTGTAGCCGTGCCGGTACGGCTCCGTCGGCGCGGGCGGGGCCTGCGCGGCCGAGGAGCGCTCACGGCGCAGCAGGAACGACCACAAGCCCCGCCACGGTCGGTCGAAACCGGTCGCGGCGGGGCCCAGGGATGGTGCGAGGTGGAGCACGGTGGTCCTCAGCCGTTGGCGCGGCGCCGCAGGGTGTACAGGGTCGCGGCCCCGGCGGTGATCAGCACGGCGGCCCCGGCGCCGAGTGCGGCATTGGTGGCGGAGGAGCCAGTATGCGCGAGCTCGGATCCGCCGGACGAGGAGGGGGCGGGGCTGGGAGCCGCGCTGGGGACGGCGGTCGGCTTCCCGCTCGGCACAACGGTCGGGGCAGCGCTCGCCGACGTGCTCGGGCGCGCGCTGGGGGTCGCGGTCGGCGGCCGGCTCACCGAGGGAGCCGGGGCCGAAGGGGCCACGCTCGGCGCCGTGCTGGGCGTGGGCGTCGCCGGTGCGGGCGCGGCCACGGTGGGCGAGGCGGAGGGCGCCCCTGCTGCTGCGGAGGCCGGCCCGGCCAGCGCGAGGGCCGCGCCGGCGGCGGCGACGGCGAGGGCCGCCGTCCTGCGGACGGACAGCGGGGAGCGCTTCAGGTTCTTCACGGTGGTTCTCCACGGTCGGCTGCGGGGCGCGGGATCACGCCCTCACCCCCGCACGACGCGCGAGTGCCCGGGAGGTTGCCGCCGGTTCCGAAAAACTTTTCGCGGATGTCCTGAACGGCCCCGCGCACGGCCCCCCCACGGCCCTCCGGCATCACCCCCGAAGCCGCCCGCTCAGACCAGGCGCGGGTCCATCGACCCCCGCGACCCCCGCGACCCCCGTTGCCCTCGTGCCTCCCGCAGCCGCCGCAGGGCCGTGCCGATGACGGCCACGCCCTCCTCGATCTCCCCCGCCGTGCCCGCCGCGTAGCCGAGGACCAGGCCCGGAGCCCCCGGGGTCACCCGGTGCCAGGACAACGGATGCGCCTTCACCCCGAGGTCCAGGGCCGCGGCCGCGAGAGCGGTGTCGTCGAGGCCGGCGAGCCCGGTGGGTTCGCCGTCGAAGGTGACCATCAGGTGCAGCCCGGCCGCCGCCCCGTGCACCCGCGCGCCCGGTAGTTCAGCGCCGATCGCGCGGAGCATCGCGTCCCGGCGGGCCCGGTGGCGCCGGCGTACGAAGCGCAGGTGGCGTTCCAGCTCCCCCGAGGCCATCAGCCGGGCCAGCACCAGCTGGGCGAGGACGGGATTGCCGAGGTCGGCGTAGCGCTTGGCCTCGATGACGGCGTCCAGCCGGCGCGGCGGGACCAGCAGCCAGCCCAGGCGCAGGGCGGGGGCGAGGAGTTTGGAGACGCTTCCGGTGTAGCAGACGGCGTCCGGGAGCAGGGCCCGCAGCGCGGGGACGGGGGCGCGGTCGTAGCGGTGTTCGGCGTCGTAGTCGTCCTCGATGACGACTCCCCCGGCCGCTGCCCAGCCGAGCAGCTCGCGGCGGCGTTCCCCGTCGAGGACGACCCCGGTCGGGAACTGGTGCGCCGGTGTCAGCACCACCGCCTGGGCCGGGCCGGCCGTCAGGGCGGCGGTTTCGATGCCGCCCGCGTCCACCGGTACGGGCAGGAGTTCCATGCCTCCGTGCACCAGTTGCTGCCGCGCCCCCAGCGAGCCGGGATCCTCCACGGCCACGCGCCGTACGCCCTCCGCGCGCAGCACCTGGGCCAGCAGTCCGAGCGCCTGGGCCACGCCCGCCACCACGACCACCTCGTCGGGGGCGGCCCGGATCCCGCGGTTGAGGGCGAGCCAGCCGACGATCGCCTCGCGCAGCGCGGGGGCGCCCTGCGGGTTCCCGTAGCCGAAGTCGGCGGGGGTGAGCTCGGCCAGGACCCGGCGCTCCGCCTGGAGCCAGGCCGTACGCGGGAACGCCGTCAGGTCGGGCGCCCCGGGCGAGAGGTCGATCCGGGACGGGGCGGCGCGCAGCGCGTCGACGAGGCCGCCGCGCGGGCCCGGGGTGAACGGGCCGGCCCGATCAGGGACTCCGGACCGGGCGGTCCCCGACCGGGCAGGCCCGGACCGGGGCAGCCGCTCGGTCACCGGGGCGGCCACCACCACGGTCCCCGCGCGGCCGCGGCCGGCCACCTGGCCGGTCTCCGCCAGCCGCTGGTACGCCTCGGTGACCAGCCCCCGGGAGACCCCGAGCTCGGCGGCGAGGACACGGCTGGCCGGGAGCCGGCTGCCGACGGCGAGCCTGCCGTCGGCGATGGCGGCACGCAGCCGGTCGGCGAGCCACTCGGTCCGGCCGCCGGCGGGGGCCCGCCCGATGTCGAGCTGGAGGAAGTCCGACCCGGCTGTCCGGAGGATGGCCGGCCCGGCTGTTTCGGACCCCTTGACGGCGCTTCCTTTGGACCTGTCCACAGGTCCATTGTGGCCCCAGGCTCGAGGTATGAGCACCTCACCTCCTCCCTCTCCTCCCCCTCCCTCCACTCCCCGCCCTTCGGCCCGGCACGTGCGCGACCTCGCCCCCGGCATCGTCGGCATGGTCCTCGTCGGCAGCAGCGTCACCCTCTCCCGTTCCCTCGTGGACGCCCCGCTCTTCGGCGTGCAGGCCGTCCGGTACGCGCTGGCCGCGCTGCTCCTGTACGGCCTGGCCCGCGGCGCCCGGGTACCGATCAGGGCCCCGCGCGGCCGGGAGTGGCTGTGGCTGGGCGGGGTCGCCGCGACCGGGCTGGTGCTGTTCAACGTGGCCGTCGTACGGGGCGTCGCGCACGCGGAGCCGGCCGTCATCGCCGTCGCCGTGGCCTGCGCACCGGTCCTGCTCGGGGTGATCGGTCCGCTGCTGGAGGGCCGCGGGCCCAGCCGCCGGGTGCTGCTGGCCGCTCCGGTGGTCGTCACCGGGGCGGTGCTGGTGGAGGGAACGGGCCGGACGGACGCGGCCGGGGTCGGATGGGCCGCGCTCGCGCTGGGCTGCGAGGCCGGATTCACCCTGCTCGCGGTGCCGGTGCTGAGACGTCACGGGGCGTGGGGGGTGTCGCTGCACGCGGTGTGGATGGGCGCGGTGATGCTGGCGGTGCTCACGGTGTGCGTCGAGGGGCCCGCGGAGCTCGTGACCGTGAGCCCGCGCCAGTGGGCCGCCGCCGGCTACCTCGCCGTGATGGTGACCGCGGTGGCCTTCCTCCTCTGGTACCGCACGGTGGCCGCAGTGGGCTCCGGCCGGGCCGGGCTGCTCACCGGGGTGGCCCCGCTCGCGGCGGCGGGCGCGGGAGCCGTCACCGGCGGCGGGGTGCCGGAGCCGGCGGTGTGGCTGGGCCTGGCCGTGGTGGTCGCCGGGCTGGCGGCCGGACTCAGGCCGGAGCGGGGCCCGGGCGGTCCGGCGGGCGTCCTGTCCGCGCCGGTCACGCCGCCCGCGCCCGCCATGTCCGTCATGCCGGTCACGTCAGCCACGCCAGCCACATCTGCCACACCCGTCACACGAAAGCCTCGTAGCGCCCATGAGTCCACGGCCCCTTGAGCACTCCCCGCCTTGTGGATCACAATCCGCAGATGGGAACGCCTCCGTACAGCAGCTGGATGCGGTACTTCTCGCCGACCGCCAACCACCGCCGGCTCGGGCTGGTGTGCCTCGGTGTGGGGGTGCAGCAGGGTGAGCTGCCGGTGGTCGGCCCGCGCGTGCTCGACCACCACGTCGCGGTGGTGGTCTGCGCCGGCCGGGGCTGGTTCAGCCACGGCGGGCGGGCCCCGCAGCCCGTGACGGCCCCGGCGCTGCTGTGGCTCGTGCCCGGGGTGGAGCACCACTACGGCCCCGATCCGCGGACCGGCTGGGACGAGTGCTTCGTGGATTTCGCCGGCCACAGCGTGGAGGCGTACACCGACCTCGGCTACCTCACCCCCGACCGGCCGCTGGTACCGCTCAGCGACACGGCCGGGGTGCGGCACGTGGTCGACGGGATCGTCCGGGCGGCCCGGCTCGGCGGCCCCCTGCTGGAGGTGGAGGCCGCCGCGGCCGTGCACGCGCTGCTCGTCGCGCTGCGCTACGCCCGGGCCGGGGTGTCGCGGCAGGGGGACACCGTGATGGACACCCTGGCCCGGGACGCGCTGCTGCCGATCTCGGTGGCCGACCACGCCGCCCGGCTCGGGATGAGCCTCCCCGAACTGCGCGGGGCGGTGCGGGGCAGTACCGGGGAGGGGGTCAAGGAGTACCTCCTCGGCATCCGCCTGAGCCGGGCGAAGGAGCTGCTGGCCCGGACCGACCTGCCGGTCGCCGGGGTCGCCCGGCGGGTCGGTTACGCGGACGCCGCCTACTTCAGCAGGCTGTTCAGCCGCCGGGTGGGCATGGCGCCCGTCCGGTTCCGTCAGCAGCAGTCGGTGCAGCAGCAGTCGCCGCGTCGGCTCCTCTCGCCACCGGAGGCGATACCGCAGGCGGGCGTCACGGCAGGTAGCCGACGTTGAGTTCCGCGACCGCCGTCCACGGATTGCCCGAAACCTCGCTCGTGGCCTTGAGCTTGACGTAGCGGGCGGTGCGCGCCGTGAAGGTCACGTCCTGCTGCGCCGTGGTGTTGGCGAAGGTGCCCGAGGCCGCCGCGGTCCCCCAGGTGACCCCGTCCGTGGACGTGAGCACCTGGTAGGCGGCGATGCGGCCGTTGCTCTGCGTCTGCCGGGGCAGGTAGTGCAGGGCGGAGACGTTGTACGAGGCCCCGAGGTCGAGGGTGATCTCGTGCGGCATCGGCGCGGTGGCCTGGTACCACTGGGTGTGCCAGATGGTGGCGCTGTCCCCGTCGAGCACGTTGGCCGCGGCGCCGTTCTCGCCCGCGGTCTCCTGGCTGTCGACGGCCTTGACGCTCATCTGCGTCTGCGGGACAAGAAGTTCACCGCCGGTCCCGGAGCCGAGGTCGTCGACGGCGAGGTCGTCGAGGATGAAGTCGGCCTCGTTGTGGGAGCCTTCGCCGGTGACCTTCCGTACGCCGATCCAGGCGTCGGTGCCCGCGGTGAAGGTCTTGGTGAAGGTGGTGGCCGTCCGGGCCTGGTTCAGCGCGGTGGCCGTCTCGGTGCTGCCGGAGCCGGTGATGAACTGGTAGTCCCCGCTGAAGCCGTTCTCGTAGCTGAAGGTGACCTTGTACGAGCGGCCGGGCGTCAGCCGCAGGGTCTGCGGGAGGGTGCGGTAGACCAGGCCCTGCCGCTCCTCGTGCGACTTCAGCGAGTTCTGCCCGCTGATCACGTCGTCGACCAGCTTCCCGCTCCAACCCGCTTGGGTGTACGGGGCGTTGCGCTGGGCGATGTGGGTGCGCGGGTCGGTGGCGGAGCCGCCGGCGCCGCCGAAGGCGAAGGGGCCCCAGCCCGCGTCGACGTTCTCGAAGTCCTCGGTGAACCAGTGGCCGTTCAGCGGGGTGCGGGCGGAGCGGACGACCCGTACGTCGTCCAGGTAGACGGTGCCCGGCCCGGAGGCCGCGGACAGTTTGAGGGTGGCCGTCGACTGCCCCGCGGGGACGTCGAAGAGCACCTTCATCCGCTGCATCTTGGTGCCGTTCTTCTCACTGCCGCCGAGGCTGTTGGTCAGTGTCGAGGAGTCGGCGTAGACGGAGGCGGCCGTGCCTCCGGCCGGGGTCACGCCCAGGGTGGCGGCGCGTCCTGCCGGGGTGGTGACCCAGACGGAGGCGGCGTAGGTGCCGGGGGCGAGCCCGGTGAGCTGCTGGGAGACGGCGGGCGCGGTGCTCGGGGCCATCGTGAGCTCGTTCTGCCCCTGGGAGTTGCGGGTGACGGCGGCGCCGGTCCCGGTGACGCTCCAGGTGTTCAGGTTGCCGGAGAAGAAGGAGGGGTCCTTGACGGGGGCGCCCTCGCCCCAGTTCGGGTCGGCCTGGGCGGGAGCGGCTCCGTTGGTCACGACGTAGGCGGTCTTCGCGGCGGCGTCGATGGTGACCTGCCCGCCGGTGACGGCCAGGTCACCGACGAGCTGGCGGCCGGTGTCGGTCAGCTTGTACAGCTTGGGCGAGGACCAGCCGGCCGGGAGGGTCCAGGTGGTGGAGGCTGCCTTGTCGTTCCAGTGGTAGAGCTTGCCGTCGCGCGGGAGCAGGTAGGCGGAGCCGTCGAGGACGGTGCGGCCGGCCGTGGTGATCTTGCGGGTGTTCCCCGAGGTGGTGACGGTGGTGCCGTTGACGAGGGTGACCGCATTGGCGGTCCACTTCACGATCGGCGATTCCTGGAGGTACTTGGTCGGCAGGTTGGTCGCGAAGGTGGTGCTGAGGAAGGAGGTGAAGTCCCGCTTGCCCTGCCAGCCCTCGTAGGCGGTGATCTCGGCGCCGCCGAGCAGCGGGTTGGCGGCGATCCAGTCGTCCTTGGTGTGGTTGGCGATGAAGCGGGCGATGTTCGAGTTGATGCCCTTGAGGTCGCTGCCGCCGTAGTTGACGTCGGTGGCCCAGTGGTGCCAGAGGGACTGCCCGGTCATCGAGGCGGGGAACTCGGTGGCGAGCTGGAAGCCGAGGCCGCCGATCTCGCGTTCGAGCTTGCGCGAGACGTAGCCGTCGCCGTACCAGACATCCACGTAGAGGAAGTCCAGGCCGGGCGCCGCCGCCTTGAGGTCCTGGAACCGCTTGAGGCGCTCGCCGGACTGGCCGTCCTTGCGGGTGTCCACGTAGTACGACTGGTCGAGCCAGTCCCAGCCGAGCCCGCCGGTCTGGTGCGCCGGGTCGAAGGTGGCCGAGACCGGGTACTCCTCGGTGGCGTTGACGTGGACGCCGAAGTCGGCGTTGTAGGTGTGGCCGACGGTGGTGAGGGTGTTCAGGTCGGTGGCCCCGCCGAGCTTGGAGCCGATGTTCTTGTAGTCCATGTGGGCCGAGTCGTGGCCCTCGGAGGCGTACCCCTTGAGCAGGACGAACTGGCCGAGGCCGTCGGTGGCGAGGTTGACCCGCTTGGTCTCGTCGAGGGTCTCGGAGAAGGGATGGGTGGCCGCAGAGGCGAAGTTGAAGGGGATGCGCTGCACGACCCGGTCGGCGGTGTGCTGCCAGCCGGTGGGAGCGGTCCAGATGTCGCGGTAGGCGACCGCCGCGTCCTGCCAGTCCACGGTGGAGTCGGCGTTGCGGTCGGCCGTGATCGCGACGCGGACGTAGGGCAGCGGCTCGGTGTCGGTGTCGGCGGCGCCCGAGGAACGGTAGAGCCAGGATCCGCTCCACAGGCCGGCCCGGCGGTAGGTTCCCTTGTCGGTGACCTGCTTGCTGATCCGGCCGTTCTCGCTCGCGGTGCCGCCGGAGGGGGCGTCGTAGTACGAGTTGGAGTCGATGGCCGCGGCCAGCTTGCCGGTGTTGGCCAGCCCGTACATCACGGTCGTGGCGGCGGCGTCCACCGGTGTGCTCGCGGTGATCGGGGTGAAGGTGTCCCCGGTACCGGTGGTGGCGGTGTGCATCTTCGCGGTGGAGAGCGCGGCGCCCGCCTGGCTGCTGCGGACGCTGACGAGGTTGTGGTTGGGGATGGCGAAGCTGCGTACGCGCAGGGCGGCCGTGTCCTCGATCGCCGTGACCTTGAACTCCACCACCGAACCGGTCACCGAGAGCCGGGACTTGATGGTCACTCCGGAGAAGGCCAGTGCGTAGTCCACGCCGGAGGCGGAGGGGGTGGCGGTGACGGTGGGCGTGTAGGTGGTTCCGTTGACGACGATCGCGCCGATGGTGTCCTCGTTGCCGTTCAGCACGTCCCCGGTGGCGGTGCGGGTGTAGCTGATGACGCGGGGGAAGGCGCTGTCCACGCTGACGGACAGCTCCGGCGAGGTGATCGTCAGGGGGGTGGCCGCCACGGCGGGGGCAGCGGGCACGGCCACGACCAAGGTGGCGACCAGACCAGCCACCGCGGCTGCGGCCGGCCAGAGGGGGGTTCGCATCGGACCTCCGGGAGTCGGCGCTTCCTGGGCGGAAGACCGCACACCGTGGAGGCCGGCGGTCCGCTCACTGACCTGACAGCCTGCGTACCGCGGCCCGGCAGGCCCATGGACAAAGCCGCACCCCGTCGTGGACTTCTGTGACGGGTGGGGTCAGTGGGCGCACACTTCGGCCCGCCCGGAAGGAGCGTCGCTCCCCGGCCCGGCGGCGACCGCGGGCGAGCGGGCGGGGCAGCGCGCCCGAGCGGGGTGCCGGACAGCGCGCGCCCGAGCGCGATGCCCGCCGCGGGCACGCCGGAGAGCCGCCCGTGGGCGGCTCCCGTGCCGGTCCCCGCGGGTTCCTGTGCGGTCAGGTGCTCGCCGGCACCAGAACGACCGCCGTCCCGTACGCGCACACCTCGGTGCCGAGGTCGGCCGCGTCGGTCACGTCGAACCGCATCATGAGCACGGCGTTCGCACCGCGCGCCTTCGCCTGCTCGATGAGACGGTCCATCGCCTGGTTGCGGGTCTCCACCAGCGTCTTGGTGAGACCCTTCAGCTCGCCGCCGATCATGGATTTCAGGCCCGCGCCGATCTGGCTGCCCAGGTGGCGGGAGCGCACGGTGAGGCCGAAGACCTCTCCGATGACCTGCTCGACCCGGTAGCCCGGGACGTCGTTCGTCGTGACCACCATGACACCGGTCTGCTGCGCGCCGGGACCGCCGCCGTAATCCTCGATACCCATGCCATCCACTCTGGCGGCGCCGTGCGGTGCCCGCATCCGGAGGCGGGGCGGGGACAGGGCCGGGACAGGGCCGGGACAGGGGCCGGGACAGGGGCCGGGATACGGAGCAACCCCGGTGGCGCCCTCGACCCCACCCGCATATTGCGCATATCGGGCGACGTCACGGTGCGTCAGCGGGCCCGGGAGGCCCTCCGTCGCCATAGTCGTCCCTGGCGACCGCCTGGTTGCCGCCCCGCGCCGCGAAACGCGGCCGGGCAGACGCTTTCTCGGAGGAGCCGGCTCATGCTGAAGCCCACCAGGACCATCCTCGCCCTCACCGCCGGAAGCCTGGTGCTCGGCCTGGTCGGGGCGGGCACGGCCGTCGCGGCCGACCACTCGGAGCCCCGCGGCCAGGTCCTGACCACCCCCCTCGACGAGAACGACGAGGACGGCTTCGGCGAGGACGACGAGTACGGCAAGCGCAAGCACGCCCGCGGCGTCGTCACCTCCCGCGGCCCGCTGACCGTCCGCAGCCGGCCGACCACCCACTCCCACAAGGTGGGCCGGCTGCACCCGCACGAGAAGGTCGCCATCGCGTGCAAGACGCGCGGCGAGCGGGTCGACGGGAACAACCTCTGGTACCTGCTGAAGGAGCGGGACGAGCGGGACGAGCGGGACGAGCGGGACGAGCGCGACGAGCGCGACGAGCGCGACGAGCGCGACGAGCGCGACGAGCGCGACGAGGACCGCAAGGCCGCGATGATGCCGAAGTCGGCGAAGTCCGCGAAGTCCGCGGCCGCCCGGGACGGCGACGACAACTGGGTCGCCGCCCGCTACGTCAAGAACCTGGGCGAGGTCCGCTACTGCCGCGCCTAGGCGCCATCCCGTCCTGGAGCCGGCCTAGAGCCGTCCCAGAACCGGCCTAGAGCCGTGTCTCCGGGCGTACGGTCCGCGGTCCCACGCACCGCGCACCGTACGCCCGTACCCGTGTCCGCAGTTCCCGGTCCGCCGTGACCACGACGCACCCGCCGCGCTCCGAGTAGGCGGCCGCCAGCTCCACGATGCGGTCGTCGCCGCTGCCCGGCGCCTCGTCCACCCGTACGCCGGGCACCGATGCGACGCCCCGGGCCGCGCCCTCGACGACGAGGACGATCTCCTCACCCTCCTCGCGCAGCGCCAGCCGGTCGCGCAGCCGCTCGGCGGCGCCGCGCCGGTCGCGCCACCAGCCGTCCGGCACGGACCCGACGACGTTGGCACCGTCCACGATCAGTACGTTCGGCTCGTCCACCGCTCCAGTATGGCGAGCCGGGCAGGCCTCTCCGCACCCGCGGGCGCCGCGCCTACGGCTGGTGGCGGCGCAGGTTGGCGGCGAGGACCCGGTCGAGCGTGCGGTCGGACAGGATCCGGCCCAGGCGCACGATCAGGGCCGCGTCCCGGCCGGCGGTGTAGCGGGTACGCGGCCTGGGCGTCGTCACGGCCTTCGCGATGACCAGGGCGGCGGCGTCGGCGGTGAGGCCCGAAGCGGTGCCGGAGGCCATGAGCTCGTTGTTCGCCCGGACCATGTCCCCGTACCGCTCCTCCTGCTCCGGCGTCATCCGTGCCGACAAGCGGTTGGCCGTCTCCACCCCCCGTGCGGCCATCTCCGTACGGACACCGCCGGGCTCGACCACGACCACCCGCACGCCCAGCGGAGCGACCTCCCGGCGGAGCGAGTCGCTGACCGCCTCCAGGGCGAACTTCGAGCCGGCGTAGGCGCCGTACGTGGCCATGGCGAATTTGCCGCCGACCGAGCTGATGTTGACCACCCGGCCCTTGGCGCGCAGCAGCGCGGGCAGGAGTACCTGGGTGACGGCGATGTGGCCGAACAGGTTGACTTCGAACACCCGGCGCCACTCGGCCAGGGGCAGGGCTTCGACCGGGCCGTTGACCTGGATGCCCGCATTGTTGACGAGCGCGTGCAGCGCGCGCGGGTCGCTCTCGACCCGCGCGGCGAGTGCCTCCACGTGCTCGGGCTCGGTGATGTCGAGGATGAGCGGCTCGATGCCCGTCGACCGGATGGCGTCCGCGTCGCGGTCGCGCCGCACTCCGGCCAGGACGTGGAATCCCCGACGGGCGAGTTCACGGGCGGCCGACGCGCCCATGCCCGTGGAGGCTCCGGTCACGACGACCAGCTTCTGGGTTTCAGATGACGTTGTCACCTCATTGACGGTACCAGTCCGGATGACAACGTCAACCGGATGTAGGATCGGGCCCATGGTCACCCGTGCGCAATCCGCCGCCCTCACCCGCCGCGCGCTGCTCGACGCGGCCGCCGAGCTCCTCGACCTCGGCGGACCCGAGGCGGTCACCCTGCGCGAGGTGGGCGCGCGGGCGGGCGTGAGCCGGGGGGCGCCGTACCGCCATTTCACGGGCAAGGACAGCCTGCTGACCGTCGTCGCGACCGAGGCCTGGGAACGGATCGCCGACCGGGTCCACGCCCTGCGGACCGACCCGTCCCTGTCCGCGTCCGACAGGGTGCGCGGCGCGTTGCGCACCCTCACCGGCGTCGGCCGGGAGCAGCCGCACCTGTACCAGATGCTGTTCCGGCGCCCCGGACACCGCCCGGAGGAACTGGGTGAAGGGCTCGATCAGGTCCGGCGCGGGCTGTGCGCGCCGACGGACGACCCGGTGGCGGAGCGCCTGCGCGCGGCCGGGCGGTTCCAGCGCGAGTTCATGGTCGTGGTCGCCGGACTCGTCGGGGAGGCCCGCTCACGGCACTACGGCGCCCTGCTGCTCGCGGGCGCCCACGGCATCGCGGAGATGGAGCTCAGCGGCCACCTCGACGCGGGCAGTCTGGACACCTCTTCCGACGGGCTCGTCGACACGCTCGTCCGCATGGTCACGGACGTCGGCGAGGCGACGTAGCACGACCCGCGCCCACTGGACGTATTGCCGAGTAGAGGCCGAGCAGAGAGCGAGCACCGCCATGGACCGCCTTCCCCCGGACCCCAGGACGCTTCACCCGATGGCCGGCCAGCCGCGCGTGGTCCTGCTGAAGCCCCTGGTGACCTCGCCGCTGATCGAGGTCGGGGAGTACTCCTACTACGACGACCCGGACGACCCGACCGCGTTCGAGACCCGCAACGTGCTCTACCACTACGGGCCGGAGCGACTGGTCATCGGGAAGTTCTGCGCTCTGGGCACCGGGGTGCGCTTCATCATGAACGGCGCCAACCACCGCATGGACGGCCCCTCCACCTTCCCGTTCCCCATCATGGGAGGGTCCTGGGCAGACCGCTTCGACCTGCTCGCCGGGCTGCCGGGCCGGGGCGACACCGTCGTCGGCAACGACGTCTGGTTCGGCTACCACACCATGGTCATGCCCGGTGTGCGCATCGGGCACGGCGCCGTCATCGCTTCCGGCGCCGTGGTCGTGGACGACGTCCCCGACTACGCGATCGTCGGCGGCAACCCCGCCAAGCCCATCCGCACCCGGTACGAAGAGACCGATGTCGCCCGTCTGCTCGAACTCGCCTGGTGGGACTGGCCCGTGGCGCACCTCACCGAGCACATCCGGACGGTCATGACCGGCACGGTCGACGCCCTCGAGGCGATCGCCCCGAGGGCCGTCTGAACCGGTCTAGAAGTCCCCGTAGTTGACCTGCCAGGTCGCCAGCCCCATCCGGCGCCAGATGGCCACCACGCGGTCCCGGTCGTCCAGGGAGACCCGGACCGCGTACCGGTGGCGCACGTGCGCGTTGAACAGCTCCGCCTTGACGATGTCGTCGCGGCGCGTGTCACCCGCAGCCCGCATCCACAGCTCGTCGTACGGGACTTCGTGCTCCCGCAGCCAGGCCTCGGTCGGCTCCCGGTGCTCCTCCCCGCGCCCGGACAGCAGCACGATGGTGTCGCCGTCGGACCGCCGGAAGGAGTCCAGCGCATCGCGCACCGGCGCGTTCAGCGTGTCGAGGCCGCAGCGCGTGAAGTCGTACGGGTTGCGGTCGCCGGTCATCGCGAGCGTGCCGTCGATATCGCACATCACGGCCGTGGGCAGCGCCGGGTCGGGGACGTACGGGGACACGTCCGGCTGGTCGTTGAGCCAGTCCGTGGTGAGCCGCCAGCCGCCCTTCTTCGCCTTCGCGTGCTTGTCCGCGAGTATCCGGATGATCTCCTCGCCGACCTGGCGCTCGCGCGCGGCGTCGCGCCGCAGGCACTCCTCCACGGGCACGTCGGTGTAGTCGTGCACCACGAAGGTGGCCCGTCCCGCGACGGCCGCCTTGAGCCGCTTGGGGATGTAGGAGGTCAGGTGGGTGTTGTCGACGACCACGTCGAACCCGCCCTCGACGGCCGCGCTGACGGCCGCGTCCTGGATGTCCAGCACGGTCTGCTCGTGCTTGTACGAGCGCCCGCGCTCCGGGTCCGGCACGTCGAGCATGGCCCGCAGGTCGTCGAGGTTGACGCGGCGCATCCGGCCGCCGGACTCCGCCTGGAGGGCGCGCGCGGCGGTGGTCTTCCCGGAGGCAGGCAGCCCCGTCATGATGTGGACCACCGGGAGCGCGGGAGGCTCGGCGGGCGCTGCCGGGGACACGGCGGCCTCGGTCTCGGGTGTTTCGGACACGGGTTCAGTTCTCCTCGTCGTGCGTGAAGGGGTCGGAGGTCTCGGGCCGCACCTGCCGCCAGGTGATCAGCTCGGTCGACCTGCCGTCGAGGCGCTGGAAGAGCGCGCCGCGGACCCCGCCGTCGCGGACCGTCGTCTTGGCGGCGCGGGCGAACGCGCCCCGGTCGCCGGCCAGATGGGCCAGCGAGGCGTACGCCTCGTCGATGGCGCGCTCGCGGAGCACGGCCTCGGTCTCCAGGCGTTCGATCACCGAGCGCACCCAGTGGTCGAACTCGTCGGGCACCTGCTCCAGCAGGGCGTCCAGCGGCTTGCCGCCCGAGGCCTCGATGTCGGCGACGGTGCAGTTCAGGCCCTGGGCGAGCTGCTTGAGGGGCAGGCCGGCGAAGCGCTGGATGCCGTGGCCGCGCCAGATGTCCCGCTCGGTCACGCCGGTGAGCACCTTGTGGAGGCGTACGTACTCGGCGATCTTCGCCTTGGCCCGGACGCCCGAGGCGAAGCGCAGGACGAAGCCCTCCGCGTCGGTGCCGGTCGCGGGAGCGCCGCCCGGCAGGGTGCTGGAGCCGGTCAGCGCGAGCAGTTCGCCCAGCGGCATGGCGGGCCACACCTTGACCACGGAGCCGATGTCCTGCCAGTGGCCGGCGGCCTCGGCGAGCGGCACCTCGGCGCCGTCCGCTCCGTACGCGGCGAGCAGGACCAGGTCGCGGCGGTCCCCGTAGTCCACGACGATGCGGTTCTGCGGGTACACGATCTCCGCGAGGTAGGTGGTGCCGGGGACCAGCGCGGAGGTGTCGCGTCCGTCGAGGCGGCGCTGGGCCCAGACGGCCTGCGTGCTGGTGAAGGAGCCCCTGGAGGCGGCCCGCCACTTCCCGGCGTAGTGGAAGAGCACTCCGAGACTGCCGTCGACCTTGTCGTACACCTCGAACGGCTCGTCCGGCAGGGCAGGCGCGTAGGACCGGCCCGACTCGTGCTCGCCGACGTTGAAGAACTTGGGCAGCGGCAGCGCGACGACCTCGCCGGTGACGTCGTCGGCGACGAGTCCGCGGCAGCGCGTGGTGACCTGGTTCCAGACCTGCTCGTACTGGGCGGTCCGGGTGTAGCTGTAGAGCGACAACGGCAGCTCGGGGTGTGCCTTGCGGGCCACGTGTCCGGCGTCGATGGCCTCGGTCAGCGCCTGCGCGGGCATCAGGTCGTGCAGAGTCAGGCGGTCCTGGCTCATGGGGTTCCTCCCGGTTCGAGATGCCTCATTCTCAGGTGCGGGAGGACCTGGCCGAAACCGAATATCTGCCCGTTACCGCAGGTCCTTCGCCCTGTCCGGGCCTTCGCCGCCCAGCCGGTTGATGTCGCGCGGCCGCAGGACCCGCTGGGTGTCCGCGCCGCCGGGCCCGGCCGCCGCGACGGCGATCATGGCGCGGCCCAGTGCCCCGGTGGTGGTGACCAGGTGGGGTGCGAAGCGCCGCAGGACCGGGAACAGCGGCGCGGTGACGGCGTAAGCGGCGCGGTAGAGCGGGGTCTTGGAGGGGATGCCGCGGTCCGGCTGCACGATCCCCGGCCGGAACATGTACGCCTCGAAGGGGAGCTTCAGCAGGTCGTTCTCGGTCTTCCCCTTGACCCGGGCCCACATGGAGCGGCCGCTCTCGGTGCTGTCGGTGCCCTCGCCGGACACGTAGGCGAAGGTGAGCCGCGGGTTGGCGGCCGCGAGCGGGCGGGCGGCGGCGAGCGTCAGATCGTAGGTGATCCGCCGGTACTCCTCCTCCTTCATGCGGAAGGAGGAGATGCCCAGGCAGAAGAAGCACGCGTCGTACGAGGCCAGGTCCGGCCCGCCGGGCTGCGACAGGTCGGTCGGATCGGCCCGGACGAGCTCGCGCAGCTTGGGGTGGGACACGGCAAGGGGGCTGCGGCCGATCGCGAGCACGCTGTCGACGGAGTCGTCGCGCAGGCACTCGCGCAGCACGCCCCGGCCGATCATGCCGGTCGCGCCGAAGAGGATGACGTTCACGGGCCCAGCCTAGAAGTCGTGGCGCGGCTCAGTGGGAGACGCACAGCTCGTTGCCCTCGGGATCGGCGAGGGTGGTCCAGACGGAGGGGCCCTGGTTGCCTTCGTGCAGGTGCACGGCCCCCTTGGCGAGGAGCCGCTCGACCAGGGCCCGCGGGTCGTCCTCGCCGGTGCGGACGTCGAGGTGCATGCGGTTCTTGACGGTCTTGGGCTCCTCGATGAGCTGGAAGAGGATGCGGGGCGCCCGTTCGAGGCCCTCGGGGTGGCGGATCCCCTGGCCGGCCTTCCAGACGAGGACGCCCCGGTGGGTGGTGGTGTCCTCCTCGGTCGCCCGCCCGGCGGCGATCATCTCGCGGATGAACTCCTCGTCGCTGGGCTCGACCTCCCATCCGAGGGCCTCGGCCCACCAGTCGGCGAGGGCGTGCGGTGTGGCGGAATCGACGGTCACCTGAAATGTGTAGGCCATGCCCGGACCCTACTGATCACCTCTGACAACCCGCCACCGGAAGGGCCCGGTGCGCGGCATCGTGCGCACCGGGCCCTCGGTCAGGTCGCGGGGGGCAGGGTCAACCGGCGCTCACCTCCTCTCCCTCCGGCGCGGCCTCCTCCGGCATCCAGGACGGCTTCTTGAAACGCTCCAGGACCAGCGGCGCCGAACTGAAGATCACGGCGCCCGCGGCGACCAGGCCCACGTACAGTCCCGTACTGCCGATGGGCAGTTGGGCCGGCGGGACGAAGGCCAGGACGAAGGCGAAGGCGACGGCGAGGAAGCCGAGGCCGCCCACCAGCCAGATGCCGGGCTTCCCGCCGGGGATGCGGAAGGCGCGCGGCAGGTCGGGCTGGGTGTGGCGGAGCCGGATGGCCGACGCGTACAGCAGCATGTACACGATGATGTACAGGCTGACGGCATCGCCGAGATCAGGAAGAAGACGGTCGAGACGTTGTCCACGACCAGGTAAAGCGAGGACAGCAGGGCCACCACGACGACCTGGACGAGCAGGATGTTCTTCTGGACTCCGGCCTTGTTGGTCTTCTGCATGAAGGGCGGCAGGAGCCCGTCGCGGGCGGTGGCCAGCACGCCGCGGCTGGGGCCGGTGATCCAGGCGAGCACCCCGCCGAGGGCTCCGTAGCAGATCAGTACGGCGAGCACCCGCACCGGCCAGCCGACGTGCATCAGGCCGGTGGTGGCGTGCGTGAGGGCGTCGAAGACACCGGTGTTGATGTCGATGTCCTGGTACGGGAGGATGCCCGCCACGGCGAGCGCGCCGAGGGTGAAGATCACGAAGGACAGCCCGGCGGCGACCATGATGACGACCGGGTAGCCGCGCTTGGCGTCCTTCAGCTCGGTCGCGTGCACAGCCTGGGACTCGACGCCGGCGAAGTTCAGCAGGATCCCGGCCAGGAAGGACAGGCTGGACAGACCCGTCAGGTACGGCAGCCAGCGCGGGCTGGAGTGCCCGTGCGAGACGACGGCGACGGCGTGGTCGGTGGCGGTGGACCAGCCGGCGGCGTGGCCGGTGACCAGCCAGGCCAGGCAGAGGGCGATGAGGACGACGCCGGGGACGACGGTGCCCAGGAGGAAGCCGTACTTGGTGACCCTGCTGGCGAAGTGGGTGCTCACCAGGGCCGCCCCGGTGCACAGGCAGAAGGCCACGACGATGAAGAGCCCGACGTAGACGTTGTTCGTGGCGAGGTCGGGGCGGCCGATGGCGAAGGCCGCGGCGGTCGCGGCGAAGGTGAGGCCGGTGGGGTACCAGACGATGTTCTGGACCCAGGTCAGGAAGATGGCGACGAATCCGGTGGGCTTGCCGAAGGCCTCGCCGACCCAGACGTAGAGTCCGCCGGCGCGGTGGCCGAAGGCGCCGCCGAGCGCGGCGGCGACCAGTCCGGCGGGAACGAGGAAGAGCAGGGTGGAGAAGCCGATGTAGGCGAACATCGTCATCTCCTCCTTGGCCATCATCGGGAGCCCGCGCAGGCTGGTGACGATGGACGCCGCGGTCATGAGGCCGAGGGTGGAGACGGTCAGGTACTTCTTCTGCGCGGGGGCTACCGCCCCGCTTTGCGGCGGGCCGAGGCGCGGGACGGGGGGTGAGGGACGTGTGAGCGGCACGGTGTCCTCCTCAGAAGATCGACAGGCCGCCGGTGGCCGCGAAGGTCTCCAAGGCGACGGTGGCGGAGACGGAGTTGCCCTTGACGTCGAGGCCGGGGCCCCAGGCGACGGCGGCGCACCGGTCGGGGACCACGGCGAGGATGCCGCCTCCGACTCCGCTCTTGCAGGGCAGCCCGACGCGGTAGGCGAACTCGCCCGCCTCGTCGTAGGTGCCGCAGGTGAGCATGAGCGCGTTGATCCGCCGGGCTTCGGCACGGCGGATCAGCCGGGTCCCGTCGGCGCGCTCGCCGTGCCGGGCGAACAGCAGCCCCGCGCGGGCGAGTTCGGCTGCGGTGACCATGATGGAGCACTGCCTGAAGTAGTGGTCCAGCACCTCGGGGACGGGGCCGAGCATGTTGTCGAAGTCGGCCATCAGGTAGGCGAGGGCCCTGTTCCGGTCCCCGGTACGGGCCTCCGACCCCTCGGTGACCCCGTCCAGGTGGAGGTACGGGTTCCCGGTCTCGGCGCGCAGCAGCCCGCGTACGGCCTCGAAGGCGTCGCCCGTGTACTGGAGCAGCTGGTCGGTGACGACGATGGCTCCGGGGTTGATGAACGGGTTGCGGGGGACGCCGAGTTCCAGTTCGAGCTGGATCAGGGAGTTGAAGGGTTCCCCCGACGGTTCGCGGTGGACCCGGTTCCAGATCATCTTGTCGTCGTGCGCGAGGACGAGGGCGAGGGAGAAGAGCTTGGAGATGCTCTCCAGCGCGAAAGGCACGTCCGCGTCACCGCCGGAGTGGAAGTCCCCCTCCACCGTGGCGATGGCGAAGCCGAACTGGCGGGGGTCGACCCTTCCCAGGTCGGGGATGTAGTCGGCCACCTTGCCCGCACCGATGTGCGGGGCCACCGCGCTCATCACCCGGCGGGTGATCTCCGCGTAGTCGGGGCGCTCTCGAAGGCGGCCATCACGCGACCTGCTCCGCCCGGATGCCGACCGGGCTCAGCTCGGCGACCGCACGACGGATGTCGGCGAGCAGCAGGTGGGCCTTGTCGCGGCTGATCTCGCGGCGGACCAGGATCCGGTGGATCACGGTGGGGGCGCCGGCGCAGGGCAGCGGGTACGCGGCCACCTGCCAGCCCCGCTGACGCAGCCGGTCGGAGAGCTCGTACAGGGTGAAGGGGCTCCTCCCGGGATCGGCGAGGGTGTAGGAGACTCCGGGCAGGGCTCCCTTCCCGTCGTACAGGATCCGGAACTGTCCCATCGCCGCCATCTCTTCGCCCAGGTAGCGGGCGGTGTCGGCGGCGGCCTGCTGGATCCGGCGGTATCCCTCGCGACCGAGGTGGACCAGCAGGTAGTACTGGGCGATGATCTCGCCCCCGGGCCGGGAGAAGTTCAGGGCGAAGGTGGGCATGTCCCCGCCGAGGTAGTCGACCCGGAAGATCAGCTCGGGCGGGAGCAGCTCGGCGGTGCGCCAGACGATCCAGCCGACCCCGAGGGGAGCGAGGCCGTACTTGTGGCCGGAGCTGCTGATCGAGCTGACGCGTGCGATCTCGAAGTCCCAGAGCAGGTCCGGCTGGATGAAGGGGGCGACGAAGCCGCCGCTGGCGGCGTCCACGTGGAGGGGGACGTCCAGTCCGGTGTCGCGCTGGATGGCGTCGAGTTCGGCGGCGATCTCGGCGACGGGCTCGTAGTCACAGGTGAAGGTGACGCCGAGGATCGCGACGACGCCGATCGTGTTCTCGTCCACGTGGGCGCGCAGCTGTTCGGGACGCAGCCCCGTGGCGCCGGGCAGCAGCTCCATTTGGCGCAGCTCCACGTCGAAGTAGCGGGCGAACTTCTCCCAGCAGACCTGGACGGGGCCGCAGACCAGGTTCGGCCGGTCGGTGGGCAGTCCGGCGGCCCGGCGGGCCTTGCGCCAGCGGGTCTTGAGGGCGAGACCGCCGAGCATGCAGGCCTCGCTGGAGCCGGTGGTGGAGCAGCCGATTGCGGATTCGGGCTCGGGCGCGTGCCACAGGTCGGCGAGCATCGTCACGCACCGCTCCTCGATGGCCGCGGTCTGCGGGTACTCGGCCTTGTCGATCATGTTCTTGGCGAGGTTCTCGTCCATCAGCTTGCGGACCTGGGGCTCGGCCCAGGTGCTGCAGAAGGTGGCGAGGTTCTGCTCGGCGTTGCCGTCGAGTTCGAGCTCGTCGCGGATGAGGGTGTACACGGCGTCCGGATCCGACGGTTCGTCGGGAATCCGGTGTTCGGGCAGGGCGCGCCGGGCGAATTCACCCGCATAGACGTCACTGAATCGCAGGGCGCCCTCAGGGGCACTGGTGGATGAGTCCGACATGGAAGTTCCTTACCTGGAATCCCGATTCGAGGGCTGGGCCTTCTTGGACCTCTGCGGGTCGCTCCTTCGATCATGCGCCGGGGGTCGCTAGCATTTCTGCGGGACAAAGCCCCTTCCATGCCGTTCTCTTTCGGGGTGTGCGGGTCCCCTCGCTTCCGGCGGAGTTCCCGTACCCACCTGACACGGACCGGCCCGCGCCATGACCGGAGGCACCCCTTGACCTCCAGCCCCCCAAAGCGGCGCGGGATCCTGCCGCCGCTGGCCGACCTGCTGTTCCCGCCGAGGACGGACGGCTCGGTGGCTCCGCACGGAGTGCTGCCGCCGCTGCTGATCGTCCTCACCTTCGTCAGCGGTGTGGTCGACGCGGTGAGCTACCTGGGGCTCGACCACGTCTTCGTGGCCAACATGACGGGGAACGTGGTCTTCCTCGGCTTCGCGATCGCCGGGGACCGCTCCCTGTCCGCCCCCGATTCCCTGCTGGCCCTCGGCGCCTTCCTGGCCGGGGCGGCGGCCGCCGGGCGGCTGCGGCGGAGCACCGGGGCGGCCGTGATGTTCGCGCCGCTGGTGGCGGTGCAGACCGTGCTGGTGGGCGGGGCGCTCGCCCTCACCGCGTTCGACGCCTGGCCGCCGGGTGTCATCGCCCTGCTCGCCCTCGGCATGGGTCTGCAGAACGCCGTCGTGCACCGGCTCGCCGTACCCGATCTCACCACCACCGTCGTCACCAGGGCCCTGACCGGACTGGCGGCCGACCCGTGGGGGCCGGGACCGCTCCGCCGCCTCGTGACGGTCGTGGCCCTGCTCCTCGGGGCCCTCACCGGCGGCGTGCTGACGCTTCACCACGGGACCGTGTGGGCGCTGGCCTTGGCCGTGGCCCTGCTGGCCTGCGTAGCCCTCTCGCCGCGATGGGACGGCACCGGGCGGCGGCCGTAGGGGTCGGCCCCTTACGGCGGGGGCCCGCTCACGTCTTACGGCGGGGGCCCGCTCACGTCCGCGGCCGGACCCTCCCGCGCTCCGCGAGGAACGCCGCGAAGGTCAGCGCCGACGCCCCGACCGCCACCCACAGCAGCACCGTACCGAGGGGCCTCAGCCATCCCACCCCGCTCGAGACGGCCGCCGAGAGGCAGGCGGTCGCGGTCATGCCCAGCGGAAAGACGCTCGCCCAGCGCCGGACGTCGTAGCGGGGTCGCGGCCGGACCGCTTCGGCCACGAGCAGCACGGCGTACCAGGCCAGGGAGAGGCCCAGGGTCACCAGGGTGACGGTACGCAGCCCCGCGTGCACCCATCCCGTCCACAGCGGTGACGCCGTGAGCCCGGATCCGGCCAGGGCGGTGATGGAGAGCGCCCCGCCGGCCACCCAGTGGTCACCCGCGCCCGAGACCACCTGGCGGAAGTCGAAGCGCGCGAGCGCCTCGGCGTAGAGCAGCAGTCCCAGGCAGAAGGCGGCCAGCGCGGCCCGGCCGAGCCAGTCGTGGCCGGTGGGGGCGGCCAGGGTGGACGCCAGGACGGCGAGTCCCTGGGTGGCCACGCAGACGAGGAACGCCGCGCCGGGCATCCGGTAGCCCCAGTGCCGCAGCACGGCGACGAGCAGGCCCGGCCAGAGCGCGGCGGCCAGTGCCAGCAGCCCGAGGGCCACGGGCTGCCATCCCAGGAGGGAGAGCCGGTTGCCGAGCACGGCCGTGGCGGCCACGGCGGTGAGGGCGGCCGGGGTGTCGGCCTCGGCACGGAACCGGCGGCGGTCACCCAGGAGCCGGGCGGCGAAGTCCGCGGCGAGGACCAGCCACAGCGCGGCGGAGACGGCCAGCGCGGCGATCGACAGCACGTCGCGGCCGATCAGGTGCAGCCCGGCCGAGATGATCCCGGCCGCCATGACGGCCGCGCCCGCGGCCGGCGACAGCTCGGCCCACCACCGGGCACCCGTAAGGACTCGCACCCTGCCAAGGGACACCACCACAGCGGGCCGGGCCGCCGCGACGCGCCATCGCCGGGCCCGCGATGACCCTTCCGGGCGCGGCGAACAGCCCCTTCCCCGCCATTCGATATCCGATCTTCCGATCCTATTTCCGCGCGCGGGAAGGGGAATGACCAGCACATTTATGACAACAGGGCCGCATTCTCCGCGTTATCCCGACACGCCCATAACCAGGCGGAATTGAAACGATTCCCGAGCACTGTCGTCGTCAACGCGCCGCCGATTCACGGGCCCTTCAGGGCCCTCTCTTTTTGCACATGGGAGAATGAAATGCAGGCCTTGGCAACGGAGCCCGCACGCCAGGCTCCTCCCGCCCAACCCGCCAGCTTCATCCAGGAAGCACTGCGCGGTGTCGCCCAGGTCGATTTCATGCCGAGCGCCATCACCGGCATCTTCTTCCTGGCGGCCCTCGCCGCCGCCGGCTGGCAGTACGCCCTCTACGGCCTCCTCGGTGCGGTCGTCGGCACGGGCACCGCCTACGCGTTCGGCATCGACCGGGAGATCGTCTCGGCCGGACTGCGCGGCTTCAACGGCACTCTCGTGTCACTCGGGTTCGCCGTCTTCCTCGGGTGGGACCACCTGTCGACGCTGCTGCTCGCGATCGGGGGCAGCATCACCGTGGTGGTCGTCACCTCGGCGCTGGCCACCGTCCTCGGCACCTGGAACATCCCCACCTTCACCGTGCCGTTCTGCATCATCGCGAGCGTCATGACCATCGCGGCGCCCAGCTTCTCCCGGGTCTGGCACACCGGCCCCGACCTGGCCGCGCTGCCCGCGGCCGCCAGCGGCACCACGGCGCTGGACTGGGGCCAGCTGTGGCGCGCCTTCTTCGCCAACGTCGGCCAGATCTTCTTCATGCCGCAGTGGTACGTCGGCCTGATCTTCCTCGCCGGCATCTTCGTGGCCAGCCGGGTCGCCGGGGTCATGGCCTGCGTCGGCAGCGTCACGGCCATCTTCGTGGCCTGGGCGATGGGTTCGCCGTCCGACGCCGTCTCGCAGGGGCTCATGGGCTACAGCAGCGTGCTCGTCGCGATGGCCCTGTGCGGCGTCTTCCTCGTCCGCTCCGCCTGGAGCTTCGCGTTCGCCGTCCTGGGCGCCGCGGCGGCGACCGGACTCACGGCCGCGATGACCGCCTTCTTCGACCCCTTCGGCGGCCACACCTTCACCTGGCCGTTCGTCCTGACCACGGTCGTCTTCGTCGCCGCCGTCCCCCAGATCCCCCGGCTGCGACGGACCTGACACCGCCTCAGCCGGGGCCGCCGCACCAGGAGCACCCGAACCACCTTGAGAGCCGAAAGTGAGTGACCGATGAATCTCGCTCCCCGTGAGATGGACAAGCTCTGGATCTACGTCGTGGCCGACCTGGCCCGCAAGCGGCGGGACCGGGGCGTCAAGCTCAACTACAGCGAGGCCTGTGCCCTGATCAGCGAGGGCATCCTCGAAGGCGCCCGTGACGGCAGGACCGTCGCCGAATGCATGGAGCTCGGCAAGCAGATCGTCTCCGCCGCCGACGTCATGAAGGGCGTACGGGAGATGCTTCCGCTGCTCCAGGTCGAGGCCGCCTTCGTGGACGGCACCAAGCTCGTCTCCTGCCACGACCCCGTCGGCGCCTGAGCGGTGGCGGCCATCGCACCCGAACGGCCCGGCCGGGCACCGGAGTCGGCTGCCTCGGTCGTCCTGGCCGGCGGTCACGAGGGCGGCGCCGCCGCGGGGGGTGTGCACCCCGGCCGGCCGCTGTCCGAAGCGGTGCGTGCGGCCCTCGCCGCCTCGCCCGAGCCGGTGTGCGTGGTCCCGATGACCCTGGGGCGCGACCCCGGACTGATCGCCGACTGCGCCCGCGCCCTGCGCTGGCTGAGCCGGGAGGAGGGGCCCGGGAGGCTCGTGCTGGCGCCCCCCTTCGCCACCGTCGACCACCTGACCGCATGGCTCCGTACCGCCGCCCTCAAGGCGGTGCGCGAGGCTCCCGGCACCTCCGCCGTTCTGGTCACCGCGCCCGCCGCGGGTCCCTTCGAGGACGCCGATCTGTTCCGGGTGGCCCGGCTGGTGCGCCAGTACGGGCACCACCGCTGGGTCGAGGTGGCCTTCGACGGCGGCGACCCGGACCTGGCGGAGGGCGCGGAGCGGTGCCGCCGGCTCGGCGCGGGCCACGTCTCCCTGGTGCGGGCCGCGTTCGCCCCGCCCGCCGCACTCCCGGCCGGGGTCCTGGACACCGGTCCGCTGCTCTCCGACGCGGCGATCGCCCAGGTCGTACGGGCCCGCACGCAGGAGGCGCTGCACCGGCTGGCCCACGGGCAGGACGGCGTGAGCGAGGGCCTGGACGCCGAGCACGGGCACGGGTACGCGCATTCCCACGGCCCGGGCGGCGACCACGACCACGCGGACCCGGACGCCCACCACACGCACGCCCACGCTCACGGCCACGGCGAGGGCCACCGGCACGCGCACGGCCGGGGTCACGGCCACCCGCACGGCCATTCCCCCCACTGAACCGAAGGAAGGGAAGTACCACCATGTCAGGTGGCGTCTCATACCTCTACGGCGAAGGCACCGTAGAGATCAACGCCGGCCGCCGCAAGGCCAAGGTCACCGTCTCCAACACCGGTGACCGTGCCGTCCAGGTCGGCTCGCACTACCACTTCTTCGAGGTCAACCGAGCCCTCGACTTCGACCGCAACGCCGCCTACGGCATGCACCTCGACCTCCCCGCCGGCACCGGCGTCCGCTTCGAGCCGGGCGACACCCGCGAGGTCGAACTGACCGCGTACAGCGGCCACGGCCGGCTGATCGGCTTCAGCTCCCTCGTCAACGGCGGACTCGGCTCCACCGACACCCGCGTCCGCGCCATGAACCGGGCCGTCGAGCTCGGCTTCCTGGGAGCCCGGGCGGAGTCCGCCCAGCAGGCCGCGGCCGCGCAGGCCGCCGCGTCGGCCGTGGAGGCCCCGAAGAAGCCCGCGTCGAAGACGGCCTCCAAGCCCGCCTCCAAGCCCGCTGCCAAGCCGGCCGCCAAGCCCGCCGCCAAGGCACCGGCCAAGACCGCGGCCGCCAAGAAGGCCAAGACCTCCAAGAAGGGCGACAAGTAGCGATGGCTGTCCTGAGCCGCAAGCAGTACACCGACCTGTTCGGGCCGACCGTCGGAGACCGCTTCCACCTGGCGGACACCAACCTGGTCATCGAGGTCGAGAAGGACCACAACGAGGGCCACTACGGCGACGAGGCCGTCTACGGCGGTGGCAAGGGCATCCGCGACGGCATGGCGCAGGACCCGCAGGCCACCAACCTCCAGGGGGCGCTGGACCTGGTCATCACCAACGTGGTGGTCATGGACGCGATCCTGGGTGTGGTCAAGGGCGACCTCGGCATCAAGGACGGGTTCATCGCGGGTCTCGGCAAGTCCGGCAACCCGCACACCCAGTCGGGCGTCCACCCCAAGCTGGTCATCGGGCCCGGCACCGAGGTCATCTCCGGCGAGCACATGATCGCCACGGCCGGCGGCATCGACAGCCACATCCACTTCATCGCCCCGCAGCAGGCCGAGCACGGCCTGTCCAACGGCATCACCACCCTCATCGGCGGCGGCACCGGCCCCTCCGACGGCACCAACGGCACCACGTGCACCCCCGGCCCGTGGAACATCGGCCGGATGTACCAGGGGCGGTTTCCATCGGTGGTCGCGACTCCTGAAAGGAGCCGGTCCTATGCAGAGGCATCCGCCGAACCGTTTGCCGCTGTCTGTGCCGAAGAGGTACTTCGAACTGCGTAGAGGTGGCCTGAAAGGGGCTGCCGCTGCCCGCCAGGTGGGCGTATCCACCAGCGCTGGCTCGCTGTGGTTCATCAAGGCTGGACGCATGCTCCTGCCCGATGTGCCCATCGACGACCGCTACCTCACCCAAAACGACCGCATCGCGATCGCAGAAGGACTGCTCGCCGGCCGTACTCCCGGGCAGATCAGCCAGGAGATCGGCAAGCACCGCTCCACCGTCTACCGGGAGATCTCCCGAGGCCGCTGCCCCGGTGGTGCCTACTCCCCGTGGTGGTCGCACAACCAGGCCATCCTGCGCCGACGCCGCCCCAAAGAGGAGAAGTTCCAGACCAGCAACGAACTGCGTGCCTTCGTCAACGACAAGCTGGGGCAGCGCTGGTCACCGCAGCAGATCACCCGTCACCTCGCCCGCACCCATCCTGGCCAGACCGACATGAACGCCTGCCCGGAGACCATCTACCGCGCCCTCTACCGCGGACTCCTGGACAAGCGCACCGCCCGGCTGAGGACCCGGCGCTCCCGCCGCAAGAAGCAGCGCCGCGGCATACCGTCCAAGAACGCCATCCCGAACATGCGGCCGGTCCACACCCGCCCCCGCGAGGCAGAGGCCAGACAACGAGCAGGGCACTGGGAGGGCGACCTCATCGTCGGAAAGGCACAGGCCTCCGCGATCGGCACCCTGGTCGACCGTGCCACCCGCTACGTCCGGCTCATCCACCTGCCCCAAGGCTGGAAAGCTCCGCAGGTCCGCGACGCGCTCGTCGCCCAGACCGCCGCCTGGCCCGCCTCGCTGCGGCGCACGCTCACCTGGGACCAGGGCCAAGAGCTCTACCACCATGAGGAAATAGAGGACCTCACCGGATTCCGGATCTACTTCTGCGACCCCCACTCGCCCTGGCAGCGAGGCACCAACGAGAACACAAACGGACTGCGCCGCGAGTACTTCCCGAAAGGCACGAACCTCTACCACTACACCGCCCGCGACCTCGCGCAAGTCGAACGTGAGCTCAACGAGCGCCCCCGTCTGGTCCTCGGAGACCGAACACCGGCCGAGGCCATGAGACGCTGGTCAAGAGAACTCGCCTACTGCTGAGTCGCAACGATCAGTGGAAACCGCCAGGCGTCCGAGGACCTGCCGGTCAACGTCGGCCTGCTCGGCAAGGGCAACGGCTCGCTGCCGGAAGCCCTGATCGAGCAGGTCGAGGCGGGCGTCTGCGGACTGAAGGTGCACGAGGACTGGGGCACCACCCCGGCCGCGCTGAGCAAGGCCCTGGACGTGGCCGACGCCTACGACGTACAGGTCGCGGTGCACACGGACACCCTGAACGAGTCCGGCTTCTTCGAGGACACCCGCTCGGCCATCGACGGGCGCACCATCCACACCTTCCACACCGAGGGCGCGGGCGGCGGCCACGCCCCCGACATCATGCGGGTGGCCGGCGAGCCCAACGTCCTGCCGTCCTCGACCAACCCGACGCTCCCGTACACGGTGAACTCGGTCGACGAGCTCCTCGACATGGTGATGGTCTGTCACCACCTGTCGCACGACATCCCGGAGGACGTCTCCTTCGCCGACTCGCGCGTGCGCGCCGAGACGATCGCCGCCGAGACCGTGCTGCACGACGGGGGGGCATCTCGATCTTCTCCTCCGACTCCCAGGCCATGGGCCGCATCGGCGAGTCCTGGACCCGCGCCTTCCAGACCGCGCACCACTGCAAGGACCAGCGCGGCAAGCTCGACGGCGACACCGAGCGCAACGACAACTTCCGCGCGCTGCGCTACCTCGCGAAGATCACGATCAACCCGGCGATCGCCACGGGCACCGCCGAGCACATCGGCTCCCTGGAGACGGGCAAGCTCGCCGACGTCGTGCTGTGGCCGATCGGCTCCTTCGCCGCCAAGCCGAAGATGGTCATCAAGGGCGGACTGATCAACTGGGCGCTCATGGGCGACCCGAACGCCTCGCTGCCGACCCCGCAACCGGTCTACTACCGCCCTATGTTCGGCGCGTACGGCAAGGCCAAACAGGCCACCCGGGTCTCCTTCATGTCGCAGGCCGCGATCGAGCTCGGCGTGCCGCAGAAGCTGGGCCTGGACAGCAAGGTCCTGCCGGTGAGGCACTGCCGCGCCGTCGGCAAGCAGCACATGGTCCGCAACGACGCCCTCCCGGTCATCACCGTCGACCCGGAGACCTACAAGGTCACCCTCGACGGGGTACCGGCCACCATCGAGCCGGCCCGCGAACTGCCCCTGAACCACCTGTTCTACCTGGCATGAGCACTGCCGCCAACTCCGCCGTGGCCGGCCCCGCGGCCGTGAACCCGGTACAGGCCCTGCGGGTGAGCCTCCAGCTCACCGACTCGGCCTTCCCCAGCGGCTTCTACACCCTCTCCCACGGCCTGGAGGGCTACGCCCAGGCCAAGGCCGTGACCCCGGAGGGCGTACCGGTACTCCTGGCCGACCTGCTGCGGTACGCGGTGGGGCCCTCCGACGCCACCGCGCTGGCGCTGGCCCACCGGGCCGCGCTGGCCGGTGACTGGGAGGCCCTGGCCGAGACGGACCGGCGGCTGAACGCGGCCAAGCTGAACGGGGGGCTGCGCCGCGCCGCCACCCGTACCGGCCGCCAGCTGCTGGACATGGCCCGCGAATGCGTGGGCGGGGAGCCCCTGGAGCGGTACGCGGAACTCGTGGCCGACAGGCGGGCTCCCGGCTCGCAGGCCGTGGCCGCCGGGGTCGCGTACGCGGCCGCGGGAGTCCCGGCCGAACAGGCCGTGGTCAGCGACCTGTTCGCCTACTCGGCCAGTTTCACCGGGGCCGCACTGCGGCTGCGGCTCACGGATCACCGCAAGGCCCAGGTGATCCTGCGCGGGATCGCACCCGTCATCGAGGAGGTGGCGGGGGCGGCCCTGCGCCGCGAACTCGCCGATCTCGGCGGGTGCGTTCCGATGGCCGACGTGATGTCGGGCCGTCACGAGCGGGCGGAGGCCCGGCTGTTCGCGACCTAGGCCTCCCGCCTCTCCCTCTTATCAAGCCGTCTTCTACTTGAGGTGTGTGATTTTGATGACCGAGGACCACGTCCTGCGCGTCGGCATCGGCGGCCCCGTCGGTTCCGGCAAGACGGCACTGATCGAGGCCCTGGTGCCCGTGCTCATCGCGCGCGGCCACCGGCCCGCCGTGATCACGAACGACATCTACACCCAGGAGGACGCCCGCCAGGTCCGCCGCACCCTGGCCGGCGTGCTCGATCCCGAGCGCGTCGTGGGCGTGGAGACCGGCGCCTGCCCGCACACCGCCGTGCGCGACGACCCGACGATGAACCTGGCCGCGGGCGCGGAGATGCTGGAGCGGTTCCCCGATGTCGACACCCTGCTCTACGAGTCGGGCGGCGACAACCTCACCCTCACCTTCAGCCCGGTCCTGGTCGACCTCTTCCTCTTCGTCCTGGACACCGCCGAGGGCGAGAAGATGCCCCGCAAGCGCGGTCCGGGCATCACCGAGTCCGACATGCTCGTGATCAACAAGATCGACATCGCCCAGTACGTCCGCTGCGACATCGGCGTCATGGAGTCCGACGCGCACCGCGTGCGCGAGGGCCGCCCCGTGGTCCTGACCAACTGCCTGACCGGGCAGGGCCTGGAGGACGTGGCCAACTTCATCGACACCTTCCGCCGGGTCCCGGCGTGACCCTCGTGGCGGCCGCCCCCCTCCCGACGGGCCCCGTCCCGACGGGCCCCGTCCCGGCAGGCCCCGTTCCGGCAGGCCGCCTGCCGGCCGCCCCCCGGCCGGCCGCTCCCTCGCCGCCCCGCGTCCGGCTGGATCCCGCGCACTACGAACCCCCGCGCATCCCGCACGAAGTGCTCCGGCACTCCTCGGTGCCCGACACCCTCGCTGTCGGGCGCCCCGGCAAGGTCGGCCTGCTGGAACTGGCCTTCGAGCGGGTCGGCGGCCGGACGGAGCTGGTGCGGCACTACCAGAAGTCCCCGCTCCAGATCATGCGGCCGCTCTACTTCGACCCGTACCGCCCCGACCTGCCCGTCACCTTCCTGATGTCCACGGGCGGCGGGGTCATCCAGGCCGACCGGCTGCGCACCGATCTGTCCTTCGGCCCCGGCACCGCGGCGCACGTCACCACGCAGGCGGCCACCAAGGTCTACCGGATGGAGCACGACTACGCCGTCGCCCAGACCTTCCTGACCGCCGGCCCGGACGCGTACGTCGAATACCTGCCGGACCCGGTCATCCCCTACGTCGACTCCCGCTTCTACCAGCGCACGGTGATCACCGCCGACCCCACGGCCACCGTCCTGGCGAGCGAGACCGTCCTGTCCGGCCGGCTCGCGCGCGGGGAGCGCAACGCCTACCAGGTCTTCGCCTCCGACTTCGAACTGCGCCGACCGGACGGCGAGTTGGTGGCACTGGACACCGTACGGCTGGAGCCGGGCGGGACCGGCGGCCGCTCCGGCTCCGGCTCCGTTGACGGGCCTGCCGTACTGGCCGGTCATTCGGTGATGGCCTGCTTCTTCGCGGTCAGCCCGCTCGCCCCCGCCCGCGAGCTCGCCGACCTGCTGGACGCGATCCTGGCCGGGCGCGGGCTCGCGTACGGGGTCAGCGTGCTGCCGCAGGACTGCGGGGCCTGGGTGCGGGTGCTCGGGGAGCACACCGAGGCCGTGACCCGGGCGCTCGGGGCCGCCTGGGACGCGGTGCGGCGCAGGCTGATCGGCGTACCCGCCCCGGACCTGCGCAAGACCTGAACTCCTCACTCCCTCAAGCCTGTTCACGACCAGAGAGAGCTCCACCAGATGCCCAGTGGCTACGATACGGGTAATACCGCCTGGATGATGGCGAGCACCGCCATGGTGCTGCTGATGACCCCCGGCCTCGCCTTCTTCTACGGGGGCATGGTCCAAACCAAGCACGTGCTCGTGATGCTCAAGATGAGCTTCGCCTGCCTGTCGCTGGTGACCATCCTGTGGGTCGCGGTCGGTTACTCCCTCGCCTTCGGCAAGGACTCCGGCGGCGGCATGATCGGCAATCTCGACCACGCCTTCTTCCGCGGCATCGGAATGGACTCCCTGCACGGATCCATCCCGACCGTGATCTTCGCCTGTTTCCAGATGTCCTTCGCGATCATCACGGTGGCGCTGATCAGCGGCTCGATCGCGGGCCGCGCCACCATGAAGGGGTGGCTGGTCTTCGTCGTCGCCTGGACCATGCTGGTCTACGTGCCCACCGCGCACTGGGTGTTCGCCCCCGACGGCTGGATCAACAAGTCCCTGGGCGCGCTCGACTACGCCGGCGGCCTGCCGGTCGAGCTCAGCTCGGGCGCCTCGGGGCTCGCGGTGGCCATCGTGCTGCGCAAGCGCAAGGACTTCGAGCGCGAGACGATCCGCCCCCACAACCTGCCCCTGGTCGTCATCGGTCTGGCGCTGCTGTGGTTCGGCTGGTTCGGTTTCAACGCGGGCTCCGCGCTCCAGGTCGAGGGCAGCGCCCCGACCACCTTCTTCAACACCCAACTGGCCGCCGCGGGCGCGATGATCGGCTGGCCGATCATCGAGAAGTGGCGCCTGGGTCACGTGGAGATGCTGGGCGTGGCCTCGGCGGCGGTCGCCGGCATGGTGGCCATCACCCCGGCCTGCGGCGAGGTCTCCCCGGTCGGCGCGCTGATCATCGGGTTCACCGCCGGTGTGGTCTGCTGCTTCGCCATCAACATGAAGTTCAAGATCGGCGTCGACGACACCCTCGACGTGGTCGGCGTGCACGGCTGGGGCGGCATCGTCGGCGTCCTCTCCATCGGCTTCTTCGCGACGGCCGCGATGAGCGGCAAGAAGGGCCTCTTCTACGGGGGCGGCCTGGACCAGCTCTGGCGTCAGGCCGTCGGCGTCCTGGCGGTGGGGTGCTTCACCTTCGCGATGACCTGGCTCATCGCCAAGGTGATCGACAAGGCCGTCGGCTTCCGCACCTCGGAGGAGTACGAGAACGTACCCGGCCGGGAGGAGGAGGTCGCCTACGACAACGCGACCCTGGACGAGATCCGCGACCGGATCGGCGGAGCCGGGGCCGCGCCCCGCGAACCCGCCGCGGTGGGCGCCTCCAAGGCCGCGGCGGAGCAGCAGGACGCCGCGCTGCTCGCCGAGATCGTATCCGTACTGGACCGACGAGAGCGTGACAAGTGACCGCGCACACGATTGCCGCAACCCTCTCGGCGGTCTCCGCCGCACCCGCCGTCGCCGACTCCGGCAACGCGTCCTGGCTGATGATGGCCACGGCCCTGGTGCTGCTGATGGCTCACGGGGTGGCCTTCTTCTACGGCGGCATGGTCCGCACGGGCCAGATCGTCGCCATGCTGAAGATGATCTTCTTCTGCATGGTGATCGTCACCGTCCTCTGGTTCGCGATCGGATACTCCCTGGCCTTCGGCCCGGACGCCGGCGGGCTCGGGGTCATCGGCACGCTCGACCACGCCTTCCTGCGCGGGATCGCCAACCGCTCGCTGACCGGCTCCGTGCCCACGGTCACCTTCGTGGTGTTCCACCTGTCCTTCGCGGTCGTCACCGTGGCGCTGATCGCCGGTTCCATCGCGGGCCGCGCGAAGATGGGCGGCTGGATCGCCTTCGTCATCGCGTGGACCCTGCTGGTCTACATCCCCATGGCCCACTGGGTGTTCGACCCGGCCGGCTGGGTCGCCAAGCAGCTCGGCGCCGTCGACTTCTCCGGCGGCACGGTCGTGGAGATCGGATCGGGGGCCGCCGGACTCGCCCTCGCGATCGTCGCGGGCAAGCGGGCGGACTTCGACCGCCAGGGCATCCGGCCGCACAACCTGCCGCTCGTGGTCATCGGCCTCTCGCTCATGTGGTTCGGCTGGTTCGGCTTCAACACCGGCTCCTCCCTGGAGACTCCGGGCGGCGCGGCGATGGCCTTCCTCAACAGCCAGCTCGCGGCGGGCGCCGCGATGGCCGGCTGGGCGGTGACCAGTTGGTGGCGCACCCGGCAGGTCGGCCTGCTCGACATGTGCATGGGCGCCGTCACGGGACTGGTCGCCATGACCCTGCTGGCCGGCGGGGTGAGCCCGGTATGGGCCACCGTCATCGGCTTCCTCGCCGGGCTGACCTGCGCGTTCGCGATCAGCTGGAAGTACCGGCTGGGCGTGGACGACACCCTGGACGTGGTGGGCATCCACGGCTGGGGCGGCATCGTCGGGATGGTCATGGCCGGCCTCTGCGCGACCGGGACCCTGACGGGCCACAAGGGCCTCTTCTACGGCGGCTCCTGGGACCTGCTGAGCAAGCAGCTCACCGCCACGGTGGTGCTCGGCCTGTTCTCGTTCGTGATGACCGCACTGATCGGCAAGGCCATCGAGGTCACCATCGGGTTGCGCCAGCCCGGCGGAATGGTGGAGAAGGAGCAGGCCTACGCCGACGCCCTCTCCGACAACCTCGAGGAACTGTCGATCGGCGACTCCCGCGCCGAGGGGATCGGCGAGGAGCCGGAGAGCGCCTCCGCCCTGGTCGCCCGGCTGCGCGAGGTCCTGCTGACCGCCCCGACGGGCGGCGGAGACCGGCAGGGCGGCGACGACCGCGGCTGAACCCGGCCGCACCCGGGCCCCGGCCCCGGACCCCGCCTGGCGACACGGCCGGGGCCGGGGCCGGGTCATGCCGCCCGCCGGACCAGCTCCCCCGCGTCCAGGGGCCGCCGCCACACGATGCGGCGGCGAACGGCGTTCAGGTCGGCCCGCAAGGGGCCGGGCGGCACCGCCAGTACGGGACAGGGTGCGTGCCTCAGGCAGTACCGGGACACCGAGGGCCGCAGCGCGCGCAGCAGCGGGCCGCGCGGTCCCGTACCGACCACGAGCAGGTCGCCGGGGCCGCGGTCGCCGGAGGCGCGGTCGTCGGAGCCGCGGTCGTTGGAGGCGCGGTCGTTGGAGGCGCGGACGGCGCCCACCAGGGCCGCGCCCGGGGTGCCCCGTACCGCCAGCCCGACCAGGGTCACGCCCGCCGGAGAGCCGCCGAAGGCGGTGTCGAGCACCTCCCGCAACCGCTCGACCGCCGCGTCCCGCGAGGCGGTGAGCAGCGGGGGCCCTCCCCCGCCGCGCCGGGCACCCGGTCCGCCGAGCGGCGGCTGCCAGGCCAGTACGGCCCACAGTTCCGCCTCCCGCGCCCGCGCCTCGGCGTGCGCCGCGTGCAATGCCGTCAGGCTCCCGAGGGATCCGTACACCCCCACCACGACCCGTCCCCGCACTGTGCCGTCCTCCCCGTCCGCCGATCCGTCCGCTCCATGGAACGGCGGCGAAGGGGCCTTCGGCCCTCCCCCTCACGGACTCCTGACGGACCCCTGACGCGGGGCGCGAAAGCCCTGACGGGTCCCTGACGCGGGGGCCCGGCGCCCGTGCGGTCAGCCGGTGAAGCCGAGGCCGCGGAGCGCCTCCTCGATGCGCGCGCGGTGCTGCTCCTCCCAGGCGTCCAGGGACTCCCCCGCCTCCTTGGCCAGCTTGGCCAGGGCGGCCCGCAGGATCTCGTCCTGCCGGGCGGCCGGGGTGACCACGACGCCCTCCTCGTCGGCGACCACGATGTCACCGGGGTGCACCGTCACTCCGCCGACCCGGACCGGCCCGCCGAGCGAGCCGAGCTTCTTCTTGGCCCCCGGGACGGGGACGACCCCGCGGGCGAAGACGGGGAAGCCCGCTTCGCGCACCTCCCCGAGATCCCGCAGGAGTCCGTCGAGCACGAACGCGGCGATGCCCCGGCGTTGGGCGACGGCGCACACGTTGCCGCCGGCGAGCGCGTGGTCCAGGTCACCCGATTCCACGACGATGACCGAACCGGGCTCGGCGCGGTAGATGGCCGCGTGCAGCATCAGGTTGTCCCCGGGCTCGCACCGCACCGTGTACGCGGGTCCCGCGACGCGCGGCGCGTCCCACAGCGGGCGGATGCCGATGTCCATGACCTGCTCGCGGCCCAGGAGGTCGGCGAGGGTGGTGGGCGGGACGCCCTTGAAACCGTTGTCCATGTCAGTCCTTGCTCTCGGTGCCGGCACCGAGATCGTAGGACGGGCGCCTCCGCTGTCGGCGAACCGGCCTCCGCTGTGGGCGAAGCCGCCTCGGCATCCGGCGCGAGGGGTGGTTGGCTGGCGCGATGGAAATTCTTGTTCTGGGCGGAACGGCATGGCTGGGCCGGGAGTTGTCGCGGCAGGCGATCGAGCGGGGCCACCGGGTGACGTGCCTGGCGCGCGGCGAGAGCGGCGGCGTCACGGACGGGGCGAGACTGGTGTCGGCCGACCGGCGCGCTCCTTCGGCGTACGGACCCCTCCTGGACCGTACATGGGATGCGGTCTTCGAGGTGTCCTGGCAGCCGGGGTTCGTACGCGGGGCACTGACCGCGCTCGCCGGCCGGACCGGGCACTGGACCTACATATCCTCCGTCAGCGCCTACGCCTCCCACGCCGAGGTCGATGCCGACGAGTCCGCGGCCCTCCTGGCCCCTGTCGACGCGGACGAGGCCGACCGTTCGGTGTACGGCGAGGCCAAGGTCGCCTGCGAGCAGGCCTCCACGGCCGCCGTCGGCGACCGGCTCCTGATCGCCCGGGCCGGCCTGATCGGCGGCCCGGGCGATCACAGCGACCGCACCGGCTACTGGGCTGCCCGCGCCGCGGCCGATCCGGTGGGGCCGATGCTGGTCCCCGACGAACCGGACCTCGCCACCCAGGCCGTCGACGTACGGGACCTCGCCCACTGGCTCCTCGACTGCGCGGCGAACGGCACCACCGGCACCTACAACGCGGTCGGCCCGGTGCTTCCGCTCGCGCGGTGGATCGAACTGTCCCGCGCGGCGGGGGGCCACACCGGTCCGGTGGTCCCCGCCGACTCCGCATGGCTGCTCGCCCACGGCGTGGCCGAGTACATGGGGCCCGGTTCGCTGCCGATGTGGGTGGTGGAGAAGGGCTGGGAGGGCTGGGCGTCGCGGAGCGGTGCGGCGGCCCGCGCGGCGGGCCTGCGCCACCGTCCCCGGGCCGAGCTGCTGGCCGACACCCTGGGCTGGGAGCGCGCGCAGGGCCTGGACCGGACCAGGCGCGCGGGCCTCGGCCGCGAACGCGAACGCGAACTGCTCGCGCTGCTCGCGTCCGAGGCCGGCTGAGACCCGGAGCCCTGAGCCCGATGCCCTGGGCCCGCAGGCCCGGGCCGGGGCCCGGACGGGCCCGGGCCCCGGCCCGTCCGGGCTACCGCGTGTGCTCCGCCGGGTATCCCGCGGAGGCGATCGCCGCGATGACGGCGGCCGGGTCGACGGGCCGGTCCGTATCGACCACGGTCCGGCCCGTCCGCAGGCTCGTCGCGCTGGCGACCACTCCCGCCAGCTCCTCCACCTCGTCGTCGATCAGCAGGCCGCAGCTGTTGCAGTGCATGCCGGTCACGGTGAACTCCATGCGCTCCTTCACGAGGCGCCCTCCTGGCTCTCGAAGGTGATCCGGCCGCCGTACATGCCCATGCCGCAGCTGTACTCCAGCGTGCCCGGCTGCCGGGCGCCCAGGTCGATGCCGGTGGTCCCGGTCGTGGGGAGGATCTTCTGGACGCCGAGGTCGGGGATGACGAAGGCGCGGACGCAGCCCCCCGTCCCCCGCGTGGCGACGACCAGGGTGGTGGGGACACCGGCCTTCGCCGTGACGGCGGCCGGGGCGTACGCGTTCGTAAGGGCCCGGATGGTCACCGTCTGCGTGCCGTCCGGGTGGAGCACCACCGTCTCGGCCGCCACCTCGGCGGCGACCGCCGCCGGGGCCCCGGCGGGCCACCAGCCGCCGAGCCGCAGCCCGCTGCCGAGCGTCCACACCGCGACGAGCAGCACGACGACGGCGGTCGCCAGGGTCAGCCGCCCCTGCCACAGCCGGGCGGCGGAGCGCAGGAAGAAGCCGAGGGCGGCGAAGAGCGGGCCGGTCCCCAGGACGAAGCCGGCCATGACGGCCGCTCCCGCGAGCGGGCCGCCGGACGTGACGGCGAGGAGCTCGACGCTCAGGGTCACCCCGCAGGGGATCAGCACGGTCAGGAAGCCGAGTACGGCCGGTGTGGTGACGGCCGTGCGACGGGCCGACCGGCGGACCCGCCGGCCCCAGGAGGCGGGCGTGCGCGGCACGAAGCGGCGTACCGCACGCACTCCGAACATGTCGAGGGCGAACAGGACCATCAGTACGCCCGCGCACAGCATCAGCACGGCCCGGGTGCGCGGACCGGGCTGGACCGCGGCTCCGATCAGGCCGAGGGCGGCGCCGAGGAGGGTGTGGGACAGGAGCTTGGCGCCGAGGAAGGCCCCGACGGGGGCGAAGAGGCCGCTGCGCCGCCACCTCTCCTCGGGCCACTCGGTGGACCGGCGGCCGACGGCCCCGGCGAGCAGACCTCCCTGGACGGCGGCGCAGGAGGCGCCGCCGGCGAACAGACCGGTGGAGAGACCGGTGACGAACAACGCGGTGGATGAAGCCATGGGGAAGGGACTCCCTGTACGTCGCAGGTGCGGCAGTGGATCAGGACACGGCGAAGCACCCCGGCCGTCCGGCGTGCGGGCGGGTACGGGTGCGGGACCGGTCAGGTCCGTTCGACGCAGAGGGAGTCGAGGTCGGGCGCTCTCGGACGGGAGCACTCCGGGGGCGGCGCGGGGCCCGTGCGGCCGTGAGCCACCGACGCGGTCCCCCATATGGCGGAACCGGCGAGATCTCCTGCCGGACCGGCCTGCACCGTGGGCGCGTACGCCGAGGCCAGCGGGCAGTCCTGCCCCGAGGCGGAGCAGCCCCCGTCGGTACCCGTGCCCGTGACCGCGCCCGCGTGGGCGGCGTGCTCCGGGGTCCCGCCGATCCCGGTCATCCCGGGCATGCCTGCCATCCCGGCCATGGCGGGCGCTCCGGCCGGGTGCCGCGCGCCATCGGGATGCGTGAACAGCCCGCCGCACACGAGCAGCACCACCGCCACCACGCCCGCGGCGGCGGCCGAGGCGCGGCGAAGGGCGGGTATGGGCTGCATGTCCGCGATGCTACGACAGCCGCCCGGGGCCCTCCCGGACCGGGGCGGTGCATTCCCGTCCGACACCCGTCACGCCGACCGCTCCGCCGTTAATGTGTGGCCATGGAGACCCCCACCACCGCACGGGTGACGTCCACCGGCGCCCCCGGCGACAGGGCCTGAGGCCCCGCCATGGACGCACCCCCCCACGGCGCCTGGCTGCGGACCGGGATCAGCCGGGACGGCGGCCCGCTCCGGGAAACCGAACACGTCGTGTGGCTCCAGACCGACACCCTGTACGCGGACAGCCGCGGGTTCGCCGGAACCACCTCGTACGACGGCGTCCGGGTCACCTTCCACCACCACGTGGGCGCCCCCGGCCACGACGTCGGAGTGCTGCGTCCCGACGGCAACCGCCTGGTCGAGATGGGCACCAACCCCGACGGCAGCACCTTCCTGGAGGTGTGGTCCCCGCTGCCGTTCGCCCAGGGCCCCACCGGCTGCTGGTTCGCCGCGGGGACCCAGACCGTGCGGGTGGGCAGCCACGTGGTGCACGTCGACGCCGCCGGGCACGGCACGCACCACGTCCTCCTGCGCACCGACCCCGTCCCGTCCGGGCCGCCGCCCGCGCCGCAGGACCAGGCCGACCAGGCCGACTGGACGGACGGGGCTCAGCCGGACTAGCCCGCCTGGCCCCCTCCGGTGTCCGCGGCGCCGGCCGTACGGGCCTGCGCGCGGCCGAGCAGTTCCGCCAGGCCCCGCCGGGTGGCGGCCACGACCACGCGGTCCTGCGGCCGCAGGACGTGGCCCGGGCGCAGGTCCCAGACCAGGGCGGGCTTCCGGGCGTCGTCGTGGCCCGGCCGCGTCGCGAGGTCGGGGCGGCGGTTGCCCGGGGCGGTGGTGTCCAGGGCGATCACCCGCCAGGCACCGGGCCTGAACGATTCCTCGATGGTGCGGCCCTCCAGCAGGGGATGGCCGGCCACCTCCAGCACCGCGAACACGAGCACCCTGCGCTCCACCGGGATGGCGCCGAGCACGCGGCGGCCCATCATCGCCCCGGCGAACGCGGGCGCGGCCAGATGGGAGACGCTGCGGCTCCGGGTGAGGGCCGCCGGGTGGGCCTCGCGCAGGGTGCGGTAGACCGCGGTGGCGAACTCGTTGTCGTACAGCCGCATCACCACCCGTACGTCGGGCTTCACCGAGCGGGCGTAGAGCGCGGCCTCCAGGTTGGTGGTGTCCGAGCTGGTCACCGCCAGCAGGGCGTGGGCGCGGTGGATCCGGGCCGCCTCCAGGACCCCTTCGTCGGTGACGTCGCCGACCACGACGGGCACGTGCAGGCGGCGCGCGAGGGCGATCCCGCGGGCCAGGGGGTCGGACTCCACGCACACCACGGGAATCCCCAGCTCCCGCAGCCGCGCGAGCACCCGGGCACCGATCTTGCCGAGGCCGAGCAGCACGACGTGGCCGGAGAGCCCGCGCGGCGGCCTGCGCAGAGCCGTCGCGGTGCGGAAGGCGCCCAGTGCTTCGAGGGCCGCCGCGACCAGGATGGGCAGCAGGAGCAGTCCGACGAACCCGGCCAGGATCTGCAGGAGTTGGCGCTCGGGCGGCTGGTCGAGCGCGGGGTCGTTGATCGCGAAGACGTCGAGCAGGGTCAGGTAGACGGCGTGCAGCGGGGTGTCCCCCGTGACCAGGGAGGAGGCCACGGCAAGGGCGCCGACGGCTGCCGCGATCCCGGCGAGCGACCAGCGCAGCCTGCGGGAGAACAGTGAACCGACCGGCAGGGAGACCTGGTTGAGCCGGCGGCCGTCCGGCGCGGGCGTGGCGTGGGAGACCGCCTCGAGCGCGACGATCCCGCGCCCGGTCGCGGCCGCCACGGACCGGTCGTCCGGGAGCAGTTGCGGACCGCGGTCCCCGCCGATCTCCGATCCGTCCTCGCCGGCCGGATCGACGGAGGTGGCGGACAGCAGGGCCAGGGTGCACAGGCCCGGGTCGGCGACCTGCCCCCGGCCTGGGGGCGTGCGTTCCACCGCCCGCAGGAGCAGACCGTCGGCCTGGATCACCTTGCTGGTGCCCGCGACGGCGGAGGCGGCGAGCGCGGGGGCGGCCGTGTCCGCGTCGGAGAGCACGGTCGTGGCGGAGTCCAGCGCGCTCAGGTCGATGCCGGGTTCCGCGACGAGCGCGGACTGGTCGAGCAACTCCTCGAGGTGCTGGCCGAGTTTGCGGTTGTAGAGGCGGATGACGAGCCGCAGTCTGGGGTTCAGCCGCCGGGCCACGAGGGCGGCCCGTACGTTCGTCTCGTCGTCCTCGTAGACGAGCGCCAGCGCCGCGGCCCGGGCGACCCCGACGGCGGTCAGGGCCACTTCGTCGGGGGCGGGAGCCTCCAGCACCCGCAGTTCCGGTACGAGCTCCTCCCCCGCGGCGGCCCGGTCCCCGGCGGCCGTACGGATCCGCGCGGCCGGGAACCGCCCCAGCAGAGCGCGACCGGCCCCGGCCCGGACACGGTTCCGGTCCTGCACGGGGCCCGTCCCGGGGCGCACCTCGCGGGCGGCGGGCACGACCAGCGTCACCCGCTCCTCGTACACGTCGCGGAGCTCCGCGGCCAGTCGGTGGGCGAGGCCGTCGTCCCCGCACACGACCATCAGGTCGGCGGATTCGGTCTGTTGAGGATGCGCGGAAGGAGAGGACACCTCCCCAGCATGCCGTGCCGGCCGCTCCGGCCCGTCGGCGCCCGTACGTCAGTGGATGACGGTGAAGCTGCGCCAGGGCAGGGCTTCGGGGGCGGTGACGTTCGAGAGGGTCGTGGCCACGTAGGTGCCGTCGCCCCGGTCGAGCTTGCGGCAGTCCTCCGTCTGGTACAGGACCACGTCCACGAGGGTGTTGTTCTCCACGTGCGTCGCCCCCTCGGGCAGGGCGATCCTGTGGCAGCCCTTGACCGAGGTGTTGCTGTAGCTCACCTCGACCGGCGAGTCGTGGCCGCGGAACTCGAGCATCCCGACGGTGCTCCGGCCCAGGCCCGAGCAGGCGGTGGCCGTCAGCAGCAGCGCTGCCGTTCCCGCGATGATGCTGATACGCCTGCTGTGGGACATGGCGCGGTCCTCGTCTGTGCGGTGATGGCGTCCTAGGCACAGACTGCCCCGGCACGGCGCGAGCGGCTCCCGCTGCTCCGCCGTCCGGGTGAACGGCTCAGGCCCGGGCCAGCGCGTCGGTGACGAAACGCGCGGCGCGGTCCAGGGCCGCGTCGGCCTCGTCCAGCATGCCCTCGAAGACCTGGAAGACGTGGGGGACGTCGGCGGTGACGTCGAGCTGGACGCCGACCCCGGCCGCGGCCGCCCGGACGGCGAACCGGGTGGAGTCGTCCAGCAGGACCTCGTTGGATCCGGCCTGGAGGAGCAGCGGGGGCAGCCCGGTCAGGTCGGCGTGCAGGGCCGGGCTCAGCAGCGGCTGCGCGGGGTCCTGCCCGGCCAGGTAGTGGCCGAAGACGACGGCCAGTTCCGCGCGGGTGAAGAGCGGGTCGGCGTCGTGCTTCGTGGTCATGGACTCGCCCGAGAGGGTGGCGTCCAGGCCCGGCGAGAAGGCGACCGCGGCGGCCGGCATCGGCAGGCCGGCCTCGCGGGCGGCCAGCAGGGTGGTGACGGCGATTCCGCCGCCGGCGGAGTCCCCGGCCAGGACGATCCCCTCGGCCGCGGCGCCCTGCTCCAGCAGGTCGCGGTAGGCGGCGAGCCCGTCCTCGACGGCCGCGGGGAAGGGGTGCTCCGGGGCGAGCCGGTAGTCCACCGAGACGGCGCGGACCCCGGTCCGGCGCACCAGTGCGGCGGTGAGCCGCAGGGCGGTGTCGGGCGAGCCGGCGACCCAGGCCCCGCCGTGGAAGTAGAGGATCGTCCCGGTGGCGGCGTCACCCTCGGGCTCGACGGTCAGGGCGGGGAGCCCGCCGAGGACGGAGGGGGTGACGGCCACCCCGGCCGGAGCCGGGCCCGCGGTCATCTGGGCCTCGAAGTCCTTGCGCAGCCGCTCCGGCGGGAGGCTGCCGTCGAAGGGGGCCTGCCGCATCAGGGTGTCGACGGCCGTGCGCTGTGCCGTGCTCATGGGATCCTCCAGTGGAAGCGATGTTCTTCACCAGGAACTACATTCCTAGGAATATCATTCCCGAGAATCTGGAGCACGGCATGACCGACCCGGCGCAGGTGTTCATGGACCTCGTCCGCTACGAGACCAGGCTCTACAACGCGCTGGGCGAACGGCTGCGCGCGGAGCACGGCGTGACGATGGGCCAGTTCGAGTTCCTGCGCATCATCGACGGCCGGGAGGGCTGCCGGGTCAACGACCTGGCCGAGGAGGCAGCCATCACCGTCGGGGCGACCAGCAAGGGGGTGGACCGGCTGGAGGCCCTCGGCTGGGTGGTCCGGCGACCCCATCCCGCCAACCGCCGCTCGTCCCTGCTGGAGCTGACCCCCGAAGGCCGCGAACGGCTGGCCGCCGCCACGCCCACGTTCGAGGACGGCCTGCGTTCCTGGCTCACCGGGCCGCTGACGGCCGGCTCGCTGGAGGGGTTCGCCGCCACCCTCGCCCTGCTGCGCGGCACGCTGCAGGACGCCTCGGCGGGCACGCCCGCCGGCTAGCCGGCAAGGGAAACGGCCCGGGCCGGCCGCGGGGAGCGCGGCCGGCCCGGGCCGGATGCCGGGATCAGACGAGGTCGAACCGGTCCAGCTTCATCACCTTGTCCCAGGCGGCGACGAAGTCCTTGACGAACTTCTCCGTGGCGTCGTCGCTCGCGTAGACCTCCGCGAGCGCGCGCAGCTCGGAGTTCGAGCCGAAGACCAGGTCGACCCGGCTGCCGGTCCACTTGACCTTGCCCGTGGCGTCGTCGCGGGCCTCGAAGGTGTTCGCGTCCTCGGAGGTCGGCTTCCAGGTCGTCCCCAGGTCGAGCAGGTTGACGAAGAAGTCGTTGGTGAGCGACCCGGGGGTCGCGGTGAGGACGCCGAGCGGCGACTGCTGGTGGTTCGCCCCGAGCACCCGCAGGCCGCCCACCAGGACGGTCATCTCGGGGGCGCTGAGGTTCAGCAGGTTCGCCTTGTCGAGCAGCAGGTACTCGGCCGGCAGGCGGTTGCCCTTGCCGAGGTAGTTGCGGAACCCGTCGGCGAGGGGCTCCAGTGCGGCGAAGGACTCCACGTCGGTCTGCTCCTGCGAGGCGTCCACGCGGCCCGGAGCGAACGGCACCCGGATCTCGACGCCGGCGTCCTTGGCGGCCTGCTCGACGCCCGCACCGCCCGCGAGGACGATCAGGTCGGCCAGCGAGATCTCCTTGCCGCCGCTCTGCGCCGAGTTGAAGGAACCCCGGATCCCTTCCAGGGTGCGCAGCACGGTGGCGAGCTCGTCGGGGTTGTTCACCTCCCACCCGCTCTGCGGCTGCAGGCGGATGCGCGCACCGTTGGCGCCGCCGCGCTTGTCGCTGCCGCGGAAGGAGGAGGCCGCGGCCCAGGCGGTGGAGACGAGCTGGGACACCGAGAGGTCCGAGGCGAGGACCTTGGCCTTCAGGGCGGCCACGTCCGCGTCGTCGACGAGCGAGTGGGTCAGCGCGGGGAGCGGGTCCTGCCACAGCAGGACCTCGGAGGGGACCTCCGGGCCGAGGTAGCGGACGATCGGGCCCATGTCGCGGTGGGTGAGCTTGTACCAGGCGCGGGCGAAGGCGTCCGCGAACTCGGCCGGGTTCTCGTGGAAGCGCCGCGAGATCTGCTCGTAGGCCGGGTCGATGCGCAGCGAGAGGTCGGTCGTGAGCATCGTCGGGGCGTGCGTCTTCGACGGGTCGTGCGCATCGGGTACGGTGCCCGCCCCCGCGCCGCCCTTCGGCCGCCACTGGTGGGCTCCGGCGGGGCTCTTGAACAGCTCCCACTCGTAGCCGAAGAGGATGTCGAAGAAGGTGTTGTCCCAGGTGATCGGGGTGTTCGTCCAGATCCCCTCCAGACCGCTGGTGATGGCGTCGCCGCCCTTGCCGGTACCGAAGGAGTTGGCCCAGCCCAGGCCCTGCGCCTCGATCGGGGCGGCCTCGGGGTCGTCGCCGACGCTCTCCGCCGGACCCGCGCCGTGGGTCTTGCCGAAGGTGTGGCCGCCCGCGATCAGGGCGACGGTCTCCTCGTCGTTCATCGCCATCCGGCGGAACGTCTCGCGGATGTCGCGCGCCGCGGCGAGCGGGTCCGGGGTGCCGTTCGGGCCTTCCGGGTTGACGTAGATGAGGCCCATCTGGACGGCGCCGAGAGGGTTCTCCAGCTCGCGGTCGCCGGTGTAGCGCTCGTCGTCGAGCCAGGTGCTCTCGGGACCCCAGTAGACGTCCTCGTCCGGCTCCCAGACGTCGGCGCGGCCACCGGCGAAGCCGAAGGTCTCGAAGCCCATCGTCTCCAGGGCGACGTTGCCGGTGAGGATCATGAGGTCGGCCCAGGAGAGGCTCTGGCCGTACTTCTTCTTCACCGGCCACAGCAGGCGGCGCGCCTTGTCGAGGTTGCCGTTGTCCGGCCAGCTGTTGAGGGGGGCGAACCGCTGCTGGCCGGCTCCGGCGCCGCCGCGGCCGTCGCTGATCCGGTAGGTGCCGGCGCTGTGCCACGCCATACGGATCATGAACGGGCCGTAGTGGCCGAAGTCGGCGGGCCACCAGTCCTGCGAGCTGGTCAGCACCTCGGCGATGTCGCGCTTGACCGCGGGGAGGTCGAGCGTGCCGAACGCCGCGGCGTAGTCGAATTCCTCGCCGAGGGGGTTGGCCACGGCGGGGTTCTTGGCGAGGATCTTCAGGTTGAGCCGATCCGGCCACCACTGGCGGTTTCCGCCGCCCTGGGTCGGGTGCGGGGCCCGCTCGTGCGCGACCGGGCAGCCACCGCCGCCCTCCGCCTTCGCGTCGGTGACGATTGCGTCATGGTTCTCAGACATGGGAATCCTTCCGGACCGGACCGGGGGTCACGGTGATCAGGAACTGCATGCGATGGAACATTTTTGGGGCACGGGACCCGGTGGCGGGCCCCGGTTTCACGGTCGTCCTGACACCGGGACGCTCACCGTCGCGGACGGTCTCACGTCCAGTCTCGCGCTGCTCCGGACCGTTCCTGTCCCTTGGCTATCAACACAACCGATCCTACGATGGACGCAATCCAAGTCAAGAACGACACCAAGCCCGCATCCAGTCGGATCCCGGACCGTAGGCGGTAAATTCCGGGGGCGTCCCGCCGACCTGCCCCGCCCCCTGTCGAATGTGACCCCTCCGAATCCGAAAGAGTGGTGGCCGATATGAGTGACCTGCTGGAGCGGCTGCGCGAGCGCGGCTGGCGGATGACCTCCCAGCGGCGTGTCGTCGCGGAGGTGCTCGACGGTGACCACGTGCACCTCACGGCCGACGAGGTGCACGCCCGCGCCGTGGAGCGGCTGCCCGAGATCTCCCGGGCCACCGTGTACAACGCCCTGGGCGAGCTGGTCTCCCTCGGCGAGGTCATGGAGGTCACCACCGACGGCCGGGCCAAACGCTACGACCCCAACGCGCACCACCCGCACCAGCACCTGGTGTGCTCCGGCTGCGGCCTGATCCGCGACGTCCACCCCACCGGCGACCCGCTGGCCGGCCTCCCGACCGAGGACCGGTTCGGTTTCACGGTGTCCGGGGTCGAGGTCACCTACCGGGGGCTCTGCGCCTCCTGCGCGTGAGACGGCCCGGGCCCGCCGCACGGAGCGGCGGGCCCGGCCCGAATTCGCCCGTACGGGACCTCGCCCGCGGTGCCCGAGGTGGACGCGGGTCCGGCCCGGAGGCCCACCCGGACACCCTCCGGCCGGACACCGTCCGGCCCGGCGTCAGCCCAATTGGATGTCGGAATCCGGCTGGGCGACCTTGAACAGCGCGCGGGCGATCACCGCGGCGTCCTCGTCCGTGAGGTGCGCGGAGAAGTGCTTCTGGATGCTGCGCATGTAGACCGGGGCCGTCGCCCGGTGGGCCTCGGCCCCCGCCGGGGTGATCACGGCCCAGGAGGCCCGTTTGTCGTGCGGGTCGGGCAGCTTGTCCACGAGGCCGGCGCGCACCATCTCGTCGATCAGGCGGCTGACCCGGGTGCGGCTGAGCACCACCCGGTTGGCCACCTCCTGCATGCGTAGCCCGTGCTCCCCGGCCGCCTTGAGTTCGAGCAGTACGTCGTACCACGTCAAGGGGATCCGGCCGTCGCGCTGCACGTCGCTCTCGATGGCGCGTACGGCGGCGTTGTGCGCGAGGAGCATCGCCCGCCACGCCTCGAGTCGATCATCCCGTTCGGTCACGTCGCGATCCTACTCCCATTGCGTGCGCCCGCACACACTTGCTAAGGTGCGTGCGTACGCACTTATTGCTCCTTGATTTTCGGAGGCTGGCACATGGCGGTTCAGAACCTCTCCCGCGACGAGGTCAAGCAGAAGCTCGACAGCGGCAAGGCCGCGGTCGTCGAGGCCCTGCCCGAGCAGTACTACAAGGAGGCGCACCTGCCGGGAGCGCTGCTCCTGCCCGTCGACGACGTCGACACGCTGGCCCCCGGCCTGCTGCCCGACAAGGACGCCGAGGTCATCGTCTACTGCACCGGTACGACCTGCTCCAACTCGGGAATCGCGGCCGAGCGGCTCGCGGAGCTCGGCTACTCGAAGGTCTTCACCTACAAGGACGGCAAGGAGGACTGGATCGGGGGCGGGCTCCCGACCGAGTCCGGCGTCTGAGCGGTACACCCCCACACGAGCAGGAGGAACGGGCGATGACCAGGAGCGCGACATCCCCGACCCGCACCGTGGACGGGGTCGAACTCCCGGCCGTGGGTGACTGGAAGGTCGACCCGGGACACGCCGAGGTCGGATTCCTCGGCCGGCACTTCATGCTCACGAAGGTGCGCGGCCGGTTCACCGGCGTCGACGCCACCGTCTACATCGGCGAGCGGCCCGAGGACAGCAAGGTCACCGCGGTGATCGACATGGCCAGTGTCAACAGCGGGGACACGGCCCGGGACGACCACCTGCGGTCCGCCGAGTTCTTCGACGTGGCCGAGCACCCCCGGGCGACGTTCACCTCGACGTCGGTGAGCTGGAACGGTACGAGCGGCACGCTCGCCAGCGATCTCACGATCAAGGGGTTCACCCGTCGCGTCGAGCTCGACGTCGACTACCTGGGCCACGCCAAGGACCCGTGGGGCAACGACCGCACGGTGTTCTCGGCCCGCGGCAGGATCAACCGCGAGGACTGGGGCCTGACCTGGAACATGGCCCTGGAGACCGGCGGGTTCCTGGTCTCCAAGGAGATCGAGCTCTCGCTGGAGATCGAGGCGGTCAGGGAGGTCTGACGTCCCGCACGTCGACCCGATGGTCCCGGTACGGCCACCGCCGTACCGGGACCGCCCCTGCCCGCGGCGGCGTCCCGGCCAGGGCTCCCGGTCAGGGCTCCCGGTCAGGCCTCCAGGACCCGCCGCACTACCTCGCCGAGCGCCCCCCGGATCCGCCCGGGGGTGAACTCGGCTCTGCGCAAAGCCTGCTGGAGGTCCGCGTCGACCATGGCGAGCAGCAGGTGCGAGGTGCCCTGGGCGTCCAGCTCCGGGCGCGCCTCGGCCAGCAGGACGGACAGGTGGCGCTGCCACAGGCAGTAGGAGGCGATCCGGTACCGGACGCCGGGCGCGGTGGTCTCGGAGAGCCGCACCAGCTCCAGGTTCGCGTCGAGCAGGTCCAGGTACGTGTCGAAGAAGGCGGTGATCCGCGTGCTCGCGTCGGCTCCGGGCCCCAGGGGCGGCGGCCCGAACAGCATCCTGCTCTGGAGCTCGCTCTCCTGGGTGTCGAGCAGGGCCACGGCGAGCCCGGACTTGCTTCCGAACCGGCGGAACAGCGTTCCCTTGCCCACGCCCGCGCGTGACGCGATGGCGTCGAGGGACACGTTCGCGACGCCGTGCTCCCCGAAGAGTTCGGCGGCGACCGCCAGGATGCGGTCACGGTTCCGTGCCGCGTCCGCCCGCTCGCGGACCGGCTTCCGGATGAGCTCGGTCACCTAACCCCCAACTGCCCTTCTTCGCCGTTCGTTTGCTTGCCCGCGTGAACACGATGTGTCAGGGTCGTCGCCGAAACGGACCGCAGTCCGCTTACGGGGGACCACCATGACACAGCTCAAGGGCCGCCGCACTGCGTTCCCTTCAGGAGCCGGCCGCCCACGGCAGATTTCGGCCGGCCCGACCGCCGGCTGATCCCGCCCACCGCGAGCACAGTGAGTGCGCCCGAGCGCGCACCACTCCCCCTGGCACGCACGCCCTCGACCGGAGGAAGCATGACCACGCACCCCAGCCCGACCAGCCCGGACCACCAGCTCCTCGACCTGACCCAGCACGAGATCCAGGCGCTGCGCACCAGGTTCAACCTCGCCGACGCCCACACCCACCAGCAGCAGTCGGACAGCCAGCGTCAGATCGTCGCCCGGCTGCCCGAGCTCTGGTACGAGGCGGAGCGCGGACTGCAGGCGACGGCCGAGGAGCGCTTCGTCGAGGCCTTCTTCACCCTGCACCGCCAGGACACCGCCCTGGCCAAGAACAAGACCCTGCTGTCGTACGCCGCCTCGATCTCGACGATGGTCGCCGGCATGTACCTCAAGCAGCAGCGCAAGTCGGTCACGCTGGTGGAGCCCTGCTTCGACAACCTCTACGACGTCCTGAACAACATGGGCGTACCGATGTACCCGATCGAGGAGTCGGCGCTCCACGACCCGGACCGGATCTACTCCGAGCTCAAGCGCCTGGTCCGCACCGACGCCCTGTTCCTCGTCGACCCGAGCAACCCCACCGGCTTCACGCTGCTCCAGCACGGCCGCAAGGGCTTCGAAGAGGTGATCCGCTTCTGCAAGGACCACAACAAGCTGCTGGTCATCGACTTCTGCTTCGCCTCGTTCACGCTCTACGACGAGAAGCTCGCCCGCTTCGACATCTACGAGCTGCTCGAAGGCTCCGGCATCTCCTACCTGGCCATCGAGGACACGGGCAAGACCTGGCCCGTCCAGGACGCCAAGGCAGCCATGATCACGGCCAGCGACGACATCCGCGAGGACGTCTACAACCTGCACACCAGCGTGCTGCTCAACGTCTCGCCCTTCGTGCTCACCATGCTGACCCAGTACGTCCAGGACTCCACCCGCGATCAGCTCGGCTCCGTCCGCGAGGTGCTCACCACCAACCGCGAGGCGATACGCAAGGCGATCGACGGCACGATCCTGGAGTACCAGGAGCCCGTCGCCGGAGTGAGCGTCGCCTGGGCGCGCATCGCCCACCCGGAGCTGACCGCGACCGAACTGCAGCGGCTCCTGGCCGAGGCCGAGGTGTACGTCCTGCCCGGCCGGTTCTTCTACTGGAGCCAGCCGGACCGCGGCGAGGCCTTCGTCCGGTTCGCCCTCGCCCGCGATCCGCAGGTGTTCTCCGACGCCATGGCCCGGATGCGCGAGGTGCTCGACCGCCATGCCGTCTGACACGACCGCCCCCTACGAGTACTCCGACGAGTACGCCGATGCCGCGCTCTTCCTCGGCATGAACAGCGAGGACGAGGACGTACGCCGTGCTTGCAAGGCCTTCTTCGTGGAACGGCTCGACGGCCGGATCGTCATGAGCCTGGAGCAGGTGGGCCGCTGCGACGACATCATCTGGGGCTTCTCCCGCGAACTCCAGGACACCTACTACCCGTTCATGGACAACCTGCACACCGTGATGGACATCCACCGGCTCGGCTACGAGGAGGCCGACGTCCTGCGCGCCTCCGACCCGGAGCTGCCCCGGTCCCTGCCGGTGCACGAGCGGCTGCTCCTCGGCATGGTCGAGGGCCGCAAGGGGCTGCTGCACACGGCAAGTCCGCGCCTCACGGCCACGACCGGCCTCGCGCTGCGCGCCGTGGCCGGCGCCGACGGGCCGGAAGCCGTCTTCCCCGAGCCGCTGGAAGGCCTCTACCAGCAGTCCCTCGCCCTGCGCGTGCCGGCCGAAGCCCTGTGACGGAGGACCGATGATCACCGGAACGACCACCGCGCTCGTCACCCCGGTCGACGCGGCGGGAGAGATCGACGAGAAGAGCATGGCCCGCCTGATCGCCTCCGTACGGCCCTACGCGGACGCCCTGTTGCCGGCGCTGAGCACCGGCGAGGGGGGCTCCCTGTCGGACCGGCAGTGGCGGGACACGCTGACCGCCGCCGTCCGGTACGCCGACGGCTTACCGGTCCTCGCCGGCATCCTGCGGCCCACCACGGCCGGGGCCCTCGCCCTCGCCCATAGCGCGGGCGGACTCGGCGCCGCCGCGGTCGTGGTCACCACCCCGTACGGGGCGGACGTGACCCAGGAGGAGATGTACCGCCACTTCGAGACCGTGGCCGGGGCCGGACTGCCCGTGATCGTCTACCACGAGTCGGCCGTGTCCGGGAACGGCCTCGCACTCGACACCCTGCTCCGCGTCTGCGCGCTGCCGGGGGTGGCCGGGGTCAAGGACTCCGCCGGGGAGCCCGGGTTCACCCGCGCGCTGATCGCCGCCGGCCCGGGCGTGCCCGTGGTCCAGGGGCTCGAACACCTGCTGCTGGACTCCGGACCCGTCGACGGCTGGATCGTCGCCCTGGGCAACGTCGAACCGGAGCTCTGCCAGGCCCTGTTGACCGACCGCGGCGAGGAGCGGGCGGCGCAGTTGCGCTCCGCGTACGCACGGTACGGCCTGGACCGCGACGACTGGTACCGCTCCCTGAAGACCGAACTGCTGCGGCGCGCCGTGATCGAGACCGACCGGGAGGTCCCGTGCTGAACGTGACACCGAAGCCCGAAGACAGCGCACAAAGGCGGCTGTTCCTCCACAACCGCACCCTGCAGAGCTCCGCGGTCCTCACCCGGATCGAGGAGCTGGAGGCGGACTGGATCGAGCCCCTCGTCGGGGACCTGGCCGACCGCACCTCCCCGCTCGCCGGCCGCGCCGAATGGAAGGAACGCCTCGACGGACTACTGGTCCTGGAACGCGAGGGCAGCCCGGCCGGCAGCTATCTCGCCGAGAAGGCCACCCGGGAGCAGTTCGCCCACATGGTAAGGGAGTTCGCGCTCGACGGACTGACCGAGGCGCAGAACTTCTTCCCGGCGGTGCCCCGGCTGCCGATCCGCGCGCAGATGGCCGTGATGCGGGTGCTCATCGACGAGTTCGGCTGCGGCAACCTCCAGCAGACCCACTCCAAGCTCTACCTCGACCTGCTCGCCGAACTGGGTCTCCCCCAGGAGCTGGAGAGCTTCCTCGACACCACCGCCGACGAGACGTACGCGTTCCTCAACGTCTTCTACTGGCTCACCCAGCGCGCCGCGGACGTCGAGTACTTCCTCGGCGCCCTCGCCTACCTGGAGGCGAGCATCCCCGACGCCTTCACGGTGCAGGCCCGCGCCTGCGCCCGGCTCGGGATCGAGCAGGGCAGGTACTACACCGAGCACCTGCACATCGACACCTTCCACCTGCGGGAGATGCAGACCGCGATCAAGGAGTACGAAGCGGCGCGCGGACTCGACGCGACGAAGCTCTGGATCGGGGCGCAGCTGCTGTCCGGGCTGATCGGGGCCGCCTTCGACGCCGCCGTCGAGCGCGCGCGGGAGGTGGCATGAGCGACGCCGTGCTGGAAGAGCTGCCGGGCGACCGGGTACGGGTCCGCGTCGCGGGCCGGGAGTTCGTGATCGACGCCGCCTGTACGCACCGGCTCGGCCGGCTCGTGCACGGTCAGGTCAATCCGCGCACCCTGCGCATCACGTGCCCGCTGCACGGCACCGGCTTCGACCTCGCCACCGGCTGCCCGGCCGCCGGCCCGGCCGCGGAGCCGCTGAAGGTCCACCACACGGGCGTGCTCGGCCAGGTGTACGAGCAGCAGGACCTCTGGCTGCCGGCCTCCGCGCGGCTCCTCGAATGGGACGACGGCTTCCACGACCTGATGCTGGGCGACCGGCTGCGCATGGCCGCGTACAAGGCGGCGATCACCGAGGCCGTGCGGCCCGGCGCCACCGTACTGGACCTGGGCACCAGTACGGGCATCCTGGCCCAGTGGGCACTGGAGGCGGGGGCGGCCCGGGTCTACGGCATCGACCTCAACGAGAAGATCCTGCGGACCGCGACGCGCAGGCTCACCGAAGCCGGGTTCGGGAGCCGTTTCCATCCGTTGCGCGGGTTCTCCTTCGACATCGAGCTGCCCGAGCGGGTGGACCTGATCATCTCCGAGATCATGGGCAACCTCGCCGACAACGAGAACTGCGTCGCGATCCTCGACGACGCCCGCAGCCGCTTCCTGCGGCCGGGCGGCGCGATGCTTCCGGTGGCCGTGGAGAGCTATCTCGTACCGGTCACCGCGGAGGCGGCGCACGGCGCGGTGCGCGACGGGAGGCCGCAGGACGCCGGGAGCCCGGCCGAGTTCGCCGAGCTGCTGAAGGGGCGCGGGGCACGGGACGCCTTCGACCTCTACTACGACGCGATCATCCCGGTGGGCGGCCAGCTCTCGGCGCCGCGGCTCCTGCGCCGGTACGCCTTCGAGGGGACGCACGGCGCTCAGGAGACCTCGTTCGAGGTTCCGCTCGTGTACACCGTCCAGCGGGCGGGGCTGTTCACCGGCTTCAAGGGCTACTTCGTGGCGACCCTCTCGGACACGGTGGCCCTGGACATCTCCGGTGACGACGTCGCGGCGCACGATCCGCGGGCCCGTACGACCTCGGACAGCTGGAAGCACGCCTACCTGCCGGTCCGCGACGCCGTGCCGGTGCGGCCGGGCGACCGGATCGCGCTCACCTTCTCCAGACGGCACCCGGCCGGCATCGGATCCGGATCCTTCGGACAGGTCTACGGCTGGGAGGGCTCGGTCGTCTCCGGGGACGTCACCGTGGCCCGGTTCTCGCACAGCACCCGGCCCGACCAGGAAGGCTGAAGCCCGTGACCACGACGACCCCGGCGAACGCAGCGGCCACGACCGGCACGACGGGCAGCCCGCTCACGGACCCGCGGCTGCCCGCGACGCCCGGCACGATCAGCGTCTACACCGATCTGAACTGCTCCTTCGCCCACGTGGCTGTGCACCGGCTGCACGAGACCCGGCGCGAGCTGGGTCTGGAGGGACGGATCCGGTTCGACTTCCGGGCCTTCCCCCTGGAGCTGTTCAACCGGGAGGTCAACGCCCGCCCCGGAGTCGACTCCGAGATCTCGGTGCTCGGCGCGCTCGAACCGGAGGCCGGCTGGCGCCTGTGGCAGGGGCCCGACTGGACCTACCCGGTCACCACCCTGCCCGCGCTCGAAGCGGTGCACGCGGCCAAGTCCCAGTCCATGGAGGCCAGTGAGCGGCTCGACCGCGCCCTGCGCCGGGCCTTCTGGGCGGAGGGCCGCTGCATCTCGATGCGCCACGTCATCCTGGACGTGGCCGCCGCGACGGGCGCCGTGCAGGTGGACGAGCTCGCGCACGCCCTCGACACGGGCTCGGCGCGAGCGGCCGTGACGGCCCAGTACGAGTCGGCGCGCGAGGGCCGGGTCAACTGCAGCCCGCACGTGTTCCTCCACGACGGCACCGACATGGCCAACCCCGGCATCGAGGCGCGCTGGGTGAACAGCGACTTCGGGGAGGGGTTCCCCGTGATCGACCGGGACCGCCCGGAGGTGTACGCGGAACTCCTCGCGCACGCAGCCCGGTTGCTCTGAGCCTCGCCCCGGGGCCGGGCCCGTCCGTACGACGGGCCCGGCTGTTCTTCAGACGTGGCCCTTCATCAGACGCGGTCGGCCGCGATCAGGACGTACTGGAAGGAGCCGTCCTTGTAGGACTCGATGAACGCCTCCTCGATGCCGGTGACCAGCGAGGACGTGGCCCTCAGCTCCCAGTAGGGCAGGGTCGCGGGGGTCAGGTCGATGACGGCCTGCGGTACGAGGCGGTTGTCCGCCATGGCCTTCAGGTACTCCCGGCGGGAGTGGATGTTGCACTCGAAGTGGGCGTTGATCTGGGAGACCCACTTCGAGGGCTGGCCGTACCGCGGGTTCCAGCAGCCGGTGATGGTCACGTACCGGCCGCCGACCTTCAGGACGCGGGAGTGCTCGGCGAACAGGTCGTCCAGGTCGACGTACATGCTCGACTCGTTGTTCCAGGACGCCGTGGCCTGGCCGGTCTCGAAGGGCGTGCCGAGCATGTTGCAGACACGGGCCCGGACGTGGTCGTCGATCCCGAGGTCGCGGGCGCGCTGGTTGGCGAAGTCGGCCTGCTTCGCCGAGAGGGTGACGCCCTCGACCTTGGAGCCGAAGCGCTGGTGGGCCATCACCATCGAGCCGCCGCGGCCGCAGCCGGCGTCCACGAGCGTGTCCTCGCGGCCGATGGGACCGAGGTGGTCCAGGAGGAGTTCGGCCTGCGCCGACTCCAGCCGGTGCAGTTCGGCGACCAGCCTCTTCTCGTACGCGCTGTCGGCCGTGTCGCCGAGGGCGGCGTGGTCGACGTCCCCGATGCCGTAGTGGTGGTGGTAGAGGCCGTCCACGTCGCCGAGGCGCAGGTTCACGGGCCTGGCCTCGTTGTTCCAGTAGCGGGCGATGTCCCCCTGGTAGGGGGTCGCCGGCCCGGGAATGATCACGGTGCCGGGGGTGGTGCCGTTGGCGCCGGTGGTCACGTCAATGCTGGTCACGAATAGGTCCGTCCTTACCAGAAGTCGGGCAGGCTGTAGCGATAGGTATTGGTCTGGTGCCAGTAGTGGTTGCCGTCGACCCATACGGCGACTCCCCGCAGGAAGCGCAGCACGCTCGGGACGGGGCAGGCCGCGGCCAGGGCGGCGGCCTCCGCTTCGAAGGCGTGCATGAGGTCGTTGTGGACCTCGACCGCCTTCAGATAGCCCTCCTTGTCGGAGGCCCCCTCCCGGTCGGCGATCACCACGGGAAGGTTCATGTGCCGCCCCGGGGCGGCCAGTTCCTTGGTGTAGGAGTAGAGGTCGTTGACGATGGTGGTGGCGTTGCCGGCGAGTGCGATGACCCGCTGCATGGCCGCCTGGGCATGTAGATCGGCCGGGAGCTCGTACCCCCCGACGGTGTCGGTGATGGTGGGGCAGGGGCGGAAGTTGTTGAACTGCCGCATGGCCAGGTACTCCCACACCTCGGGGACGTACTCCGTCTGGCTCCAGGCCGCCTCGGCGAGGTACCCCAGGTGCAGCCGGGCCATGTCGTGCCGGTAGCGGTCCGCCTGCGAGGGGCTGGCCTGGCGGAGGAAGTACTCCATGGCTGAGCGGTAGGCGCGTCGGGGCGCGTCCGACCCGAGCGACTCCGCCCACGCGGGCTCGTACTCCTTCGTCGTGTGGAGGGGGTCGATCGCGGTGTGCGCCAGCAGGAGCCGTCCGCCGAGGCCGATGGGCGAGCCGCCGTGGTCCTCGCAGTAGCAGTCGTCCACCGCGTTCTCGGCGACCATCAGCCGGGTGGCGACCATCAGGTGCTCGATGGTGGGGGCGTCGGGGTGGCAGGCCACCATGTAGCGCCCGACGTGGAAGCCGTCGAACTGGTTCTCCCAGGCGTCGGGGAACAGATCGACCTCCTCCACCGCCCAGGCCTTGATCCGGCGGCTGGCCTCCTCCACCCGCACCGGGTCGGGCTCGGGCACGGGGTGGAAGTAGAGGCCCGGGATCGGGTTTCCGGCCGCGGGGGCCGCCGGCTCCGGAGCCGGCGCGGGGGGTGCTTCCCGGCGGGCCGGGTGCAGGCCCTCCGTGCCCAGTCCGCTGGGTCCGCCCAGGAGCCGTCGCAGGGCGGCGCTCGGGGCGGGCGGAGCGGGCGGCTGCGACGGGACGGGCAGGGTGGGCAGGCCTCCCGATGCGGGGACCTTGACGCTGCCGAGGACGTGGGCCCCGAACTGGGCAGCGGCGCCGGGCAGGCTCGACTGCAGAGGGGAAGGCCCGGGCTCGGGCATCCGTGACTCCTTGGTGAGGTGGGTGTTCTGTCCCGGATCCCGGGCGCGCTCGGCCGGCCCGGGAGGGTCCGGGCTGTCGTCGTACGGGTCCGCCGGCCGGTCAGTCGCTGCGGCGGGCGATCTGGACGTTCTCCAGGACGCCGAGGGCGTCGGGCACCAGGATCGCGGCGGAGTAGTAGGTGGTGACCAGGTAGGAGATGATCGACTTCTCGTCGATGCCCATGAAACGGACCGACAGGCCCGGCTCGTACTCCTCCGGCAGGCCGGTCTGGCGCAGTCCGATGACGCCCTGGTTGTCCTCGCCGGTACGCATGGCGAGGATGGAGCTGGTGTTCTCCTTGGTGATGGGGATCTTGTTGCAGGGCAGGATCGGGACCCCGCGCCAGGCCGGGACCTGCTGTCCGCCCACGTCCACGTGGTCCGGGTAGAGGCCGCGGGCGTTCATCTCACGGCCGATCGCCGCGATCGTGCGGGGGTGGGCGAGGAAGAGCTTGGTGCCGCGGCGGCGGCAGAGCAGCTCGTCCATGTCGTCCGGGGTGGGCGGGCCGGAGTGGGTCTGGATCCGCTGCTTGAAGGCGGCGTTGTGGAGCAGGCCGAACTCCCGGTTGTTCACCAGCTCGTGTTCCTGGCGTTCGCGCAACGCCTCGATGGTGAGCCGGAGTTGCTCCTCGGTCTGGTTCATCGGCCCGTTGTAGAGGTCGGCGACCCTCGTGTGCACCCGCAGGACGGTCTGGGCGATGGAGAGTTCGTACTCGCGCGGCTTCGATTCGTAGTCGACGAAGGTGCCGGGCAGTTCAGCCTCACCGATGTGGCCGGCCGACATCGCGATCTCGGCCTCGCCGTGCTTGTTCTGCCGCTGCAGGGGCAGCGAGCTGAACCGCTGGATGTGCTCCTGGAGGTGCGGCGCCCCGGACACGATGCCGCCGAAGTCGGCGCGGGAGAGCGTGAGCAGGGTGCCGGGGGTCTCGGCGGTGGCCGTGTAGTCCCACCGGGCGTCGGAGTCCAGCAGGGCGTTCTCGCCGAACCGGTCGCCGTCGGCGAGCACCGCGACGGAGATCTCGTCGCCGTACTTGCCCGCGGAGGTCTGGCTGATCCGGCCGTGGGCGATCAAGTGGATCTGCTCGGCGGGGGCGCCCCGCTCGACCAGCACCTCGCCGGCCCGGAAATCGCGCTGGACGCACCGGCCGGCGATCGCCGTCAGCACTTCCTCGTCGTCGAAGCCGCGCAGCAGGGCGAGTTCGCCGAGTTCGCGCGGGATCACCTGGACACGGGCACCGTCCTGGACGAACTCGATGCTCCCGTCGCCGACGGTGTAGCTCAGCCGGCGGTTCACCCGGTAGGCGCCGCCCTTGGTCTCCACCCAGGGCAGCATCCTCAGCAGCCAGCGGGAGGTGATCTCCTGCATCTGCGGGGCGGACTTGGTCGTGGTGGCAAGGTTGCGGGCGGCCGACGTGCCCAGGCTGGACTGCTTGGGCGGATCCAGCTGTGCTTCCGGGCTGGTGTCAACGGTCATCGGTCGGGCTCTCCTTTATCAGCGGGGAAAGAAGGGCGAACGTCTGCGCGTCCGTCCAGATCCCGGGGAACCGTAACGGCGGAGATCCCGGGCCCACCGTGAAAAAACGTTGCCGTTGCTTCGTTCCAGTGATCCTTCACCTCGGAGGGTTTGATCGGCGGACCAACGATTTCCAGCCGGGCCGCGCGGCCCCGCCGACCGCGGGTGATCCGTCGGGTCAGGCGTACATGTCCTTCTCGTCGTACGAGGGCCCGTAGTAGCGCTCCAGCTCCTCCAGGGACTCGTGCGTGCGCTCCAGGCTCTTGGAGATCCGCGCCCGGGACGGGGCGGCTTCCGGGTTCCAGGTCTCCGGCTTCCACAGGGCGGAGCGCACGAAGGCCCTGGAGCAATGGAAATAGGCCTGCTCGACCTCCACGAGGAGGGCCAGGGCCGGGCGGTGCCCCTTGACGGTCAGGTCGTCGAAGAAGGGAGCGTCGCGCAGCAGCCGGGCCCGGCCGTTGATGCGCAGGGAGTCTCCGCGGCCCGGAATGAGGAAGAGCAGACCGACGTGGGGGTTGGTGAGGATGTTGCGGTAGCTGTCCGCACGGCGGTTTCCGGGGCGGTCCGGGATCACGAGGGTGGTGTCGTCCAGGACCTTGGCGAAGCCGGCCGGGTCGCCCTTGGGCGAGACGTCGCAGCTGCCGTCGGCGGCGGAGGTGGAGATCAGGCAGAGCGGGGAACGTGCGAGCCACTCCACGTGGTGCTCGTGGAGGGTCCGCCGCTCCTTGCCCAGGGCAACCGCGGTCGGCTCGCCGAGGAGCTCGCGCAGTTCCCCCTCGGTGGTGATCTCCTCGTACGCCCCTGTGTCCGCAGCCATTGCCCCGCCCCCGCATCCGTGTCCGCGGCCATACCCGCCGCCCCACCGCGACTATGCCACTGGTTTCGCGTACGAAGGAGGACCCCTCCCGAGCGGCGGTCTTCATTGAATCGTCCTAATGGGTGCTTGACCGATCAACCTTCGGCACGTAACTTCGACCGCACCAACTCGTGAGCCACTGGAAGGGGGCGAAGCCGGATGTCCACCATCTCCGCACCGCTTCGCCTCACCCACCAGACCGCTTGGGCTCCGGGTCGAGTCGCACACGGCTGCTGAAGCGGCCCTTCCCCGGCGTGCCCTTCGCGCGGCCCCGGGGGTTTTTCGTTCCACCGTCTCCTCACCACCCCTGTCATCTCTCACGGCACTTCGTTGCGTGCCGAATCGTCGCGCTCCCGGTTTGTCGAGCTGCGACCACTGAACGAGAAAGCTCCTGCACATGGCGACTAGGACAGCCCGATCGACCGCGCCCCGAAACGAGGACGCACCGTGGTAGCGGCGCGCATCACCGTCAACGGCAAGGAAACACCGATCGCTCCGGCCGCGGCCCACACCACGGTGCTGGACTTCCTGCGCGACCGCGGCCTCACCGGCACCAAGGAGGGCTGCGCCGAGGGTGAATGCGGCGCCTGTTCGGTGCTCGTGGCCCGGCCCGGGGTGAACAAGCCCACCGACTGGGTGGCGGTCAACGCCTGCCTGGTTCCGGCCCTGGCGCTCGACGGCCAGGAGGTCATCACCTCCGAGGGCCTCGCCACCGTCGACGAATCCGGCGCGGCCACGGCGCTGCACCCCGTACAGGAGGAGATGGCCGTCCGCGGCGGCTCCCAATGCGGTTACTGCACACCGGGGTTCATCTGCAGCATGGCCTCCGAGTACTACCGGCCGGACCGCTGCGCCCACGGGGACACGGCTCACGACGCCGCATCCGACGCCGACGCCGACGCCGAGGACGGTCCGAACGGCTTCGATCTGCACGCGCTGAGCGGGAACCTCTGCCGCTGCACCGGCTACCGCCCCATCCGCGACGCGGCGTTCGCCGTCGGCTCGCCCGCCGAGGACGACGTCCTGGCGCAGCGTCGCGAGCAGGCCCCGCCCGAGGCCGCCGCCACCGAATACACCCGGGACGACAGCGCGTTCCTGCGCCCCGGCACCCTCGCGGAGACGGTGCGGCTGCTGCGCGAGCGGCCCGGGGCCGTGGTGGTGGCCGGCAGCACCGACTGGGGCGTGGAAGTGAACATCCGCTCCCGCCGGGCGGATTGCGTGATCGCCGTCGACCGGCTGCCCGAACTGCGGGAGCTGCGCGTCGAATCGGATCACATCGAGATCGGCGCGGCGCAGACGCTCACCGAGATCGAACGCCGCCTCGACGGCAGCGTCCCGCTCCTGGCGGAGCTGTTCCCGCAGTTCGCGTCCCGGCTCATCCGCAACAGTGCGACCCTCGGCGGCAACCTCGGTACCGGCTCCCCCATCGGTGACAGTCCGCCGGTGCTGCTCGCGCTGGAGGCCTCGCTGCTGCTGGCCGGCCCCGACGGAGAGCGCGAGGTCCCCCTGGCCGAGTACTTCACCGGCTACCGGCAGAGCGTGCGCCGTCCCGGGGAACTGATCCGCGCGGTGCGCGTCCCGCTGCCGCTGTCGCCCGTCACGGCCTTCCACAAGATCGCCAAGCGGCGCTTCGACGACATCTCCAGCGTGGCGGTCGCCTTCGCCCTCGACATCGAGGACGGGATCGTCCGCAAGGCGCGCATCGGCCTGGGCGGCGTGGCCGCCACCCCGATCCGCGCCCTCACCACCGAGGCCGCCCTGGAGGGCAGGGCCTGGACGGCGGAGACCGTCGAGGCCGCGGCCCGGATCCTGCGGGCCGAGGGCACCCCGATGGACGACCACCGTGCCAGCGCCCTCTACCGCTCCGCGATGCTCGGCCAGAGCCTGAACAAGCTGTACGCGCAAACCACCGAGGCGGTGTCGTCATGAGCCAGTTGTCCGAGCGTCCCGAAAAGCCCGTCGTCGGTCTGTCGATGCCGCACGAGAGTGCCAACCTGCACGTCACCGGAGCGGCGCTCTACACCGACGACCTGGTCCACCGTACGAAGGACGTCCTGCACGCCTACCCGGTCCAGGTCATGAAGGCCCACGGCAGGATCACGGCGCTGCGCACCGAGCCCGCGCTCGCCGTGCCGGGCGTGGTCCGCGTACTGACCGGGGCCGACGTGCCCGGCGTCAACGACGCCGGGATGAAGCACGACGAACCGCTGTTCCCCGACACGGTCATGTTCCACGGCCACGCGGTCGCCTGGGTCCTGGGCGAGACCGTGGAGGCGGCCCGGCTCGGTGCGGCGGCCGTCGAGGTGGAGCTCGACGAACTGCCCTCCGTGATCACCCTGCGGGAGGCGATCGAGACCGGGAGCTTCCACGGCGCCCGGCCGCTGATGGTGACCGGAGACGTGGACGCCGGTTTCGAGGACTCCGCGCACGTGTTCACCGGGGAGTTCCAGTTCTCCGACCAGGAGCACTTCTACCTCGAGACGCACGCGGCGCTCGCCCTCCTGGACGAGAACGGGCAGATGTTCGTCCAGAGCAGCACCCAGCACCCGTCGGAGACCCAGGAGATCGTCGCCCACGTACTCGGCCTGCACAGCCACGAGGTGACCGTGCAGTGCCTGCGGATGGGCGGCGGCTTCGGCGGCAAGGAGATGCAGCCGCACGGGTTCGCGGCCGTCGCCGCGCTCGGCGCCAAGCTCACCGGCCGGCCGGTCCGGGTACGGCTCAACCGGACCCAGGACCTGACCATGTCCGGCAAGCGCCACGGGTTCCACGCCACGTGGCGGATCGGCTTCGACGCCGAGGGCCGCATCCAGGCCCTGGACGCCACGCTGACCGCCGACGGCGGCTGGAGCCTGGACCTGTCCGAGCCCGTGGTGGCCCGCGCGCTGTGCCACATCGACAACACCTACTGGATCCCCAACGCGCGCGTCGCCGGCCGGATCGCCAAGACCAACAAGGTCTCCAACACGGCCTTCCGCGGTTTCGGCGGACCCCAGGGCATGCTGGTGATCGAGGACATCATGGGCCGGTGCGCGCCGCTGCTCGGCCTGGATCCGATGGAGCTGCGCGAGCGCAATTTCTACCGGCAGGGCCAGTCGACGCCGTACGGTCAGCCGGTCCCCCACCCCGAGCGGATCTCCCTCATCTGGCAGCAGGTCCGGGAGGACGCCGCCCTGGCCGAGCGGGGGCGCGAGATCGCGGCCTTCAACGCCGCGCACCCGAACACCAAGCGGGCGCTCGCGATGACCGGGATCAAGTTCGGCATCTCCTTCAACCTCACCGCCTTCAACCAGGCCGGTGCGCTGGTCCTGGTCTACAAGGACGGCTCCGTCCTGATCAACCACGGCGGCACCGAGATGGGCCAGGGCCTGCACACCAAGATGCTGCAGGTGGCGGCCACCACGCTCGGCATCCCGCTGCACAAGGTGCGCCTCGCCCCGACGCGCACCGACAAGGTGCCCAACACCTCCGCCACCGCCGCCAGTGCGGGCGCGGACCTCAACGGCGCCGCGGTGAAGAACGCCTGCGAGCAGATCCGCGAGCGGCTGCTCCAGGTGGCCGGCACGCAGCTGGGTACGAACGCCTCGGACGTGCGCATCGTCGAGGGCGTCGCGCGCGCCCTGGGCGTCGACAAGGAACTGGCCTGGGACGACCTGGTGCGCACCGCGTACTTCCAGCGGGTCCAGCTCTCGGCGGCCGGCTTCTACCGGACCGAGGGCCTGCACTGGGACGCGAAGGCGTTCCACGGCTCGCCGTTCAAGTACTTCTCCTACGGGGCCGCCGCGACCGAGGTGGAAGTGGACGGCTTCACCGGCGCGTACCGGATCCGGCGGGTGGACATCGTCCACGATGTCGGCGACAGCCTCTCGCCGATGATCGACATCGGTCAGGTCGAGGGCGGTTTCGTCCAGGGCGCGGGCTGGCTGACGCTGGAGGACATGCGCTGGGACTCCGGCGACGGCCCGCACCGCGGCCGTCTGCTGACCCAGGCGGCCAGCACCTACAAGCTGCCGAGCTTCTCGGAGATGCCCGAGGAGTTCAACGTCAGGCTGATGGAGAACGCCACGGAGGAGGGCGCGGTCTACGGGTCCAAGGCGGTCGGTGAGCCCCCGCTGATGCTGGCCTTCTCGGTGCGCGAGGCCCTGCGGCAGGCGGCCGCGGAGTTCGGGCCGGCCGGAAGCAGCGTGGAGCTCGCCTCGCCGGCCACACCGGAGGCGGTGTACTGGGCGATCGAGGGAGCCCGCCGGGGCGGGTCGGCGTCCGAGGGCGGCGCGGCCCTCCCCGATACCGAAGCCGGTGCGGGTGCCGGTTCCGAAGCCGATGCAAGCGCTTTGAGCAATGTCTGACATGAGCTGGGTCGCCGCGGTCGCGCGGTTGCGGGCACGCCGGGAACCCGGCGTGCTCGTCACCGTCGCGACCGTGCGCGGCCACGCGCCCCGGCGGGCCGGTGCCAAGCTCGTCGTGGGACGGACCGAGACCTGGGGGTCGATCGGCGGCGGCAACATCGAGGCCGTCGCCATCGACCGGGCGCGCGAGCTGAGCGGCGCGGCCGATCCGGAGCCGGAGCTGATGGAGTTCGCCCTGAACGACAAGGTCACCGGCCCGCACGGCGTGCAGTGCTGCGGCGGAGCCGTCACCGTGCTGCTCGAACCGCTGCCGGTGGTCCAGGCGGTGGCCGTCTTCGGTGTCGGGCACGTCGGGCTGGAGCTGGCGCGCATCCTGGCCCGCCAGGACCTGGACCTGCACCTGGTCGACAGCCGCCCCGACATGCTCACCGGGGAACGGCTCGGTGTGCTCGGCGACGCGGTGGCGCAGGTCCACGTGCACCACACCCCGCTGCTACCGGAGACGGTGCTCGGGGAGCTGCCGCCCGGCACCCACGTCCTGATCATGACGCACGATCACGCCGAGGACGCCGCACTGTGCGACGCCGCCCTGCGCACCGACGGTCTCGGCTCGATCGGTCTGATCGGCTCCTCCGCGAAGTGGGCGCGGTTCCGCCATCGCCTGGCCACCGAGGGCGGTCATGACGCCGGCACCATCGACCGGATCACTACCCCGATCGGGCTGACCGAGATCACGGGCAAGGAGCCCGCCACGATCGCGGTGAGCGTCGCGGCGGACCTGCTCCGCACCTTCGAACGGGACCGCCACTGGGCGGTCCCGAACACCATCGCCGAAGTGGCGTACCCGACGGTCGCCGGCGGCGCGTGAGTCCTCGCGGGCGCACGCGCCGGCGGCGGCCGGGCCGGGCGGCTCCGTACGCTCAGTTCGCGGCGGCCCGCACCGGGCGCCTGAGCAGGTAGCCGGCCGCGCCCACGACGAGTACCGCCATGCAGGCGATGAACACCAGTCCCGCGCCCTCCAGCCCGAGGGGGCCCTCCAGGAGGCCCACCCCGATCACGGGCACCGAGATGCCGGTGTACGCCACCAGGAACAGCGTGGAGATCACGGCTGCCCGCTGGCCGGCGGGGGACGCACCGGCCACCGCGGACAGGGCCCCGCGGAAGGCCAGCCCCTGCCCGACTCCGCCGACGAGGGCGCTCAGCACCACCAGCGCCAGCTGGTCCCGGAACAGTGCGCCGGCGAGCAGCGCCAGCCCGGCGAGGAGCACGGCGCAGCCCAGCGGCAGCGAGCGCTCCACCCCGACGCGGCCGACGGCCAGTTGCCCGGCGATCGAGGCGAAGAAGGCGAGGGCGACCACCAGCCCGCTGACGGCCCGGTTGTGCACGTCCAGGGACTCCGCGAGGAGGGCCGGGCTGACGGAGGTGAACACCCCGAAGAGGGCGAAGCCCACGAACGCGGCGGTCGCGGCCGGTCCGAACACCGCCCGCACCTGCGGGGGCAGAGCGGGCCGCTGCGGTCGTACGGTGCTCAGCGGGCGCCGCTCGCGCACCGTCTCCGGGAGCACCAGCAGGACGACGGCCGCGCCCGCCACGAGCGCGAGGTGCACGACGAACGGCAGGTACAGCGGCCAGGAGGCGTACTGCGCGAGGATTCCGGCGAGCAGCGGGCCGCAGCCCAGTCCGCCCATGTTGGCGGCCGTCGCGACGAACGTGGCCCGTGAGGCGCCGCCGGGTGGTGCCAGCTCCATCACGTACGCCGTGGCGGCCCCGGTGAACAGGCCGGCGGACAGACCCGACAGCAGCCGTCCCGCGTAGAGCCAGGGCATTCCGTCGGCGCACAGGAAGCAGACGGCGCTCGCCGCGGCGAAGCCCAGCCCCGCCAGCAGCACCGGCCGCCGGCCCACGGCGTCGGAGGCGTTGCCCGCCAGCAACAGGACGCCGATCACCCCGAAGGCGTACACGGCGTACACCACGGTCACCATCAGGGCGGAGAAGCCGAATTTCTCCTGGTAGAGCCCGTAGAGGGGGGTCGGCAGCGTGGTGCCCGCCATGCACACGGCGAACACCGCCCCGCTCAGCAGGGTCGGGCGCCACCCTTTTCGATCACCGTCCATGGCGCGACCGTATCCCGCGGGGGTACGGGGTTCCTGTCGGGGGCTCGTGCAGGTGTCAGTACACCAGCTTGTAGGTCACGTCTTTGGGGACGGGGGCCGGCGCCGTGTCGGTGTAGAGGAGCCGGATCGTGGTGAAGCGCCGGAGGTCGGGATGGTCGGGCCAGGCCTGCGGATTCCCCAGGGTCACCCTGACCGGGTAGCGGCGGAAGTGGCCGGCCGCGCAGTACGGGCGGCAGTCGTTCACCATGTCGGTGCCGGTGGCCGTGGCGCTGCTCGGCCCCCAGGTCTTCCAGCGGAGCCGGACGAGCCGGTTGTTCCCGTCGCCGCAGGCGAGGAGGTACTCCGCGGGGCGCACCTGCGCCTGCTCGAAGCAGTCGACCACCACGACCGGATCCTGTGGGTCCACCGACCGGGCCGATGGTGCGCCGCCGGAGTGCGCGGATGCCGGGAGCACGGCGGCCGTCATCGCGGCCACCGCGCACAGCAGGGTGGCCGTCCGCACCCTGCGCAGGGATGCCCGTGTGCGGCGGCCACCTGCGGAAACGTTCACGGAAGACCTTCCTTGCCCTGCCACTGTGCCCGCCGGCGGCAGCGCCGGGGTGTTTCCAGCTTCCCCCACGGGGGTGGAGCCCGCACCCGCGAAGCGCGCGGGTGCGGGCAGCGGGTCACTTGCGGAGCAGCGCGCAGACGAAGTCCTCCTGGACCGCCCGGACCTGTTCGAGCAGGTCCGGGTTGATGGTGAGGGAGGTCTGCGTGGTGATCGAGAAGGTCAGCGAGCGCCGGCCGTCCGCCGTGGCCGCGACGAGCTGCGTGTAGCCGGCCGTGTTGCCGGTGTGGCCGTAGACCGTTCCGCAGCGGGTGGTGTAGCGGAAGATCCCCAGGCCCGCCTCGGTGCGGCCGGGACCGGGGGGCTGGGACAGGGCGCCCGGGATGAACCGGAACTGCTGGCGCCGGGTGCGCTCCGAGACGAGGGCGCCGCCCGCGTAGCCCCGGATGAACGCGGTCAGGTCCTTCGGCGTCGAGACGATCCCTCCGGAGGCCCAGGCTCCCGAGGCGCCCACGGCCTCGCTGACGTCGACGGGGCCTTCCTGCGGATCGATCTGGTAGCCGTGCAGGAAGGGGGTGGGCAGCCGGTAGCCCTGGGGCAGGCTGGTGGCCCGCAGGCCCAGCGGCTCGTAGACGAGCTCGCGCAGCAGCGTCTCGTACCGGCGTCCGGTGGCGGCCTCGGCCATGAGGGCGACGGCGATGTTGTCAGAGTTGGAGTACGCGTAGCGGCTGCCCGGTTCGAAGGCCAGGTCCTCGTCGGCGACGAACTCCAGCAGACGGCGGGAGTCGAAGCGGTGGCGGGGGTCCTCAGAGATGATGTCGATGAACCCCTGGGAGGACGAGTAGTCGGGCAACCCGCTGGTGTGATCGAGGAGTTGACGCAACGTCACCGCGTGCCACTGCTCCGGCTGCCCGGGCAGCACCTCGCCGATCGTGTCGTCGAGGTGCAGCCGTCCGCGGTCGACGAGGGTGAGGGCCACCGCTCCGCTGAAGGCCTTGGCGACGCTGGCGATCCGCATGTGGTCCGTGGCCCGCGGCGGCAGGCCGCTCTCCACGTCGGCCACGCCCGCCCGGTAGACCTCCGTGCGGTCGCCGTCGCGCAGGACGGCGATGACCCCGGGGGGCCCGTCGGGCCGCTCCACCAGATCTCGCAGTTCCTGGTGGAGCGCGGCTCCTGGGGGCGGATTGCGGTCCGCTCCGGCCTGCGCGGGCTGCACGGTGACGGCGAGCAGGGCGCCGCACACGGCGGTGGCGGCGGCCAGGCGCAGGGACGGGCGGATCCGACCGGAGTGGCCGTGCGGGCGTGGGGACACGGAGGTACCTCCCGGGGAGACGGACGCGGTGGCCCACGATGACAGGGGCCCCACCACCTCCGGCGGCGACACGGCCGCAGGCTGGTGAGCCGTGGCCCATCCGGCCCTGCCGGGCCCGGCCACCGGCCGCCCGCTATCGGCTGCCTCCTCCCGGCTGCCTGCTACCAGACGGGAATGGGCGCGGGCGCCTCCGTGCCGAGGTCCGGTGCGTCACGCAGTTCCACGGTGGTCCCGGGCCGGTGGAGTTCGAGGATCACCAGGGTGTTCTCGCCGGAGCGCCACAGGGGACCCGGTGCGTACAGCGTCTTCTGCGGGCCGCGCTCCCAGAACCTGCCCAGGGCGAAGCCGTTCAGCCAGACCATGCCCTTGGTCCACCCGGGGAGGGCGATGAACGCGTCGGCCGGGGAGTCCAGTTCGACGGTGACATGGTGGAAGGACGCGCCCGCCGCGAACTCGCCGTCGCCGAAGGCGAGTCCGGTCAGGTCGTCGAGGGGCAGCGGCCTGATCTCCCAGCCGAACTGGTACTGGTTGTCCAGCCTCACCCCGTCGCGGATGCCCTTGCGATCGGCCAGCAGGGGCCCGTAGTTGATCCGGCCCTGGTTCTCGACCAGGATGTCGAGCTCCGCTCCCCCGTCGGGCACGGAGACGGTCAGGGCCGCGAGCGGCTCGTCCCGCTCCAGGAGCCCGATCTCCCTTCCGTCCAGGAAGACCTGGGCCCGGTCGGCCAGCCCGTCGATGCGCAGCGCCGCCTCGGGCAGGGGTCCCCGTAGACGGGTGCGGTAGTGGATCAGGCCCAGGGACTGGCCGGCTTCCTCCATGGTCAGGGGTTCGACGTGGTGCACGGGCTTGGAGAGCACGTCCAGGGAGTCGGCCAGCGAGACGCGTCCGTCCACCGGGAGCAGCTGCGGAACCACGCGCGGGGGCAGTGCGGGGGGTTCATGGGTGACGGGGGTGGTGTGACGGCCGATGACCTCGCGGAAGAGGTGGAACTTCCGGGTGAGTTCGCCGGCCTCGCCGACGGGGGCGTCGTAGTCGTAGCTGGTCACGTCGGGCTGGTAGGTGGTGCCGTCGTGGTTGGCGCCGTTCCACCAGCCGAAGTTGGTGCCTCCGTGTCCCATGTAGATGTTCACCGAGGCGCCCGCGGCGAGCAGGCTGTCCAGGGTGGCGGCGGCGTCCTGCGGGTCACGCGTGTGGTGGGGCTCGCCCCAGTGGTCGAACCAGCCGTGCCAGTACTCCACACAGACCAGCGGCCCTTCCGGCTGGTACGTGCGCAGGGTGGCGAGGGAGCTCTCGGGGCGCGAGCCGAAGGTCCCGGTGGTCAGGACACCGGGGATGCGGCCGCCGAGCTGGAACCCGTGGTCGGCGCCGTCCGTGGTGAACAGCAGGCAGTCCAGGCCCCGTCGGACCAGGCCGTCGCGGAGGTGCTCCAGATAGCCGGTGTCGTTGCCGAAGCTGCCGTACTCGTTCTCCACGCCCACCGCCACCACCGGTCCGCCACGGCTGCCGAGGAGGGGGACCAGTACGGGTGCCAGGGTGTCGAACCACGCGTCCACCGCGGCCAGGTACGCGGGGTCGCGGCGGCGGAGCCGCATCGTGCGGTCGGCCAGCAGCCATCCGGGCAGTCCGCCGAAGTCCCATTCGGCGCAGATGTAGGGGCCCGGCCGGACGATGACGTCGAGGCCGAGGTCTCCGGCGGTGCGGATGAAGGCCGCGACGTCGTTCGGCCCGTCGAAGGTGAACGTGCCGGGGCTGGGCTCGTGGACGTTCCAGGCCACGTAGGTCTCGATGGTGTTCACGCCCATCGCGCGCAGGCGCAGCAGGCGGTCGGCCCAGAGGCCGGGGTGCACCCGGAAGTAGTGGATGGCCGCGGAGACGATGCGGTGCGGGCGGCCGTTGCGCAGGAAGCCCGTCGCGTCCGTGGTCAGCGTCGTGATCGGATCCGCGGTCTGGTGCGCGATCGGGCTCGCGGCCTGGCTCGCGATCGGCGGGTGCGGTGGCTTCACGTGTGCGCTCTCTTTCGGTGACTTCCGGTGGTGCTCGACCCGTCGGCCGACAGGGGCTCCGAGGAAGGAAGACCTTACATAGAAAGCGCTTTCTACGGGCCCCTGATCACGCTAGGCTGAAGCAGCCCGAGGGGTCAAGGGAGATCGCGCATGCGGGAGCGGGTGGAGGAGCGGCACAAGAGGGCGCTGCGGCTCGTCCGGGAGCACGGAAGCGTGCGGATCCGCGACCTCGCCACCTCCCTCGGCATCTCCGTGGAAACCGCCCGGCGGGACGTCGCGGCGCTCTCCGACGCGGGGCTCGTCCGGCGACTGCACGGGTCGGCCCTGTGGCCGACGGCGCGCCTGAGCCCCCGCGAAGCACGCCTGGCCCGCACCGCGCCTCCGCTCGCGCCCGGCGGGCTCGTGCTCGGGATGGTGGTCCCGGCGGTCGGGTACTTCTATCCGTCGGTCATTCGCGGCGCCCGCGACGCGGCTGCCGATGTCGGCGCCCGGCTGCTCGTCGCGACCACCGAGTACGACCGGGATCAGGACAGGGCGCACATCGAGACGCTCCTCGACGCGGGCGCCATCGGCCTTCTCCTCACCCCCAGCTGGGGCATGAACGGTCCGGACTCCGGGGACCTCCAGGAGCTCGCGGACCTGCCGGTCCCCGCCGTGCTGGTGGAGCGGCAGGTGCCGGCGGGCTCGCCCGGGGCGGAGATCGACCGGGTCGGCTCGGCCCATGCCGACGGCGCCGCCGCCGGCGTCCGCCATCTGGCGGCCCTCGGCCATCGCCGCGTGGCCCTGCTCTCACGCGCCACGCACACCGCGCCCGCCCTGCGGCAGGGGTACCGCGCGGCGGTCGGCTCCCTCGGCCTGCCCGAGGACGACCTGTCCCCGGCCGAAGGGCCCGGACCGGGCGGGACCGATCGCCACTTCGAGCGGGACCTCGACCGGCTGCTCCGCCTCGCCGCCGCGGGCGAGGTGCGCGCCGCGCTCGTACACCCCGACTCCGCGGCGATCGGCCTGCTCCGGCGGCTGACCGCGCGCGGCCTGCGCGTACCGGAGGACTTCTCGATCGTCTGCTACGACGACGAGTTGGCCACACTGGCGGACGTGCCGCTGACCTCGGTCGGGCCCGTGAAGCATGCGGTCGGGGAAGCGGCGCTGAATCTGCTGGTGCGCCGGATGGAGAACCCCGGGGCCGAGAGTTCGCACGTCGCCCTGCTGCCGCGGCTGAGGGTGCGGGAGTCCTGCGGCGCCCCCTGACCACAGTGGTACCGGCTCGCCTCCGGGGCCGGCCGACCCCGACGGCGGCTCGATGGCGGCTCGGCGGCGGCTCAACGACTGCTCGACGACTGCTTGGTGACCGCTTCTTGACCGAATGGGAGCGGAGCATTGACTTCCGGTCACCGGAATCGAAGTCTGGCCAACCAGCGGGACCGACCGCCGCACGAGATCCAGCCGCACCAGATGTGAGCCGCACCAGATCCGCCGCGTGAGATTCCACCGCGCGGGATTCCACCGCACCAGATTGGGTCCTCCATGACTGCTTCCGCCTGGCCCCGTCGTACCTTCCTGCACGCAGCGGGAGGCAGCGCCCTCGCGCTGGGGCTCACGGGGTGGACGTCCCTCCCGGCCACGGCTGCCGAAACCGCCGCCACCGCGGAGGAGTTCGCCGGACTGCGAGCGAAATGGCGGGACCTGATCCTGGGCACCGGGTTCAGCCCGACGGCCGAACCCTTCAGGACGCTGCTCGCCAACCTCGGTACCACAGCACGCGGTTACCTCTCCACGATGTCCCCCGCCGCCGGCTCCCTGTGGCCCGGCCTGATCTGGACCGACCCGGACCCGGACCTCGACGCGGAGTCGTACGCCTTCTCCGCCCGGGTGAACGACAGTTACACCAGGCTGAGCGTCATGGCCCAGGCCTTCTGCCAGCCCGGGACCGGCCTCACCGGCGACACCGCCCTGCTCGAAGCGGTCGTCACCGGACTCGAACACCTCCATGCCGAGGTGTACCACCCGGCCACCGTCCCGTACGGCAACTGGTGGAACTGGCAGATCGGCTCCCCGCAGGCCCTCATGGACACCTGCGTACTGATCCACGACCACCTGACGCAGAACCAGAAGGACAGGTTCTGCGCGGCCGTGGACCACTTCCTGCCCGATTCGGCCGTGGCCGCGTACACCGGAACCAGTACCGGCGCGAACCGGGTCGACCTGTGCCGCGGCATCATCCTGCGCGGGGTCATCGGCGAGAACCCCGACAAGATCGCCCTGGCCGCCCGGGCCCTGACCCCCGTCTTCCCGTACGTCACCACCGGCGACGGCTTCTACGCCGACGGCTCGTTCATCCAGCACACCTCCGTCCCGTACATCGGCGGCTACGGCTCGGTGCTGCACGACGGCGTGGGCCGGATCCTCGCGCTGCTGCGCGGATCCACCTGGGAGCTGAACGACCCCAACACCCAGCTCTTCCTCGACACCGTCGAAACGGCCGTCGCACCGTTCATCTACAACGGCCTGATGATGGACAACGTCTCCTCCCGGGGCATCAGCCGGCAGGGCACCAACGACCACCTGCGCGCCCACGGGCTCCTCGCCACCCTCGTCCTCCTCGGCCAGGGAGCCTCCCCGGAGGAGAACGCGCGGTGGCGCGCCATGGTCAAGGGCTGGCTCCGGCGCGACTACCACTACCCCGCCCTCGCGAACCCGGGCCTCAGCCTGATCCGCGCGTCCTTGCTGCAGGGCCTGCAGGACGACACCTCGGTCACCGCGGCTCCCGAGCCCGTCGGGCACCGACTGTTCCACCACATGGACCGGGTCACCCACCGGCGCCGCGACTGGGCGGCCTCGGTCAGCATGGCGTCGCGGCGCATCGCGCACTACGAGTTCGGCAACGGCGAGCACGCCCGCGGCTACCACACCGGCGCCGGGTGGCTGTCCTGGTGGGGCAGCGACTTCGGCCTGGAGCAGTACTCCGACGCGTACTGGCCCACGGTGGACCCGTACCGGCTGCCCGGCATCACCGCCTCCCGCAAGCCCCTCGCCGACGGGCAGGGCGGCAACTGGGGCGGTCCCCGTCCGGACGCGGCCTGGGTCGGCGGCACCACCGACGGCGAGTTCGGCGCCACGGGCCAGCACCTCAAGGGCCTCGCGAGCACGATGAGCGCCAGGAAGTCCTGGTTCTGGCTGGACGACTCCATCGTCTGCCTCGGCGCCGGCATCGGCTCCACCGACGGCCTCCCCGTCGAGACCACCGTCGACAACCGGCACCTCGGAACCACCGGCGCCCCCGCCCTGACCGTCGACGGCAGGCGACAGCCCGCGGCGCAGGGCTGGTCGGCCACCTTCGAGGACGCGGGGTGGGCCCACATCGAGGGCCAGGCCGGCTACGTCTTCCCCGGCGGCGCCAAGGTCTGCGCCGTACGCGAGGAACGCACCGGCGCCTGGAAGGACATCAACACCGGCGGGTCCGCCGACCCGGTCACCCGCCGCTACCTGACCCTGTTCACCGACCACGGCACCGACCCCACCGACGCCGGTTACGCCTACGTGCTCCTGCCGGGCGCGAGCGCCCGGACCACCGAGCACCGCTCCTGCGACCGGGGCTGGCTGAAGATCCTCGCCAACACCGCGGACCAGCAGGGCGTACGCGTACCGAAGCTCGGCTTCACCGCCGTCAACTTCTGGACGCCGGGCACCGTGGACAAGATCACCACGAACGCCCCCGCCTCCGTCCTGATCCGCGAGAACCGGAACGGAACCGCGACCGTCGTCGTCTCGGACCCCGCCCGGCAGGCGACCTCGCTGGAGGTCAGGTGGAACCGCCGCGTCTCCCGGATCCTCTCCAAGGCGCCCACCGTCACCGCGGCCACCACCGGCCACGCCCTGACCCTCGCCTTCGGCGACCTCACGGCCCAGGCCGGGGCGCCGCAGACCGTCACCGTCCGACTCGGCTGAACCGCCGGCGAGGGGCCCGGCCCGCCGCGGGTGGGCCCCTCAGACGGGTTGACAACGTTGCCAGCCCCCTACTTCCCGCATCCCCCCACTCCCCACTCCCCAGGAGGACTCCATGCAGCCAAGCAACGTCCGACTCCTCGCCCCCACCGCCATGGCCGCCGCGCTCACCTTCGCGACGACCTCACCCGCGCACACCTCGGTCGAATGGAACGGCGACGCGGACAACGGAGGGACCGCCGTCTTCGCCACGGTCGTCTGCGACGACCCCTCGTACGTCTACCAGCCCGACTGGAACGACGGCCGCGGCAAGATCTTCGCGTTCACCAAAGCGGTGGGTTCCGAACGCTGCGAGGGACTCGGCATCGCCGGCCGGACCCTCACGGACGGCAGAACGTACTGGTTCGGCTGGGAGTCCATGACCAAGACGGGGAACGCGCAGACCGTGTTCCAGTGGAAGTCGTGGGGCACCGATGCGGAGCAGGACCAGAACTACCCCGTGCTGATGAAGGTGGAGGACAGCCTGCTGAAGATCTGGTACGTCGCACCGGGCGAGCAATGGATCGCCGCCGGGAGCGTCCCCTGGACCCCCGGCACCTGGAACAAGATCGAGCTGGGCATCGACGCCCGGTCGTCCACCAGCGGTTCCTTCGCCCTCTACGTCAACGGCCGACTGGTGGTCGACCGGCACGACGTGCGGACCTGGGACCTCAAGGGCAACGTACCGCGCTGGGGGACGTACGGCTCGACCATCACCGGTGCCGAGTCGGTCAACTGGGTCGACGGCCTCACGATGGGCACCACGCGCGACGACGTCGACTAGGTCGTCAAGAAGCCGGTCTTGCGCACCGTGAGGGACCCGGCCAGGACCACGATGACGCCCTGGCGTCGCGCGACGTACCGGAAGGAGTCGTACGTGGTCGCGCGCCAGGTGTCGGGGGCCACTTGTTCGCAGGGGCCCGAGTCGCGCTGCGTGCTCCCGGACACCACCTCGCACGCGTTCGGAGGTGCGAAGCCGGGCAGTTGAGGTGCGACGGTCACCCGGATGCCGAGCCGCTCACGGTCGGCGGCGCCGACCGGAACCGAGGACGGCAGGATCAGGTACCCGAACGTACCGCTGTACTGGTCGGCCTCGGCGAAGTACAACCGGTAGCCGTCCAGCTCGGTGGCCAGCAACGGCACCTGTGCGAAAGCGAGTTGCCGCTCCCGGTACCCCGATACCTGCCGCTCGCCGAGCACGCCCGCCAGCGCCCACAGCAGTACGAGGACCCCCGCGAGCACCCCCCAGCGCCGGAGGGAGCCGACACCGGGAAGCGCGACGGCGGCCGCGACCGCGTACGCCGCCGCCAGCACGGGCGGAGCGGCGAACAGAACCCAGGGGCCCCAGCTACCCGCCCGCGCGGACAGGACCGCCGCCAGCACGCCCAGCAACGCGCCCACACCGGCCACCCGCCAGGCAGGACGGACGCCGACCAGACGCAACACCACCCACCCGACCAGAGCAGCGACGACGGGTACGGCCGCCATCAGCATGAAGAAGACCCACAGGCACCCCCAGCCCTCGCTCCGGCAGAAGTCATCGAGGTCCCAGGGCAGTACCACCACCAGGACCAACAGACCACCCAGCAGCGCGCCCACGCCGGCGGACCGGATCAACAGCCCACGCAATGCAGGGCCGTTGATCCGACCCGCCCCGCCGCCCCGTTCCTCCACCGTCACGCCCACACCCGCGTCCCCCTCGATGAAGGTCCGTCCAGATCACCCATCGTGGAGCCGCCGCCGTGCACACGCCATGAGTACGGATACTCATCCGCCCGCCCCGGGTATCCGCCGGCGAGGACGGGAGGAGCGGGCACCGGCATCGCCGTTCGGCACCAACCAGGCCGCCTCCGAGGACTTCCGTGTCGGTGAGGCGGGCCGCGCCGAAGCGATCGCCGCCGAAGGCGGTCTGGAGCCGGACATAGCCAGACTGGAAGGCTTCTGCACGGACACCGAGCAGAACGGGCTAGGTATAAAACTGCCGGACGTTGGTTACACATGGGTCTCCGAGTAGACGGAGGTCCGCCATGCCCCCTTCACCGCAACAGCGGCAAGACCGTCAGGCCCAGCACCGCCTGGGGGTCCTGCGATACGCCGAAGAAGTCACGGGGAACGTTGCGCTGACCTGCCGGTACTACGGCATCAGCCGGACTTGCTTCTACAAGTGGCAGCGCCGATACGAGGACGACGGCCTCGACGGCCTGCGCGACCGGTCCAGCAAGCCGCATCACTGTCCTCACGCCACCGAGGACGACGTGGTGAACAAGATCGTCTACCTGCGGCAGCGCTACCACTTCGGTCCCATGAAGATCAAGATGTACCTCAAGCGGTACCACGACATCGACATCGCCTGTTCAGCCGTCTACCGCATCCTCAAGAAGCTCGGGCTGAACCGCCTGCCGGCCTCCCAGCGCTACCAGCGGCACGACAAGCGCTACACCCGCTACGAGAAGCAGCTGCCCGGCAACCGCGTGCAGATCGACGTCAAGTTCATCGAACCAATCGGTCTCCCCGAGCAGGCTCCAGCGACAGTGCCGGTGACCGGGCCACCTCCCAAACGGCGACGCCGGGCGAAGTACTACCAGTTCACCGCCATCGATGACTGCACCCGGCTGCGGGTCCTGCGGATCTACCCGCGGTGCGACCAAAAGACCGCCGTCCAGTTCCTCGACTACGTCCTCGAGCGCCTGCCGTTCCGCATCGAAGTCATCCAGACCGACAACGGCGCGGAGTTCCAGTCCGCCTTCCACTGGCACGTCCTCGACAAGGGCATCGCCCACACCTACATCAAACCCGCATCACCGCACCTCAACGGCAAAGTCGAACGCTCCCACCGCATCGACGCCGAGGAGTTCTACCGCATGCTCGATGGCATCGTCATCGACGACACAGGCGTCTTCAACGACAAGCTGCGAGAGTGGGAGGACTACTACAACTACCACCGCCCCCACGGCGCCCTCGGCGGCCAGACACCCTACGAACGCCTCAAGCAGAAAACCGAGGCCCCGGTGTAATCAAGCTCCGGCAGTCACACACCTAGCCCTCATGCTGACCAACGATCCGGCGCTGTGGACAGCACCGGGACCTGGCCGCCGGGCCACTCGTGATCACGAGTTCAGGTTGCCGAGTGCTACGCGTCTCGGTCGGCGAAGTCGGGGAGTTCGGTGGACAGGAGCTCTTCGGCGCCGTGGTCGAGGAGGTGCTGCATCTCGGTGGAACGGGGCAGCATGGTCTTCTCGTAGACGCGGACGGCCTCTTCGATGCTGCTGCTGCCGACCACCGCGAGGGCGAGTTCGCAGGCGTCGAGCATGGCGAGGTTGACGCCGACTCCGAGCGGGGGCATGAGATGGGCGGCGTCGCCGAGGAGGGTGACGGTGGGGTTGTGGTCCCAGACGCGGACGTGGTCGCCGCTGTTGCGCTGGGCGAAGAGCCCGCGTTCGCCGTCGGCCGCGGCGCCGCCGCCCTGGCCGACGAGTGCGGCGATCTCGGGGTGGCGGGTTTCGACCTCGTGGAACCAGGCTTCGAGGAAGCTGACGCCGGTGTACGCGGGGAGGGCCGGGGAGATGGCTCGGCGGACCTTGGACCAGGCGCCGTCGGCGCCGATGACGAGGTCGGCCTCGACGGTGGTGCCGTCGGCGAAGTGCACCTGGCGCGGCCTCTCATCGAGGCCTTCGACGGACCACAGGGTGTGGCCCCAGCGGACGGTGCCGGGTTCCAGCGAGTCCAGCAGCAGGGTGCGGAGGCGCCTCGGTCGATCTCCGGCTTGAAGCGTTCGCCCTCCTCTGGGGTGTGGTGGAAGAGGAGGGCGCCGGCCGGGTCCAGCTGGCGCATCTCCTGTCCCTCGGGGCGGGAGAGCCGGAAGAACTCCTCCAGGAGTCCGGCTTCGCGTAGGGCGATCTGGCCGTTGTCCTCGTGCAGGTCGAGGGTGCCGCCCTGGTCGCGGGCGTCGGGACCGCTCTCGCGGTCGTAGACGGTGACGGCGACGCCGTGGCGTTGGAGGATGCGGGCGCAGGTCAGGCCGCCGGGACCGGCGCCGATGACGGCGATCCGGGGTGCGGGTGCGGGTGCGGGTGTGGTCGTGTTCATGGTGGCGCTCCGTCCGTACGGTCGGCAGTGCTGCCGTGCGTAGAGGTGTGGGGTGTGGCGTGTGGGGTGTCAGCCGGCCTGGGCTACGGCGGTCTTCTCGGGAGTGGCCGCGGGTGCGGGCGGGCCGGCCTTCTTCAGCGGGACTTCGATGACGAAGAGCGCGGCGACGAAGGCGAGGGCGCAGACGATCGCGGCGGTGAGGAAGATGTGGCCGGTGCCGTCCGTCACCGCGGTGAGGTAGGCGTCCTTGGATCCGGCGGGCAGGTTCCGCAGGGCGCCCGGGCCGGTGTCCCCGCCGGCCGGCAGGGTGGGCTCGACGGCGCGGGTGAACAGCGAGCCGAAGACGGCGACGCCGAGCGAACCGCCCAGGGTGCGGAAGAGGTTGACCGAGCTCATGGCCGCGCCCATGTCGCGCAGGGACACGCTGTTCTGGGCGATGGTGCCGGCCATCTGCATCGTGAAGCCGAGGCCGATGCCGACGAGGACCATGTAGAGGCTGGTCAGCAGGGATGAGGTGTGGGCGTCCATGGTGGCCAGCAGGCCGAGGCCGGCGGCCAGGAACAGGGTGCCGACGACGGGGAACATCTTGTACTTCCCGGTGGCGGACATGATCTTCCCCGCGATGGTCGAGACGATCACGACGGGGATCATCATCGGGAGCATCAGCAGCCCGGAGTTGGTGGCCGAGGCGCCCTGGACGGTCTGCTGGAACAGCGGCAGGTAGAGGCCCGCGCCGAACATGACCACGCCTGCGGCGAGGAGCATGACCATCGCGAGCGGGTAGTTCCGGTGTCCCGTGAAGACGCTCAGCGGAAGCAGCGGCTCACTGACCCGCCTCTCGACCAGGACGAACAGGGCCAGGCCCACGAGTGCGGTGGCGCCGAGGGACAGGATCTGCCAGGAGCCCCAGGCGTAGGTGCTGCCGGCCCAGGTAGCGGCCAGGACGATCGCGGTGATGGAGAGGGTCAGCAGGGCGATGCCCGCCCAGTCGATCTTCGCCTGGATGCGCTGGGCGGGGATCCGGAGCTTCCGCCACAGCCACACCAGGGCGACCAGGCCGAGCGGCAGGTTGATGTAGAAGGCCCAGCGCCAGTCGAAGTGGCCGGTGACGAAGCCGCCCAGGAGCGGTCCGCCGATGGTGCCGATCGCCATGACGGAGGCGGTCATGCCCTGGTACTTGCCGCGCTCGCGCGGCGGTACGAGGGCTCCGATCAGCGCGAAGGCGCCCGCGCCGATGCCGCCGGCGCCGATGCCCTGTACGACGCGGTAGGCGATCAGCTCGCCCATCGAGCCGGAGGTCCCGCACAGGGCGGATCCGAGGATGAAGACGGCGATCGAGGCCAGGTACATGGGCTTGCGGCCGAAGAGATCACCGAATTTGCCCCAGACCGGAGTGGTGACGGCGGTGACGAGCGTGTAGGCGGTGACGACCCAGGAGATGTGCTCCAGGCCTCCCAGGTCGCCGACGATCGTGGGCATCGCGGTACTGACGACCATGTTGTCGAGCATCGACAGCAGCATCGCGAGCATGACGCCGAGCAGGACCCAGCGCACGTCCTTCGGTACGGCGGAGGGACCGGCGGAGGCGCCGGTGGAGGGGAGGGAGGCAGTCGTGGACATGACTGATCACCCCTTTCGGACACGAGGGAGGGGAAAGCGGAGGAGGCGGGGAACTGTTCCGATGCCCGCCTCCCCAGAAAAGCACAGCAGCTCAATAAGTGCAACCGCTCAACTTTCACACCCGCGCAACCAAGTCGGGCTGCAGGGATGCCCCCCTTCAGTCGCGGCCCTTCCCGCGGTAGAGATCCAGTTCGCCGTCGAGTGCGACGGCCAGGACGGTCGCGTACGGGTCCACGAGGGCGGCCGCCGGAGCGTCGATCCACAGCACCCCCGGTACGTCGCCGAGCCCGCCCGTGACCCGGTGCCCGAGTTCGGCTCCGTGCCCCAGGACGGTCACCCGCTTCACCGAGGTGCGCAGGCCGCGCAGCGAGACGGTTTCGTGCGGGGTCCCGAAGCACACCAGGTACAAGGTCCGGCCGTCCGCGGACAGGGTGCTCGGACCGTAGTGGTGCCCCGCCGGCAGGCCCGCCACCGTGCCGTACACCGCCTCCTCGTGGCGGGCCGTCCAGTCACCGAGGCCGAGCAGCCGGTCGGCCTGTTCGGACGGGATCGTGCCGTCCTCCTTGGGGCCGACGTCCAGCAACAGGTTGCCGCCCATCCCGATCGTCTCCGTGAACAACCGCACCAGCTGACCCACCGACTTGTGGTTGTCGTCGGCGTGCCGGTGGCCCCACGAGTCGTTGATCGTCAGGCACAGCTCCCACGGTCCGTCCGGAACCTCCACGGGCAGCCCCTGCTCGGGCGTCGCGTAGTCCCCGTACGAGAGCATCCGCGCGTTCAGGATCGTCTCGGGGCCGGCGGCGAGGATCTGCTCGGCCAACTCGCCCATCCGCCACTGCTCTTCGCTGCGCTCCCACTCCCCGTCGAACCACAGCAGGTCCGGCCGGTGGGCGTCGACGAGCTCCCGTACCTGGGCGTTGCGGTAGTCCAGGTAGCGCTGCCAGGCGACCGGATCCTCGCGCCCCTCGGGCGGGGCGACGAGGGGGTGGGTGCGCACGTCCTCGTTGGGCGGGTCGGTGTGCACGATGCTGGCGTAGTCGGGGTGGTTCCAGTCGGAGTGCGAGTAGTACAGGCCGACCTTGAGCCCCCGTTCGCGAAGCGCCTCCGTGTAGCCGGTGAGCAGGTCCCGGCCCGCGGGGGTGCGCTTGACGACCGTCAGACCGGATGCGGCGGAGTCCCAGAGGCAGACCCCGTCGTGGTGGCGCGCGGTGAGCACGGCGTACCGGGCGCCCGATGTCGCGAACAGCTCGGCCCAGGCCTTCGGGTCGTAGGCGGAGGCGGTGAAACCGTCCAGCTGCTTCATGTACCGCTCGTGCGAGACCTGGCCGTCGTAGAAGGACCAGGACTCCGCCACCCCGTCGACGGCGTAGATCCCCCAGTGGATGAAGATCCCGAGCTTGGCGTCGGTGAACCACTTCTGCATCGCCATGCGACACCCTCCTCGTCGATTCCGAGGTGGTCCAGAACGTGCACCACCCCTCCGCGCTGACACCCAACGCTAGGGTCGGGACGTGCCAGTTCGAATGGGCGAGGCTCACCACTGCTGGTAAATTTTCACCGTGCTCTTGATCCATTTGAACGAGCCGCCGAGGGTCGCCCTGGCCGGTGTCGGCGTGCACGGGGCGGCAGTGGCGCGGGAGGTGTTCCGACTCCCGGACCTGTGGCAGCTGCACCTGTACGGGTACGCCGGGGAATTGGTGATCGACGGGACCCCCCACCCCATCCGACCGGGTCATGTCAGCCTCGTACCGCCGGACGCTCCGGTGGAGTTCCGCTACCTGGGCCGGTCCGAGCACCTCTTCGCCCACCTGTGGCTGCCGGAGACCGGCGAGCCCAGCCCGGTGCCCGTGATGCAGGACGCGGGAGCGCAGGCTTCGGCGCTGTCCGAACTGCTCCACAACGCCATCGCGGCCGCACCCGGCTCCCCCGCCCGGGCGTCCGCCGAGATCTGGACGGCGCTCTGGCGGGTGGTCCGGCTGCCACCGCCGGTACTCCAGGGAGCCCCGCACCCGGCCGTCACCCTGGCCGTGGCGCACATCGAGGCACACCTGGCCCGGCCCCTGGCCGTACCGGACGTCGCACGGGCCGCCCAGGTCTCCCACAACCAGCTGACCCGGCTCTTCCGCGCCGAAACGGGCGACACCGTGACCGCCTACATCCGGCGGCGGCGCCTGCACCGGGCCCGGCACCTGCTGCTCGAGTCGACCCTCTCCATCCCCGCGGTCGCCGCGTCGGTCGGCATCGCCGACCTGCAAGCCTTCAACAAGGCCTGCAGGCGCGAACTGGGCGCCTCCCCCCGCGCCGTCCGCGCGACGGCGGCGTCAACCGCCGCCAAGGGGGCGCCCGTTCCGCCCGCGGTTTGAGGGCTGACGCCGGGCACTGGCATGCACACCCTGCGCTGCCGACGGGGGCGGGGCCGGGTCGAGGGCGGCCAGCGCAGGGCCCGGCAAGGGCGTTGTCGCAGGTGGCGGCTATGTTGCAGCTCGTCACTGACACGAGAGGGGGAGCCGCGATGGTGGTCGAATTGGGGTACGCGCAGGCGTGGGACACGGAGACTCGCGTCCCATGGCATCCGATATCCGTGGAGGAGGCCCGTGAGCGGGATGCCGCCGGGCTTCCGTACGTGGCCGTGTACCGGACCGCGGGCCGGGAGGCTCCGCTGGAGGTCCGGCTCGTTTCCTGGAGCGATCACTTCGTCGGGCTGTGGGTCTACGACGCGCAGGGCCGCCGTACCTACGACCTGGACATGCGGCTGCTGGACGACCCGACACGGCTGCTGCGCCGCTACGCCGTCCGCCGGCACTATCCCGGCCCCGAGATGCCGGAGTTCGATCAGGCGTGCCCGCGCATCACCGTGGAACTCTTCCCCGACGGGAGGGGTCGGCGGACGGAGCAGCCCCAGGGCGAGCGTGGGCGCACCTATGCCACCGTGCCCAGGTGCCGCGATGACGAGCGCTGGGCGGACCGGCCCGCCTTCGGTAGGTGGCCGCTGCTCTCGGCGCAGGTCCACGGGCTCACGGAGTCGTCGGTCCTCGAGATCATGGAACCGTCGGTCCTCGAGATCACCGAGTCGGCCGCGGTATCCGCGACGGCCGCCGACGGCAGCGGACCCGCTCCCGCGACCTGCTGGCGTCCGCCCCGCCCCGCGCGGCCCGGACCGATCGATGAGCTGTTCCGGCCCGGGGTTCGCGTGACCGACGGATACCACCCCGAGATGACGATCGTGGAGCCGCGTCGCACCGGCACCCTGCGCGTACCCAGCGGGCTGCTCGCCGTCTCCGGCCCGGACATCGACCACGAGGACGGCCCGCACATCACGGTTCCCGTCCCGCCCGGCGAGTACGTACTGGAGGAGTCGCGGGCCAGGCACGCCTACCACTGCGAGTGGGAGGGGAGCGAGGTCACACACACCGACACCCTGGCCGTCCGCCTGCTCGTCGGCGAGGCCCCCGCCGCGACCTGGGAGATGGCGCTCAGGCCCGGCGACGACCTCCGGCTGTTCATCGAAGACCAGATCTCCGGCTTCGACACCGACGGCGCCACCGGTTGCTTCGCCGATGCCGGAGCCTGGGAACCGCTCCTCGCGCTCTTCGAGAAGGGGCTGGTCCAAGGAGACCCGGACCTGGACCCGGACTCCTACGAGGACATCAGCGACTCCATGTACATCCTGCGCACCCGGGACCGGGCCACCGGAGCCGAGCTGGCGGCCTTCGCGACGACAGGGGACGGCACCTACCCCGTCTGGGTCGGCCGCTGCGAAGCCGGCGAAGTAGTCGCAGTCGTCGTGCTGGTGGAGGGGATGCCCGAGCTGCTCCCGGACGGCGGAACCGCTGCCGGTTCCTGACCGGCTACGCGGAGTCCCGGCGCCCGCGGGCCTCGTAGCGCAGGAAGTCGGGAAGTCGGACGGGGCCCCTCAGCCCTGCTCGCCGGCCTGCTTCGCCTTCGCCGCGATCTCTTCGAGCACTCTCTTCGGGTCTCCGCCCGGTTCCACGGCGCGGCCGATGTTGCGCTTGATCGTGTCGCTGACCGCCATCCAGGACGGGTCGTTCACCGGATAGAGCTGGGCGCTGCGCAGGGCGGTCAGGAACTCGTTGTCGGTCTTGTCCATGCCCTCGCTTCCGGCCAGGGCGCGTGAGGCGGAGACCGTGGAGGGCAACAGGTGGTAGCGGCCTGCGAAGTCCGAGAGGTTCTCGTCCTGGTAGACGAACTCCAGGAACTTGCCGATCTCCGTCCGCTTGCCGTTCTGCTTGAACGCCATCATCCAGTCGGCCACGCCCACCGTGGGCGGGGCCTCGCCGGATCCGAGGGTGCCCGAGACCGGCATCGCCACGGTCCCGACGCCCATGCCCTTGGCGCGCGCCTGGTGGTACAGCGAGGGGTACCCGTTGAGCATGCCGACCTCGCCCCGCAGGAAGGCGGCGAAGGCGTCGGCGCGGTTGAGCTGGGACGGCGGGACCGGTCCGGTGAGCCCCGGAGCGACCAGCTCGTCCTTCACCCAGTTCCACGTCTTGATGTTCTGGGCGGAGGCGAGGCTGTAGTTGCCGCTGCTGTCGGCGTATCCGCCGCCGTTGCTGAGCTCCCAGATCATCGCCTCGGCGTGGGCCTCCTCCGGTCCGAGGGGCAGGGCGTACGGATACTCCACGCCCTTGGCCTTGAGGGCTTTCGCGGCGGCCTTGAGTTCGCTCCAGGTCTTGGGGGCCCTGACGCCGGCCTTGGCGAAGAGCGCCTCGTTGTAGAAGAGGAGGCGGCTGCTCGCCACGAACGGCAGACCGTAGAGGGTGCTTCCGATGGAGCCGGAATCGGCGAGCGGTGCGAGGAAGTTCGCCTCGGCGCTGACGGAGAGCAGCTCGTCCGCGGAGTAGAGCCTGCCCTGGGCGGCGAAGTCCGAGTAGGAGCCCATGAGGGCGATGTCCGGAGCCTTGCCGTCCTTCACCCTTTCGGTGACCTCACGGTCGATGTCGGCCCACGGAAGGAGCGTGACGTCGACCTTGATGCCGGGGTTCGCGGCGGTGAACTCATCGGTCACCTTGGACCAGAAGGCCTCGGAGCTCGTGGCCGGTGTGTCCCCGTACTCGGCGGCGACGACGACCAGCGTCCCTTCGTCGCCCGCACTGCCCGGGGAGGCGCCGCATCCGGACAGCGGAACCAGCAGACCGAGTACCACCGTGGTGGCGGCCTGCCCGAGAATTCTTCGTCGCACGGGTCTGTTCCCCTGATTTTCTTCCGGGTTCCGTAACTGAGCATGGCGATCCCGGGCGGAGGGGGTGCCCGTTCAACGCCCGTTGGCCGGGATTCTCTCCACACGTTGGCTCGCTTGGTGTCACCGGACGAACATCTCTGGTGGAAGACCTAACCGAGGCCCCCTCCCCTCGTGGGTTCCGACAGGACAACAGAGCTCCTGACGCGCGTAGAACCCCTTCGAGTAGTCGGCCCCGACGAGGGCGTCGACACCGCGCGTCGACGGAGGCTGCAGGTCAGCCGCGGCGCCGGCAGGTCAGGGGGCGGGCACGGGGCCGCCCGGCCGGAACCGCTCCACGCCGACGATGTGCCGCACCTTGGTGGGGCGCACGATCACCGAGACCCGCCGTTCCCCGGGCATGAGCCACTCGTACCGCTCGCTGCCCAGGTACTTCTGCGCCAGCCGGTCCATCCGGCGGTGGGCCTCCTCGCCCTCGACGAAACGGACGACCTCGCCGCCGATCTGCACCCGGTCCAAGGGGTCGGCGTGGTCCGCGTGCGACAGGTAGACGCGGGGGTCGCGACGCAGGTTCTCTTCCTTCACCCGGCCCACCGAGGTGTTGAAGGTCAGCTCGCCCTCGCCCTCCAGGTCCACCCACATCGGGCTGACCTGCGGCGCTCCATCGGCGAACACGGTTCCGACGTACCAGATGAGGGGGGCGCGCAGTCGTGCGCGGACGGCGGCGTCGAAGGCTTCAGTCATCCCGGGAGGCTACCAGCGGGCGCACGGGGGCGACTTGAGGTCCTCCGTCGCAGCGCCGTCGGCGTCTTTGCCACAATCCCGTCATGCCGATGCCCGTACCAGTGACTCCCGACGCTCCCGCGCCCGTACGGGACCCGCTCCTCACCCAGCAGTGGCTGGACCTCGCCTTCATCCACTGGGCCGTGGAACCGGACGACGTGGCGGGACTCCTGCCGGAGGGCACCGTCCCGGACACACATGGCGGCGTCACCTACGTCGGGCTCGTCGCCTTCCGCATGCACAAGGTCGGTTGGTTCCGGTCGCCCGGGGTGCCGTACTTCGGTTCGTTCCCCGAGACCAATGTGCGCTTGTACTCACTGGACGCGCAGGGGCGCCGCGGGGTCGTCTTCCGGTCGATGGATGCCTCCCGGCTGGTCCCGGTGGTGCTGGGCCGCGTCGGCTTCCGCCTGCCGTACCTGTGGTCCCGGATGAGCGTGCGCGGTACGGGCGACGCCCTCACGTACTCCAGCTCCCGGCGGTGGCCGGGACCGCGCGGCACGTACAGCCGGATCTCCGTGAAGCCCGGCGAACGCATCGACGAGCCGACCGAGTTGGAGCATTTCCTCACCGCCCGCTGGGGCATGCACAACGCGTTTCCCGGCGAGTCCGCCTACTTGCCCAACGACCACCCGCGCTGGCCCCTGCACCGGGCCGAACTGATCACCTGCGACCAGAACCTGCTCACGGCGGCCGGGCTGACCGCACCGACCGGCCCGCCGGCCAGCGTCCTCTACTCCCCCGGCGTACCCGTCCGCCTCGGCCGCCCGTCCCTCCCCGGCCCGCGCACCGGTCGAGCCGGCAGGACCAGCCCTGCGTGAGGCGTACTCCGGCCCTTGAGGTGCCGCCGGGGCGCCGAGGGCCGGGCGGGCGGTGGGCCCGATCACCCGATGGGCCCGCTCACCGGGTGGGACCACCGGCGGCTTCCCGCCGCACGGTCTCGGCGACGCCGGACAGTGCCGCGCCGAGCTGGCGGCGCTGGACAGCGGTCAGCGGGTCGAACACGAGTCGCCGCACCTGCGCGACATGCCCCGGCGCGCTGTCGGCGACCTTCTGCCGACCGGTGTCGGTCAGCGTGGCCAGGGTGTAGCGGCCGTCGCTCGGGTCGACCCGGCGAACGATCCACTCCCGCGCCTCGAAGCGGTCCATCATTTTGGACAGCCGCGGGAGAGTGCTGTTGCAGTCCCGGGCCAACTCACTGAGCCGCATGGTGACCTGATCCGCCATCGACAGCCGGGCGAGCGCTCCGTACTCGAAGTTCGAGATGCCCGCGTCCCGCTGCAACTGGCGGTCCAGGGCGGCGGGCAGCGCGATCACGACGGTGAGGAGGTCCTGCCAGAGGTCCTGCTGCTCGGCGTCGAGCCACGACGAGGGTGCGTTCATGCGATCCACCTTACTTGCCCAGGCAAGAGATGTCTCTTGCCTGGGCACGTCATCGTCGCCTACGTTATGAGTTGCCCAGGCAAGTCAATCTCGGCTTCGAGGAGTCATCTGTGATCAAGATCAGCATCTTCCTGACCCGGCGTGCGGACCTCACTCACGCGGAATTCGTGGACTACTGACAGAAGCACACCGCGCTGATCACGAGCCTGCCGGGCGGAGAGGTCCCGGTCCGGCGCTACGGCCAGCTCCTGCCCACCGACGACGAGATCCCCGGCATCAGCACAGCCGGCTACGACGGTGTCGCCGAGGTATGGGTCGACGGCATCGCCGACGCCGCCGGCTGGTTCACCTCCGAGACGTACACCACGACGGTCGCCGCGGACGAGGAGAACTTCCTGGACCGCTCCGAGACCCGCTTCTTCTTCGCCACCGAAAGCCCGATCTTCGGATGAGGCCGTCCCGGCCGGGGCCTACGACGACCACCTCGCCCCGGTCCTGCCCCGGGCCCGCGAACAGCGGCTCTGCGCCCCCGCCGACGGGGCGCTGCCGAGCCGGTTCGTCGCCCACCCGGCGGCCGATCACTACGTGCCCCTGCCGGCCGCGGTCGGCGCCGCGAGCGATCCCCGTGGCGCCACCAGCACGATCGACCGCGTGATCATGGGAAACTCCACCCGCTCGCTGCACATGAACTGATCATTGCTCCGCGTCGCGGACCAGGAGCGCGATCTGCCCCCGGTTTTCGACCGCCAGCTTCGCGAACAGGCCCGGTGGCTGCGGCGATCACTCGTGCCGTGGCCGCCGGGGACAGCACGGGGTCCCCCTCCGCGACCGTCCGCACCGCGTCGAGAATCCGCGCCGGCGGGGTGCGCGAGGCCACCGGAGCGCCCATCGCCGGCCACGCACCGACCACGGTGTACGTCGGCCACGGCGGCCACCTGACGGAGCCGTCCGTCGCAGCGCTCAAGACCCTGTGACACCACCACCCCACCCGCTCCGCCTGGGGAACTCCTCAGCCGGTGCAGGTGATGGAGAAGGGGACCGGGTTGGAGGTGGTGCGGGTGGGGCTCTGGAGTTCCACGGCCATTCCGGTGGTCAGGGTGCCGGCCTTCGCGTAGGTCGTCAGCCGCACGGTGTCGTGCCCGGTGGGGTCGGCCTTGTCCCCGATGGACATCGTGCGCCAGTGCGGGTCCACCACCGAGCCGTCGCCGGACACCCAGCGGTACGAGATCAGGGTGGGCTCGGAGGCGGTGAAGGTCGCGGTGAAGGCCGGGGCCAGGCTCTCGGGGGTCGGGCAGCTGCCGGTGTAGGTGGTGTTCGCGCCGGCCACCGACATCCGTACGCCGCCCGAACCGGCGCCGGGATCCTCGTCGTTGCCGCCGAAGGCGTAGACCAGCCCGCCGGCGATCAGTACGCAGGCGGCCACGCCTGCCGAGACGAAGGCAGCGGTACGGCGCCGCTTGCCGGGCGGGGCGGCGGGCGCCGCGGCTGTCGGGTGTGCGGGCGCGGCGGCCGCGACCGTTGCTGCTCCTGCCGTGGCTGTCGCTGTTGCTGCCGTGGCTGCCGTGGCTGTTGCTGCCGTAGCCGTGGCGGGTTCCGCCCCGGCCGGCAGGACGCGGGCGGCCGTCGTGGTGGCGTCCGGTTCGTGGGCGATGCCCCGCAGAGCCGCGGCGGCTTCGGCGGCGGAGGTCCGCTCGGCCGGTTCCTTGCGGAGCAGCCCCGCGATGACCGGGGCGAGCGGGCCGGCCCGGGTCGCCTCCGGCGGTTCCTCGTCCACGACGGCCCGCAGGGTGCTCAGTGCGGAGTCCTGCCGGAACGGCGAGATCCCCTCCACGGCTGCGTACAGCATCACGCCGAGGGACCACAGGTCCGACTCGGGCCCCGAGGGCCGCCCCAACGCCCGCTCCGGCGGCAGGTACTCCGGGGAGCCGACCACCTCGCCGGTCATGGTCAGCGCGGTACCGCCCTCGACCACCGCGATGCCGAAGTCGCTGAGCACCACCCGGCCGTCCTCGGCGAGCAGCACGTTCGCCGGCTTCACATCGCGGTGCTCCACCCCGGCGGCGTGCGCGGCGCGCAGCGCGCTCAGCACCTCCGCGCCGATGTGCGCGGCCCGGCGCGGTGTCAGCGGCCCCTCGGCGCGCAGCAGATCGGCCAGCGACTGCCCTCGGATCAGCTCCATGACGATCCAGGGCCGGTCGTCCTCCATGACAACGTCGTGGACCGTCACCACATTGCGGTCGGGTATCCGGGCCGCCGCCCACGCCTCCCGCTCCAGCCGGCTGTACATCCGCGCGATGTCGCCGGCCCGCAGGTGGGCCGGGGCCCTGACCTCCTTCACGGCGACCTCACGGTGCAGCGTCTCGTCGCGGGCCCGCCACACGGTGCCCATCCCGCCCTCGCCGAGCCGGGACAGCAGCCGGTAGCGGCCGGCGATCAACCGTTCGGCGCCCGGTACGGCCGGGGTGGCCGCGCCCGTGGTGGTGGCAGCGAGCGTGGCGTCCGTCACGGTCTCGGAATCCTCGTTGTGCATGGGGCGGTTCTCCTCTGATCGCCTACCGACGCCGACATCACGTACGGACCGGGACCTCCGGTTCAACGGAGTGGTCGAAAATTTTCGAGAATGGTTGAACCGAACACCTTCGCCTTGGCGTGTTGCTGGCGTACGAGGAGTCAGCAGGCGTCTTATTCAAGGAGTGTGTGGCGTGCCGTCGGTCATCGTGGGAAGCACGGGCCCCTTCACCGGGCAGAGCGTGGTCCTGGGCAGCGAGCCCCTCAGTTTCGGACGCAAGAGCGACAGCGGCATCGTGATCGTCAGCGCCAGCGCCTCCCGGCTGCACGCCGAGATCCTCGTGGAGGACGCCGGTTTCGTCCTCTACGACCGGGACAGCCGCAACGGCACATTCGTCAACGACCAGCGCGTCACGCGGCACGTACTGCGTCCGAACGACTGCATCCGGATCGGCGATGAAACGTTCCTCTACGAGGCCTCGGACGTGATGGAGACGGTCATGGACCTCTCCCTCCTGGACGTGCCCCGGCCGAGCGCCGCGGACCCCGGCACCCTACGGGTCACCGTCACCGGCGGCGGCCCGGTGGGCCTCGCCTTCGCCCTGGCGCTCGACGAGATGTTGCCCGGGCGGACCGCCGTCACCGTCTACGACGGGCGCTGGACCAGGAAGGGCTCTTCGGTCGTCTGGAAGGACGAGACCCAGGGGAACTTCCGCCGCCAGCAGGTGGTGACCGTCCAGAGCAGGCAGTACCTCGCCCTGTCCGAGGAGGTGCTCGCCGCCCTCTTCGACGAGGGCGGCGCCTACTCCGAGATGTGGCCCGTGGGACCCGACTCGGTCGACGGCCGCCCGCCCCGCAACATCCGGATCGCCCACATCGAGGACCGGCTGCTGGACCTGGCCAACCGGAGGCCGTCGATCCGACTGGTCCCCAAGCGTTTCGACGCCGCGGAGGAACAGAACCGGATCACCCAGGAACACGTCCTGGTCGTCGCCGAGGGCGGCCGCTCCCGCACCCGGGAGCACTACGCCGACCGCTTCGGCGCGGCCGACGCCTCGATCTACTCCCTCGACGGCGAGCACCTCCAGGACATCGTGCTGGGGCTGCGCGTCAAGTCGAAGCTGCCGGACCCGATGAGCGTGCTGCTCACCGTGTCGCAGAACCGGTTCCTGCTCAACTCGCTGCGCGGCGAGGGCTTCCTGAACATGCGGCTCACCCGCGAGGAGACCAAGAGCGTCATCGGCATCGACCCGGTCCGCCAGGTCTTCGAGGAGTGCATCGCCGCCCGCCCCTGCCTGATGAGCCGGCAGGAGGAGGACAACGAGTTCCGCTGCCCCACCCACGGCACCCTCTTCCTGCCCGCCCTGCTGCGCGGCTCCCCGCTGTGGAAGGAGATCCGGCAGGGACTCAGCCTGTTCGGGGTGGCCGAGGAGGACCTGTCCGCGATCACCTCGTTCCGCCTGGACATGGTGCAGCGCCCGCGGTTCACCGCCCAGCTGCACCGGCCCACCCCGACCGCTCCGGGCACCTACGGATTCCTCCTGGGCGATGCGGCCAACGCCATCCACTTCTGGCCGGGCCGTGGCCTCAACAGCGGCCTGGCCTCGGCCACTTCACTGGCCCGCTCGCTCAGCCGCGCCTGGCGGGGCAAGCCGCTGCGGGACGCCGACTTCATCCGGCACGAGGCGGCGATGTCCATGCTCCAGTACCGGCACAAGAGCCGGGCCTGGAACGCCATGGTGACCACCGACGAACAGGGCGTCACCCGCGCCATCAAGGACATCATCGCGCGCAGCGCGGAGGCGGGTCGGGGTGCGGTCGCCGCCCCCGGGGCCGCCGGTGCCGCCGGTGCCGGGGACGGGAGCGACCTGGACGCGCTGCTGGACCGGATGGCCGGGATCCGCGAACGGCTCGCGCCCCGGATGCCCGGCCTGCCCGGCGACGCGGAACTCCGCTCCCACCTCGCCTCGATCGCCCCGGCCACCCTCCGCACCCTGCGGGAGAGCGGGGCCTGGGACACCCTGATCGTCGGCGGCGAGGAGGCCGACATCGACCTCTTCTACCAGTCGGACTCCCCGGTCTTCGTCCCCCGCCCGGCCGACCCCCGCAACCCCGCCCCGGTCGGCTGACGTCCCGGGACCGGGGCGGGCGGGGAGCGTCAGGCGTACGGGTCGAAGGGGATTCCTGCCGGGCTCGTGTGGTCGAGAGCCCACTGGAAGTCCCCGTCGTCGATCTTGAAGGTGGCCGAGCCGAAGCCCGCGCTGCTGAGCTTGTCGCGGTAGCCGGCCGGGTAGCCCTCCCAGCCCACGAGCCGCGGGTAGAACCAGTTGCCCGTGACGTTCTCGGCCGGCTCGTCGCCGCTGCCGGCGAAGCGGAAGCAGCGACTCGAGGCGCCGTCCTTGTGGTACACGATCTTCGGGTGGGTGCCGTCGAAGCGGATCTCCGACCGTGGGAGCGTCTGGTAGGTGTTGTGCTGGGACACCGACACGTACCGGACCTCGTTGTTGTTGATCCACACGATGACGTGTTCCCAGTCGTGGGTGTGCCCGAGGGCCGCCGGGCCGAGCGTGATCTGGTCCTTCTCGAAGTAGCTGGCGTACATGACCGCGCACCAGCCGTTGTTGCACTTCTCGCGCGAGTAGGTGTTGGCGTTGTTGAGCTGGGCGGGGTCGTGGCATTTCCCGTTGACGTCGCCGCCGAGTTTCAGGCCGGGGTTGATGGTGCCGTCGGCGCCGATGGCGGCGGTGGCGTAGCAGCCGTCGCGGTCGTAGTCGTAGGCGGGAGAGAAGGTCTGCTCCAGGCCGCCCGCGTTCTGCGGCAGCAGGGTCAGGACGTTCGCGTGGGCGGACCCGGGGATCGCGACGATGAGCGCCATCGAGCCGAGCGTGCCGAGAAGGACGTGGGCGAAGGATCTCAACTTCCGCATCGTGACTCCTTGTTGACCGGTCGTCGACGGCCTAGGGGTAGCTGGTCAGATTGGCCACGTTGGTCGTGGAGTTGGACGGGCCGCCCGTGCCGTTGGCGACGTGCCGGATGGTGCCCACCCCACCGAGGGAGACGGTCACCATGCTGGTGAAGCGCACATCGGGGTTGTTCGGCGCCTCGATGGCCCGCTCGGCGGCCACGCCCGGGTTGACGTTGAAGTAGCAGTAGCTGCCGAGCCCGTAGGCCTGGTGGCTGGTGACCGAGTTCGCGACCTTGTACGCGGCGTAGCCCTGTGTGGAGCCGTTCATCCAGGCGGCCTGGTTCGGCGGGTCGTACGGCATCTCGTTCTGGTAGAAGTACGTCCGGCCGCCGTTGCCGTTCCAGACGGTCTGGTACTTCTGGTAGTGCTCGACGAACAGGCCGTACGCGGTGACGTTGTCGCCGTTGACGATCAGTCCGGTGTCCGCGGTGTTGGTGTTCCAGCCGACGCCGCTGCCGTGGTCGGCGCGCCAGATCCAGGTGTGGTCGGCGATGACGTTGTCGCTGTTGATCACCAGGCTGGTGGTCGCCTTGCCGACGGCGGCGCCGCCGACGCGGAAGTACACGTCGTGCAGGGACGTCGGGTTCGTGGCGTGCGCGGCGGAGGAGCCGGTCGGGCCGACCTCCATCAGAGTGGGCGAGTTGGTGGTGCCCGCGTCGAAGAGGACGCCGGCGACCTTGACGCCGTCGACGTCCGCCACCTTCATCGCGGTGACGCCGTTGTCCGGGACGAAGGTGGCGAGGCCCAGACCGAGGACGACGGTGTCGGCGCGGTTCACCTGGAGCGTCTGGTTGAGGCGGTGGACGCCCGGGGTGACCAGGAGGTTCTTGCCCGCCGCCAGGGCCCCGTTGATGTCCGCGGCGCTCGCGCCGGGCTTCACGACGTAGAAGGTGTCGAGGGACAGCGAGGTACCGGACGGAGATCCGTTCGCCCAGCTGGTGCCGGTGGAGTTGGCCCGCGGGGACGGCACGAAGACCTGGTAGGCGCCGTTGCCGTCGACGTACAGGGACGGCTTCTCACGGCTGACCGGGGTCTGCGCGACCGTGGTGTGGGGCGGGCTGGGAAAGCTGGTGGCCGGGACGCCCTGGCTGCCGACGAAGACCATGTTCCAGTTGGATCCGGTCCAGCTGCCGAGCTGGGAGTTGCGCGTCAGCCACTGCTGCTGACTACCGGAGTTGACCTGCCCGTCGATCTTGCTGTCGGCGAGCAGACCGCCGCTGGACCAGCCGTTGTCGTCGAGGGCCAGATTTCCGCGCAGGTGCATCCGACGGTACGAGGCGGCCTGCGAGACCGCCCAACGGTCGCTTCCACCAGCCGGGTTGACGGACAGGTTCTCGGCGCCGCGCCAGAAGTTCTGCGTCGCGTTGCCCTGGAACCAGTCGGCCTCGGCGTGCACCGCGCCGTTGATCGTGACAGCGTCCGGGGTCAGACCGAGACCGGCCACCTGGGTGTAGAAGCCGACGTTGACGTCGGCGTTGTAGGAGCCCGGCTTGAACAGGACGGCGTAGCGCTGGGATCCGAACTGGTTGGTCTCCTGCTGCTGGAAGATCGAGGTCAGCCTGCTCTGGATCGTCGAGGACGACATGGACGGATCGAAGACGACGACGTTCGGGCCGAGGTCCGGGTTCGTGCCGGACTGGGTCACGGGGACCACCTGGAAGCGCTGGGCGGCGCTGCCGTTGCAGGTGTACTGCACGAACTGCACGCTGTCCGCCGTCGAGGCGCCGGGGTCGTCCAGACACTTGCCGCTGCTGCGGTTGACGAAGTGGTAGGCGCCGCCGCCCTCGTCGACCGGCAGCCACTGCTGGTTGGCGCCGCCTCCGTAGGTCCACAGGTGGACGGGCGCGCTGTTGGCCGTGGACACGTCGGCGACGTCCACGACCTGGCCGGTGTTGTTTCCGTTGTTGATGCGGACGTAGCCGTCGCCGGTGGCGGTGAAGCTCCACCGCTGGGCCGTGGAGCTGTTGCACGCGTACTGCTGCACGACGGTGCCGTTGGCGGTGGCGGCGGACCTGGCGTCCAGGCATCTGCCGCTCGCGGCGTTCATGACGGTGGCGAAGCCGGCGGGCAGGGCGGCGGCCGCGCTCACCGCCGCACTCGCGGGAGCGGGTGCGGCGGTGATGACGGAAGCGACGGCCGCGGTGACCAGCGCGGCCGCAGCTAATCCGCGGCCGCGCCGGAGCGCGGTGGGAGAGAAGGTGAGCACGGATTCTCCTTGCCGAACGAGTCGGCGGATGGTGGGGGGTGTCCGGATCAGCCGGTGCACGTGGCGAGGACGCGCGTGCGGTCCCAGTGGGGCGGGTTCAGGCAGCTGCGGGGAGAGGTCTGGGCATGTGCGCTCAGAGGGCCCTTCGTGGGGGACGGGCAACCGAGGCAGCGGCACCTCGTGAACAGCGGATGCTCCACACGGTGCGCCTCTGAATCCGTGAACCTAAAGGTCTGGACCTCTTTCGTCAAGAAGTGAAGTAAGTGATGAAGAAAGCGGGTTGAAACAACCGCCAGGTTTCACGGTCGTACGGGCCACTCGGGCGGGAAGGCGGCGTAGCACTACGTCCCGTGCGGTGCTGAGCGCGCGCCCTTGCAGCCGTACCCCCGAGCGCAGGTACACCGCCACTCCCCCGGCGCCCGTCTCGAATCCGACCACGGGATCACCGATGACCAGACATCCGTCGTCGATCCGGGAGAGCAGGACTTCGTGGACATCGGCCCGGTGGATCCCGAGGGCGGGGCACCGACCACGCCCTCGATGAGCGTGCAGGGGACACCGCGGCGCTGGAGGGCGACGGCGGCGGTCAGGCCGCCGGCTCCGGCTCCGGCTCCGGCTCCGGCTCCGGCTCCGGCTCCGGCTCCGGCTCCGGCTCCGGCTCCGGCTCCGGCTCCGGCTCCGACGATCAGTACCTGCTCAGGCGATGTCGACAACGACCTTCCCCTTTGAACGGCCGCGCTCCACGTACGCATGGGCCGCGGCGATGTCGACCATCGGACAGGTCTGGTCGATGACGGCCCGCACCTTGCCCTCAGCGGCCAGGCGCGCCAGCAGTTCCAGTGCAGAGGTCGATGCCCGCCGGCCCCGCCGTGGTGGCGACGTACGCACCGAGCCCCTTGCACACCTGCAGGGTGACCACGCCCGTACCGCCCGATCCGCCCTGCAGGAACACGCGCTTGCCGATGGCCCTGACGACGACGTACTCGGAGTACGTCCCCTGGTGCGACGGCCGCTAGGCGCCGAAGACGGCCTGCCCGGCCTTCAGCCCGGAGACTGCCGGGCCGACGGCCACGACGTCACCGGAGATGTCATTGCCCAGGGTCAGGGGGAATCCGGTGAGGCCGCGCAGCTTCATCAGCTTCCGGCCGTACCCACCGCGCCTGCGGCAGTCGATCGGATTGACGGAGGTGGCCCGCTGCCGGACCAGGACTTCCCCCTTGCCCGGCAGGGGCACCGGCACGTCTCGAGCCACCTCGAAGACGCCCCTGGCCGGGCCGAACCGGGTGATCTGTGCACCGAGCCGCCCACCGGCTCCCGCACCCCGGCGCGGCCGGCCGCCGGTGGACAACGGCAAGGTCATCGACACGGCCCTGAAGCTCATCGACGAGGTGGGCGCCCAGGCCCCTCGCGCGGCGGAGGGGCGGTCGTGGCGCGAAGCCGTCACGGTGGGGGCCGAGGCGTTCTACGACACGTTGCGCAAGCACCCCAATGCCCTCCCCTTGCTGGTCGCGCGCGTTCCTGTCGGTCCGAACGGTCTGGTGAACCGGGAGCGCGTCATCGGACTGCTCCTCGGCCTCGGATTTCCGGTCGATCTGGCCGCGCGCGCGTTCACGGCGATCGGGCACTTCGTCGTCGGATTCGCCATCCAGCAGCACGGCCCGGGAGCCGCCCGCCCCGAGGACCAGCCGGAGCTGCTCGACGGCCTGGAGCGCGCCAGGCAGGCGTGCGGCGACCAGTAGCGCGGCGGCGAGCGGGGGTGTTGGAGCCGCGCAGGTCCTCGGGCCGCCGCCGCGAGATCGTCACATCAGAGGGCCTTGCCGAAGTACATGAGCTCCCACAGGGCGTCTTCGGTGTGGCTGTCCACCACCACCGTGCCCTGGTAGTGCTCGATGCGCAGTTCGCCCGCGAAGCGCAGGTAGGCGCCGTCGAATCCGGCGAGTTTGGCGAGAGCCTTCTTGGGCCCCTTGATCTCGTCGGCGAGGTGTGCGGCGGTCAGATCCGTGTGGCGGGTGAAGGTGACGACGTAGCGCTCGTCGCCGTCGGTGTAGGTATAGCGGGTGACGTTGCCGACCGGCTTGCCGGTGCCCTTGTCGGTGTAGCGGCCGAGTTCCTCGAAGGTCACCTTGGTGCCGTCGTCGCCGATGACCTGGCCGTCGCGGGCCAGCATGAACACCGGCGACTCGGCGTATCCGTACGCCTTCTCGGCCGTGATGTGGGAAGCGATCACCGAGTAGGGGCCGGCCGCGCCACGCGCCCAGTACCAGTGGTGCATGAGCTTGAACATCGGGGCGTTGCCCCAGTTGTGGTCGTGGTAGCCGACACCGGTCGTGGTGCTGCCGTGCCCGTTGACGCCGTAGGTCACCTCGACCCTTCCCTGAGGAACGGACGGCAGCCAGGCGAACTGGTGCTCACTGTGCTCGCCGAAGAGCCAGAACCCCGTTTCGGGCCTCCATGCCGGAACGTCACCGGTCAGAGTGAGGTCGACTTCGATGCCTTCGACCCGGACCCGGATGGTGTAGGTGTGCAGGTCGCCGGCGAAGAGATTGTCGCCGATGCGGACCTCGCAGGTCTCGGTGGAGGCGGAGAACGTCTTGGCGTCCTGTTCGACCAGCTTGTTGATATGAGTGCCGTCGGGGAGCGTCAGGTCCACGCGGATGAGCGGGGACAGCGGCCTGCCGAGGTCGGCGAAGTCCTTGGTGTGGAAGACGACGACCAGCTTGGCACCGTCGTCCGGGTGGGCGTCGAAGTACCACCACTCGTACGTGCCGGGTCCACCGTCGGTGCGCATCCCGTCCTCACCCGGCTTGACCGCGTGGGGCTCCAGGCCGAGCCGGGCGTAGTCGTCGGGGGTGTGTGCCAGGCGGGAGGGGACGGTTCGGGTGCGGGCACCTGCTGCAGGCCGCCCTGGACGCCTTCGCGGAGGCGGGCCACGAGGGGATGTCGGTCCGCGCCCTCAGCCGGCGCCTGGGCATCAGCCACGCCCTGCTCACCGCCCGGTTCGGCTCCAAGGAGGAGCTCTGGTTCGCCGCCATGGAGCACGCCTGCACCCAAGCGGAACGCGCCTGGCGGCAGGCCACCCAAGCCCCCGTCGGCGACGACCTGGAGGCGCTGCGCGAGGGCATGATCCGCCAGGTGCTGTTCGCCGCCGCCTACCCCCAGGTGCTGCGCATCATGAACCACGAAGGGGCCATCGACAGCCCGCGCATCCGCTTCGTCATCGACCGGATCGTCAACCCGCTCCGCCCCGGCGTCGAAGGCCTCCTCGACCGCCTCGTGGCAGCCGGGCGCATCCGCGCCGTACCGTACGCCACGCTGCACTACCTGATCACCAACGGCGCCGGAGCCCAGTTCGCCCACCCCGTCGAAGCCGCACTCCTCGGCGCCCGTACGAAGCCGACCCCGGCCCAGCTGCAAGCCCACGCCGAGACCGTCGCCGACCTCCTCCTCGCAGGCATCATCACCTCACCCGGCGACGCCGGGCAGACTCCGGCGTGATCGACGTACGTGCGAATCGGCCCCGCGCCGGCCACCGCCTTGCCGTGCGCGGGCGGTACTCGGCTACGACCTGGTCGGAAGCGTGCTCGTCAGCACGGTCTGGGTGGCGATCCGGTCGTTCAGGTGGGCTAGGAGGAGGTTGGGGTCCTTCGCCGTGACGTACGCGGCGCTCAGGACGTAGGCGGTGTCGCCGCGCAGGGCGATGGAGGTGGGGTTCTGCAGGCCGTCGGCGGCGGTCAGGACGGTGGAGTGGGTCCCGTCGGGCCGGACGAGGGCGACCTCGCCGGGGCCGTTGAGGGCGGCCAGGATCTGGTCGCCGTGGCCGGTGAAGGAGAAGTCGTCGATCCCGGTCAGGCCGGTGGCCCGGGTCTGGACCGGGCCGGCGCGACCGTCGCGCAGGACGGGTATGCGCAGCACCGTGACCCGGTCGAGGTTGGTGGCCCACACCGCTCCGCCCCGGATCTTCAGCCCGTTGGCACCGAGGAATCCGGTGGAGGCCAGTTCGGGGGCGGTGGACCAGGTGCGAGGAGTGCCGCCGGTGGTGGGCACGCTGGAGATGGTGCCGAGGACGGAGTCGGTGACGTAGAGGGTCCCGGTGCTCGGGTCCAGGGCCAGGCCGTTGGGCAGCCCGGCCGCCGGGAGCGCGGCGATGCGCCGCGGTGCGCCGCCGGGGCGCAGGCGCCACAGGCCGGTCAGGTCGGCGGTGCCGGTGGCGTACAGGAAGTAGAGGGTGCCGTCGTGCGCGCGGACGATGCCGGTGGTCAGCGCGAAGCCCAGGACCGGGGTGTGGTTGCCGCCGTCGGCCGGGGCGGGCAGGGTGGCCAGGATCCGGGTGGATCCCCCGGGAGTGACGCGGGCGACCTGGCGGGCGGCGGCGAAGGTGACGTACGCACTGCCATCGGGAGCCAACGCGATGTTCTCGGGCGTCTGTTGCCGGGCCAGGTCGAAGTGCGTGGCGATGTGCGCGCAGCTCAGCGGGGAGGAGACGGCCGACGCGACGCCGGGGGTGGCCGCGACGACCGCGGCCGCGGTCAGTACGACGGCTGCGGTCGTCGCGGCCGTCCTGGACAAGGTGCTCTTGTTCTTGTTCTTGAACATGGTTCCTTCACTGTTTTCGGGCATGCGGCAGCGGTACGCCGACGCACGGGGGTTGGGGTGGGGGGGTGCGGTGGTCTGTGCCGGGTCAGCTGGAGGAGGCCCGAACACCCGGGCGCGCCGGGCCGTGCTGCGAGGTGACCTGGTCGAGCAGGGCCAGCGTGGTCCGCGCGGGCGAATCGGCCTCGGTGGTGGCGACCACGATGTTCTGGCCCTGTTCCTGGCCCGGTCCCTGACTCAGGGTCTGCTGGGTGACGGTCAGCGGGCCGACCAGCGGATGCCGCATCCCGTAGGTCGCGACGGCGCAGGCCGTGACGCGGTGGTCGGCCCACATCGAGGCGAAATCCGCGCTCTTCGCGCTCAGTTCACCCACCAGGGCGTGGAGCGCGGTGTCATCCGGGTGTCGGCCCGCCACCAGACGCAGGTTCCCCACCACGGCCCTGGCCTTGGCCGGCCAGTCGGCGTACAGGTCACGGGTGTGCGCGTCGAGGAACACCAGCCGGGCCATGTTGGGCCGCTGTGCCGACCGGTCCGGGGCGCCCGGGTCCAGGTGTCCGGCGAACAGGGCATGGCCCAGCCGGTTCCATGCCAGGACGTCACCGCGGCGGCCGGTCACGAGCGCCGGGACCTGGGCCAGTACCTCCAGCAGCTGGCCGGTCGCCTCCGTCACCCGCTCCGGGGCGGGTCGGCGGCCTCGGCCCGAGCCTGGGCCCGTGGCCGACGACCGGGCCAGATTGTGTAGGTGCAGGCGCTCGGCCTCCTCCAACCGCAGGGCGCGGGCGATCGCGTCCAGCACCTGCGGTGAGGCGTTCAGAGACTGCCCCTGTTCCAGCCGGGTGTAGTAGGAGACGCTGACACCCGCCAGCGACGCCAGCTCCTCGCGTCGGAGACCCGGCACACGGCGCCGCTCCCCGAAGTCGGGTATCCCGAGATCCTCCGGCTGCAGCTGGGAGCGCCGCGTCTGCAGGAACTCCCCGAGCCGCACTTTTGCGTTCATGGATCCGAGTATGGGCCGGGCCCGATCGCACAGCCTGACCCTGCCGTGGATAGGCACCAGCGGGTCTGGCTCCCCGAAGGGACCGGTGGTGACCTGGGTGTCGCCCGACATGGCACCACCCCACCCGTCACCCGTCACCCGCTTTCGACCGGGGCGCCGGGCCCCGGGTCGGGTCCTGGTTCAGCGGCCGCAACCACAAGGACGGCAGGCAGTGGACCACCCGCTCCCAGGTCGTACGGGCCGACCCCGGCGCCGCCTTCACCTTCGTGGTCGGCGGCGCCGAGGACGGCAACGTGCAATGGAGCTGGACCTGCCGTCCCCGCGGACGCGGAACCGTCCTCGAGCAGTCCTGGCGACTCCTGCGCCTCGACCCCGTACTGGGCACCACCCGCGGCGACCTCGACGCCCTGCGCGCCTACATGACCGACAGCGTCGAAACCACCCTGCTCTCGCTCGCCCAGTGGATCGCCGAAACACCTGTCGGGTGAACGCCCCTGCGGATCCGTGCACCCCAGTAAAATCAGCGCAGTTCAGCGCACTCTTCCCCTGGGCTTCAGGCGAGTCGGCGGCAGTTCGGGAGCAGGAATCGGAGCTCCGTCGTAGCCCTTGACCTCGCCGTAGCGGGTGCCGTTCATCCAGTCCTCGCGGAAGCCTGCGATATCCTCTTGGGACCGTCCGATCCAGTTCCAGAACATCACGATCTCCTCGTCGAACGGCTCGCCGCCCAGCAGCATGAGGCCGGCGTCCGAGACCGCGCGCAGGGGGAGGTCGGTGCGGCCGCAGCCGAGGTAGAGCATCGCGCCCGGGAGGAGCGGTACGCCGTCGACATGGGCTTCTCCCGACATCGACAGGACCGCGTACTCGAAGTCCGGGTCCAGCGGGAGCCGGGTTTCCGTGCCCGCCGCCAGGGCCAGGTCCGCGCCGACGATCGGGGTGTACGCGGTTCCGGGCGAGGTCGCCGAGTCCAGGGTGCCCAGGATGACCGTCGCCGTCAGGCCCGGGGCGGTGACCTGCGGGAGGTCCGCGTGGTGCTGGAAGTGCGGGTCCACATCGCGGTGCGCGTCCGGGAGGGCCACCCACAGCTGCGCGCCGTGCAGGAACCGGGCGTGCGGGCGCGGGCTCTCCTCGGAGTGGCTGATGCCCCGGCCGGAGGTCATCAGGCCGAGCTCGCGCGGGCGGATCGTCGCCAGGCTGCCGACGCTGTCGCGGTGCAGCACCTCGCCCTCGTGGAGCCAGCTGACCGTCTGCAGGCCCGAGTGGGGGTGCGGGGCCACCGCCATGCCCGGTTCGTCGGCGATGTCGTCGGGACCGTAGTGGTCGACGAAGCACCAGGCGCCGACCATGCGGCGGCCCAGGTTCGGCAGGAGCCGGCGGACCTCGGTGGACTCGCCGAGTTTGAGGGTGCGCGGGCTCAGGAGCTCGCGCACGGGCTCGGCGACGACGAACCCGCGGCCGCCGCAGGTGGAGAGAGCGGGCTGGCGATCGAGATTGCTCATACCGCACAACTTAGTCCCGTCGGCACCGCCGGGGTCATGGGAATGTGCGTACGGATCGGCGTGTTGAGCAGCCGGACAGTGACATGCACAGGGCGGAGCAGGGCAGCACCTGTACGGCGGAAGGGATCCGATGGACGTCATCAGCGCGGTCGACGGGCAGCAGGCCTACCTGGAGCACGGCACCCCCGCCGAGCGCTGGGACCGCGGCCTGCTCTTCTTCGAGGCGAAGGAGTACGCGAACGCCGCCCGCGTTCTGCACGGCGTGGCCGCCGAGGCCCCCGAGCTGCTGGCTCCGCGGCTGCTGCTGGCCCGCGCCTACTACCACTCCGCCCAGCTCTCCAAGGCCGAGCGCGAGCTCCGCGCCGTCCTGGAGCGCTGGCCCGTGGAGGACTACGCGCAGCTGATGCTCGGGCGGACCCTGGAGCGCCAGGGCCGGTCCGCCGAGGCGGCTCCGTACCTGCGGATCGCCGCCGCGATGGCCGGGGACTTCCCGGAGTAGGGGCGGCGGAGCCCCGTACGGGACAGCGGTCCGGGCCGGTCCGCGGCGGGTCGCGGACCGCGCCCCGCGGGGTCGTGGGCCGCGCCGCCCACTCTCCCGGCCCCGCCCGTGCGGGACCGGGGCGGTCCCTCGGTTAGCCTGGGGGCAATATGAACCGTCTGACCACGCCCTTCGGCTCCTACGAGCTCGCCCGCTTCCCCGAGGACCCGCGCGACCGGCTCTTCGCATGGGACGCCGCCGACGAGTACCTGCTCCGCCACCTCGAATCCGGTACGGGCGAACGCGGCCCGGTGGATCTGGCCGGCGCCGGGCAGATCACCGTGATCGGGGACCGCTGGGGGGCACTGACGACGGCGCTGGCCGCGCACCACCCCGCCCAGATCACCGACTCCAGCCTGACCCGCTCCGCCACCATGGCGAACCTGGACCGCAACGGGATCGGCACCGCCAAGGGCACCGTGACCCTGCTGACCAGCCAGGACGCGCCGCCGGAGCGGATCGACGTGCTCCTGGTCCGGGTGCCCAAGAGCCTGGCGCTGCTGGAGGACCAGCTGTACCGGGTGGCCCCGCACGTGCACGCCGGCACCGTCGTCGTCGGCACCGGCATGGTGAAGGAGATCCACACCTCCACCCTGCGGCTCTTCGAGAAGATCCTCGGACCGACGAAGACCTCCCTGGCCGAGAAGAAGGCCCGCCTGATCTTCTGCACGCCGGGGAACCCGGGTGCGACCCGTCCGGCGACCCCCGGACCCTGGCCGCTGACGTACGTCGTGGACGAGGACGGCGGCTCGGGCGCCGGGCTGACCGTCGTCAACCACGCGGGCATCTTCTGCGCGGACCGCCTCGACGTCGGCACCCGCTTCTTCCTCCAGAGCATCCCGACCAATACGGACGGGGCCCGGGTCGTCGACCTGGGCTGCGGCAACGGGGTCGTCGGCACCGCGGTCGCGGTGGCCGACCCGCGTGCGGAGGTCGTCTTCACCGACGAGTCGTACCAGGCGATCGCCTCGGCCAAGGCGACGTTCCGTGCCAACGTCACGCACGAACGGGAGCGGGCGGACTTCCTCGTCGGCGACGGTGTGTCGATGCTCGACCCCGGTTCCGTGGACCTGGTGCTCTGCAACCCGCCCTTCCACTCCCACCAGGCGACGACCGACGCGACGGCGCTGCGGATGTTCGCGCAGTCGCGCAAGGTGCTGCGTCCGGGCGGCGAGCTGTGGGTGGTGGCCAACCGGCACATGGGGTACCACACCCACCTGCGACGCCTCTTCGGCAACAGCGAGGTCGCCGCGAGCGAGCCGAAGTTCGTGGTCCTGCGGGCGGTCAAGCGGCGCGAGCAGCCCCGCGGCGCCTAATGGGACGTATCGGGTCGTAGAGACTTGATGTTGTAGCCGCCAGCAGGTGAGCACTTCCGATGCCGGAGCCGTTCGAGTTCTGTGGTCAGACCGTGCCCCTGCTGGTCGGCCGGGAGGCCATGACCGCTGATGGGATGGCGTGCCCGCCCACGGGCGTGAGCACTGGATCCATTAGGCCGCGTGCCGTGCCTTCCGCAGGCTGCTGTGCAACTGAACGAACGGATACGAGCGGGAGAGAACTGTTGCTGCTGATCGGTGACGACTGGGCCGAAGACCATCACGATGTCGAGGTCCAGGACGGGACGGGCCGCAAGCTGGCCGTCGCGACCCTGCCCGAGGGGGTGGAGGGCATCGCGAAACTGCACGCGCTCATCGCGAAGTACGGTGGCGCGGATGTGGACTCCGCCGAGGTGGTGGTGGGGATCGAGACCGATCGCGGCCCGTGGGTGCAGGCCCTGATCGCCTCCGGCTACCAGGTGTTCGCGATCAACCCGAGGCAGGTCAACCGGTTCAAGGAACGCTACGGAACCTCCGGCGCCAAGAGCGATAAAGGCGATGCGCACGCGCTGGCAGACATGGTCCGTATCGACCGTGACCAGTTGCGGCCCGTCGCTGGAGACAGCGAGCAGGCCCAGGCCGTGAAGGTCGTCGCCCGTGCCCACCAGACACTGATCTGGGAACGCACCCGCACCTTCCAGCGGCTGCGCAATACGCTGCGCGAGTACTTCCCCGCGGCCCTGGACGCCTACGCCGACTTGGCGCTGACCAGCACGGACGCACTGGAGCTGCTGATCAAGGCGCCCACGCCCGCCACCGCGGCGAAGCTGACGCGCCCCCAGATCACCGCGGTCCTGACCCGCCACCGCCGGCACAACCGGCCCCAGAAAGCCGCCACGATCCAGACCGCGCTGCGAGAAGAACACCTCGGTCTGCCCGAACCGGTGACCGCCGCCTACGCGGCCGCCGCGACAGCCCACGCGCGCCTGCTGATCAGTCTGAACGAGCAGATAGCCGAGCTCGAAAGGCAGGTGAAGGCACATTTTCTTGAGCACCCGGACGCTGAGATCTACCTCTCGATGCCCGGCATCGCGGAGATCACCGGCGCCCGGGTGCTCGCCGAGTTCGGGGACGACCCCACCCGCTACGACAACGCGAAGGCCCGCAAGAACTACGCCGGGACCAGCCCTATCACCCGGGCCTCCGGCAAGAGCCACACCGTCCAGGCCCGCTACGTCCGCAACAACCGCCTCGCCTCGGCCCTGCAACTCCAGGCGTTCTCCGCGCTGAACACCTCACCCGGCGCCCGCCGCTACTACGACAAGCAGCGCGCCCGCGACGCCGGCTACAACCCTGCCCTCCGCCAGGTCGGAAACCGCCTCGTCGGCATCCTCCACGGATGCCTCAAAACCCGCACCCACTACGACGAAGCAACCGCCTGGTCACACCACGCCCAGCTCTATCCCTCTTGACATGAAACGGCATGGGATGTCTGACCCGCGCGTACGGCCCGCCGGTCCCGGAACGAATCCGGGACCGGCGGGCCCTCGTACGTCCGGGCCTCAGCGGTGGGCGGGGAACTCCACCACCTGCTGATAGGTGGGCCGGTTCTGCCAGTTGATCCCCGGGTGGGCCAGGCCGCCCACCGGGCGCTGCACGATCGAGTCCGCGCACCACTGGTTGCCCGCGGCGCAGGTCCCGTCCGCCGGGTACACGGCGGCGGGGGTGGCGGCCGCCGCCTGCTTGAGCGTCGCCGTCATCGCGTCCCGGCACGCGGGGAGCGAGCCGCTCCCGCAGTAGGCCCGGGCCAGGGGTCCGGACACCGGGCGGCCCAGCAGCGTACGCAGGTCCTTGTCCACGTAGCTCCACCAGCCGTACTGGAAGGCCGAGCCGGCGTGCGAACCGGTGGGCCCGTGGCCCGCGTTGGGCGCCTCGTCGATGGTGAGCGAGGCGCGCAGGGCATCGTAGAGCGGCGCTCCGAGGCCGGGCTTGAACTCGGCCTCGACGAGCAGCGGCCACCAGGCGTCCATGATGCGGATCGCGTCCGCGTGGGCGTACGTCTTCGAACCCCGCGCCGTCTCCTTGCGTTCGCCGCCCGCGGCCTGCCACGCGGCGAGCTTGTCGATGGCCGCCGCGACGGCGGGATCGGTGACGGGCGCGCCGCGCAGTACGGCCAGCAGCTCGGGCAGCAGGTTCTCGGCCCGTAGGTCGGTGACGGCCGCGTCGGCCATGGCCCGGGTGAGCTTGGCCCGGGTCACGCCGCCCGCCGCGACGAGCGGTTTGACGCGCTGGTCGAGGAGGTCGCCGCGGTGGACGGAGCCCATCCCGAAGCCGGCCGCCGCGAATCCCTTGGCCTGCTTGTTGTTCCAACTGACGTAGTAGTCCTGGCCGATGGACTGCGGGTGCTCGGCGGGCGGGGTGTAGTCCGCCGTGTTCGCGGCCGGGTCGAAGCCCTGCCATTCGTAACTCTGCTTGCCCTGGACGGGCAGCGCCGCGTCGACTCCGGGCGCACGCACCGGGTTCGACCCGCTGTTGTAGTACGCGGCTTCGCGCGAGTCGGCGTAGAACCAGTTGAAGGCGTACCCGATGTGCTGGGCCGCCTCCTGGAAGGTACGGGCGTCCTTCACGTAGGAGGGGTCGTTGAACATCTGGAAGCCGATGATCGAGTCGGCCTCGTGGCGGTACGTGGAGCGCAGCGCGGTATAGGCCACGGGCTTGCCCGCGATCGACGCGCGGTGCGTGACGATGCCGTAGTGCGTGCGCCACACCCGCATCCGGTAGGAGCCGCCCGGCGTGGGGTCGGCGACCGAGGACTTCCAGGTGTTGGTGTGTTCCAGCTTCTCCATGGGCGTACAGGCGCCGCGGTAGAGGTAGGAGGTGCTCGCCTTGGTGGGGGCGCCCCCGCCGGGCTCGCACAGTTCGACGGCGAAGGTGTCGGTGATGTCCTGGCCGGCCGAGGTGGCGCTCCAGGCGTAGTCCTGGCCGCGGCCGAGCTGTACGTACATGCTGACGCCCGCGAAGGAGGCGCCGCGCGCGCTGATGCCCGGACCCTGAAGCTCCTGGAGCATGAGGAGTTGGGGCGCGAGGTAGCCGGTCTGCGGGCCGAAGACGGCGACCGGGTGGCCGCTCGCGGTCTTCGCGCCGGAGACGAGCAGGGCGTTGGACATGCTCTGCTTCACCGGCCTGGGCGGGGTGGCCGCGGCGGCGGTCGTGGCCGCGCCCGTACGGTCGTACACGAGCTGCTCGGCGGTGACCGAGCCGGCGTCGGGCAGGGCCGCGCCCTGGGGGGAGGCGGGCTTCTGCGCGTAGGGGAAGCTCGTCCCGTCGTGGACGGTGAGCACGGCTTCCGGGTCCTCGCGCTGGCGGAAGGACTCCCAGACGCGGGTGCCCTCCTCCACGCCGTACTTCTGCTGCGCGGACAACAGGGCGAGCGCGGCCTGCACTTCGCCGCCCCCGCCGCCGCCGAAGAGGCCGCCCACGACGGAGGCGAGGGCGATCAGGTCGGTGAGTTTGAAGGGCTGGATCTCACCGGCGTTGGTGATCGAGTTGATGTGCCCGGTGAGCACGTACTCGCCGGGGAAGTAGCGGCCATTCTTGGACTGCACGCGGTAGGTGTTGATGCCGTCGATGTACGCCTGCGCGTCCTCCATCGCGAGCCGCCCGCGCTCGCCCTCCGTGGTCCGGATCCGGTCCACCTGGGCCTGGAGGTCCGCCTCGGTGTACGGGGCCTGCGGCCAGAACTGCTGCTCCAGGCCTTGGTTGGCGAGGGCGCCGCCCGCGAAGGGGGTCAGATCGCCCCGGCCGACGTGCCGGAAGAGGTCCATCTGCCACAGCCGGTCCTGGGCGGCCGCGTAGCCGGCGCCGAAGGAAGTCCCGTAGCGGGTGGTGCCCTTGATGTGCGGGACGCCGCTCTTCTTGTCCCGGGTGATGGTGACGTCGGAGCGCGGGCTCGTCGTGGACTCGACCTGGTCGGCCGGGACGCCGAAGGAGGCGTCGTTGAAGAAATCGTTGAGCTTGGCGTCGGTGAGGCCCGGGTAGCCGGCCACCAGCGAGTCGTAGCGCGCCAGTTGATCGGAGGTGTGGGCGGGCAGCGTGCCGAAGGCCTTGTGGGCAAGGATCTGGGCGAGGGTGGCGTTGCCGCTCTGGCCGGGCGGCAGGATGTCCGCGCACTGCTGTCCGCAGTAATCGGCGGAGTCGGCGAAATTGGCGTAGTCGGCAGAGTCGGCGATCGGGCGCGGCACCGGGGCATCGGCCCCCGACGCGGCCGCGGCCGGAGTCAGCAGGGCCGCTCCGAGGGCGATCAGTGCGGTGGCGACGGCAGTTCTCGTGCGGGCTCTCGTGTGCGTGGTGGGGCGTCGCATACGTGCTCCTCCGTGGGGGGCAGGAACCGGTCACGGGGAGGGTACTGGCAGGTGCTACCACTCAGTAAGATGAACGACCGTCACTTTTCGCGCGCGCGGAAATTCCGTTGCCCCGGGGCGACCGGCCGGGTGAAGCTCCCTGGCATGTCCCAAAGCACCGTAGAGACCAGCACCAACACCAGTACCAACACCCGCACCCGGCGGGGCGTCAGCGACCTGTTCACCGCCGGCGGCCGACTCGCGGCCATCCCGCGCAAGGCGGCCCGCCGCGAGCAGCTGCTCGTCCACCTCACCGAGACCCTCTTCGCGGCGGACCGCACCTACACGGAGTCCGAGGTGAACGGCCTGCTGCTCACCGTCCACGAGGACTGCGCGGCGCTGCGGCGGTACCTGGTCATCGCCGGGCACCTCACCCGTACCCGCGACGGCTCCGGCTACCGGCGGGCGACGACCACCCTGTAGTGGGTCGTCAGCCGGCCGTCCTCACCGATCACATGGAAGGCCACGGCCGGCGGCTCGTCCGCGTGGATGTACTCGTTCTCCCCGGACGCCGCCTCCCAGGGCAGCCGGGTCGTGGACACCACGCCCGGAGCCACGAGCAGCGGCCGCCCGGCGAAGGTGGTCGCCGCTCCGGTGTGGGCGTGCCCGCACAGGAACGCCGTCAGGTGCGGGTGCCGCTCGGCCAGCTGCGCCAGCCGTTCCTCGCCGAACTGCCGGATGCCGTCCACGTACGGGATGTGCAGCGGGACGGGCGGGTGATGGAAGGCGACCAGGACGGGCACCTCGCGCGGGGTCTCGGCGAGCACCCCGTCCAGCCAGGCGATCGTCGAGTCCTCCAGGCATCCCCGGTGTTCACCGGGGACGGACGAATCGCACACCGCGAGGACGAAGCCCTCACCGCGCAGCACCTGGTCGACCGGGCCCGCGGACGGGCGCTCCTCCCCCAGCAATCCGCGCCGGAAGGCCGTGCGGTCGTCGTGGTTGCCGGGGCAGACGATCAGCGGATGGCGGGAGCCGAGGGCCTTGCGCGCCTCCTCGTACTCCTCCGGGCGCGCGTGATCGGCGATGTCGCCGCTCACCAGCACCGCGTCGAGCTCGTGCGGAAGCCCCTCCAGGTACTCCATGACGGTACGGGTCCGCTCGGCTGCCCGGTCCCCGCCGTCGAGGTGGACGTCACTGAGGTGGGCTATCACGATCACGGGCGGCGGCTCCTTCGGTCCGGAAGCTGGGATTGTATGCCCGGTGGACGGCGAGGACCGAGGCCGGCCGGCCGTCGCCTCGTTGCCGCCGCGGTCAGACCTGTTCGAAATGGAACGCCTTGATGAAGCAGTCGCGGGGCTGGGCGACCGCGAAGAGGATGCACTCCACGAGCGAGTGCGCGGTGAGGGTGTCCTTGGACCCGCGCGGGGCGGTTTCCCACCCCTCGGAGAGCGGGTCGGCGTTGTCGAAGTCGGGCGGGTAGAGGGATATCACCCGGACTCCTCGGGGGCGCAGGCGCTTGGAGAGGATCTCGGTGAAACCCGCCTGCGCGCTCTTGGCCACGTAGAAGGCGTCGTGGGCGTCCGAGCGGTGATGGCCGGCCGTTCCGCAGGTGGAGACCATGGTGACGACATCGGGCTTGTCCGAATTGAGCAGGAGGGGGAGGAAGTTCTTCACGGTCAGGACCGTGCCACCGGCCCCGGAGGCGATGGTGTCGACGACGTCGGCGTCCGTTGCCGAGAGCAGGTCCGGCCCTTCGAGCCAGCGGGAGCCGTTATTGACCAGCAGGTCGACATGGTCCGTGTGCCGCGCGACTCCGGCGGCGAAGTCCCGTATGGAAGAGGGGTCCGTCAGATCGCAGGCGAAGGCGTGCACCTTCTCATGACCGCGATCCCGGATCTCGTCGCGGACGCGTTCGGCGGCATCGAGACCACGGGCGGACAGGAAGACCTCGGCTCCCAGGTCCGCCAGCCGGATGGCGAGGGTCCGGCCGAAGTCGCGACCGGCCGAGGTGATGACGACGCGGTGGTTGTCGAATCGCATGGTGCCCATACTCCTGATTCCCTGACTGCTGGTTCGTCGCTTGGCGGGGCCGAAGACCCGCGATTCGGCGGCGCGGACGTCCCGCCCCGACCCTACGTCCGGCCCCCGGGACGAGCGCCGGTGGGCGCCGGTGAGCGCCGATGCCTGCAACCCGAGCGGCGACACCGGGAACAACCGGCCCCGCCGACAGGGTTGAACCGAGTGAGGTACGCCCGCCGCACGCACGGGCCACGACACATGTCCGCAGGAGGACTGCTTTTCATGACTGACCGGCCCTTGACGCTCATGGCAGTGCACGCCCACCCCGACGACGAGGCCACCGGCACCGGAGGGGTCCTCGCGCGGTATGCGGCGGAAGGCATCCGCACGGTTCTCGTGACCTGTACCGACGGCCGTTGCGGAGACGGACCGGGGGGCGTCAAACCGGGTACTCCCGGACACGACCCGGCGACGGTCGCCGCGATGCGCCGCCAGGAGCTCGAGGCGAGCCGCGACGTGCTGAAGATCAGTGATCTGGAGGTGCTGGACTACGGCGACTCCGGGATGATGGGCTGGCCGAGCAACGAGGCCCCCGGGGCCTTCTGGCAGACCCCCCTGGAGGAGGGCGCCGGCCGGCTCGCGGAACTCATGCGGCACTACCGGCCCGACGTGGTCGTCACCTATGACGAGAACGGCTTCTACGGCCACCCCGACCACATCCAGGCCCACCGCATCACGATGGCGGCGCTGGAGATGACCGACCTGACGCCGAAGGTGTACTGGACGACGATGCCCCGGTCCGCGATGCGGCGGTTCGGGGAGACCATGCGCGAGTTGCAGAGCGACGACATGCCGGAGCCGGATCCCGCCGAGGCCGCCGCGCTGGCCGAGATCGGTCTGCCCGACGAGGAGATCACCACCTGGGTGGACACCCTCGCCTTCAGCGGTCAGAAGTTCGACGCGCTGGCCGCGCACGCCAGCCAGGGTGAGAACATCTTCTTCCTCAAGATGGGCAAGGAGAAGTTCGGCGAGCTGATGGGCACGGAGACCTTCCTGCGCGTCAAGGACGCCACCGGCGCGGCCCTCCCGGAGAACGACCTCTTCGCCGGACTCCGCTGAGCCACCCGCCGAGCAGGCCTCGCCTCGGCATACCTCACCTGCCGGCCCCGGGCGCCTCACGGCTCCGGGGCATCAGCCATCAGCTATCAGGCATCAGGCATCAGGCATCAGGCATCAGCAGTACGAGCTTCCCGCGCGTGTGGCCCTTCTCGCTGACGCGGTGCGCCTCCGCGACCTCGGTGAGCGGGAAGGTCTGCGCGACCGGGAGCGAGAAGCCCCCGGACTCGATGAGCGCACCGATCTCCCCGAGTACGTGGACCGCGCGGCCGGTGTCCCCGCGGCTGAACACCACCCCGTGCTCCTGCGCGCCGGCGAAGTCGGCGATCGTCACGACGTGGCCCGGACCGCCCGCGAGGTCGATGAGCTCGGGCAACATCCCGCTCCCGGCCACGTCGAGCGCCAGGTCGACGCCGTCGGGGGCGAGCGCGCGAACCCGGTCGAGGAGGCCCTCCCCGTAGGCGACGGGCTCGGCCCCGAGCGAGCGGAGGTACTCGTGGTTCGCTGGACCGGCGGTACCGATCACGCGCGCTCCGCGGGCCACGGCGAGCTGGACCGCGGCGCTGCCGACGCCTCCGGAGGCGCCGTTGACGAGCAGGCTGGTACCGCTGCCGACGCCGAGCTGGTCGAGCGCGCGCGTGGCCGTCTCGATGGCGGCCGGCAGCGCGGCGGCGCCCGGGAAGTCGAGCGCCGGCGAGACCGGCGCCCAGTACGAAAGCACCGCCAGCTCGGCCTGCGCCGCCCCCTCGGTGGAGAACCCGAACACCCTGTCCCCGACGGCCACGTCCCGGACACCCTCGCCGACCTCGTCGACGACACCCGCGGCCTCGTACCCCAGGGTCTGCGGGAGCTCCTGGTCCATCAGACCCCGGCGCTTCTTCCAGTCACTCGGGTTGACACCGGCCGCACGCACCGCGATGCGGACCTGCCCGGGACCCGGATGCGGATCGGGAAGCTCCACGACCTCCAGGACCTCGGGTCCCCCGAACCTGCTGAAGCGAACAGCCCTCATCATTGCCCCTCTCCACACCGCCGACGCACGACTCCGCCCTCGCCCCACCGTAGGCATGACCTCGCCAGGGTGGGCGGACGGACACGATGCCGCGTGCGGCGAGCAGGTCTTCGCGCCGCCCGAAGCGAAGCCACGTCGCCCCGGCCGCACCAGATGCACTCGGCGCGGGGACCAGCCAGCCGTTCGGCCACGACGGCCGCCCAGGCACCCGGCGTGTACGGGACCGGGCGGTCGAACTCCAGGGGCTTCATGGACAGACGCCCGGCGCGTGCCATGGCCTGGGGCAAGACGCGGCCGACGGGCTCCTCCTGTGAGGGCCAGGCGGCTTCGACGGTCGGGGTCGGGGTCGAGGTCGGGTCAGGTGTTCTGGAAGTTCCAGAGGACGGCGACTTCGTCCTCGTTCACGGCGATCAGTCCGGCGCCCCAGTCGTACCGGCTGAAAGGGGCACGGGTCCGGAAGGGCTGCTTGGAGAAGTCCGGGTGGTCGGGCTGCCAGCCGAGGTTGGTGTAGAAGCGGGTGCCCTCGGGAAAGCGCGAAAGGATCACCTCGGCGCGGCGTTCCCTCTCAGGCCTGTGCTCCGCCCAGCCCGGTGTCCCGGAGAGGTCCAGCCGGCTCCCCGCGACCCCGAGCAGGACCAATCCTCGTGCTCGCGCGGAGCGACAGCGACGAACGTGCAAAGCCACTCGTAGAGCTTGAGCGCGTCCGACCAGGCCGACGCGTCGAGTCGGTCCTGCTCCACGATGTGCTCCCTCGTTCCGGTGCCGGGTGCAGCCCGCGAATGGCGGCCGCAAGTCCGGATTGTCCCTTCGGCTCTTCAGATCAGATGGACAGGAAGTTCCAGAGCACGGCGACTTCCTCGTCGTTCACCATGATCAGCCCGGCATCCCAGCCGTAGTGGCTGAAGGGGTCGAGGCCTTGGACGCCCTGCTCGTAGAAGTCGGGCCGGTCGCCCTTCCTGCCGATGTTGGAGTAGAAGCGGGTGCCGTCCGGGAACCGCGAAAGGATGACGTCTGCCCGGCGCTCCATCCGGGGTCTGCGTTCCTCCCAGCGCGGGGTCTTGGCGACGTCCAGGCCGAGTACTCCGAGCAGGACGACCAACGATCGCACCGAGGACCGGGGAAGCTCCCTCACCCTTGGGTGGAAGCGTTCAGCGTCCGCGAGGGTCGTAGGCGTCTCCAGCCACGGGAACAGCGGGTCCTCGCGTCGCTCGTCCTCGCCCTCGTAGGGGTCGATGGATTCCCAGCCCCGGGGATCACGTTTCTCCAGGCGCACGATCGCCCCGACATCGATCCACCAATCCTCGTGCTCGCGCGGAGCGACGGCGACGAACGTGCAAAGCCGCTCGTAGAGCTTGAGCGCGTCCGACCACGCCTCCGCGTCGAGTCGGCGTTGCCTCATGGTCGGCTCCTTCGTCCGCCGGTTCCTTCAGGACGTCGGTGATGGGGCCCCGTCCGAGCGCGCCCGGTGGTCCCACATGTCCGAGGACAGCTATCGGCGGATCAGGACCGCTACCTGCGGAGGGCGCCACGTCAAAAGTGATCGCCGCACGCCCTTAATCGGACCCGCCTCCGCATTGCGGACAGATCCTGTCCGCAAGTCCGTGCACTCTGAAGTTGCTGGTGCGGCTCCCCCGGCTTCGACTGGGTGCTGGAGCCGACCCGCGAGCCCTGCGGACATGCGGCCGGGCTCCTCACCCCCCTGCGAAAGGCGCAACCGTGTCCGAGATCGTGCTGCTGGAGAAGGCCCTGAACCACACCACCGGACTGCTGGGCAATGTCACTCCCGACCGGTACGGCCGGCCGACGCCGTGCGAGGACTTCGACGTGCGGGCCCTGGCCAATCACCTCGTGGCCGGCAACCCCTACTACGTGACGCTGGCCCAGGGCGGCGGCCCGGACTTCTCCCTCTTCGCCCGCGACCAGATCGGCGACGAGCGGCCCGGCGACGTCTACGCACGCGGCGCCGAGGACGTGCTCGCCGCCTGGCAGGGCGACGGCGCCCTGGAGCGGCAGATGCCGCTGCCCGGCGGCGGCTCGGGCCCGCGCATCGTGGACCTGCACCTGCTGGAGGCCGTCCTGCACGGCTGGGACCTGGCCACCGCCACCGGCCAGGACCGCACCGGCGACCCCGAGGCCGTCCAGGCCGCCTTCGCCGGCTGGTACGGGAACTTCCCCGACCAGATCCGCCCCGCCACCGGCATGTTCGGCCCCTCCAAGCCCGCCCCGGACGACGCCCCGGCAGCCGACCGGCTCGCCGCCTACTTCGGCCGCACCGTCCGACCCTGACGGCCGCAGAGCCGGCCGGTCGCCGTAGGCGGCGCACGGACGAGCCCGGATGCCCGCCGCGTGAGCCCGAGAACCCGGGAATCCGGGAATCCGGGACCACCACCTGATCCCAAGGCATGATCCCGAGGCATGAGGCTCCGCCCCGGACCACCCCGGTCCTGGGCGGAGACCCTCTCCCACCCGCACCAACGAGAGGACGGCCGGCGCCTGCCATGACCAACGCCCGAGCGAAGATCACCGACGAACAGCGGCGCGCCCGTCTCGCCACTGCCCACCTCCTCACGCCGAAGGCCCGCGCACGCACGCCCGAGGCGGTCGCCGCGGCGCTGCTCGCCCTGCATGCCACCGACCCGGCCACCGTGTACCTGTCGGTGGCGGCCCGCATGAAGGACCCGACGCCGGCGCTCCTGGAGCGGGCGCTGTACGAGGACCGGTCCCTGGTACGGATGCTGTGCATGCGCCGCACCATGTTCGTCGTCCCCCACGACCTCGCGCCCGTCGTCGACGCGTCCACCGCCCGGGCCGTCGCGGCCCGCGAACGCAGGAACCTCCTCAAGGTCCTGGGCGAACAGCACGGCCACGGCGATGCCTGGCTGGCCACCACCGAGCAGGCCGTCCTCGCGGCCCTGGCCGACCTCGGCGAGGCCACCGCCGCCCAGCTCGCCGACGCCGTACCCGCCCTCAAGACCCAGCTCTCCGTGGCCCCGGGCAAGCCGTACGCGGCCACGCCCCGCATCACCAGCCGTGTGCTCGGTGTGATGGCCGCCGAGAGCCGGATCCGCCGCGGCCGCCCCCTGGGCACCTGGGCCTCCTCCCAGTTCCGCTGGACCACGGCCGAACCCCACCCCGAACTGCACGCCGAGGACGCCAGGGCCGAGCTCGCCACCCACTACCTGCGTGCCTTCGGCCCCGCCGGCACCGAGGACGTCAAGTGGTGGACCGGCTGGACCCTCACCGACACCCGCAAGGCCATCGCCCGGACCGGCGCCGTCGAAGTCGACCTCTCCCACGGCCCCGGCCACGCCCTGCCCGACCACCTGGACCCGCCCGAGGAGACCGCCCCGGCGGCCGTGCTGCTCCCCGGGCTCGACCCGACCGCCATGGGATGGCGCCATCGCGACTGGTACCTCGACCCCACCTCCGTGCCCGAACTCTTCGACGCCTACGGCAACATCGGCCCCACCCTGTGGTGGAACGGCCGCATCGCCGGAGGCTGGGCCCAGCGCCCCGACGGCGACATCGCCACCCACGCCCTGACGCCCGAAGGCCGCACCCGCGAGGCCCGCACGGCCGCCGCCACCGAGGCCGCCCGCATGGCCGCCTTCCTCGGCGACATCCGGATCCGCCCCAGCATGCGCACCCCCCTCGAACGCCGCCTCTCCGCCCCCTAGCGTCGCGAAGAGCTCCCGGAAGCGGTTCGGCGCGGCCCCGCCGGAAGTCTCTGGCTGTCAGGCCCACGAGGGCTCCGCCGTTCGTACGCGGTGGCGGCGGTGGCTATCCCCTGTACTCCTCCAGGAGCCGCAGCCAGATCTCGCTGATCGTCGGGAACGCCGGGACCGCGTGCCACAGGCGCTCGATGGGCACCTCGCCCACGACCGCGATCGTCGCCGCGTGCAGGAGCTCGGCCGCGCCCGGTCCGGCGAAGGTGACGCCGAGCAGGATCTCGCGGTCCAGGTCCACCACCATGCGGGCCCGGCCCCGGTAGCCGTCGGCGTACAGGCCCGCGCCGGAGACCTTGCCGAGGTCGTAGTCCACGGCGCGGACCCGGTGGCCGGCGCGCTCCGCCTCCGCGAGGGTCAGGCCCACCGATGCCGCCTCCGGGTCGGTGAACACGGCCTGCGGCAGGGCCTGCGTATCGGCCGTCGCCGCGTGCGCTCCCCAACGGCCCGTGTCCAGCGACGCATTGTCCGCCGCGCGGGCGGCGATGACGGCTCCCGCGATCCGGGCCTGGTACTTGCCCTGATGGGTGAGCAGCGCCCGGTGGTTGACGTCGCCGACCGCGTACAGCCAGTCCGTCCCCGGTACCCGGCAGCTGTCGTCCACCGCGATCCACCCGCCCGGGGCGAGCCCGACGGTGTCGAGGCCGATGTCCTCGGTGCGCGGGGCGCGCCCCGTCGCCATCAGCAGCTCGTCGCCTTCCAGCGTCTCGCCGCCTTCGAGCACCACGGTGACGGGCCCGGTCGAGCCGTCCCGTACGACGGACTCGACGGCCACGCCCGTACGGACCACCGCGCCCGCCTCGCGCAGCGCGTCGGCGACCAGTTCCCCGGCGAAGGGCTCCATGCGCGGCAGCAGCCGGGAACCCCGTACGAGCACGGTCACCTCGGAGCCGAGCGCCTGCCAGGCCGTGGCCATCTCCGCGGCCACCACCGACCCGCCGACGATCAGCAGCCGGCCCGGCGCGGCCTGCGCCGACGTGGCCTCGCGGCTGGTCCACGGCCGGGCGTCCGCGATGCCCGGCAGCTCGGGGATCACGGCTCGGGTACCGGTCGCGACGACGACCGCGTGCCGGGCGGAGAGCACGTGGTGCTCCCCCTCCGGGCTGGTGACGGCGACCTTGCGGACTCCGTACAGCCTGCCGTGGCCCCGGTACACGTGGGCGCCGACCGACTCCAGCCAGTCGATCTGGCCGTCGTCCTTCCAGCTCCCGGTCCAGTAGTCGCGGTGCGCGAGGACCGCTTCCGCGTCCAGCGGACCGGCCGCCGCCCCCGCAAGACCGGGCACCCGGCGCGCATCCGCCCGGGCCAGCGCCGGGCGGAGCAGCGCCTTGCTGGGGATGCAGGCCCAGTACGAGCACTCACCGCCCACCAGCTCGCTCTCGACCAGCGCCGTGCTCAGCCCGGCGGCGCGGGTCCGGTCGACCACGTTCTCGCCGGCCGGCCCCCCGCCGAGGACCACTACGTCGTACTCCACCGCTTCGCTCATCCGGCCAGTCTCACCGCACGGCCGCGGCCCGTCACGTAATCAGGCGTCCGGCGTGCCGGGCTCCCCGGCCGCGGCGCCGTCGGCGCCCGCCTGCTCGGCGGCGATCTTCGTCCGTACCTCGTCCATGTCCAGGGCCCGGGCCTGGGTGATGAGGTCCGTCAGCGCCGCCTCGGGCAGCGCGCCGGGCTGCGAGAAGATCGCGACCTGGTCCCGGACGATCATCAGGGTCGGGATCGAGCTGATCTGGAAGGCCGCGGCGAGTTCCTGCTGCGCCTCGGTGTCCACCTTGGCGAAGAGCAGGTCGGGGTTGGCCTCGGCGGCCTTCTCGTAGACCGGGGCGAACTGCAGGCAGGGACGGCACCAGCCCGCCCAGAAGTCGATCAGGACGAAGGCGTTCTCGCTCACCGTCCGGTCGAAGTTCTCCTTGGTGAGTTCGACAGTAGCCACGGTATTCCAGACCTCCAGAGTGCTGTGCTGCTTGTTTTCCCTGAACGAACGACCGAATCGAAGCATTCCTGGCCGCGCACGATGCACGCAATGCGCAAAATGTACCCATCTGGATCGGCGGTACGGATCCGCGCGCGCCCTCGTCGCCGAGGCCACCCGGGCCGGCTGGTCGCGGGAGAGCGGGAGATGGGACGAGACCCTCTAGAACGGATGCCCGCCCGGGGTGGTGCGAAGCGTGGTCCAGCGCAGCTCGGTGAAGGCGTCGAGGTTCGCCTCGCCCCCGAAGCGGGCGCCGGTCCCGGACGCGCCGACGCCGCCGAAGGGGGCGACCGCCTCGTCGTTCACCGTCTGGTCGTTGACGTGCGCGATTCCGACCGGGATCCGTCCCGCCAGGTCCAGCCCGCGCGCCGCGTCGCCGGTCACGATCCCGAGGGAGAGCCCGTAGGGGCCGGCGGAGGCCAGCTCCACGGCCTCGTCCTCCGTCGCGAAGGACCGTACGGGCGCCACCGGTCCGAAGACCTCCTCCGCGTAGGCGGGGCTGTCGTCGCCGGCGCCCGCCAGCACCGTCGGCCGGTAGAAGAGGTCCTGGTACGAGCCGCCGGTGACGAGTTTGGCGCCCTGTGCGGCGCTGGCCTCCACCAGACCGTGGACCCGGTCCAGCTGGGACCGGTCGATGAGCGGCCCCAGGTGCACCCGTTCCCGGTACGGGTCCCCGACCGCGAGCTCCTCCGCGCGCGCGGCGAGCCGTTCGACGTACTCGTCGTAGAGCGAGGCGTGCACGAGGTGCCGGCCGGCCGTCATGCAGATCTGGCCCTGGTGGAAGAAGGAGCCCCAGGAGGCCTGCGCGACGGCCGCCGCAACGTCGGCGTCACGGAGCACGACGAGCGCCGAGTTGCCGCCCAACTCCAGGTGCGCGCGCTTGAGGTGACGCCCCGCCAGTTCGCCCACGAGCCGGCCGCTCGCGGTGGAACCGGTGAACGACACCACCCTGACCAGCGGATCGGCGACCACGGCCGAGCCCGTCCCGGCGCCGCCGGGCAGGACGTGCAGCAGTCCGCCCGGCAGGCCGGCCGCCGTGAAGACGGCTGCGAGTGCGAGGCCGCCACTGACCGCGGTACGGCGGTCCGGCTTGAGGAGCACCGCGTTGCCGAGGGCGAGCGCGGGCGCGACCGAGCGGATCGAGAGGATCAGCGGCGCGTTGAAGGGCACCACCACCCCCACCACACCGACGGGTTCGCGGCGGGTGAAGGACAGTCGCGGCGCCTCGCTCGGCAGCACCTGACCGGCCGGACGCGAGGCCAGGGCCGCGGCCTCGTAGCACTCCTGCGCGGCGACGTGCAGTTCGAAGTCGGCCTTGCCGGGGATGGACCCGGACTCCCTGACCAGCCACTCCCGCAGCTCGTCGGCGTGGGCGGTGAACAGGTCCCCGGCGCGGCGCAGCACGGCGGCCCGTTCCAGGTGGGTGGCCCGCGCCCAGTCCCGCTGGGCCGCGTGGGCCCGTACGGCGACCTCCGCCACATCGGCCGGAGCGGCCAGGTCGATGGTCGCGAGGGTCTGGCCGGTGGCGGGTTCGAGGACCGGGGCGGTACCCCCCGTGAGGGTGGGTCCGTCCTGCCAGAGCGTCGGATCGAGGAGCGGCATGGCGCGGGGCCTCCGGATGCGGTGTGCGTGGCGGGGGGCGGCACGCGCCATCGTGCCACCCCACCGCACCAGAGGCATCAATTCTCTTCGCCTGCCGAGCAGTTGATGCCTGACTATGACCGGAAACGATCGACGGTCAGCGTTCCAGCACGAGGGCGATGCCCTGTCCCACGCCGATGCAGAGGGCCGCGATCCCTGTACCGGATCCGGCCGCGGCGAGCTGGTGCGCCACCGAACCGGCCAGCCGGGCACCCGACGCACCGAGCGGGTGCCCGATCGCGATGGCCCCGCCGCGCGGGTTGACCACGGCCGGATCCAGTTCGGGCCAGGCGGCCAGACATCCCAACGCCTGCGCCGCGAAAGCCTCGTTGAGCTCGACGGAGGAAAGATCCGCCCAACCGCGGCCCGCCTTGGTGAGCGCGCGCTCCACGGCGTCCACCGGACCCAGGCCGAAGAGCTGGGGCTCGATCCCGGTGACGGCCGACGCACTGATCCGGGCCAACGGCTCCCGCCCGGTGGCGGCGAGGCCCTCCTCGTCCGTCAACAGCAGTGCGGCGGCTCCGTCGTTGAGCGGCGAGGCGTTGCCCGCGGTGACCGTACCGGTGCCGTCGCTGCGGAAAGCGGGCTTCAGACGCGCGAGCGCCTCCGGGTTGGAACCCTCGCGGATGCACTCGTCGCGCAGCAGGTCGACACCCGCGTACGGGACCACCTCGGCGTCGTACTGACCTGCCGCCCAGGCCGCGGCCGCCTTGCGGTGGCTCTCCAGCGCGAAGGCGTCCTGCGCCTCGCGGGTGATGCCGTGCTTCTCGGCGACGAGCTCGGCCCCCTCGCCGAGGGAGCCGGTCCACTCCGCGGGCATCCGGGGGTTGGTCATCCGCCAGCCGAGCGTGGTGGACCACATCTGCTGGTGCCCCGCGGGGAAGGCTCGCTCCGGCTTCTGCACCACCCAGGGGGCCCGGCTCATGGACTCGACACCCCCGGCGATGGCGACGGAGGCGTCGCCGAGGGCGATGGCGCGGGCCGCCTGGACGACGGCTTCGAGCCCGGAGCCGCAGAGCCGGTTGACGGTCACCCCGGGCACGGTCACGGGGAGTCCGGCGAGCAGCACCGCCATGCGGGCCACGTCGCGGTTGTCCTCGCCCGCGCCGTTGGCGTCGCCGAAGACGACGTCGTCGATGCGGGCCGGGTCCAGTGCGGGCGTACGGTCCACGAGCGCGCGCACCACGTGGGCGGCCAGGTCGTCGGGGCGGACCCCGGCGAGGGCGCCGCCGAACTTCCCGATCGGGGTGCGGACGGCGTCGACGACATAGACGTCGCGGACGGTACGGATGCTCATGGAGTCCCTCCGGAGCGAGCGGAAGGCGGGGCGGCACACCGATGCCACAGTCCGGCCCGGCGCACGCTCCGCCCGCGCCCGGTGGGGCGCGCCCAGAGTCTCCGTCCCCCCGGTCCCCCTGTCAACGCCCCCCCAGCCGCCGACGGGGCCCCGACCTGCGCGCCTGCCGCATGCCGCGCCCGCGCCGGCCGGCTGGATCGCCCGCAGGGCGGCTTCAGCCCCGCGGCCGCGTGAGGGGCGCGGCCCCGGCAGCCCGGGCGCAGCCCCGGGCCGTCACCCGCGGCCGACCAACAGCCGGGATCCGGGCCACAGCGGGGGTCCGAGCCGCAGCCGGGCTCCGAGCCGCAGCCGGGGTCCAAGCCCCAGCCCGCCCGGAGCGGAGCGACGAGCTCACGTCGAGTCCCGCGGCACCGCCACCGCCGCCATCAGGTCGTGCCTGCGCACGACCGCCGCGGGGTCCCGTACCGCCTGGTCCACCAGCGCCGCCAGCCGCTCCCCCGTCGGCATCTCGATCTGCACCGTGCTGAGCCTCGGCCGCAGCAGCCGCCCGATCAGCAGGTCGTCGGCGCCCATGACGGCCACGTCCTGCGGCACCCGCAGTCCCACGTCCTGGAACGCCCGCATCAGCAGCATCGCGTACTCGTCGTTGTACGCGAACGCCGCCTCCAGACCGAGCGATTCCCACCGCTCCGCCAGTTCCGCGGCCGACTCCTCCGAGTAGGCCATCCGCAGGGCGACGATCTCGGCCCCCGCCACGGACCGGGCTCCTTCGAGCCGGGGCGTGGAGAACAGCCCGAGCCCTTCCTCCTCCGGAACGACCACGCCGATCCGTCGCCGCCCCTGCTCCACCAGGTGCTCCGCCGCCCGCGCGCCTACCTCCGCCTGGTCCATGACCAGCGCGTGCGCCCCGGGAACGGCTTCCGGCCCCATCGTCAGCACCGCGCGCGCCCCGGCCCGCTTGAGCGTGGCCACGTTGTGCGCGGACAGGGTGATCTCGCCGAGGGAGAGCACCGCGACGGGCCGGAGTTCGGCCCAGGCCCGCGCGGCCTCGTCACCGGTGAGGCCGAGGCTGCCGTACTGGACCACGGTGTAGTCCAGGGCGCGCAGCGCCCACTGCAACTCGTTGAGGAAGGCGCTGTACAGCGGCCCGATCGGCACGTGCGAGGTGGGCAGCAGCACGATGCGCGTGTGCCCGGCGCGCAGGCTGCGGGCGGCGGCGTGGGGGACGTAGCCGAGCTCTTCGGCGGCCTCGCGCACCTTGCGGCGGGTCGGCTCGCTGATGCGTACGGCTTCCGCGTTGTTCAGGACGTACGAGACCGTCGCGCGCGACACTCCGGCGAGACGGGCGACGTCGGCGCTGGTCGGCACGGGTGGCTGAGGCTGCGGCGGCGCTGTGGGGGGCTTCGGTGACTGAGACATTGCCGTGGCATCTTTCCAGACCGTTTGTGCCCGGGGGCTAGCGGATGGCCGGAAACCAATGCTACACAGTGGTTACACGATTCACTGACACGTGTAACCAAGGCGTCACCGCAGCTTCATCAAAGGTGTCTCCCCACGTGCCCCACGCGTCCGTGCCGTGTCCGGTCGTGCCGCCGTCCTGTCGCGTTCCGTCGCACCCCCGCCGTCGCGACAGGGCGGCGCGCACTCCTCCCCACGCTCTTCCCACACCCCTCAGTGCACCCCTCCGTACCCCTCTCCATACCCCTCGCCCCTTCCCAAACTGCCCAGGAGGGCACCGTGGCCCTTTCCTCCCCCGGCACCGGCACCGCCGCCGCCACCACCGACGCCCCCGCCTCCCGGCGCGGCCTGCTCCCCTTGCTGCTCGTCGGCAACGGAGCCATGTACGCCCTCTACATCGGCGTCGCCGGCGTACTCCTCGCCCTCCAGGTCGAAGACATCGACGCGGCGAACAAGGTCTCCAACTTCGGCCTGATCGCGGGGGTCTCGGCGATCTTCGCGACGGTCTTCAACCCGGTCGCGGGCGCCCTGTCCGACCGCAGCGGACGGCGCAACCCCTGGATCCTGGGCGGTGGGCTCGCCGCGATACCGGCGATGTTCCTGCTCGGCGTCGCGGACACGATCCTGCTCATCACCATCGCCTGGTGCCTCGGCCAGGCCGTGATGAACATCTACCAGGCCGCCATCACCTCCGTGGTCCCCGACCGGGTGCCCATGAGCGCGCGCGGCAAGGCCTCCGCCGCCGTCGGCCTCGGCCTGCCGCTGGGCTCGACCGTCGGCGCCCTGATCGGCGCGGCGTTCTCGGACGACTACCGCACCGGGTACCTGATCTTCGGCGCGCTCGTGGCCGGCGCCGCCGTCCTGTTCACCGTCTGCACCCGCGAGGAACGGCGCCCGGCCAAGCCCTCCATGCCGGTCAAGGACCAGCTCGCCGCCTTCGCGAGCGCCCTCAAGGACCACGACTTCCGCTGGGCGTTCATCGGGCGGGCGCTGCTGGTCCTCGGCTACTTCGCGGTGAGCGGCTACCAGTTGTACATCCTCCAGGACCACACCGTGCTGCCCGAGGGCATGAAGCCGGAGGCGGCCGTGGCCGTCCTGATGCCGCTGACGAGCGTGGCGATGGTCGTCTCCACCGTCCTCGGCGGCTGGCTCTCGGACAAGTACGACCGCCGCAAGCTCTTCGTCGGCGCCTCCGCCCTGCTGTCCGCCATCGCCCTGGTGATCCCGGCCCTGTCGACCAGCTGGGCGGCCATGCTGGCCTTCGCCGTGATCAACGGCCTCGCGTTCGGCTGCTACATGGCCGTGGACACCGCACTGGTGACGATGGTGCTTCCCAAGGCCGAGGACGCCGCCCGCGACATGGGCGTACTCAACATCGCCAACGCGGGCCCGCAGATCGTCGCCCCCTTCATCGCCTCGGTGATCGTGTCCGTGAGCGGCGGCTACACGGCCCTGTTCATCGTGGCCGCCGCCCTGGCGGTGGCGGGCGCCCTGGCGGTCAAGCCGATCCGCAGCGTCCGCTGAGGCGGGCCGGGCTCCCGGACTGCTGCCCCGCTCCACCCCACCCCACCGATGCCCTGGGCATCACCCCTGATCCCCCGATACCCCGATCCTCGGATCCCCTGATTCTCTGAAGACGAAAGGCACCACCGTGCAGCTCCACACCCGCACCTGGGGCGAAGGCGACCGCATCGCCCTCCTGATCCACGGGATCATGGCCGACCACCGGACCTGGCGCCGGGTGGGCCCCGCCCTCGCCGAGCGCGGTTACCGCGTCATCGCCGTGGACCTGCGCGGCCACGGCGCCAGCGGCCGGGGCGAGTACAGCCCCGAGGCCTTCGCCGACGACCTGGCCGAAACCCTCCCGGTCGGCGCCGAACTCGCCATCGGCCACTCCCTCGGCGGCCTGACCCTCTCGAAGGCCGTCGGCCGACTGAAGCCGAAGCGTGCCGTGTTCTCCGACCCCGCCTGGCACCTGGCGGAGCTCGGCGAGGGCTTCGGCCCCGAGATGTTCGCCCAGTTCAAGTCCGCGCCCAGGGAGCAGATCCAGGCGATGAACCCGCGCTGGGAGGAGGCCGACGTCGACGTCGAACTGGCCACCCTGGCCCTCTGGGACGAGGCGACCGCCCTGAGTCTGGCTCCGCTGGCGGGTACGGACCTGCTGCCGGCCGCACCGGCGGTCCCCTCGCTGGTGCAGCTGGCGGACCCGAGCTTCCTGATCTCACCGGAGCGCGCGGCGCTCCTCAAGGAGCGCGGCTTCGAGGTCCGCTCGGCGAACGGCGCCGGCCACACCATCCACCGGGACGACTTCGACGGCTTCATGGCGTCGCTGGAGGGCTGGATCTGACAACCGGCCCCACCACCGGGGGCCTCCTCCCACCCACCCTCTCGGAAGAACTCCCGTTCGGCCGAGGGGGTGGCGTCAGTCGAGCACGGCCGTGGCTTCGACCTCGACGAGAAGATCGGGTTCCCCCAGTGCCGCGACGCCCAGCAGCGTGATCGGCTTGACGGGGTCGATGCCCAGCTTGGCCGCCGCCCGGGCCACGCCCTCCCCCAGCAGCGGCATCTTCTCGGGGCTCCAGTCGACGACGTAGACGGTCAGCTTCGCCACGTCGTCGAAGGATCCGCCGATCTCGGCCAGGGCGATGCCGATGTTGAGGTAGCACTGCTCGACCTGAGCGGCGAAGTCCCCCTCGCCGACACGGCGGCCCTCGGCATCGCGCGCGACCTGACCCGCGAGGAACACCAGTTTCGACCCGGTGGCGATCGAGAGCTGACGGTAGACGTCGGGTTTGGGCAGCCCGTTGGGATTGACCAGCTTCACGGTCATGACGGCTCCAATGTCGTCGGGGCGCAGGCTCCGGCGCTGCACCTCTCCAAACCATAGCGCTGTTATGTATTGTCTGGGCATGGCGCGAACCAAGGACCCGGCGATCCGCTCCCGCCTGATCGAGCGGGCCGCGATGATGCTGCGCACCCGCGAACCGGTCACCCTCCGCTCTCTGGTGGCCGGCACCGGCGTATCGACGATGGCCGTCTACACCTACTTCGGAGGCATGGACGGCCTGTGGACGGCCATGCGTCAGGAAGGCTTCAAACACCTGGCAGCCAGGCTCGACGCCGTGGCGATGTCCACGGATCCGGTACGGGACCTGGCCGCTCTCGGAGCCGCCTACGTGAACAACGCGCTGGCCGCCCCCGACCTCTATCGGGTCATGTTCGACGCCGGCTTCGAGCTCGAGGACGCCAAGGCCGCGGACGAGACGCTGCACTGCCTGGTCGGCGCCGTCGAACGCGCCAGGACGGCCGGCCGCTTCCACCAGGACGTCGACCCCCTGACCCTGGCGACGCGGAGCTGGGTGATCGGTCACGGACTCGCGTCCCTGGTCGCGACGGGCCCGTTGCCGCACGAAGTCCTCGCCCAGGGCGTGCCCATGCTGACCGCACTGTTCACGAGCTCGGGCGACGTGGCCGACAGGTGCCGCCGCTCCGTCGAACTCGGCTGGCGGACGTCACCCGCCCCCCACCCGGTAACCTCGCCCGAATGACGGCACTTTCGCATCACAGCAACGGTCACGTCGAGCAGCCCGGCCGGGACGGGGTCACCGCGACCGCCGAGGCCGATCCGAACGCCATCGGGCCGGTGCAGACCTCGTACGCCCCCGATCGCGACGGGGATCCCGACCCGGGCGAGATCGTGTGGACCTGGGTTCCCTTCGAGGAGAACGACGGGCGAGGCAAGGACCGGCCCGTGCTGGTCGTGGCCCGTGAGGGGAGCGGCACGCTCCTCGCCGTGCAGCTGTCCAGCAAGCGGCACGACCACGACCGGGAGTGGGTCCCCATCGGGACCGGCCCCTGGGACAGCGCGGGGCGGGAGTCCTGGGTGGACGTGGACCGGGTGCTGCGCGTGCACGAGGACGGCATGCGGCGCGAGGCCTGCGCACTGGACCGGGGCCGGTTCCAGCTCGTCGTGGACCGGCTGCGGGAGCGGTACGGCTGGCGCTAGCGCCGGCCCGCACCGCCGCCCACCAGGGACGCCAGCACCCGTTCGAAGGTCTCCCGCGTCTCCGGCTTGCGGTCGAGCACGCCGAACACCACCCGTTCGAACACACCGGCGAACCGGCCCGCCAGCAGCGCGCGGAAGGCCTCCGCCACCTGGGCGGGGTCGTTCTGGAAGACCCCGCACCCCCAGGCGCCCAGGACCAGCCCCCGGTACCCGTGCAGCGCGGCCACCTCCAGCACCAGCCGCGCGCGGCGGGCCAGGGCGGCGGGGATCTCAGGCTCCCGGTCCGGTTCCTGGCGGCGGATGGTGCCCGCGTTCGGGGCCGGCGAGGTGAGGAATCCGGCCCGGAAGGGGGTGTCCAGCAGGGTGCCCCGGTCGTCGCGGAAAACGGGGACCCCGGGCGAGTGAATCACCCGGTCGGTGTAGAAGGTGCTGACCTCGGCGCGGTGGATCTCGTAGTACTCCGGGGCCTCCAGGAGGGTCTCGTACAGCGCCGAGGCGCGGCAGAGCGCCTCCTCCTGGGCCTTGGCCCCGCGGACGTAGCCGCCCCCGGGATTCCGGGCCGAAGCGAAGTTCAGGACGGCCACGGAAACGGGTCCCGGGTGTTCCCCCGCGAGTCTGCGGGCGGCGACCGTGCTGCTCTCGCCGGTGACCTCGACGACGGTCCGGTGGGCATCCCGCGCGTCCGGCTCACCTGGAACGACCCGGTTTGGGCCATATATTCTGGTTCCTGCCTTGGCCTCCGCCACGGCGGCGGCGAGCGACACCTGCCGTCCCGACCGCGTCCGGTACCCGCCGGCCGCCACGATCTCCGCATTCTCCCGCGCGATCTCGCGCAATCTGCCGCTCATGCTGTGATCTTCGGCGCTCCGGCACGGCGCCCGCAATGGATTTGTGCCCCGAGGGACGGGTAGGCACGGGTGATGTCAGAGCCGACGACCGGAGACGAGGGCCCCGTCATGCCCCAGGACTCACTCACCCGACTGACCGAAGCCACCGCCGAGGAGCTGCTCCACGGCATCTGTTTCAAGACCGGCCCGCCCCGCCTGCTGGGCGCGGAGCTCGAATGGCTGGTGTTCGACGCCGAGGAACCCGGCCGGCCCGTGTCCCACGACCGCCTCGCCGCCGCGCACGAGGCGGCCCGCGCCCTCCCGCTCGGTTCCGGCGTCACCGTCGAGCCCGGCGGCCAGCTGGAGCTCAGCTCGCCCCCCGCCGCCTCCCTGACCGGCTGCGTCGACGGCCTCCAGGCCGATCTGACCGCCGTCCGGGGCGCCCTGCGCGACCAGGGGCTGGTGCTGCGCGGACTCGGCCAGGACCCGCGCCGTCCGCTGCGGCGGATGCTGGCCAGCCCGCGGTACGAGGCCATGGAGACCTACTTCGACCGCACCGGACCGGCCGGGCGCGCCATGATGCGCGCCTCGGCGTCCGTCCAGGTCAATGTGGACGCCGGGCACGAGGAGCCCGGCCCGCTGGGCCACGGCAGGCGCTGGCGGCTCGCCCACCTCCTCGGTGCGGTGCTGGTCGCCGCCTTCGCCAACTCCCCTGCGCACGAGGGCCCGTACGCCGGCTGGCGGTGCGCCCGCCAAGGGGTCTGGAGCGATCTCGACACCCGGCGCTCCCTCGCCCCGCCGCTGGAGGCGGAGCCGCGCGGTGCGTGGGCCCGGCAGGCGCTGGACACCGAGGTGATGTGCGTGCGGACGCACGAGGAGGGCGCGCCCTGGGCGGTACCGCGCGGGCTGACCTTCCGTGACTGGCTGCGCTCCGACGGTGGCCACGGCGGCTACCGGCCGCCGACCAAGGCCGATCTGGACTACCACCTGACCACCCTCTTCCCGCCGGTACGGCCCCGGGGGCATCTGGAGCTGCGGATGATCGACGCGCAGCCCGGCGAGGACGGCTGGCTGGTCCCGGTGGCGGTCGTGCACGCGCTGTTCGACGACCCGGAGGCCGCGGAGACCGCGTACCGGGTGGCGAAGGGGCTGGCCGACACCTACGGCGCCGGGCCCGCGCCGCGCAATCCGCTGTGGCGGTCCGCCGCCCGGGACGCGCTGTCCGATCCGGAGCTGCGGTCCGCGGCCCGCGCCTGCTTCCGGGCCGCGGTCTCGGCACTGCCCCGGATGGGGGCCGGCGGCCACGTCGTCGACACCGTCGGCGAGTTCACCGAGCGCTACGTGTCCCGCGGCCGCTGCCCGGCCGACGACCGGGCCGAACCTCAGCACGAGAAGGCCCACCCGAACCCGCGCCCACACCCGCAGCAGCCGGCGCGTCCGCACCCGCGAACCCGACCGCAGCCGACGGGCGAGGAGGCACGCTCATGACCGCCGATCCGGAACTCCTGCGCGAGCGGGCGGCCGACGCCCTGACCGCGGCGCGCGTGCGCACGGCCGGGCTCACCGATGCCGTCAGCGAGGCGGAACTGACCGCCCAGCACTCGCCCTTGATGTCCCCGCTGGTCTGGGACCTCGCGCACATCGGGAACATGGAGGAGCTCTGGCTGCTGCGCAACGTGGCGGGCCGCGAGTCCATGCACCCCGAGATAGACCCGCTGTACGACGCGTTCGAGCATCCTCGCGCGGAGCGCCCCAAGCTGCCGCTGCTGAGCCCCGACGAGGCCCGCCGGTACGCCGCCGAGGTCCGCGGCCGGGTCTTCGACCTGCTCGACCGCACCCCCCTGGAGGGCACGGCCCTGCTGGACGGTGGCTACGTCTTCGGGATGATCGCCCAGCACGAACAGCAGCACGACGAGACGATGCTGATCACCCATCAGCTGCGGCAGGGCGCACCGGTGCTGACGGCGCCCGATCCTCAGGCCCCTCAAGGTCCACCGCCACCCGCCGCCGAAGTTCTCGTACCGGCAGGCCCGTTCACGATGGGCACCTCCGCGGAACCCTGGTCGCTGGACAACGAGCGGCCCGCGCACGTCCGCGAGGTCGAGGCGTTCTGGATCGACACCGTTCCGGTGACCAATGCCGCCTACCAGGAGTTCATGGCGGACGGCGGCTACCACGAGGAGCGGTGGTGGGAGCCGGCCGGCTGGGCGGAGATCCGGCGGCACGGGATCGGGGCACCGCTGTTCTGGCACCGCGAGGGCGGTACCTGGCTGCGCCGCCGCTTCGGGGTCACCGAGCCGGTGCCCGGGGACGAGCCGGTGCTGCACGTGAGCTGGTACGAGGCCGACGCGTACGCCCGCTGGGCGGGGCGGCGGCTGCCCACCGAGGCGGAGTGGGAGAAGGCCGCCCGGCACGATCCGCGGGCCGGGCGCTCCACCCGCTACCCGTGGGGCGACGCGGACCCCACGCCCGCGCACGCCAACCTCGGCCAGCGCCACCTGCGGCCGGCCCCGGCGGGCGCCTATCCGGCGGGGGCCTCCCCGCTCGGGGTGCGCCAGCTCATCGGCGACGTGTGGGAGTGGACGGCTTCGGACTTCCTCCCCTACCCGGGCTTCCGGGCGTTCCCCTACCGCGAGTACTCGGAGGTGTTCTTCGGCCCGGAGCACAAGGTGCTGCGCGGCGGTTCCTTCGCCGTGGACCCCGTGGCCTGCCGGGGCACCTTCCGCAACTGGGACCTGCCGGTGCGCCGGCAGATCTTCTCCGGGTTCCGGACCGCGCGCGGCGCCGCCCCCGCAGGCTCGACCGGGAATGCCTGATGTGCCGTCACCTCGCTTACCTCGGGGCGCCCGTGAGCCTCGGCCGGGTGCTGAGCGAGCCCGAGCATTCGCTGGTGCGGCAGTCGTGGGAGCCGCGCCGCCAGCGTTCCGGCACGGTCAACGCCGACGGCTTCGGCGTCGGCTGGTACGCGGAGGGGGACCCGGTGCCCGCCCGCTACCGCCGGGCCGGGCCGATCTGGGGCGACCTGACCTTCAGCGACCTCGCCCGGGTGGTCCGCAGCGGGGCCGTGCTGGCCGCCGTACGGGACGCCACGCGCCCCGGCGCCGACGGGGAGGCGGCGGCGGCCCCGTTCGCGGAGGGCCACTGGCTGTTCAGCCACAACGGCTCGCTGCGGGACTGGCCGGACGCCGTGGCCCCGGTCGCGGCCGGGCTGCCGCCCCAGGAGCTGCTGTCGCTGGCCGCCCGTACGGACTCGGCGCTGGTCTGGGCCCTGGTCCTGCACCGGCTGCGGAGGGACCCGGATCTCGGTGCCGCACTGGCCGGGACGGTACGGGAGCTGGCCGGGGCCGCGCCGGGATCCCGGCTGAACCTGCTGCTGACCGACGGCCGGAGCGTCGCCGCGACGGCCTGGGGGGACTCCCTGTGGTACCTGGCCGACGCCTCTGCGCAGCGGACGGTGGTCGCCTCGGAGCCCTACGACGACGACCCGCGCTGGTGCGAGGTGCCCGACCGGACCCTGCTGACCGCCACCCGCACCGGGGTCGACCTCACCTCCCTGAAGGAGACCCCGGCGAGGGACAGCCCCACCGGAGCACCGCACGGAACGCACGACAGGCAAGCACAGCACGCACCGCACGGAACGCACGCTTCGCACCAAGGAGACGACGGCCAGTGAACGACTTCCAGCTGACCCGCACCCTCGACGAGCACGCCGCCGAGACGGCCCTGCGCGCGGATGTGGCCGACGGCCTGACCAGGTCCCCCAAGTCGCTGCCGCCCAAGTGGTTCTACGATGCCCGGGGCAGTGAACTGTTCGAGGAGATCACCCGGTTGCCCGAGTACTACCCGACGCGCGCCGAGCGGGAGATCCTCCTCGAACGGGCCCGGGAGATCGCCTCGGTGAGCGGGGCCCGCACCTTGGTGGAGCTGGGTTCCGGCTCCTCGGAGAAGACCCGGCACCTGATCGAGGCGCTGCCCGCGCTGGACACGTACGTACCGGTGGACGTGAGCGAGAGCGCGCTGGCCGGGGCGGCGAAGAGCCTGCTCGAGGAGCATCCGGGGCTGCGCGTGCACGCGTTGCTGGCCGACTTCACCCGCGCGCTGCGCCTGCCGGACTCCCCCGGGCCCCGGCTGGTGGTGTTCCTGGGCGGCACGATCGGGAACCTGCTGCCGCCGGAGCGGGCCGTGTTCCTGGCGGACGTACGGGCGATGCTGTCGCCCGGGGACGCGCTGCTGATGGGGACGGACCTGGTGAAGGACCCGGCCGTCCTGGTGTCGGCGTACGACGATGTGCAGGGAGTGACGGCCGAGTTCAACCGGAACGTACTGTCCGTGGTGAACCGGGAGTTGGGCGCGGACTTCCACACCGCCGACTTCGCTCACGTGGCGGTGTGGAACCGGGAGCACGAGTGGATCGAGATGCGGCTGCGGGCGCGGAAGCAGTTGGTGGTGAAGGTCCGGGCGCTGGATCTGGAGGTGCCCTTCGAGGCGGGCGAGGAGATCCTGACGGAGATCTCGGCGAAGTTCCGTCAGGAGGGAGTCCGTAGGGAACTCGCTTCCGCAGGACTGGAGTTGACCCACTGGTGGACCGACGCCGGGGGCCGTTTCGCCCTGTCGCTGTCGGTGGCCGACGGCATCGGCGCCGACGGCTGGGAGGGTACGCCGGGCAGCAGCGGCGCCGCCGGCCGTGACGCGGGTACCGGTTCGGCGAGCACGGCCGCCTGAGCCGCCGCCGCGAGGTCCCGCCGGGTCGTGTACCGGCCGGGCGGGATCCGCGGCAGCAGCCGGACCTCGGCGCACACCCCGCGGGCCCGGGCGATCCGCCAGAGCGAGGCGGTCAGCGGATCGTCGCCGACGAAGGCGGGCGCCCCGGCGGGCCCCCCGTCATCGAGCAGGTAGCTGATCCGTACGGGTTGTACGGGCACCCGTGCGTCCAGCGCGGCCTGGAACGCGGCACGGCGGAACGGGCCTTGGGCGCGCCCGCACCAGGTGGAGCCCTCGGGGTAGACGGTGACGCGGTCGCCGTCGGCCAGGGCCCGGGCGAGGACGCCGACGGTGGCGGGCAGGCTGCGGATCCGGTCGCGCTCGATGTAGACCGTGCCGGCCTGCCGGGAGAGCGGTCCGAGGACCGGCCAGCCGCGGATGTCGCTCTTGGCCAGCATCCGGGAGGGCAGGACCGCGGCCACGAGCAGGATGTCCAGCCAGGAGATGTGGTTGGCGACGATCAGCCGGCCACCGCCGGGGCCGGGTATCCCGTGCACGGTGATCCGTAGTCCGAGGGAGCCCAGCAGCGCGGCGGCCCAGGCCCGTACCAGGACGTGCCGGGGACGCTCCGGAAGCAGGCGCAGCGGCGGGGCGCCCAGGATTCCGAGCAGGACCAGGGCGAGGGCGGCGGCGAGCCTCAGTACCGCGCGCGGCACGCTCGCCGTGCGTCCCTCGTGGGCGGCGCAGTCCGCGGGGGTACAGGGCGAGGTCGGGAGCCAGGCGCTCATGCGGCCGGGGCGAGCGAGAGGAAGTGCTTGAGGTAGCGGGGGTTGGTGCGCCGCAGGGAGAGCAGGACGTACAGGTCGGCGCAGCCGAACTCGGCGTCCAGGGCGGGCTCGCCGCAGACCCAGGCGCCCAGGCGGAGGTAGCCGCGCAGCAGCGGGGGCAGTTCCATCCGGCCGGGGAAGGTGATGCCTTCGGGGTTCCAGGGGAGGTGCGGGGTGACCCGGTACTCGACGGGCGCGAGGCTGCGGGTGAGGACGTTCTCCCGGGTGGCGGCGGCCAGCACCCCGCCGTCGGAGAGCGGTATGGAGCAGCAGCCGGCGAGCCAGTTGTGCCCGGACCGGTCCATGTAGCGGGCGAGGCCGGCCCAGATCAGGGCGATGACGGCGCCGTTGCGGTGGTCGGGGTGGACGCAGGAGCGGCCCACCTCGACCAGGTCGGGGCGGATGGGAGCGAGGGAGGAGAGGTCGAACTCGCCCTCGGAGTAGAGGCGTCCGGCGACGGCGGCACGTTCGGGGGGCAGCAGCCGGTAGGTGCCGACGACCTGCTCGGTCTCCTCCTCCACCACGAGGAGGTGGTCGCAGTAGGCGTCGAAGGCGTCGGCGTCCAGGCCGGGCTCGGGGCCGTCGAGGCGGGCACCGAGCTCTCCGGCGAAGACCAGGTGGCGCAGCCGCTGGGCGGCGCGCACCTCGCTCTCGTCGCGGGCGAGGCGGACGGCGTAGCGGGGTGCGGGGGTGTCGGCCGCCTGCGGGGCGGACGCGGGGGCAAGGAGAGGGGCCGGTGAGGGCGCGGGGGCGGGTGCGAAGACGGAGGCGGGGGACAGCGGGGCGATGGTCATGACGGCTCCTGGTCCGGCACGGGAAGCCAGGCCGGCGGGTGTGTGGCCTGGCTTCTTTACTTCTTCCGTGACCGGCTGGATTCGACATGGCCGCTTCGCGGCCCTTGGATGTGCGGACGCTGAACTTGGTGGGCGGCGGGTCAGCGGTCGGAGCTGAGGACCTTGCTGATGGTGTCGGAGGCCGCCTTCGCCGCCTTCTCGGGGTCCCCACCGGTGAGGACGGCCGTCATGAACGGCTTGATCGGGTTCTTGGCCTCCACCTCGGCCCAGTGGGGGGACTGCGGGGTGGCGCGGCCCTGGGCGGCGCCGGGGGCCATCGCCGTGGCGCCCGCGTTGCCCGCGACCACGTGCGCGAGGGTGGTCTTGTTGGGCACGTAGCTCATCGTGGCGGCCAGCTCGGTCTGCCACTGCTCGCTGACCAGGGCCGTGATCACGTCGACGGCGTGCTTACGCTGCTTCGTCTTCTCGGGGATGATCAGGTCCGAGCCGCCGGTGAAGACCGAGCCGACCTTCTCGGCGGTCTTGCCGGGGATCGGGAAGAAGCCGAGCTTGCCCTTGAGGCCCGGGTTCGCGGCCTCGATGGCGGCGGCCTGGCCGGGCGGGGCGATGATCTGGGCGATCCCGCCGCGGGCGAAGACGTCGGACTGCGGGGGCGTCTCCTCGTCGGCGTCCTTGGGTCCGTCGCCGAGTGCCTGGAGCTGCTTGTAGAACTCCATTCCCGCCAGGGCCTTCTCCTCGTCGAGGGTGCCGACCCACCGGCCGCCGCTCTCGACCGCGAGCTCGCCGCCCTCGTCCCAGACGAACCCGGCGAGGACGTACCAGTTCTGCCCGGCCAGGTAGATGCCCTGCTGGCTGCCCTTGTCGAGCTTCGTCGTGGCCTGGATCCATTCCTGGCGGGTCTTGATCGGCGCCTTGACCCCGGCGCTCGCGAAGAGGTCCTTGTTGTAGATCACCACGCGGTTGGCGGCGTACCACGGGACGCCGAACTGGGCGCCGTTGACCTTTCCGGGCTCGGAAAGGCCCTTCAGCCAGTCCTTGCCGTCCCATTCGCGCAGGGCTTCCAGGGTGAGTTCGGAGACTCCGCCGCCCTCGACGTACTGGGCGACCTGGGTGTTGCCGACCTCGATGACGTCGGCGCCCTCCTCGCTCGTGCCCGCCAGAACGGCGTTCACCTTGTCGCCGATGCCCTTCCACTCCTGGATCTTCACTTCGAGGTCCACGCCGGGGTGTTCCTTCTCGAAGGTGGTGGTGAACTTGCCTATGAACTCCTCGGAGGCGCTGCCCTTCATCAGCCAGAGCGTCACCTTCTGCGCACCTCCGCCCGACCCGGTGAGACTGCAGCCGGTGAGGGCGGTCGCGGCCGCGAGAGCGGTGGACACGGCAAGGAAGCGCATCTTCACGAGGGGTCACCTTCTGGGGATGGATCTCAGATGGCTTGAAATTGGCATAGACCAATGGGTGGGTCAAGGGGGTATCGCTATGGATTGTTCACTCATAGTTCGCGTACCCGGACTTACTGGGGCACCGTAGAACAAGGCAACAGCCACCCAGTGTCGGGAGACCCCCATGTCCAATCACACGTACCGGGTGACCGAGATCGTGGGCACGTCCCACGAGGGCATCGATCAGGCCATCCGCAACGGCATCGCCCGCGCCGGTGAGACGCTGCACCATCTCGACTGGCTCGAAGTCGTTCAGATCAGGGGGCACATCGAGAACGGCGAGATCGCGCACTACCAAGTGGGGATCAAGGTCGGTTTCCGTCTCGACGGCGGGGCCGACGGCGAGGCCTGAGGCCCGGCTCCTCGGGGCGGTACGGGCCTGCGGGCGCTCGCCGGGGGCTCCCGGGGAGCGCCCGACGCCTTACGGGCCTACGGGCTTACGGGCTTACGGGCTTACGGGGCGCCCCTACGGGCTCCTGGGCCCCTCAGGTGCGCCCCTCGCCCTCCTGCGCGTCCTTGAGTTCCGGCGCGTCCGCCGCCCAGTCGGCCAGGACCACCCGGAAGCCCGCCGCGCGCACCGCCTGGCACACCAGCTCGTCGTCGTCCACCAGCATCCGCACCTCGCGGCCCCGCGAGATCCGCCGCAGGACCTCCAGCTTGGTCGTCCGGGCGGGCCGCCGGTCCTGGTTCCCGCGCATCCACACCCGCCCCTCGGGCAGCCCGTTCCGGACGAGCCAGTCCTCCGTGTCCGCGCGGCACCGCTCCGGGCGGCCGGTGAGGTACGTGACCTCGCAGTCGGCCGCGCTCTCCACCGCGAGCGCGATCCCGCGGGTGAGGGGCGGATCGGCCGGGGCCGCACCGAAGAACCCGCTCCAGTCGCGCGGCCGGCGCTCCAGGAAGTGCTGGCGGTGGGCGGTGTCGGCCAGGGTGTTGTCGATGTCGAAGACGGCCAGGGGCCGTCGGTTCTGAGTCTCGGTCACCCCGCCAGCCTAAGCACCGCCGGCCCGAGCACCGCCGGCCCGAGCACCGCCGGTCCCAGCACCGCCGGCCCGCGGGGACCCCGTCCCGATGCCTCGGGGAATCCTGATGCCCCCCACGCGTTGAACCCTGTGTGATCCGCACCCTCTCGATACTCGACCGGTCCCGCACCCGCGCGGGGCACCCCGCCGCCCAGGCCCTGCGCGACACCGTGGAGCTCGCGCGCACCGCCGAGCGGCTCGGATACCGCAGGTTCTGGGTCTCCGAGCACCACAGCGTGCCCGGGGTCGCCGGTTCCGCGCCCACGGTGCTCGCCGCGGCCGTGGCCGGGGCGACCGCCCGGATCCGCGTCGGCACGGGCGGTGTGATGCTGCCCAACCACCAGCCGCTGGTCGTCGCGGAGCAGTTCGGGGTGCTGGAGTCGCTGTTCCCCGGCCGGATCGACATGGGGCTCGGCCGCTCGGTCGGCTTCACTGGCGGGATCCGCCGCGCGCTCGGCCGGGACACCGCCGACGCCGACCGGTTCGAGGAGCAGCTCGCGGAGCTGCTGGGCTGGCTCGACGGCTCCCAGCGGGCGCACCCCGAGGTGCACGCCCGCCCGGCGGAGGGGATGCGGATCCCGGCGTACGTGCTGGCCACCGGCGAGGGAGCGGGGATCGCGGCCCGCGCCGGCCTGCCCCTGGTCGTCGGGGACCTGCGCAACCGGGCCCGGGTCGCGGAGATCGTCACGGCCTACCGCGCGGAGTTCCGGCCCTCCTCCTGGGGTGCGCGGCCGTACGTCGTGGCTTCCGGGACGGTCGCGGTGGCTGCCTCCGCGGAGGCAGCCCGGCGGATCCTGGTGCCCGAGGCCTGGGCGGTCGCGTACTCCCGCACCCAGGGCACTTTCCCGCCGCTCCGCCCGGCCGAGGAGATCGAGGCGCTCCCCATGAGCCCCAAGGAGCGGGAGCTGTACGAGAGCGCCCTCGCCGGGCACATCCACGGCACGGAGGAGCAGGTCGCGGCGGAACTGTCCGAGGTGGCGGAGCTGACCGGGGCGGACGAGCTGCTGGCCACCACGTCCACGTACGACCGGACGGCGCTGCTGGACTCCTTCGGACGGCTCGCCCGGCTCACGGGCCTCACGGAGCACCGGGACGGGCACGCGGAGGGGCGCGCGGACGGCGATGCGGACACCGCCGGGCAGCCCGCGGGCGTCGGACACTAAGACCGACCGGCAAATGGATCACTTGAGGCGTCGGGTGGTGGGGCGGTCGGCCCAGCGGTAGCGGCTCGTTGCTCGACGGATGAGCATGCGGAGCGTGACGAGGGCGGCGGCCAGGTACAGGTAGAAGTCCACGATGCTGCCGCTCTTCTCTGTGCAGCGCCGCAGCTTGCCGTAGTCGTTCATCCACGAGTGCGTGCGCTCGACCACCCAGCGCTTGCCGGCTTGGATCGGGGCTGGCACGCCCTTACGCGCGATCTCGGCCGTGAATCCCAACTCGGCTATAAGCGCACGGGACGTGGTGCTGTCGTAGCCGCGGTCGAGGTTGACGTTGACCGCCGTCGGCATTGCGCCGACCTGTGCCTTCGCCGCCTCCAGGGTGGGGCCCAGCAGGGGTGAGTCGTGCCGGTTCGCGCCGGCGGAGACGATTCCGATCGGGACACCGCAGGCGTCGGAGGCGACCGAGCGTTTCAGTCCTTGCTTGCCCCGGTCGACCGGGGAGCGTCCCGCCTTCTCACCGCCGGACGGGGCCTTGGTGATGCAGCCGTCCACCGAGATCTCGCCCAGCCCGAGACCGATCATCCGGTCGTGCGCCTCGAGAGCCAGTGCGTGGACCTTCTCGGATATCCCCAGTTCAGACCACTCCTTGACGCGGCGTCTGATGGTGCGGTCGGAGCATCCGGGGGTGGAGATGCGCTCGTAGCCTGAGCCGTGGACCAGCGCGAGCACGACGTGCTCGAAGACCGTCCGGTCAGCGATCCGGCGGCGGTGGCAGCCCAGCGGGTGGTCCGCAGCGAACTCTCGCCGGGCGGGCAGGAGGGCGGAGAACTGGTCCCAGAGGGGTTCGAGCAGGCAAGATGGCAGCGCGGGCACGGCCGTCCTTCGTGATCACTGAGCGTAGAGAACTCCATGATCACGTGGACCCGTGCCCGCACTGCATCCACCGCGCTCGATCACTCGACAGAGGCTGCCTATTGCCGGTCGGTCTAAACTAGGACGAATGCACCAGCCCGTCGCGCCCGCCCCGCACGCCACCACCCCGCACGCCCACGATCCCTACGTCCGCGTCCGCGGAGCCCGGGAGCACAATCTGCGCGGGGTCGACGTGGACGTTCCGCGGGACGCGCTGACGGTGTTCACCGGGGTCTCCGGCTCCGGGAAGAGCTCGCTGGCCTTCGGCACGCTCTTCGCCGAGGCGCAGCGCCGGTACTTCAAGTCCGTGGCCCCGTACGCCCGCCGGCTGATCCACCAGATCGGCGCGCCGAAGGTCGACTCCGTCACCGGGCTCCCGCCGGCCGTCTCGCTGGAGCAGCGGCGCTCCTCCCCCGGGTCCCGGTCCTCGGTCGGGACGGTGACCATGCTGTCCAACTCGCTGCGGATGCTGTACTCGCGGGCGGGCTCCTACCCGCCGGGCGCCGACCGCCTGGACTCCGACGCCTTCTCCCCCAACACCGCCGCCGGGGCCTGCCCTTCCTGTCACGGGCTCGGCCGCGTGCACGGCACGAGCGAGGAACTGCTGGTGCCCGACGCCGGGCTGTCGATCCGTCAGGATGCCATTGCCGCCTGGCCGGGCGCCTGGCAGGGCAAGAACCTGCGCGACATCCTGGAGGCCCTCGGCCACGACGTGGACGCGCCCTGGCGGGAGCTCCCGACGGCCGACCGCGAGTGGATCCTGTTCACCGAGGAGCAGCCGGTGGTGACGGTGCATCCGGTGCGCGAGGCCGACCGGATCCAACGGCCCTACCAGGGCACGTACATGAGCGCCCACCGGTACGTGATGCGGACCTTCTCCGACAGCAAGAGCCTCACCCTGCGGGCCCGCGCCGAGAAGTTCCTGAACGATGCGCCGTGCCCGGTGTGCGAGGGCAGGCGGCTGCGCCCGGAGGCCCTGGCCGTGACCTTCGCGGGCCGCACGATCGCGGAGCTGGCGGCGCTGGCGCTGACGGAGCTGGACGGGGTACTGGCCACCGCTCGCGGCGGCGGCGAGGCCTCCCGGGTGCTCACGGAGGACCTGCGCTCCCGGATCGGCCCGGTCACCGAGCTGGGGCTGGGTTACCTGAGCCTGGACCGCGGCGCCCCGACCCTGTCGGCGGGAGAGCTGCAACGGCTGCGGCTGGCCACGCAGTTGCGCTCGGGGCTGTTCGGGGTGGTGTACGTACTGGACGAGCCGTCGGCGGGGCTGCACCCGGCCGACACGGAGGCGCTGCTCGAGGTCCTGGACCGGCTCAAGGAGGCCGGGAACACGGTGTTCGTGGTGGAGCACGACCTGGCCGTCGTACGGCACGCGGACTGGCTGGTGGACGTGGGCCCGCTGGCCGGGGAGCACGGCGGACAGGTGCTGCACAGCGGACCCCCGGAAGCCCTGGCCGCGGTGGCGGACTCGGCGACGGCCCGGTACCTGTTCGGGACCGGGCCGACGGACGAGCGGCGCCCGGGGGCTCCGCGGGCGGCGACCGGGGCCGTCCGGCTCAGCGGTGTCGACCGGCACAACCTGCGGGACGTGGAGGCGGAGTTCCCGCTCGGGGTGTTCACGGCGGTGACCGGGGTGTCGGGGTCCGGGAAGTCCACGCTCGTCGGCCAGGCGCTCGCCCAGGAGGTCCACGAGCGGCTGGCGGAGCCGGAGTTCCCGGTGAAGCGGCTGGTGGAGGTGGACCAGAAACCGATCGGCCGGACCCCGCGCTCCAACCTGGCCACGTACACGGGGCTGTTCGACGTGATCCGCCGGCTCTTCACCGCGGCGCCTGAAGCGAAGGCGCGGGGCTGGAAGGCGGGCCGCTTCTCCTTCAACGTGCCGGGCGGACGGTGCGAGTCCTGCCAGGGCGAGGGCTTCGTCTCGGTGGAACTGCTGTTCCTGCCCAGTACGTACGCCCCGTGCCCGGAGTGCGCGGGTGCCCGGTACAATTCCGAGACCCTGGAGGTCCGTTACTCGGGGCTGAACATCGCCGAGGTGCTCGCTCTGACCGTGGAGTCTGCGGCCTCCTTCTTCGCCGGGGTCCCGGCGGCCGCCCGCAGCCTCGGCGCCCTGTCGGACATCGGCCTGGGGTACCTGCGGCTCGGGCAGCCCGCCACGGAACTCTCGGGCGGCGAGGCGCAGCGCATCAAGCTGGCCACGGAACTCCAGCGGGTGCGCCGCGACCACACCCTGTACCTGCTGGACGAGCCGACGACCGGTCTCCATCCGGCCGATGTCACGGTGCTGCTGCGGCAGTTGCACGGCCTGGTGGACGCCGGGCATTCGGTGGTGGTCGTGGAGCACGACATGGCGGTCGTGGCGGGCGCCGACTGGGTCATCGACCTGGGCCCGGGCGGCGGCGCGGACGGCGGCCGGGTGGTGGCGGCGGGCACCCCGGCCGAGGTGGCCCGCGCCGAGGGCAGCCGTACGGCTCCTTATCTGGCGCGGGCCCTCGCGGCGGGCGGCTGATCGGCGGGAGCGGGTCGTCACGCGACCGGGGCTCGGGGCTTCACACGTCCGGGGGCGCGGCTCGTCACGCGTCCGGGGACTTGGCGAAGTCTCCGTAGCCCTGCCAGTCGAGGACGACGCACTGTTCGTCGCCGAGTACCCAGGCGTCGTGGCCGGGGTCGATCTGGATGAAGTCCCCGGACTGCGCCTCGATGCTGTCGCCGTCGTCCATGACGATCTTCATCCGGCCGCTGATGATGTAGGCCACGTGCGCGGCCTCACAACTGTCGGTCCCCGCGATGGGCTTGATGTGCTGCGACCACTGCCATCCGGGCTCGAACACGGCCCGGCCGATCTGTCCGTGGTCGGTGTCGAGCAGGTCGAGCCTGCCCTTGCCGTCTTCGAAGCGACGGGTCTCGTCCGCGGAATCGAAGCCCCTTCGCACGATTCCAGTCATGATCGTCGACCTCCCGGCGCACCACTGCCCCGAGTCCACTTCTCAGCGTACGCCCGTACCCGGCGGTCCTCGCGGCTACGCGTCGCCCTGGAGCAGGTGCTGCGGAAGCTCGCGGAAGCTCCAGACGCCCTGTCTGCGGGCGAGCATCCACACCAGGTCGTAGCGGTCGGGCCAGGCGGCCGGAAGCCCCAGTACGTCCTGCGCTCCGAGGCCCTGGATCAGGCGGGGCATCCCCTGGTGCTCCCAGCAGACCAGGACGGGCATCCGCGCCGCCAGCACCGCCCTGGCCAGGGCGGGCTCGGCTCCGACCGCGAACTCCGCGCGGACGGGCGTACCCAGCGCGGTGGCGAGCGGTTCGACCGTCTGGCGGCACCGCGCGGGCGCCCCGGCCTTGCCGCCGGCCGCGAAGACGGCCCCGGGCCGGGGCAGGGCGGCGCCCTTGGCCGGCGGGAAGAGGGCGGTCAGCTCCTGGGCGCGGCGCAGGCCCCGGACGGCGAGGGAGCCGGGGGTCTCGTTGCCCTCGTCGTCCTCGCCGGCGTCTCCGGCGTACGGCTTCTCCGCGTGCCGGATGATCATGACCAGCGCGTCCTTGGCGGCCTCGGGGCCGGGCTGCGACGTCGGGGGCCGCTCCTCCCCGGCGCAGCCGGCCGCCGCCAGCGGGGCGAGCGCGGCGGCCAGCACGGTACGGCGGCGCGGGCCGGACCCGGCATCGGCTTGAGGCATACGCCCACTGTCACCCATGCCCGCGGAGGCGCCCGGTCACGGCGCGACCGGAGCCGCTCCGATCATCCGATCGGCGGACGCGCCGCGCCCGTACGGGGTCCACCCACGAGGTCCGGGGGCCGGGGACCCGTAGGTCCGCGTGTCAGCGCGGTCCTCGGCGGACGGCCCGCAGCCACTCCTTGTTCATGGCGGCGATCGACGGCAGCGGGATCCCCTTGGGGCAGGCGGTGGCGCACTCCCCGGTCAGGGTGCATCCTCCGAAGCCCTCGGCGTCCATGGTGGCCACCATGTCCAGGACCCGGGTCTCGCGCTCCGGCGAACCCTGCGGGAGCACGTTGAGGTGGTTGACCTTGGCGGAGGTGAAGAGCATCGCGGAGCCGTTGGGGCAGGCCGCCACGCACGCCCCGCAGCCGATGCACTCGGCGTGCTCGAAGGCGTAGTCGGCGTCGGGCTTGGGGACGGCCGTGGCGTGTGCCTCGGGTGCGGAGCCGGTGGGGGCGGTGATGTAGCCGCCGGCCTGGATGACCCGGTCGAGGGCCCCCCGGTCGACGACCAGGTCCTTGACCACGGGGAAGGCCGAGGCCCGCCAGGGTTCGACGTCGATGGTGTCGCCGTCGTCGAAGGAGCGCATGTGGAGCTGGCAGGTCGTGGTGCGCTCCGGCCCGTGCGCGTCGCCGTTGATGACGAGGCTGCACGCGCCGCAGATGCCTTCGCGGCAGTCGTGGTCGAAGGCGACCGGGTCCTCTCCGCTCAGGATGAGGTCCTCGTTGAGGGTGTCGAGCATTTCGAGGAAGGACATGCCCTCCGAGATGCCGTCGACCTCGTACGAGGCCATCGCGCCGGGGGCGTCGGCGTTCTTCTGGCGCCAGACGCGCAGGGTGAGCTTCATGCGTAGCTCCGCTGGGTGGGGTGGACGTACTCGAAGACGAGGTCTTCCTTGTGCAGGACGGGCGCGGCGCCGGTCCCGGTGTACTGCCAGGCGGCCGCGTACCCGAACTCCTCGTCGCGGCGGGCGGCTTCGCCGTCCGGGGTCTGGGACTCCTCCCGGAAGTGGCCGCCGCAGGATTCGGCGCGGTGGAGGGCGTCGAGGCACATCAGCTCGGCGAGTTCCAGGTAGTCGACGACGCGGTTGGCCTTCTCCAGCGACTGGTTGAACTCCTCGCCGCTGCCGGGCACCTTGATCCGCCGCCAGAACTCCGCGCGGATCTCCGGGATCCGGGCGAGGGCCTTGCGCAGGCCCTCGTCGGTCCGGGCCATCCCGCAGTACTCCCACATCAGTTCGCCGATCTCCCGGTGGAAGGAGTCGGGCGTGCGGTCCCCGTCGACGGCGAGCAGCTTGGCGAGGCAGTCGCGGGTCTCGCGGACGGCGGCCGCGGCCTCGGGGTGGCTGTCGTCGACCTGCTCGTGGTGCGGGTGGCGGGCCAGGTAGTCGTTGATGGTGGAGGGGAGCACGAAGTAGCCGTCGCCGAGGCCCTGCATGAGGGCGGAGGCGCCGAGGCGGTTGGCGCCGTGGTCGGAGAAGTTGGCCTCGCCGATCGCGAACAGGCCGGGGACGGTGGTCTGGAGGTCGTAGTCGACCCACAGTCCGCCCATCGTGTAGTGCACGGCGGGATAGATCCGCATGGGGACCTCGTACGGGTCCTCCGCGGTGATCCGCTCGTACATGTCGAAGAGGTTGCCGTACTTCTCGGCGACCTTCTCCTTGCCCATGCGGCGGATGGCGTCGGCGAAGTCGAGGTAGACGCCCTGGCCGCCGGGGCCCACGCCGCGCCCCTCGTCGCAGACGTTCTTGGCGGCTCGGGAGGCGATGTCGCGGGGCACGAGGTTGCCGAAGGAGGGGTAGATCCGCTCCAGGTAGTAGTCGCGTTCGGCTTCCGGGATGTCGGCGGCGGGCCGGGCGTCGCCCTTGGCCTTGGGGACCCAGATGCGGCCGTCGTTGCGCAGGGACTCGCTCATCAGCGTGAGCTTGGACTGGTGGTCGCCGGTGCGCGGGATGCAGGTGGGGTGGATCTGGGTGAAGCAGGGGTTGGCGAAGTACGCGCCGCGCCGGTGCGCGCGCCATACGGCGGTCGCGTTGGAGTTCATGGCGTTGGTGGAGAGGTAGAAGACGTTGCCGTAGCCACCGCTCGCGAGGACGACCGCGTCCGCGTAGTAGGTGTCGATCTTGCCGGTGACCAGGTCCCGGGCGACGATCCCGCGGGCCACGCCGTCGACGGTGATCAGGTCCAGCATCTCGGTGCGTGCGTGCATCTCGACGTTGCCGGCGGCGATCTGCCGCGAGAGCGCCTGGTAGGCGCCGAGCAGGAGCTGCTGGCCGGTCTGGCCGCGGGCGTAGAAGGTGCGGGAGACCTGGACTCCGCCGAAGGAACGGGTGTCGAGGAGACCGCCGTACTCGCGGGCGAACGGGACGCCCTGGGCCACGCACTGGTCGATGATCTCGACCGAGATCTGGGCGAGGCGGTGGACGTTGGACTCGCGGGCGCGGAAGTCTCCGCCCTTGACGGTGTCGTAGAAGAGGCGGTGCACGGAGTCGCCGTCGTTGCGGTAGTTCTTGGCCGCGTTGATGCCGCCCTGGGCGGCGATGGAGTGGGCCCGGCGCGGGGAGTCGGAGAAGCAGAACTGGACGACGTGGTAGCCCTGTTCGGCGAGGGTGGCACCGGCCGCGCCACCGGCCAGGCCGGTGCCGACGACGATGACCGTGTGCCCGCGCCGATTGGCCGGGTTGACCAGCTTGGCCTCGAAGCGGCGGCGGTCCCAGCGCTCGGCGATGGGGCCTTCGGGGGCCTTGGCGTCGGCGATCGGGGCGCCGGTGGTGTAGTCGGCGTAGTCGTTGCTCATGTCAGCTCACCACTCCGGTCATGACGGCGACGGGCACGGACACGAAGCCCGCGAAGAGGACGAGGGCGAGGGCGTTGGCCAGGAACTTCAGCGTCCTGTCCCGCCGGGCGTTGCCCGCGCCGAGGGTCTGGGCGGCGCTCCAGAAGCCGTGGCGGACGTGCAGTCCGAGGGCGGCCATCGCCACGAGGTAGATGGTGTTGCCGTACCAGGTGGAGAAGGTGGCGAGGACGTTCTCGTACGGGTGCCCGGCCCAGGCCCGCTCGTTCACGGTGAGCGTGGTGAGGTCGAGCAGGTGCCAGACGATGAAGAGGGCGAGGATGATGCCGCCCCAGCGCATGGTGCGGGTGGCATAGCTCGCGCGGCGGCGCTTGTGGGCGTACTTCACCGGGCGCGCCTTGATGTCGCGGCGGCTGAGCTGGTAGGCGCAGACCCCGTGCGCGACGACGGCCGCGACCAGCGCGACCCGGACGATCCACAGGGCCCACTCGTGGTGCAGGAAGGGCGAGCCGAGGGTGCGCAGCCAGTGGGCGTAGCCGTTGAACTCGTCCGCCCCGAAGAAGATCTTGAGGTTGCCGAGCATGTGCACGACGAGGTAGCCGAGCATGATCAGGCCGGAGACGGCCATCACGGACTTCTTGCCGACGGAGGAGTCCCAGAGCGTGCGCGTGGTGGACGGCCGTCGATCCGTCCGCGTTGCCAGAGCCATGACATTGACCGTAAGGACGAAGGTCCCGAAAGGTCCAAGACATGACAGAGCTGAAGTCGATAGGTTCTGCCTATGCAGGCGCTAGCCTGGGGTGATGCAGTTCCAGCAGCTGGTCTACTTCGTCGCCGTCGCCGAGACCCGGCACTTCACCCGCGCGGCCGAGCGCGAGCACGTGGCTCAGCCCTCACTGTCGCAGCAGATCAAGGCGCTCGAACGCGAACTGGGCGCCGAGCTCTTCAGCCGGGCGCGCGGGAACATCACGCTCACCGATGCCGGCGAGACCCTGCTGCCGCTGGCCCGGCGGATCCTCGCGGACGCCGACACGGCCCGGCTGGAGGTGCAGGAACTGGCGCAGCTCCGGCGCGGCCGGATCCGCCTGGGGGCCACCCCGAGCCTGTGCACCGGCCTTCTGCCGGGCGTGCTCCGCGCCTTCCACACCGCCCATCCGGGGATCGAGCTGCTGATCGAGGAGAGCGGTTCGCTGGACCTCGTACGGGAGCTCGCGCGCGGGTCCCTGGACCTCGCGCTGATCGCCCTGCCGCTGCCCCCCTCGGCGCCGGCGCTGACCACGATGGAACTGCTGACGGAGGACCTGGTGGTGGTCTCCTCGGCGGCCCTCCCCCCTCCGGCGGGCGGCGGCCCGCTCACGGTGGCCGCGCTGCGCGACGAACCGATGGTGATGTTCCGGCACGGCTACGACCTGCGGGACCTGACCGTGGCGGCCTGCCGTGCGGAGGGCTTCGAGCCGGCGTTCACGGTGGAGGGCGGCGAGATGGACGCCGTACTGGGCTTCGTCCGCGCGGGGCTCGGCATCGCGGTGGTCCCGGCGATGGTGGTCGGCCACGCGGGCTCCGGACTCCGCTCGACCCCCCTGACGGGCTCCCCCCTGCGCCGCACGATCGCCCTGGCCCACCGCACGGACGTGGCACCCCCGCGCGCGGCGCGCGAGCTGAAACGCATCTTGCTGGGCTGAGGGGCCTCGGGGGGCCGAACTAGAGCTAGGGGGCGAGCCAGGGCTCCGGTTCGAGCTCAGGCTCGGTCTCGGCTGCCGCGGGCACGACCGTGGCCGTCCATGAACCCGGCTCCGACTGCGGGTCCCAGACCACCACGACCTCTCGCCCGTGGAAGTCCCGGGCGAGCCCCTGCACCATCTCGGCGGCAGCCCGCTGCGCCTCTTCCAGGGCCGCGCCGGCAAGCGCGTCGGGAAGCCCGCCGCGCAACATCCCGCCGTTCCCGGTGACCACCCCGGTCCGCCAGCCGTTCATCCCCACGCCGCCCCGGCCGGCCATGAGGACCAGGCCGGTGGGCAGTCCGAAGGAGGGCTGCCGCTTCTTCACCTTCCGGTTCGTTCGAGCCATGACGTCAGGAACGCCGGGCGGGCAGCGCCCGGTCGAGGCCGTCGGACAGGAGGGCGAAGGCGCGCTCCGCGTCCGCCACGGCGGCCGGGTGTGCCTCGTCGGCGCTCCGGCCGGCGTCGATGCGGCGCCAGTTCTCCCGGCCCAGCTCCTGACGGGCCGCCACCAGGTATCCGGCCGACAGGCGTGCGGTGAGCGGGTCGACCGCTTCGGCTTCGAGCACGGCGGCGAGCAACTCCACCTCGCGGCCGGTGTAGTGGGCCAGCCGGGATTCCAGACTGGCGGTGCTGTAGAGCAGCCGCTCGAAGGCGAGCACGTTCGGGTGGTCGCAGAGGCCGGTGATCGGGTCGCGCTCGGCGAGCGCCGCCAGGAAGTGGGCGCGCACGGCCGCCACCGGGGTCTGACCCGCGGCCCGGTCGCGCACGACGCGCGCCGCCTCGTCCTGATGGTCGGCGAAGCGGTCGAGGACCAGGTCCTCCTTGCTGGGGAAATAGCGGAACAGCGTGGGCTTGGAGACCTCGGCGGCGGCTGCGATGTCCGCCACCGAGACGGCGTCGAAGCCCCGCTCCAGGAAGAGTTCCAGCGCCGTGGCCGCCAGCTGGCGACGCGTACGGAGCTTCTTGTTCTCGCGCAGACCCGGGGTGTTCTCCATGGAGGAAAGAATAACACGAATGAGTGACTCAGTTACTTTCGTAACCGGGTTGCATTTTCTGTCGGGACGCGCTTTCCTTGAGGCATCGACACGAGGACGACAAGGGGACATCCGATGACGACCGACACGAAGCGAGGGGCGGGCCCGGGCCGACGGGCGGAAGCACCGGACGTGCTGATCGTGGGAGCCGGCCCGACCGGGCTGACGCTGGCCTGCGACCTGGCCCGGCAGGGCATCGCGGTGCGGGTCCTGGAGAGGCGGACCGCGCCGCACCGCGAATCGCGCGGCAAGGGGCTCCAGGCCGGCAGCTTCGACGTCTTCGAGGACCTCGGCGTGGCCGAGGCCGTGAAGGCCCGAGGTAGCGAAGGGGTCGTGCTGCGCAAGTACTTCGACGGGGAGCACATCAAGGACACCGCCGTCGACGGAGGCCTGCTGATCGGGCAGTGGCAGGTCGAGGAGGTACTGCGCGACCGGCTGGCCGAGCTGGGCGTGCGCGTCGAGTACGGGTCCCGGCTCACCGGGATCGCCCAGGACGCGGCCGGCGTCCGGGCGGATCTGGAGGACGGCACCGTGATCCGGGCCGGCTACCTGGCGGGATGCGACGGCGGGCACAGCACCACCCGCGGGCTCCTCGGCATCCCCTTCGAGGGGAGCGGGGAGGAGGAACCGGCGATGGTCCTCGGGGACGTCAGGGCCCCGGGCCTCAGCCGGGAGTTCTGGCACCAGTGGTTCAGCTCGGAGGGCGGCGGGATCCTGCTCTGCCCGATGCCGGGGACGGACACGTTCCAACTGCAGGCCCCGCCCGAGAGCGACGAACGGGGCGAGTCACTGCCGCCCTCGCTGGAAAGCTTCCAGCGGCTCTTCGACCGGCATGCGCGGATGTCGGGGATCCGGCTGGCCGAGCCCACCTGGCTCTCCTCCTGGCGGGTCAACGTCCGCATGGCCACCCGGATACGAGAGGGCCGGGCCTTCCTCGCGGGGGACGCGGCGCACGTGCACCCCATAGCGGGCGGGCTGGGCATGAACACCGGCATCCAGGACGCCGCCGCCCTCGGCCGGTCGCTGACCGCCGCCCTCTCCGGGTCGGCCGGGGAGGAAGCGCTCGACGCGTACCAGGCGGAGCGGCTGCCGGTGGCAGCCGACCTCCTGGCCGACACGGCACAGCGGTACGAGCGCGTGGTGGCGGCCGTCCGCGAGCCGGGACGGGGCACGGAGGCGGGCCTGGAGTGACAGCCCGCGCCCGAGCCCCGCACGACAGGGTGAGCCGATCTTCAACACAGCTCACGGCCCTGCCCTACTGCCGCGTCAACGGGTGGCAACGGCCAGGCTGACCACGTAGCGCTCCTCGACCGTCCCGCCCGGGAAGACTCCGGTCAGCAGCTCGCGCTCCGCGGCCAGGAACGTCTCGGTGGCGTTCTTGCCGAGGACGAGGAAGTCGGAGTAGCTGGCGAGATTCGCGAGATGCGTTTCGAGTGGAACGCTCCTCGTCCAGGAGACCTGCCGGGTGACGAAGTCCAGTTGGGGCGGCAGGCCGCGGAATCGGGCCATGGGGTCGGGTTCGCTGTCCTCGGCGCCGAAGAGGCGGCGCAGGCGGGCGTCCTGGTCGGCGATCCAGCCGACCGTGCCGTCCGAGTCGTTCCACCAGAGGGCGAGCGCGCCGCCGAGGCGCAGTACGCGGAGGGCTTCCGGAACGGACTCGACCGGGTCGGTCCAGTGCCAGGCCTGGGCATAGGTGAGGAAGTCGACGGACTCGGAGGCCAGCGGCAGATGGTTGCCGTCACCGAGCACGACCGGAACCTCGGGCAGCCTGAGGCGGAACTGGGAAGCCATCCCAGGGCCGGGCTCGACCGCGACGACGTGGGCGCCGCGGGCATGGAGGAGAGCGGTCGCCAGTCCCGTCCCGGCGCCGATGTCCGCGATGCGGGCGCCCTTCAAGGGGCGGGCCGCGAGTTCCTCGACCGCATCGAGCAGAGCGGGCGGATACGAGGGACGGTTCGCCGCATAGTCGGCGGCAGCCTTGTCGAAGGACCGGGCCTGCGAAGTGATCGTCATTCGACCATCCTCGACGGCCCCGGGCCCTGACACGCCACATTTTGACGCCGTTTCCCCGACAGGCAGATACGGAGAGGACGCCAACCACCGGACATGACCGGGCCGAGCTGACGACGAAGGCGTACGCCGACGGCGTCGCGCTGTAACTGCGGTGGTGCGGCGCAACAGGCTGGCCGCGGGCCGGGACCTGGGCCTGTTCATCGTCTGGCTGAAGTACACGCCAGCTCCCCCGGGGCGGGGTAAGAGCGGGTGCGAGTGGACGCCCACCGGCAGGGCCTCAGCCCGCCTCTCCCTGCTGTTCACATGAACGGCGGGTCGACCGGCGGCCACGGGTAGCCGAGTTGTTCGGCATCATGCGAACCTCCCCATACCTCGGCGATGGCACGGGGATCGCCTGCGGTCAACTGCGCCGCTAGGCGCTCGGCCTGGTCCGACGGGGCGTCCGCGGAGATCGGGAGGTTCATCCCGAACTGGATCCAGGGCAGATCCGTATCGGGCCCGTTAGGGGGGTGCATCAGGATGACCTGGATGTGGTCGGGTTGCTTGCGGGAGGCCCAGACGTATTGCAGTTCGCACTCCCACCGGAGAAGCCAGTCCTCGCGTCCCCTCAGCCCCGCCTCGAGCAGCCGCGCAACTGCTCCTGACGGCCACTCCCAACTGCGGTCCTCTCCGGCTCGTAGGACTTCGGCCTCGTACTGAGCTGCGGTGAACCGAAGCTCCGGCAGGGCGATGTCCTGGTTGGCCAGGTCGCGCCAGCCCGCCCAGACAACATGATCCCCCTCACGCACGACCGTCATGTACAGGGCACCACAACACACCTCCACGCCGCACCCGGACCAGGCGAGACGGGCTTCGTGGGGTGTCGTGGTGGCGTGCAACGGCCCGTCCCGGTCCAACAGATACCGGGGGCCCACCCCCCAGTACCGGGAGCCTCCCATGCCGCCAGGGAGCACGTCAGCCAGAAGATCCCGGCCATGGACCATCGGGCGCACCTTCACGCCGCCCTCGTCGGGCGGTGGGCACAGGACGCTCAGGCTGAGAAGATCCGGTCGCACGATCATCGGCTCATGGTCGTGGAACCGGCCACAGGTGTCATGTGAATTCGTGTGGCCCCTACCCCGGTCGGTAGTTCGGGCTGCTGAGAGGTACGCCGGCCCACCGGCCGCCTTCGGAACGTCGGGGTGACCGCCTGCCCCGTCCAAGTCAGGGCGTCCAGAGCTTGCAGCAGCAGACGCTTCGTGGTGGCACCCCCGGTGTTGACCGCACCCTAGTCGGCTCGCCTGTCCGAACCCGCCTGGACCCCACCGCACGTCGCACCGCAGGGTCTCCACCGGAGAACCCGCTCTGTCCGCAGCGCGTATCGCAGCCGTAGCGCCGGCCGGGGGTGGCCGGTACGGGGCGGGGTCAGAGGGTGGGGACCGCGTCCGACAGGGACAGGGTGTGGATGCGGTCGGCGGCGCCCGGGCGGGCGTAGTACCAGCCCTGGGCCGTGTCGCAGCCGAGGGCTCGGAGCTGGGCGGCCTGGGCGCCGGTCTCCACGCCCTCGACGGTGACGGCGAGTTCGAGGCTGTGGGCCAGCGCGACGATGCCCTCCACGATCTTGACGTCGACCGGGTTGGCCGGGTGCTGCTGCATGCCCTTGGTGAAGGAGCGGTCCAGCTTCAGCACGCTGACGGGCAGGCGGCGCAGGTTGGCCAGGTTCGAGTAACCGGTTCCGAAGTCGTCGAGGGCGATGTCCACGCCCAGGGCGGCGAGTCGGCGCAGCGGTTCGAGGAGTTCGTCGTCGGCGCCGATCAGGGCCGACTCGGTGACCTCCAGGCACAGCGTGCCCGGGGACAGGCCCGAGGACTCCAGGACGCGGATCGTGTCGGCGACCAGGCCGGGGTGGTGCAGCTGGGTCGGTGACAGGTTGACGTTGATCCGCAGGGTGGCGCCGCCCTGCTGGTGCTGCCAGGCGCGGGCCTGGCGCACGGACTCCTCCAGGACCCAGCGGCCGAGCGGCACGATCAGCCCGGTGCGTTCGGCGAGGGGGATGAACCGGTCCGGGCCGAGCACCCCGTGCTGCGGGTGCGACCAGCGCACCAGCGCCTCGGCGCCGTGCACGCTGCCGTCGTGCATGTGGACCAGCGGCTGGTACTCGATGAAGAACTCGCCGCGTTCCAGCGCTGCCGGGAGGGCGTTGGTCAGCCCGTGCCGGGTGATGGCGCGCGCGTCGGCGGCGGCGTCGGCGAACTCGAACCGGTTGCCGCCCGCCGCCTTGGCCCGGTACATGGTGATGTCGGCGCTGCGCAGGACCTCCGCGGGGGTGCGCTCGCGGGCCGGGCCCTCGACGATGCCGATGCTGCCCCGGACCGTCAGCTCGCGGCCCTCCAGCCGGATCGGGACGGACAGCGCGGAGAGGATCCGGACCGCGAGTTCGGTGGCCTTCTCCTCGGTGTCGGGGCCGGTGGTCAGCGCCACGAACTCGTCACCGCCGAGCCGGGCGACCACCTCGCCCGGACCGGTCGCACAGCTCTGCAGGCGGTCGGCGACCTCCACCAGCAGCCGGTCGCCGGCCGAGTGGCCGAGGCTGTCGTTGACGGCCTTGAAGCCGTCGAGATCGAGGTAGCACAGGCCGAAGCGGGATCCGCCGGCTCCGCCCAGGGCCTTCTCCAGGCGTTCGAAGAAGAGCGTCCGGTTGGGCAGGCCGGTCAGGGCGTCGTGGGTGGCCTCGTAGCGCAGGCGCAGGTTGAGCAGCCGGCGCTCGGTGGTGTCCTCCATCAGGGCCAGCTGGTACTGCGGCACTCCCTCGGCGTCGCGCAGCAGCGAAACCGTCAGGTTGGTCCACAGCACGGTCCCGTCGTGCCGGTAATACGGCTTCTCGACGCGGTAGCTGTCCCGTTCGCCGCGCACGAGCTCCCCGTACATCCGCCATACGTGCGGGGTGTCGTCGGGATGGCTCCACTCGCTGACGTTGCGGCCGCGGACGTGCCCGTCCATGCCGCCGAACATCTGCAGCAGCGCGTCGTTGATCTCCAGGACGTTGCCGTCCAGATCGGCGATGCCGATTCCGATGGCCGCTCCCTCGAAGACCGCCCGGAAGCGGGCCTCGCTGGCGTGCAGCGCCTGCTGGGCGTCGGCGCGGGCGGTCAGGGCGGAGCGGGCGATGGCCTCCTGCTCCTTGAGGGTGCGCTCCCGCAGGGCGCGGGCGAACCCGGCCGCGATGCCGTGCTGGAGCCGGGCGCAGCGGGACCGGTACTCCTCGGTCCCCTCGACGCTCTCGGCGTCGGGGCCGTCCGGACCGCAGTACAGCACCAGGTAGGACTCGACGACGCCGAGCGTGCCGGCCAGGGCCTCCGGGTCGGTGCAGTGGACCGCGACGAGCTCCTCCCCGACCCGCTGGCCGACGGAGGAGTCGAAGGGGCGGGCCCGCAGGGCCTCGACGAGGGTGCGGGTGAGCGGTACGAGGTGGCGTTCGAACTCGGCGCGGGTGAGCGAGGTCGCGGTGACCGGGAAGATCGCTCTTCCCCAGATGGTCGCGAACCGCCCGATCCGGTCCTCCAGACCGCCCTGCGGCGCGGCCGGGTCGTCCGCCGTCTGCGTCGGCAGTCTCACGCCTTGCGTCCCACGCCCGCGAATCCCGAGAAGGCGTAGGGGTCCTCGTCCGCGGACCCGCCCTCCTGCCCGGTCGTGTCGGGCCGCCAGTTGGGCATGGACACCAGCCCGGGCTCGATCAGGCCGAAGCCGTCGAAGAAGGTCCGGATCTGCTCCGCGTTCCGCATGACGAGCGGGTTGCGGATCTCGCGGTAGACGTCGACGGTGCCGCTCGCGACCTCCTCCGAGAGCGGGATCCCCTCGTACGAGGCGTGCGTGAGGATCAGCAGGCTGCCGGGGGCCAGCGCGTCGCGCAGTTGGGCGACGGCGGCGTAGGGCTCGTCCGTGTCCTCCAGGAAGTGCAGGACGGCGACCAGCAGCAGGGTGACCGGGCGGCTCAGGTCGAGCCCCTGCGCGACCTCGGGGGCGGCCAGGATGTCCTGCGGCTTGCGCAGGTCGGCGGCGACGACCCCGGTCCGCTCGGTGCCGGCCAGGACGGCCTGGCTGTGCGCGACGGCCACCGGGTCGTGGTCGACGTAGACCACGCGCGCCTCGGGGCTGGCGGCCTGGGCGATCTCGTGGACGTTGCCGAAGGTGGGGATGCCGGAGCCGATGTCGAGGAACTGGGTCACGCCCTCGGCGACGGCGTGGCGGACGGCCCGGCGCATGAATGCCCGGTTCGCCTGCATGATCTTGGGGAGGCCCGGCATGAATTCCATGGCCCGACGGGCTGCCTGCCTGTCGACCTCGAAATTGTGGGAGCCGCCCAGGTAGTAATCGTAGATGCGGGACACGCTCGGCACCGATATGTCGATGCCTGGCGGGGCCCAGGCGGGGCGCTCCATCGAGGTCTCCAAGCCTTGGTCCTGCAGCAGTCCGGAGGGATCGGACTCCTGTCCGAGCCGAATGTACTGATCATTGCCCAACGGAGCGAGCGAAAGCGGAAATTGGCGATCCGTTCTTCGTCACACGTCAAAGGCCGGACGATCAGCCTCCGCGGAATGATCGAAACCGACAAATACCTTTTGAGAAAAGGTCGGTGAACGATCGGAGGCGACGCGAATCTGGCTCAAACCTCCGTAGCCAAAGCCTCACCCGTTCAGGCGAACCAGCAGCAACCTTCCCGCGCGCGAGCGCGCGCGACCCCATGCTCCCCGGGTGAAAAGAGCCTCTTCCAGGCGCCTGCTGGCAGTCCCGGTCCTCCTGTGGGCTGCCCTGTCCGCGACACCGGCCATGGCCGATAGCAGCGCATACGCGACGATCGACCCCGGCGACGGGACGGCCGCCGTCAGGCAGGCCTTATCCGCCCTGGGTGGCGCGACCGGGGGCGTCCGAGGTGGCGGACGTCACGGTGAGCGGGCCGACCAGGGCCGCCGGGGCGACCACGGCAACCGGGGCAACCAGGACGACCGGGGTGATCGCGGCAACCGGGGTGATCGCGGCAACCGGGGCGGACCCGGTCAAGGCCGCGACCAAGGCCACGGTCAAGGCCCCGGCGGACACGGCGGTGGCCACGGCGGCGGACCCGGTGGTGGCCACGGCGGCGGACCCGGTGGTGGGCACGGCGGTGGGCACGGCCACGGCGGTGGGCACGGCGGCCACCACCACCCGCCCTGCCCTCCACCGCCACCTCCCCCGCCCTGCCCGCCCAAGCCCACACCACCGCCGCCTCCCCCGCCCCACCCGAAGCCCACGCCCGTCCCGACCCCGCCACCACCGCCCCCGCCCCCGCCCGCTCCGAAGCCGGTGCCCGAACCCCCCGCACCGGCCCCGCCCCCCGCACGCCCGGCTCCCGCACCCCCGGCCGCCAAGCCGGCCCCGAAGCCTGTTCCGAAGCCGGCCCCGAAGCCGGTTCCGGAACCCGTCGCAGAGCCACCGGCCCCGCCCCCGGTGATCCCCGCGGCCGCGCCCAAGAAGGCGATCGCGCGCCCCGCGTACCACGCGGCGGCCCGCAAGCCGGTCGAGCGCCACATCTCACCGGTGACCTTCACCTTGATGACCGCGGCCCCCGCGGTGCTCGCGATCGTCGCGCTGCGCCCGCGGTAGAGCCGCCGCATTCCACCCCCGTAATCGATTGGGAGTCATCTTGTCGGAATGGCTCGTCCTGTCCCTCGCGATGGCCGCCGCGTGTGCCGTGGTGCTGTCCATCGCCTTCTTCAACCAGCGCCGGATCGGCGAGGACGACGATCCCAGCGAGACCCCGGACGTCATCGAGTACATGACGATGATGATCGGCGTGATCTACGCGATCGTGCTGGGCCTGGCCATCGCCGGTGTCTGGGAGGGCCGCGGGGCCGCCCAGGAATACGTGCGCCAGGAATCGCAGGCCCTGCACGAGATCAGCGTCCGCTCCGAGGTCTACCCGGCGGACGTGCGCAAGAAGATCAGGTCCGACGTGGACGCCTACGTGACCTACGTCGTCGACACCGAATGGAAGGAGATGGCCGAGAACGGCGAGCTGACGGACCGCAGCGGGGAGCTGCTGGAACGCATCCGCCGCGATGTGACGGACTACGAACCGCAGACGGACCACGAGGGCCAGGCGTACCAGCCGCTCGTGGACCAGGTCGCCGTGGTCGACGACGCGCGCAACGCGCGCGGCCAGAGCGCCGGGGCCACGATGCCCGGGGTGGTCTGGTTCGGCCTGATCGCCGGGGCCCTGGTGACGGTCGGGCTGATCTTCACCCTGCAGATCAGGCGCTCGTTCCGGGAACTGCTGCTGGCCGGACTGTTCAGCGCGCTGATCGCGTTCCTGCTGTTCCTCATCTGGGACTTCGACGCACCCTTCGGACGGGGCATCGCCGCCACCGCCGAGCCGTTCCTCTCCCAGTTCCCGCATCTGGGCCTGGGCGACTGAGACCACGTCGCCCCTGCCGGGCCCGGGAAACCGATGACCGGTAACCCTCTACCCCTCCAACCCGACAGCCCGCCAAAACCGGGGACGGGTCTCCCGTCCCCGGTTCGGCCTACAGCCATGCCCCATTCGCCCGTTCCTGATCGCGGGTCACCGCGCCCGGACCTAGCGTGGCGGACATCGAGGCGCACGACCCCCCCACGTGCGGAAACCGTTCCGCGGCTGCTCCTCGGGGATCCGGAGAATCTTCCATGGGCGCGATACCCACCTCCCCCACAGCCCTGTTGGGCGCCGCCGCGGCGGGCGCCCTCCTCCTCTGTGGCGCAGTCGCCGCCCCCGCCGCGCATGCGGCCGAGGCCGCGCCGATCACCCCGTTCAGTTTCACCATCACCCCCTCGACGGTCGCCCCCGGCGGCAAGGTGGAGCTGTCCGTCACCGGCTGCAACGCCGCCTTCGCCACCGTCTCCTCCGGCATCTTCAACACCGTGAGCATCGACCGGGGCAAGACCGCACAGGTCACCGTGGACCTGGACGCGCGGCGCGGAGCCCAGTACTCCGTCTCCTTCACCTGCGCCGGCAAGACCGGCTCGGCCGATCTCACCATCACCGGCGGCACGAGCAGGCCCACGACCAGTTCCACCGTCGCCCCCCCTAAGACCCCGACCGCGAGCGCGGACGCCAGTAGGAGTACGGGCACCGGTACGGGCGCCTCGCGCCCCGCCACCCTGGGCGTACGCGGCGGCCTCGGCGGCAGCATCGCCAGGCTCGATCCCCTGCAACTCGGCGCCGGCGCGGGGCTCGTCCTCGGCGGGCTGGTCGGTCTCGGTTACGCCCTGCGCCGCCGGGACATCCGCCGCATCCACTGACCGCGCGCCACCACGGGCCGCCCCCACCCGGCCCGTCGGAACCGCATCTCCCCCCGGAACGCCTGCGCCGCATCTCCCCCGGAACGCCGGTCGCCCCGTGTCCTGGCCAGGACACGGGGCGACCGGCGGTTGTCCGGGCCGACCGGGGAGGTCGGCCGGTCAGGCCCGGCCGCGGATCGGGCGCCGGCGGCGCATCACGTGGGCACCGGCACCGAGGGCCGCCGCACCGACGAGACTCGCGCCGATGGCGGTCTCGGCGGTGGACGGGCCGATGGAACCGCCGAGGCCGCCCTGTGCGCCGCGGCCTTCGAGGATCGTGAAGCGGTACGTGGCGACCAGGCTGTTGTCGTGGCACTTGACCGACAGCGTTTGGAGGCCCGGCGAGGCGTGGTTGAAGATCCGGACCGTCGCGAAACCGACGGAACCCGCCGACAGCTCGGTCTGCGGAAAGTTGCCGTGCGAGAAGACGATCCCGCCCAACTGGCAACCGGCCGCGCTAACCTGCATCGTCGAGCCCTGGTGCACGGAGTCCGTGCTGACCGTGAGATGGCGGGGCCCGCCGTTTCCTCCCGAGGGCGGACCGCCCGCAGGGTTCGCGGAGGCGAATGGGGCACTGAGGGCGATGGCGGCGCAAGTGGCCGCCGCGGTCACGGTAAGAGCGCGGAGAACACGCATGGTGGAACCTCCAGCGGGAAGCGCCCCGGAACGGTGGCCCGGGCAGATCGACGAGAACGCCTCCCACCACGAACCCTCGGCTCGAACCGCAACCAGCGCATTTCCGCCTTTGGGCCGCAAGGTTGAGCGACACGCCGATGCGCGGACGCGCATCCTGACGGATCCGCAGGTCACGACCCGTCAGGCATTTATGTGACGATTACCTGGATGGGCGCACCCCTTCCGGCCCCACCACCCGTTCGCCCTTCCCCGTTCGCCGTCCCGCACGCACCGCCTTAGCGTGCGTGAAGTAGGGCGTATAGGGGTGGGACAGGAACGCGGGTCGGGACCCCCGCGTCGGGAAGGGAGAACCATGCTCGAGGACGAGAGTGAGAGGCCACCGAGGAGGCGCTCCCCCTGGGGTGCGATCGCGCTGGTCATGCTCACCGGCCTCGCCATGATGCGCAACGGAGCCGAGGCCGGCGACGGACCCCCGCAGCCGGCCGCGGCCGCCGCGGTCAGTGCACCGGCCGGGGCGGCGGTCGGGCAACCGGCCGACCAGGCACCCGCCGAGCTGCCCGCTCCGGCGCCGGATGTGGAGGTGCTGGACCACTCGTCGGTCCAGCGCATCCGGATCCCGTCGATCAGCGTGGACGCGCCGGTGATGACGGTCGGGCTGGACGCGCAGGGCTGGATCGACGCGCCGCCCCCGCAGGACAAGAACCTGGCCGGCTGGTACCTCAACGGCATCTCGCCGGGTCAGCGGGGTTCGGCGGTGATCGTGGGCCACGTGGACAACGCGCAGGGCCCCGCGGTCTTCTACGGGCTGGGATCGGTCCAGAAGGGCGGCCGCATCGAGGTGTCGCGCTACGACGGCCGCACGGCGGTGTTCGAGGTGTACGGAGTGGAGGTGTTCTCCAAGAACACCTTCCCCGGATCCCGGGTCTACGGGGACACCGGACAGGCCGAGCTCCGGGTGATCACCTGCGGTGGCGGCTACGCGAAGGGGCGCGGCTACGACGGCAACGTCGTCGTGTTCGCGCGGATGGTGGAGGCCCGCTGACCGACCCGCGCGGCGGCGGCGGACGGCGCCGCCGCCGTGCGGGGGTTCGGCCCCCGGCGGGGTGAGGACCTCAGCGTGGCGGCAGCTCGGGCAGCGTCATCCGGAATCCCCGTCCGAGCAGTTGCGGCAGGTAGCTCGCCAGCGCTTGCACGCTCTGCGAGCGGTTGCCGCCCGCGTCGTGGTTCAGCACGATCACCCCGGGCGCGGCCTGCTTGAGGACCCGCGACACGATCACGGTGGTGCCCGGCTCCATCCAGTCCAGGGTGTCCACGGTCCAGGCGAGCGGCTCCATGCCGAGCTCCGCGCCGATCTCGAAGGCGGCCCGGTTCCAGGCTCCGTAGGGCGCCCGGAACCACAGCGGAGCCGTGCCGACGGCCTGTTGTACGACCTCGCTCGTGCGGCCGATCTCGGAGGCCATCGCCGGCCTGCTGATCGTGGTGAGCTGTGGGTGGGTCCAGGTGTGATTGCCGATGACGTGTCCTTCGGCCACCATCCTGCGCAGCAGGTCCTGGTTGTCCACGGCCCTCTCCCCGCAGACGAAGAACATGGCGCGGACGCCGTGGCGCGCGAGCGTGTCCAGGATGCCCGGGGTGTAGTGGGGGTCGGGGCCGTCGTCGAAGGTGAGGGTCATGGCGCTCGCCGACCCACTTCCTCGTTGGGCACCGGCGGGCAGTTCCAGGATCGGCCGGGTCCGTACGGCGGGCTTCGCCGCGGGGACGCGCTCCGGGACCCCTTCGGAGGTCATCGGTTCGAGCCGGTACGGGGATCCGCGCGGGAACTGCGGCAGCCCGGCGGGGGCTCCGGTGAGGGGGCCGGGCCCCGCGGCCCCGCCGGGCGGTCCCGCCGCGGGGGTGCCCGTACCTCCGGCGCCCGGTGTCGGCAGATCGGTCTCGCCGTCCGTGAGCAGCCCTGCGGCGGCGGCGACTCCGAGGAAGACGGCGGAGCGCAGGAGCACGCGTCGCCCTACTGTCGGCTCGTCATTTTTCATTACTACTACGTATCAACGACATCGCCGCAGATGTCGAGAGGCGCGGACGCGCCTCCGCTCGCTCACCCGCTAGGCGTAGTCCTCGCGGGTCAGCCCCGCCGCACCAGCGGGAACGGCAGCGTCTCCCGGATCGTCAGGCCCGTGAGGAACATGACGAGCCGGTCGACTCCGATGCCCAGCCCGCCGGTCGGCGGCATCGCGTACTCCAGCGCGTCGAGGAAGTCGTTGTCGAGCTCCATCGCCTCCGGGTCGCCGCCCGCCGCCAGCAGCGACTGCGCGGTCAGCCGGCGCCGCTGCTCGACGGGGTCGGTCAGCTCCGAGTAGGCGGTGCCCAGTTCGGTGCCGAAGGCCACCAGGTCCCAGCGCTCGGCGAGCCTGGGGTCCTTGCGGTGCTGCCGGGTGAGCGGGGAGACGTCGGTCGGGAAGTCCTTGTAGAAGGTGGGCAGCTTGGTCCGTTCCTCCACGAGCCGCTCGTACATCTCCAGGACCACGTCGCCCCGGGTGTTGTCGGGCGTGTGCGGCACGGCCGCGCGGTCGCACAGCCGCCGCAGGACGTGCTCCTCGGTGTCGGCGTCGACCTCCTCGCCCAGCGCCTCGCTGATCGCCCCGTACATCGTCTTGACCGGCCAGGGTCCGGAGATGTCGTGGACGACGAGCTTTCCGTCCGGTCCGGCCTTGTGCGCGATCGGCGAGCCGAAGGCGGCCGTGGCGGCGCCCTGGATCAGCTCGCGGGTGAGGTCGAGCATCACGTCGTAGTCGGCGAAGGCCTGGTAGGCCTCCAGCATCGTGAACTCGGGGTTGTGCTTGTAGGAGACGCCCTCGTTGCGGAAGGTGCGGCCCATCTCGAAGACCTTCTCCATGCCGCCCACGCACAGCCGCTTCAGGTACAGCTCGGGCGCGATGCGCAGGTAGAGGTCGAGGTCGTAGGCGTTGATGTGGGTGCGGAACGGCCGGGCGTTGGCCCCGCCGTGGATCTGCTGGAGCATCGGGGTCTCGACCTCCAGGTAGCCCCGGTCCAGGAGCCCCTGCCGCAGGGCCTGGACGGCGCTGGAGCGGGCCCGTACGACGTCGCGCGCCTCCGGGCTGGCGACCAGGTCGAGGTAGCGCTGGCGGACCTTGGCCTCCGGGTCGGCGAGGCCCTTGCGCTTGTCGGGCAGCGGGCGCAGGCACTTGCCGGTGAGCTGCCAGGAGTCGACGACCACCGACAGTTCGCCGCTCCTGCTCGCGCCGACCTCGCCGCTCGCGACGACGTGGTCGCCGAAGTCCACCTGGGAGGTGAAGGTGTCGAGCACGGCGGCGCCCGCCTCGTCCCGGGTGAACATCAGCTGGATGTCCCCGGACCAGTCCCGCAGCACCGCGAACACCACGCCGCCGAGGTCGCGTACGACCATGACGCGGCCTGCGAGGGTGACCGGCTGGCCGGTGCGGGTGCCCGGCGGGTAGCCGGGGTGCGCGGCCTTCAGCTCGGCGACGGTGTGGGTGCGCTGCGGGATGCCGACGGGGTACGGGTCGGTGCCGGCGGCCCGGATCCGCTCCAGCTTTTCGTGCCGGACCCGGACCTGTTCGGGCTGCCGCTCGGCCCGCGCGGCCTCCCCGTCCTCCTCTCCTACGGATTCCAGCCCGAGGGATTCGATGGGCGGCAGGCCGGCGGTGGTGGCGGGTGCGGTGAGCCCGCGCGGGCGGCCGTTGCCCCACAGGGTGCGCATGCTCGGCACGGAGACGAACCCCTCGGCGATGCCGGAGGCGAGGCTGACCCGGGCGAGCGAGCCGGCGTCCTGGAAGCAGAGGAACCGCGGGTACCACTCGGGGCCGTACTTGACGTTCGAGCGGTACAGCGCCTCCAGCTGCCACCAGCGGGAGAAGAAGAGCAGCAGCTTGCGCCACACCTTGAGGACGGGACCGGCGCCGATGCGGCCGCCCTCCTCGAAGGCGGAGCGGAAGACGGCGAAGTTGAGGGAGATGCGGCGCACGCCCAGGCCCGGGGCGGCTGCGCAGAGCTCGGCGACCATGAACTCCATGACCCCGTTGGGGGCGGCCCGGTCGCGGCGCATCAGGTCGAGGGAGATGCCGTCCTTGCCCCAGGGCACGAAGGAGAGCAGGGCGATCAGCTCGCCCTTGTCGTCGAAGGCCTCGACGAGCAGGCAGTCGCCGTCGGCGGAGTCCCCGAGCCGGTCGAGGGCCATGGAGAAGCCGCGTTCGGTCTCGGTGTCGCGCCATTTGTCGGCGCGGTCCACGATCATCTGCATCTCGTCCTCGGAGAGGGCGGAGTGGCGGCGGATGACGGTGCTGGCCCCGGTGCGCTTGACCCGGTTGACGGCCTGGCGGGTGACGCGCATGTCGCGGCCGTCGAGGTCGAAGTGGGCGACGTGCAGGATGGCCTCGTCACCGAGCTGGAGCGCGCCGAGCCCGGAGCGGGCGTACGCGGTCGCCCCGTCCTCGGAGGCGCCCATGACGGCGGGCTGCCAGCCGTAGCGCCGGGCGACGGCGAGCCAGGCGTCGATGGCGGGGGTCCACGCGGCGGGGTCGCCGACGGGGTCGCCGCTGCCGAGGCAGACGCCGGCCTCGACCCGGTAGGTGACGGCGGCCTTGCCGTTGGGGGCGAACACGACGGCCTTGTCCCGCCGGGTGGCGAAGTAGCCGAGGGAGTCGTTGCGCCCGTAGGCGCCGAGCAGCGCCCGGATGCGGGGCTCCTCGTCCCCGTGCAGGGCGGCGGTCAGCCGCTGCGAGCGGAAGAGGGTCGCGGCGGCGTTCAGCAGGGCGAGGGCGCCGAAGAGGCCGAGCAGGAAGTACAGGAGCCTGGCCGGGTGGCCGTCGAACTGCCGGGCCGAGAACAGCCCGCCGAAGACCTGCCTGGCGGACCAGTCCAGCCACTGCCCCTTGGGCAGGGTTCCCGGGAACAGCGCGACCAGGCCCCAGCCGAGGAGGACGGCCGCGAGCAGGCCGAGGCCGAGCACGAGCATGGCCCGCCACAGGGCCCCCGGCCGGGAGGCGGCGTTGAACTCCTTGCGCGCGGCGATCAGGATCGCGAGGGCGGCGACCGCGACGGCCATGGAGGAGAAGCCCACCCAGTAGTCCTCGGCGGCGATGGTCAGTACGTCGACCAGGAGCAGCAGGGCCAAATAGGTGACGACGATCCACCAGGCGACCTTCTTGCGCATGCCGAGGGCGGCCGCGAGCAGGAAGAGGAACACGGCGTAGGCGAGGTTGGCGCTGACCGGCACGACGATGGCGTCGAGGAAGCGCACGACGGGCCGCAGCAGGCGGCGCAGCGCCGGGGAGAGGGCCAGCAGGGCGCAGAACAGCCCGAGCGTTCCGAAGAACGCTCCGAAGGCGTCGGGCACCCGGTTCAGGAAGCGGCTGCGGCTGCCGCGCGTCCCGCGCGTCTCCTCCACGGTGGCACTCATGGTTCGCACTGTAGGGAGGGCCGCGCCCCTTCGCGCGGTGAGCGCAGATAGCCTCGGAAGGGTGACGGAGCATGTGAGTACGGGATTCGAGCGCGGTACGGACGGTCCGAAGGTGATCCTCGCCGGGGTGGACGGTTCGCAGTCCTCGCTCCGCGCGGCCTCCTACGCGGCGGGGCTGGCCCGGCGGCAGAACGCCCTGCTGGCGCTGGTGTACGTCCAGCCGGTGATGCCGGCCGGGGCCTCGCTGGGAGCTCCGGTGGCGGAGGCCACCGGGGAGATCGCGGAGGGGCTGGTGGCCGAGATCCGGGAGTCGGCGGAGCGGCTGAAGGGCGTCTACGACGTCCGCTGGCAGTTCCACACCTTCCGCGGGGACGCGTACGCCGGGCTGGTGAGCGCGGCGGAGGAGCTGATGGCGGACGCGGTGGTGGTCGGTGCCTCGGAGCAGGCCGGGCACCGGATCGTGGGCTCGGTGGCGATCCGTCTGGTGAAGGCGGGGCGCTGGCCGGTCACCGTGGTGCCGTAGCCGCCCCTGGCCTCCGCCCCGACTCAGGGCGTTCCTTTGCCTCCGCAACCGGATCTCCGTAGACGCCGGGCACGCACGTGACTTAGGTTTGGGCAGCTCGGGCCGCCCGTCAGGCGGCCCGTTTCCATGTCGCACGTCGCAGTTGTTCCCGTGGGGGGTACTTCGCCATGTCCTTGAGCACGCCCGGCCCGTCGCCGTCGCCGCCTTCTCCCGAGCCGTATCCGCAGCCGTACCCGTATCCGTATCCGCCGGCCGCGCCCACCCCGGTGCTGGGGTCCCCCCAGGGGGCGGCGACGGCAGCGACCGCGCTGCTGTGGGTGGTGGCGGGGCTCTACCTGCTGTCGGCCGCCTTCAACGTGAACGAGTGGCTGGAGCTGGGCCGGGTGCTCGCCGACCCGGTGGGTGTCGACCACAGCGGGATGGCCTCGACCGATTACCTCCGCGCCTTCACCGGGCTCGCCCAGGACGCCGCGATGCTGGCCACGGCCATCGTCTTCCTCGTCTGGTTCCACCGGGTCCGCGGCAACGGCCAGGTGTTCCGTCCCGACGGCTTCAGCCAGTCGGCGGGCTGGGCCATCGGTGGATGGTTCGTCCCGATCGCGAACCTCTTCCTCCCGTACCGGACGGCCCGGGAGATCTGGGACGCCAGTGCGCAGAACGCGCCCGACGGGTCGTTCCGGCGGGTCCCGGGCACCCCGGTGGTGGCCTGGTGGCTGACGGTCGTCCTCGCTTGCGCCCTCTCCCAGTTCGCCGCGTGGAAGGAGCTGCTCGGGGAGACGACGGAGGCGGCCCGCGACGCCCACGGTCTCGGCGTGTTCGCGGACCTGGCCACCGTCACGGCCGCCGTGCTGGCCGTGGGATTCGTGCGCAAGCTGACCGCGATGCAGCACCGCAAGGCCCTTCAGGGCCCGAACGCCGCGGTCTGAGGAGGCCGGAGACCCCGGAGCCCGATCTCCGATCGCCGGAGCCCGACCTCCGGCGCCCGCAGCCCGGAGGCAGCTCCGGGCAGGCCTACTTCGCCTCCGTCAGCCCGTCCTTGGCCGCGCCGCGGCTGAGGACGGCCTCGGTGATCTCGTCGCGCGCCTCCTCGTATTCCCGGGCGGACTCGCGGCCGGGCGACTGGGCGAGGGCGGCCGGGAGGTTGACGACCCGGCCCGTTCCGAGGTCCATCATCTGCGGGACGAACTCGGCCTTGGTGACCTGCCAGCGCTGCCCGGAGGCGGCCGGCGGGGCGAAGGTGAAGCGGCCGATGGAGCCGTAGTTCCCGCGCATGTCGCGGGCTCCGTCGTAGTTGAACATCTCGCCGGCGACCTGGTCGCCCATGCCGTAGACGATCCAGGTCCCGTTGACCTTCTCGTACGCCTGCGGGATGTGGGCGTGCGTGCCGAGGATCATGTCCACGTCGGGGCGGCCGCCGGTCTGCGAGGCGGTCAGCGCCTTGCCGAGCGCGAGCTGCTTCTCGTCCGGCTCGGTCTGCCATTCCGTGCCCCAGTGGAGGCTGACCAGGACCACGTCGGCGCCCGCCTTCCGGGCCGCCCGGGAGTCCGCGATGATCTTCTTCTGCTCCATCAGGTTGACCGCCCAGGGCCGGCCCTCGGGCATCGGGTAGCCGTTGGTGTCGTACGTGTACGCGAGGTGCGCGACCTTCGCGGAGCCCGCGGCGTACAGGGTCACGGTGCCCGCCTCGGCCGCCGTACGGGCCGAACCCGCGTGCTTCAGACCGACCTTGTCGAAGCGGTCGAGGGTGCGCTTCAGCCCGTCCGCGCCCGCGTCGAGGGTGTGGTTCGAGGCGGTGGAACAGCCGTCGTACCCGGCGTCCTTGAGGCCGTCGGCGACCTCGGGCGGGGACTGGAAGGCGGGGTAGCCGGTGAACGGGCCGCCCTCCGGACCGTAGATGGTCTCCATGTGGCAGAGGGCCAGGTCGGCCGCCGAGACGATCGGCTTGACCGCGGAGAACATCGGCCGGAAGTCGTGGCCGTCGCCGTCCGCGTCGGAGGCGGCCCGCCGGATGACCGACTCGTGGGGCAGTACGTCGCCGCTCGCGACCAGGGTGAACCCCTTCCCGGCGGGGGCCGTGGTCGAGCCGGGAGCGCCGGAGGGTGCCGGGGCGGTCCGGGAGCCGCCGAGACGGGCCGACGCGGAGTCCCCGCCGGCGGAGCAGCCGGCTACGGCCGACAGCGCCACGACGGTCAGGAGTGCGAGGGCGTGGCGGGTGCGCGCGGTCATCTGTCCCGGCTCTCCTTGGTTAGTACGACTACCTGATCTTCCGTCAATCCATAGAAAGAGACGCCTGAAGTCAAGGAACGGCTCCGCCGGCCGGCCGCGCACTCACCCCAATGGCCGTTCGGCGCGCCGTTCGACCGTTCACCGCCCCGCGCGGCCGCCCACCGGATGACCCGGGTGCTTGGGCGCACCGTCCGGACGGGACGGTTCCCGGGCGGCCCGGTGCAGGTCAGGGTGGATCCGTCGACCCCGACCGACGCCCGACCGGACGCCCGACCGGACGCCGGACCGACCCCGCACCGACCCCCGGAAGGAGCCCCCCGTGCCCCTCGCCCCCGCCCTGCTACGCACCGACCCCGAGGCACTGGCCGAACTCCAGCGCGAACACGGAAGGGCTCTGTTCGGTTTCCTGCTGGGCCTCACGGCCGGGGACGCCCAGCGCGCGGAGGACCTCGTCCAGGAGACCCTGCTGCGGCTCTGGCAGCATCCCGAGGTCCTGGGCAGCGCCTACGAGTCCCTGCGGCCCTGGCTGTTCACGGTGGCCCGGCGGCTCGCCATCGACGCCCGGCGGGCCCGCCTGTCCAGACCCCTGGAGGTGGACCCGGAGGGACTGGACCAGGCGCCCGCGCCGGGGGACGCGGTGGCGGGCTCGGTGACGGCCATAGACGTGCGGCGGGCCGTGGGCTCCCTGGGGCCGGAGCACCGGGACGTCTTGGTGCAGGTCTACTTCCAGGACCGCTCGGTGGCCGAGGCCGCGGCCGAGCTGGGCATTCCGGCGGGAACGGTCAAGTCCCGGACGTACTACGCCCTGCGCGCCCTGCGCAAGGACCTCCAGGGCTACGGGTACGGACTCGGCGCCTGAGGACGGGCCGGTGTCCGCCGGGCGTTGTCAGTGCCGGCTGAGAGGCTAGGGGGATGCCCGACTCCACGAACACCGCTGCCATCACCGCCTATTGGGACACCGCCGCTCCCCGGTTCGACGAGGATCCGGACCACGGCCTGCGGGCCCCGGAAACCCGCGCCGCGTGGGCGGACCTCCTCGGCTCCTGGCTGCCGGCCGGACCGCTCGACGTCCTCGACGTGGGCTGCGGCACCGGGTCCCTGTCCCTGCTGGCCGCCGAGGCCGGGCACCGGGTCACGGGCGTGGACCTCTCCCCGCGGATGGCCGGGCACGCCCGGGCGAAGCTGGCCGCCGCCGGCCTGCCCGGCCGATTCCTGGTCGGCGACGCCGCCGCACCGCCCACGGGCGACCAGCGGTTCGACGTCCTCCTCTCCCGCCACCTGGTGTGGACCCTGCCCGCCGCCGTAAGGCCGCTCGTGACCGACCTGCGCGTCGAGCCCCTCGGGGGAAACCCGGCACTATGGGGACGGGCGGTGACCGACGAACGCTACGCCGTGATCGCCACGGTCTGACCGTCCCGGCCGGGGCGCGGCGAACGCGTCAAACATTGGCCTGAACGCCCGCGAACCGGACACGAACCGCATCGAAACCGGCACCGGAACGTTCAAGTTGAGTAAACAACCCCCGCTCCGCGAGCCGCGCAAGGAAGGCTCGGCGCTGACGGCGGGAAGACGCGACGCATGCGGGAGAAGGTGGAACGGTGCAGCCCGAGGGTACGAACGGCACCAGTGACGGTGGGCTCGCGGTGCCCATGGCGTGGCTCTACGCGGAGTACATCGCCGACGAACTGCTGCGCACGGGCCGGCTGATCCCGGTCAGCACCCTGGAGTTCCGCGCCGGACGCGACACGCTCGCGCTGACCATCTACCTCTCGGACGCCGCCGGCGAACTCTCCGGGATCCGGGTCGTCTCGCAGCTCGACGAATGGATGTCCCTGACGGCGTACGGTCACCCCTGGCGCGACTGGGTCCACACCCGGTTCCTCGCACTGGGCGAGGAGGCCCGCGAGCGCGGCCGGGGCGAGGACGCCGATCTGGAACTGGCCCGGGCGGCCTGGCGCTGGCTGGACCACACCGAGCTGTTCGCCACCAACCTGGACCCGGGACGCCACGGCCACGCCGACACCCCGCCGGGCCTGGACGAGAACGCCCGGGTCTGGACTCCGGCTTGGCAACTCGGCCTGCCGCTCGGCCACTTGGCGATGCACCTGTTCTGAGCCCCGCTACTCCGGCCGCCACGGCCCCGGCGGCTCCGTCGGGTCGGTGACCAGCCCGGTGAAGTCGGCCTCGTTGCGCTCGGCCCGGATCACGTACGCGCGGGCCACGCACCACAGCACCGGGTACACCAGCACCCCGAGCACGATCCAGACCAGCGGGCCCGACGCGACCCGCGGGAGCAGGAACAGCAGCGGGAGCAGGCCCACCAGGAGGACGAGCGCGGCCAGGGCGACGAGTCCGGCGCGCAGCTGGCTGCGCATGAGGGCCCGTACGTAGGTGGCGCCCAGGGTGGTCTGCTCGGAGATCTCGGACCGGGCCGGCGTGTGCGCGGGGGCCCTCCTGCGGCTGCCGCGCGGGACCCCGGTGACGACCTCCCGCCGGGGCGGCTGCGGCTGCTGCTCCTCGGCCATGGGCCGGAGTCTAACCGGAGCCGGGCCTACTTCAGCAGCTTCGACAGCCTGCGGTCGGCGAGCGGCTTCCCGCCGGTCTGGCAGGTGGGGCAGTACTGGAGCGAGGAGTCGGCGAAGGAGACCGAGCGGACGGTGTCCCCGCACACCGGGCAGGGCTCGCCCGCGCGGCCGTGGACCCGCATCCCGCTCCTCTTCTCGGCCTTGAGCCGTCCGGCGGCCACCCCGTGCGCCCGCTCGACGGCGCTGCGCAGGGTCTCCTCGACGGCCGCGTACAACTGGTCGACCTGCGCCTCGTCGAAGGAGGCGGCCAGTTTGAAGGGCGAGACCTTGGCCTGGTGGAGGATCTCGTCGCTGTAGGCGTTGCCGATTCCCGCGATGACGCTCTGGTCGCGCAACACGCCCTTGATCTGGCGCCGTTCCCCGGCAAGCAGCGCGCCGAAGGCCTCCCGGTCGAAGTCCTCGGCGAGCGGGTCCGGGCCCAGGCGGGCGATGCCGGGAACCTCCTGCGGATCGCGGACCACGTACACGGCGAGCCGCTTCTGGGTTCCGGCCTCGGTGAGGTCGAAGCCGCCGCCGCCCTCCAGGACGAGGCGCAGCGCGAGCGGCCCCTTGCCGGGGCGCGGCGGCCGGTCGGGCATGCTGTCGATCCAGCGCAGCCAGCCGGCCCGGGCGAGGTGGGTGACGAGGTGCAGTTCCCCGATGCGCAGGGCGAGGAACTTGCCGTACCGGGCCGTGGTCCCGGCCCGCTGCCCTTCGAGTGCGCTCAGCGGTGGGTCGTAGGTCTTGAGCACGCTCACGGCGAGCGGGAGGACGCGCTCGACCACCCGCCCGGTCAGGTGCTCATCGAGGAACTCCCTCAGGGCCTCGACTTCGGGCAGCTCGGGCATGTCCCCAGCCTGCCGTGGCCTCAGGCGAAGCGCGAGCTGGGCACCGGGCCCGGGGAGCCGATCCGGTCCCGGGGGCCGGTCAGCCAGCCGGGTGCGAGGGCCGCGGCGTAGGCCCGGAAGGCCTCGTCGCCATCGGGCGGGGTCGCCCCGTCCCCCTCGTCCGGGGTCGGGTCGGCGGCCGCGATGTCGCGCGCGATCTCCGCCTCGGCACGGACGTCGTCCTTCCACGGCTCCGTGACGAACTGCGCCTGCAGCGCGCTGAAGTCCGCGCTGACCTGCGGCGGACTGGTCCACCGCGTGGCGTGCTCGTACAGGATCTGCCCGTCGGCGCGCTCCCCGAGCCCGGGGTCCGCGTCGCCGAGGTCGTACGCGACGACGACGGTGTCGGTCCGGCCGGGCTCGTACGGTACGGCGGGCAGCGCGAGTACGGTCGCGGCGGCGAGGCCCAGGATCCGGTCGGAGCGGCCGGGCAGCAGCGAGACCGTGGCGGGGCGGTGCCCGGTGGCGTCCAGGGCCGTGGCGAGGCGGGCGAGGCCGAGGCGGCAGGTCTCGTGACTGTCGCCGAGGAAGGCGTACCGGCCGGTCATGCCGGCGTCGTAGCCGTACGGGGAGAGGGTGCCGAGCAGGGTCCCGGTGAGCGCGAACTGCCAGCCGCGCAGGTCCGTGGAGTCCAGCGGTCCGGCGGAGGCGGCGAGTTCGGCGCGCGCGAGCATCCGGCGCTGGCGGGCGTGGGCCCAGCTCCAGGTGTCGTCCTCGGGGGCGGGCAGCCGGCCGGCGGCGGCGCGGGCGCCGGGCAGGTCCCCGGCGAGGAGGGTGTGGTGGACGAGCAGGTACCTCTCGGGCCACGCGGGGAGCCGGTCTCCGCGGGCGGCGAGCAGAGCCGCGGCCTCGGCGTGCCGATTCTCGTCCTCCAGGGCGGAGACGAGCTCGGTGAGCAGCGGGCGCGCGTCCGGCACCAGCGCGAGCGCGGCACGCAGTGGGGCGATGCCGAGGAAGGCGATGCCGTGTTCGACGCAGCCGTAGCCGAGGTCGTAGAGGGCCTGGGGGTCGTCCGGCCGTTTGGCGGCGGTCTTGGCCGCCTTGGCCAGGTCCTTGAAACCGGCCGCATCGGCCAGCGCCCTGACCGCCCGTGCGAGTGCGGTGAGGGGGAGGGTCTCGGCGCGCGGGCGCAGCGACCGTACGGCGCCGGGCAGATCGCCGGATTTCAGCAGGGTGCGGACCTCGTCCAGGGTGTCAGTCATCGCCACCGATCATCGACGCGTCCCCGGCGGCCCCGCAACGGACTTTCGGCCCGGCCGGTGCGCCGGAGGACCCGGCCGGTGCGCCGGGAGGCCGTTCCTGGCCCGGTTCGTCACGGTTCCCGGCCCGGCTCGCGGCACGGTTCCCGGCCCGGTGCGGTTCCCGGTTCCCGGCCCGGCTCGCGTCACGGATCCGGCCCGGTGCGGTTCCCGGCCCGGTGCGGGTCACGCCCGGTGCGGGTCACGCCCGGTGCGGGTCACGCTCCGGGGCACGGTGCGGGCTCACGGCATGGCGAACTCGCACCACACGCATTTGCCGCTCCCCCGCGATTCCACGCCCCAGACGTCGGCCAGCCGGTCCACCAGCATCAGGCCGCGTCCGGAGACCCCGGAGTCGCCCGCCTCCCGGCGGCGCGGCAGGGCGCTGGAACGGTCCTCGACCTCCACGCGGAGCCGGCGTTCGGGGCCGGCCAGGACCCGCAGGGTCACGATGGCGGGGCCGTCCGTGTGCATGAGGGCATTGACGATGAGCTCGTCGGCGATCAGCTCGATCTCGTCCGCCCGGTCCCGCGCTCCCCACGCCCGCACCGCCGCGCCGATCATGTGGCGGGCCGATACGAGGGCTTCCGGGTCGCCGGGGGCCACGTGCTGCTGGAGGCGGCGGCCGGCCTGCTGGATCTCCTCGGCGTCGCGGCGGAGCAGCAGCAGCGCCATGTCGTCGTCGCCGCCCCGGTCGTCCACGACCTCACACAGCCGGTCGGCGAGCAGGGCCAGGTCCGCCGGTCCGGCGCGCACGAGGGAGGCGAGGAGCCGGATGCCGTCGTCGAGGTCGGCCCCGGGCTCTTCGACCAGGCCGTCCGTGCACAGCAGAAGCGTTTCCCCGGGTCCCAGTTCGACCGTGGTCACCGGATACTCCAGCAGCCCGAACTCCGCCGACAGCCCCAGCGGCATCCCGCCCTCCAGGGCGAGGCGCTCGCAACCCCCGTCACGGGTGCGCAGCAGGGGGTCGATGTGGCCCGCCCGGACCAGTTGCAGCACCCCGGTCGAGAGGTCGGCCTCGGCGTACGTGCAGGTGGCGAAGCGGTCGGTGTCCAGCTCGTGCAGGAAGACGGAGGCCCGGGCCATGACGGTGGCGGGCGAGTGCCCTTCGGCGGCGTAGGCGCGCAGCACGATCCGCAGCTGGCCCATGACCGCCGCGGCGTGGGTGTCGTGGCCCTGGACGTCGCCGATGACCGCGCCGACCCGGCCGCCGGGCAGCGGGATGACGTCGTACCAGTCGCCGCCGATGTCCTGGCCCATCTTGGCCGAGCGGTACCGTACGGCGATCTCGGCGCCCGGCACCGAGGGGATCCGGCGCGGCAGCATCGCCTGCTGGAGCCCCTCCGCCAGATCGTGCTCCTGCTCCAGCAGCATCGCCCGCTGGAGGCTCTGCGCGATGCTGCTGCCGAGCGCGACGAGGAGGTTGCGCTCGTCCGGGGTGAAACCGTCCTTGTCCTGGTAGAGCAGGCCGATCGCGCCGATCGGGCGGGCCTGGGCGATCAGCGGCAGGTAGGCGGCCGCCGAGATGTGCATGGAGGAGATCTTGGCCCAGAGCCCGGGATACCCGGCGGCGAACTCGGCCGCGGAGTCCAGGAAGCGGGGCTGGAGCGAGCGGACCACCTCGCTCATCGGGTACTGCTCGTCGATGCGGGTGTAGCGGGTGCCGGGGACGAAGCTGCCCGCCGGACCCTCGGCGACGAGGTGGATCCGGCCCGCCTCGACCAGTCCCATCACCATGCCCATGGACCCGAGCCGCTCCATGCCGTGTGCGTCGCCGAGCACGTCGATGACGTCCTGGACGGTACGGGCGTGCGCGAGCGCGGCGGTGGTGGACTCGACCACGGACGTCTGGCGGCGCCGCTCCTCGTCCAGCCCGAGGCGTTCCGCCGAGTGGCTGAGCTCCTCGGTGGCGTCGCGGACGATGCCGATGATCCGGTACGGGCGGCCTTCCGGGCCGCGCATGACCCGGCCCTGGGTGTGCGTCCAGCGCAGGGTGCCGTCGTGGCAGCGGATGCGGAAGTAGGCGCCGTAGCTGTCCACCCCGCTCTTGAGGGCGGAGGAGACCAGTGCGTCGAGCCGGGCGCCCTCGGCGGGCGGGACGCGCGGCGAGAGGGAACCCGGCCTGCCGTCGTACTCCTCGGCCGTGGTGTCGAAGACCTCCAGGGCGGCCGAGTCCATGTGCATGAGACCGGTGACCAGGTCCCAGTCGAAACTGCCCATGCGGTTCAGCGAGAGCGACCGGTCCGGATGTGCGGGCCAGTCCTCCGGCAGCGATACGGCGGTCGGCACCGGTCCACCATGACACACGGGCCGGTCAGGCGCTCTCCAGGTACTGGCCGTCGTACGGGGCCGAGGGCTGCTGCTCGGGGACGGAGTAGGGGTCGGCGTACGGGTCCGCGTACGGGTCCGCGTACGGATCGGCGTACTCCTCGCTCGGCAGCGGCGCCCCGTCGGGGCCCACCAGCGTCCCGGGGTCGCTGGGGAGCTGCCCGGGCAGGTCGGAGGGGATGTCGGTGGCGGGCGGCGGGCCCGTGGGCACGCCGGACGAGGGCTGGTCGGGCGCCGTCGGGGTGTTCGGGCCGGCCGGGTCGCCGGGGGCGCTGGGTGCCGTCTGCGGGGAGCTCGGCGGGCAGTCGGGCAGGCTCGGGGCGGGGCTGGCGCCGGGGCTCGGCGGGCCGGTGGGCGGCGGCTCGGTGCGGGCCAGGCTGTTGCTCTCCGGGGTCCGGCACGGTTCCGGAGAGGTGCCGGGCGGGGTCGCGGGCCCGCCGGGGATCCCGTCCGCCGGATCGTACGGGGGCGGCGTCTTGGGGGTGCGGTCCTGGGCTCCGTCGTCACCGATGGTGCGCTCGATCCAGGTGTTGTCGGCGACGTTGACGATGACCAGGTTGTTGATCACCTGCATGGTCGGCTCGATGACCACGACCTGGGCGGGCTGGTAGCCGCCCCAGGGCTCCCCCTTGAGCACCGGTGCGCCCTTGGCGGCGCGCGGGGCGAGCAGCGGGTTCCCGCAGGCGCAGCGGACGCGGGGCATTCCGTGAGCGTCCACGAGGACGGCGGTGCCGGCCTGGAGGACGGACTGGAAGGCGTTGGGCTTCCCGCCGACGAAGCCGTGGTTGGTCATCCGGGTGTCGGCGCGCAGCACGACCGGGGTGAGGCCGCGCAGGAAGTCGGGGATCTGCCCCTGCTCCACCTGGGAGGCCTCGGCGAAGGCGCGGGCCTTGGCGTCGTCGGAGGTCAGGGACTCGACCTGCGCCTCCACGTCGCAGCTGCCGAGGCGCTGGGTTCCGCCGTACAGGCCGGGGGTGGCCGCGTTGACGGTACGGATACCCTGGCCGGTCGCGTTGGGCAGCGGGGGCTGGACGGGGGCCGATTCGCCGGTGGCGGAGGAGGTGGTGAAGGGGTCCGGGCCGGCCGAGGCCACGGGTTGGAGGTGGACGTCCTGGCTCTCGGCGGCGGGGCCCTTGGTCCGTCCCTCGTCGGCGGAGGCACCGCAGGCCGCGGCGAGGAGTCCGAGGACGGTGAAGAGGGCCGCAAGGGCCGGTGCGTGACGACGCGGCGCCTGACGAGGTGTCGGTGCGTACACGTTACATCTCCCTTTTCGCCCCGGTTGCTCCCTCTTGTCTGCCGTATGTACGGGGTGGCCGCAACCGGAGATCACGGATCCGACGCTCTCTTGAACATGTTCAAGAGAGCGCCTAGGCTCACGACCGTGAGTTGAACGCGTTCAACGCGTTCGTTCCGAGGAGGGGGATCCGCGGTGACCGTGCTGGTGAATCTGATCGTCGCGCTGGGCATGCTCTACGTCGTCCCGGCGGGTCTGCGCCTGATCGATCCGGTCCGGTTCGGGCGGACGGCCCGGCTCTGGCCGCTGTTCGCGGCCCCCGGAGCGGTCTGCCTGTGGCTGCCCCGGGGAGCCCCGGCCACGGCACTCGCCGCGCTCTACGCGGCGGCGACCCTGGCCCTGGCGGTGCGGGCCCCGGTGCCGGCGGTACGGGCCTTGGTCCCGGCTGTACGGGGTCCGGGTTGGGCGGTACGGGCGGCCACGCCCGGACGGGGCACCGGTCCGGGACCTGGACCCGGACTCGGGCCTGGCCCCGGACCCGGGCCCGGACCCGCCGAAGTGGCCGTGCTCACCGCGCTGGTGGCGCCCTCGGTCGCCGGGACCGCCCTGGTCGCCGAACGCGCCGGACACCGGCTCTTCGGCTTCGACCTCGACATCCTGGCCCTGACCGTGCCGCACTTCCACTTCGCCGGTTTCACCGCGGCCCTGGTCGCCGGCCTGGTGTGCCGGGCCTCCGCCGCCGGAGCCCTCGCGCGCTGGGCGGCGTACAGCGTCCCGGCCGGGACCGGGCTCGTGCTCCTCGGCTACTTCATCGACGACTGGGCCGAGCTGGTGGGCGCGGTGACGCTGACCGGCGGCATGTGGGCGGTGGCCCTGCTGACCTGGCGGGACGTCCGTCCCGGGGCCCGCGGTCGGGACCGGATCACCGGCGCGCTGCTCGCGTGCTCGGCGGTCGTTCTGGTGGCCACCATGCTGCTCGCCCTGTGGTGGGCCCTCGGCGAGGCCACCGGGATCGTGCACCCCACCCTGACCTGGATGGCCGCGACCCACGGCCTCGGCAACGCCCTCGGCTTCGGCCTGTGCTCGCTGCTGGCCTGGCGCCGCCTGACCACATCGGCCGCTCGGCCCGCACCCGCACCCTCACCCACGCCTGCACCCGCACCTACACCCGCATCCGCGCCCGCCGCCCTGCCCGACCGAACGGAGATCCCGGCGTGACCCGCCTCATCAGCGAAGCCCGCAGCACCTTCAACTACCCCGAGCGGGGCGCCACGGCCCGGCGGCCACTGCCCGCCGGGTACCACTTCACCCACCACCGCACCCGGGTCGGACACGGGCAGGCAGCGCTGGACGCCGCCGGGGCCGCCGTCACCACCTTCCGCGCACACCGCGCCTCGGGCATGCTCGTCGCGGCCGGAGCGTTCCCCGTCCGGCCCGGTGACCGGGTCGTGGTCGGGATCGGGATCGGCCCGGTGCGGATCGACGCCCCGTGCGAGGTGATCTGGACCGCGTACGAGCCCCGGCGGACCGGTTTCGCGTACGGGACGCTGAGCGGGCATCCCGAGTGCGGCGAGGAGTCCTTCGTGGTGGACATGGAGGCCGACGGCTCGGTGTGGTTCGAGGTGAACGCCTTCAGCCGCCCGGCGAGCTGGTACACCCGCCTGGCGGGCCCGGTCGTCCCCTTCCTCCAGCAGGCCTACGCCCGCCGTCTCGGCCGGTACGTCCGGCAGCTGGCGACCGGTGACCGGCCGGCCGGATACTGGAGGCGATGGACTGGTTCACGGCGCCCGGATACTGGCTGGGACGGCTGATCTTCCAGCGGGCCCTGGCCGGTGTCTACCTCGTCGCCTTCGCCGGGGCCGCCCTGCAGTTCCGGGCACTGATCGGGGCGCACGGCATGCTGCCCGTGCCGCACCACCTGCGGTACGTGCCCTTCCGCCGCGCCCCGAGCCTGTTCCACCTGCACTACTCCGACCGGTTCTTCGCCGCCTGCGCCTGGACCGGCGCGGCCCTGGCGGCGGCGCTGGCCGCGGGGGCGGGGGACGCGGTGCCCCTGGGCGCGGCCATGGCGATGTGGGCGCTGCTGTGGCTGCTGTACCTGTCGATCGTGAACGTGGGGCAGACCTGGTACTCCTTCGGCTGGGAGTCGCTGCTGCTGGAGGTCGGCTTCCTGGCCGTGTTCCTCGGCAACGCGCGGGCGGGGCCGCCGGTGCTGGTGCTGTGGCTGCTGCGCTGGGTGGTCTTCCGGGTGGAGTTCGGCGCGGGGCTCATCAAGATGCGCGGCGACCCCTGCTGGCGCCGGCTCACCTGCCTGTACTTCCATCACGAGACGCAGCCGATGCCCGGCCCGCTGAGCTGGTTCTTCCACCATCTGCCGAAGCCGCTGCACCGGGTGGAGTGCGCCGCCAACCACGTGACCCAACTGGTCGTGCCCGTCCTGCTGTTCACTCCGCAGCCGGTGGCCTCGTACGCCGCCGCGGTCATCGTGGCGACCCAGCTGTGGCTGGTGGTGTCGGGGAACTTCGCCTGGCTGAACTGGATCACGATCACGGCGGCCCTGCCGGCCTTCGACTTCAGCGCACTGGCGGGCGACCCGCCGCCGGCCGCCTCCCGGCAGGGGCCGCTCTGGTACGTGGTGCTGGTGTGCGGGGTGACCGCGCTGGTGCTCGTGCTGAGCCGGCATCCGGTGGCCAACATGATCTCGCGCGGCCAGGTCATGAACCGGTCCTTCGACCCCCTCCATCTGGTGAACACCTACGGGGCGTTCGGCACGGTGGGCCGGATCCGCGAGGAGGTGGTGGTCGAGGGCACCGCGGACCTGCGGCCCCGGGAGGACGGCGCGTGGCGGGAGTACGGCTTCCGGGGCAAGCCGGGTGACGTGCGCCGGATCCCGCGCCAGTTCGCCCCGTACCACCTGCGCCTCGACTGGCTCATGTGGTTCGCGGCGCTCTCCCCCGGCTACGCCCGCGACTGGTTCGGCCCGTTCGTGGAGCGCCTCCTGGCGGGCGACCGGGACACCCTGAAACTGCTCCGCCACAATCCCTTCCCGGACGCGCCGCCCCACTACGTCCGCGCACGGCTGTACCGCTACCGGTTCACGACGTGGCGGGAGCTGCGCGAGACGGGCGCGTGGTGGCACCGCACCTTCGTACGGGAATACCTGCCACCGACACGGCTGGAGGACGCCGTCGGTCGCGTCCGCTAGGAGCGGACGCTCCAGACCTTGGCCTCCAACCGCGACGCGGTGGGTGGCGGCGGGTCGTCCGGGGACGCTGCGGACGCGGACGGGGCGGACGCCGATGGAGCGGGCACAGGCGGACCGGACCCGGGCGAATTCTTGCCGGACCGGCCGGATCGCGCCGGGGCGCCGGGACAACAGGCCGAGGAGAAGCACCCGTTGCCCGAGCGGCCGGCTCGTCCGGGGTGTGGGCCGGTCAGAGTCCCAGGAGGGCCGCCTCCTGTTCCGCGCTCATGCCCGGCGAGGGCCGGTCGGGGCGCTGCGGGGCGGCTCCGCCCAGCTCCTGGAGCCAGGTCCAGGTGTCGGCCACGGTCTCCTCGACCGGGCGGCACTTCAGGCCCGCCGCGAGCGCCTTCGTGACGTCCGCGCCGTACATGTGGTCGTGCATCTCGCCCTCGGGCATCCAGGCCGGCAGTTCCGTCCAGGCCTTTACGCCCACCTCCTCGATCCGGGCCGGATCGGTCCAGCGGAGCTCGGCGGCGCCTCCGGTCACCTTCGCGCACGCTTCCAGGAAGCTGCCCATCGTGGCGTGGCCGGTCGGGGATACCAGGTTGTAGGGGCCGCCGTGCCCGGCCTCGGCGGCGTCGAGGGTCCACTGCGCGAGGTCGCGCACGTCCACGTACTGGAGCGGGAGGTCACGCGGCCCTGGGGCGGGCAGCGGGCCGCCGCGTGCCGTGCGGTTCAGCCACCAGGGCAGCCGGCCGACGTTCTCGTACGGGCCGAGGATGAGCCCGGCGCGGACCAGCAGGGCACGGTCGCCGAAGGCGTCCACGGCCGCGATCTCGGCGCCGCGCTTGTCCTCGGCGTAGGCGACGGAGTCCGCGTCGGGCGAGCCGTCGACGAGCGGGCCGTCCTCCTTCAGCCCCGCCGCGGCGGGGTAGGTGTGCACCGAGCGGCTGGATATGTACACGTACCGTCCGACCCGGTCGGCCAGCAGGCGGGCGCTGTCGCGCACGGCCGTGGGGGCGCCGCCCCAGGTGTCGACGACGAGGTCCCAGTGCCCTTCGGTGAGGGCGTCCAGGCCTCCGGGGGCGGTGCGGTCCCCGTGCAGGGCCGTGGTGCCCGGCGGGGGCGCGTGGTGCCCGCGGTGGAAGACGGTGACGTCCCATCCGCGGCTCAGGGCGTCTTCGGTGATCGCGCGCCCGACGAACTCGGTCCCACCCAGCATCAGTAGCTTCATGCGGGTCAGCCTGCCCGCGCCCCGGGGTGCGCGGAACCCTTGATCGCCCACAGCGATGACGCCCACGGCGTACCGGCAGCGGGAACTTCCGGGCGCCGTCGCGCATGGAACGCCGTCGGGAAAAGCCGCCGCCCGCCGTCCCGGGGCCGTACACCGGGGCGACGGGCGGACCGCGCCTACGCGTCTAGTCGATGCCGGGCAGGATGTGCGGCTCCGCGAGGTCGTCCTCGTAGCCGGCGAGCCGGATCGGAGCGGACCGGGCCCAGACCTCCAGGTTGCCGAGGGTCTCGGGGCGCTTGCTGTTCCGCGTCCCCGTCCGTTCCCTGGGAGCCTGTTCCGTCGTCGTCAGTTCTGGTGTCACCGCGCACTCCTATGTGTCGCGTAACCCGGCGGGCGAACCGCGCGCCGGTGCGGGAAGAGAAGGTTTCCGGACGCGGTGGCGCCTTGGTGGAGCGAGGGCCCGTGTGGGGCTCTCTTGGCGATCAGAGTACACATATGAGCGCACCCCTGCTCGATAGCATAGTAAAATCCGCTCCGGACAGCTTGTTTTCGCCACGAGTTCATCACCTCGCACGTCGGCGCGTCGCGTACGGCTGATCTGCTCGACGGCGCCATACGGGTGATACGCGGTCGGGCGACGGAAGGAACGACAGTGGCGAAGTCCGAGGTGCCGGTGGTCGTCGGAAGCGTCGGGGAACTGATGGACCTGCTGCGGAGCGGGCACGGCGACGGCCATGGGCTGCGCGTCGCCGCGCTGCTGCGCCGGTCGCACCCCTCCGACAAGGAACTGCAGGTCGCGGGGCTGTTGATCGATCACCCCGCGGAGGCGATCCGCCCCTTGCTGGGCGAGCGGGTGGCCCGGCTCGTACGGCTCCACGGACCGGGGGCACCGGCTCCCGGGCCCGACCCCGACGCGGAGTCCCTCGGCCACGCGGCGGAGGCGGGCCGCTCCACGGGGCTGGACGCGGGCGTGCTGGAGGACTGGCGCCCGGTGCTGGAACTGGTCGCGGCGGGGGCCTACGGCCGCACCGCCTGAACGGGGAACGCCCCCGGCCCCTCTCGCAAGGAGAGCAACCGGGGGCGCTCATATGAGCCGAGGTTGGTGGCCCGGGGCGGGCGACCCGGGGCCCTGCGGTCTACCAGTTGGCGGGCGCGTAGTCCTTGAGGAAGACCCCGTACAGGTCCTCGCCGAGCTCGCCGCGGACGATCGGGTCGTAGACCCGGGCCGCGCCGTCGACCAGGTCGAGGGGGGCGTGGAAGCCCTCCTCGGCGAGCCGCAGCTTGTCGAAGTGCGGGCGCTCGTCCGTGATCCAGCCGGTGTCGACCGAGGTCATCAGGATCCGGTCGGTCTGGAACATCTCCTGGCCGCTGGTCCGCGTCACCATGTTCATCGCGGCCTTGGCGGCGTTGGTGTTCGGGTGTCCGGCGCCCTTGTAGCCGCGGCTGAAGACACCCTCCATCGCCGAGACGTTCACCACGTACGCCCGCCCGCCGGCCGCCTTGCGCGCGGCCTCGGCCATGGCCGGCCGGAGCGCGCTGATCAGGATGAACGGCGACGTGTAGTTGCACAGCTGGGTCTCGAGCAGCTCCACCGGGGAGATCTGGTCGATGGTCTGCACCCACGTGTTGCTCTCGACGACGTCGGGCAACAGGCCGCCCGCGTCGATGGCGGTGCCGGCGAGGTGCCGCTCCAGGCTGGCGTTGCCCGCGACCAGTGCGAGGTCGGCGACCTTCTGCGCCTCGAGCCCGCTCACGCCGATGGGCAGCGCCGCCAGGCCGTCGACCGCGCCGGAGTTGAAGGCACCGATGACGTGGTGGGCGGGGAGCTCGCCGGCCGGGAGCGGGGCGCTCTCCCCCTCGACCAGCGCCGCGTAGGCGCTGGGCAGGCGGCGCACGGTCTGGGTCGCGTTGTTGATCAGGATGTCGAGCGGACCGGCCGCGGCCACCTGGTCGGCGAGGGCCACGGACTGGGCCGGGTCGCGCAGGTCGATGCCGACGACCTCCAGCCGGTGCATCCAGTCCGCGGAGTCGTCCATCGCCTTGAAGCGGCGGATGGCGTCCTTGGGGAAGCGGGTGGTGATCGTGGTGTGGGCGCCGTCGCGCAGCAGCCGCAGCGCGATGTACATGCCGATCTTGGCCCGGCCGCCGGTGAGCAGCGCGCGCTTGCCGGTGAGGTCGGCGCGGGCTTCCCGCCTGGTCCGGTTCTCGACGGCGCAGCTCGGGCAGAGCTGGTGGTAGAAGTAGTCGACCTCGACGTACCTCGCCTTGCAGACGTAGCAGGAGCGCGGGCGCTCGAGGATCCCGGCGATCCGGCCGGTCTCCGTGACCGAGGAGGGCAGCAGGCCCTCGGTCTCGTCGTCGATGCGCTCGGCGGAGCCGGTCGCGGTCGCCTCGGTGACGGCCCTGTCGTTGGCGGTCTTGGCGGCGCGCCGGTCCTGGCGGCGGCGCTGCTTGACCGTCCGGTAGATACCGGCGGTGGCGCGGCGCACGGTGATCGCGTCCGGGTGGTCGACGTCGATCTTGTCGAGCTCGTCGAGCACGCTGAGGCAGAGGGCCAGGCGGTCGGGGTCGATGCCCGGCCCGAAGGCGTGGCCCTGCTCCTGGCTGTCTTCGGTCACCGTCATACCCGCTGCGTTCCTTGATCAGTCGTCCGCGTCCGCCGGATGCGGAAGTCCCCAAAAGGGCTAGTGTACGGATCCTGCGGGCGGGAAGACAAACGCACTCCGCCGCTCCGGACTACTGCGTTAG